>NZ_JBHWMI010000005.1:0-69755 GCF_043423005.1 Qipengyuania sp. | reverse complement strand
TGCTCGGCCGGCCGCGCGGCGGGTGCAGCGCCGCGAGCCCCCCGCGCCGCGCCCGCGTGAAGGCAGTGCGTTCGCCGGGTTGGCCGATCTCATCAGCAAGGGCTGAGATGCGGATCGACCGACTGCTGTGCTGCCTCCGGTTCGTGCGGACCCGCGGTGCGGCACAGAAACTGGTCGAGGCAGGACACCTGCGGGTCAACGGCGACCGGATATCGCGCGGCAGCCGCGAAATCCGGGTGGGCGACGTCCTGACGTTTCCGCTCGGCAGCAGGATCCGGATCGTCGAGGTGCTGGATCTGCCGCAGCAACGCGGTCCCCCCCGCGATGCCCAGGCCTGCTATCGCGATCTTGACCCCGCGGGCCAATCCGCCATAGCAGCGGACCAACTCGCCTCTCAGCCGCAGGACGCGCCTCAATGACCTATGTCGTCACCGATGCTTGCATCAAATGCAAATACACCGATTGCGTCGAAGTTTGCCCGGTGGACTGCTTCTACGAAGGCGACAACATGCTGGTGATCAATCCCAGCGAATGCATCGATTGCGGGGTCTGCGAACCCGAATGCCCGGCCGAGGCGATCCTGCCCGATACCGAGAGCGGGCTGGAGCAATGGCTCGAACTCAACGCGCAGTTCAGCGCCGAATGGCCGAACATCACGCAGAAGAAGGAGCCGCCCGCCGACGCCGACGAGCACAAGGGCGAGGCCGGCAAGTTCGAGAAATTCTTCACGCCGGAGCCCGGCACGGGCGATTGAACGCCGCATCGTGATGGACGACCGTGTACGCGCCGCCACCCACTGCCTCGGCGGAGGGGCCAAATTCGGCTGGCACATCGTGTCGGACGCGATCGAGCGTTCGGGCCGCAACAATGTCTCGATGGCCGCGGCAGGGGTGGGCTTCTACGTCTTCCTTTCGATCGTCCCGCTGCTCGCGGCCACGGTGCTGATCTACGGCCTGGTGGCCGATCAGGCGCAGGTGGCAGAGGACATCGGCCGCCTGAGTTCGGTCATGCCGTCAAGCGCGGCCGAACTGTTTGCCGACCAGCTTAAAACAGTGGTCGAAACGTCGCGCGGGAAGAAGGGCTTCGGGCTGCTCGTCGCGCTCGGCATCGCGTTGTTCGGGGCGCGCAACGGCGCCGGCTCGATACTGACCGGACTCAACATCGCGTACGGTGTTCCCGAGGGGCGCAGTTTCCTGCGCGCGAACGGGGTGGCGCTGCTGATTACCGTGTGCGGTATCCTGGGGGTCATCGTCGCGTTCGCCACCGTCGCCGCTCTGTCCGCCTTCCTCAGTTACCTGCCGACGGGTCTGGCGATCACCGGATCGGGCGCCACCTATCTCGCGATGCTGGCCGGCGGCATAGTCGGTTCGGCGGCGCTCTACCGTTTCGCCCCCAACCGCGAGGCGCCGCATTGGCGCATGGTCATGCCCGGCGCGATCTTCGCCGCATTCGGCTGGCTCATGCTGACGCTGGGTTTCGGGGTCTATGTTTCCCAATTCGGCAACTACAACGCGACCTATGGCTCGCTGGGCGCAGTCGTGGTCCTTTTGACCTGGCTTTACCTGTCGGCCTATGTCGTGCTTTTCGGGGCCCAGCTCAACGCCGCCTGGGGCGACCGGCGCCCGGGCTACAACGGGCTCGAGGTGGGCTGAGACACGATTCGTTACAACGACTCGTAATTTTCAAAATCGATGCTATATGAGCACATCCGCACCGGTTGCCCGTGCGGACATGTGAGATGTTGAAAAGGGCAGGCCCGAACTTTCCTCGCTATCGACGTACCCGCCGCCTTGTGCGGCAAGGACGATTCCATCCTGATGGCGCGGGCTGCCCGAGGATAAGGACTTACTGCATGGCTTCCAAGCCGGATGCTTTCGACGTTGGCGATTACGTTGTCTATCCCAAGCACGGCGTGGGCCGGGTCATCGAACTGCAAAGCGAGGAAATCGCCGGAATGCAGCTCGATCTCTACGTCCTGCGCTTCGAAAAGGAACGCATGACGCTGAGGGTTCCGGTCAACAAGGTGGAATCGATCGGCATGCGCAAGCTGTCGAGCGACAAGACGCTTAAAGAGGCGATGGAAACCCTTAAGGGCAAGCCCAAGGTCAAGCGCACCATGTGGAGCCGCCGGGCACAGGAATACGAGGCCAAGATCAATTCGGGCGAAATCGTCCTCATTGCCGAAGTGACGCGGGATCTGTTTCGCCCGGATGACCAGCCCGAGCAGAGCTATTCCGAACGGCAGATCTTCGAGGCGGCATCGAGCCGCCTGGCGCGCGAACTGGCGGCAATGGAAAAGACCGACGAGCCGACCGCCCTTGAAAAGATCCTCGATGTGCTGCGCGAACACGCGCCGCAGTATTACGAGAACAACGAAGACGCCTGACTTACAACCGCTCGACCGACACGAGGGCCGCTGCAGTGATGCAGCGGCCCTTTTTCATGACCTTGCGCAAGCTCGCCACCAAGTGTATTACTCAAGTGCAACACGCAGTTGGAGTGAACGTCATGCAGGTCTTGTGGCAGTTTCGCGCAGGGACGATCGCGTTGGGCGCGGTGGCTTTGGCAGCGTGCGGCGCCAACGCGGCAAGCTATGGTACCGACGAGGGCGTTCCCCTGGCCAATCTCGATCGCAGCGGCGCAGCGCCGACCGGTATCGCACTTGCGGGGGTGGACCGGGTGATCGTGACGTCCGGCGCGGCTTACGAAATCAACGTCTCGGGCGATCCCGAGGCGGTGGCGGCGCTTCGTTTCAAGATCGAAGACGGTACTCTGGAGATCGGGCGCAAACGCGGCCAGTCGTCCGGGAAGGCGCTCGTGCGCGTCAGCCTTCCGCGCGTGCAAGGCCTCGCGCTGGCCGGTTCCGGGATGATCGAGGCACGCGGCATCGAAGATGCAGCAGATATCGCGCTGGCCGGATCGGGCACGGTAAAGGCCATGAACGTTGCCGCGCGGGAACTTTCCATCGCGATCAACGGCAGCGGCGACGTCCTCGCCGCCGGGACGGCGCGCCAGCTGGATATCAGCATTGCCGGTTCGGGTTCGGCAATGATGCCGCAACTGCGCACAGAGCAGGGCAGCGTTTCGATCATGGGGTCTGGCGATGCCGAATTCGCATCGGATGGCGAGGTAGCGGCAAGCATCGCCGGGTCGGGCAACGTCACCGTCCGCGGGGCGGCACGCTGTACCCTGAGCAAGGCCGGGTCGGGGGATCTGCATTGCGGGCCCGGGCGCGATTAATCCCACCCTCACCTTCGCGCGTTAGGACCGGCGCAGGAGACCCGCGATGCGCCGAAAGTTCTTGTTCCTGTTGCCGATGGGCAGCCTGATGCTGTCAGGATGTCTTGCCAAGACCGCGCTCGATATTGCCTCGCTGCCGGTCCGGGCGGCCGGAAAGGGCATCGACCTCGTGACGACGAGCCAGTCGGAATCGGATGAGAAGCGCGGCCGGGCCCTGCGCGAACGGGAAGAACGGCTGGGGAAGCTCGAACGCACCTACGCCCGGCAGCTGGACGAGTGTGAAGAGGGCAGCAGGCGTGCCTGCGACGACGCCCGCCAGACCTACGCCGAGATGCAGCAGCTGATCCCGACACTCCCGCGAGAACCTGCCCCCGACTAGTCCGGAGCGGTCGCGGCGCGGCGCAGGCGATCGTTGATCGCCGCCCCGATGCCGCAATCCGGGATCGGTGCCACCGCGATCCGCGGCTTGTCCGACGCCGCACCAAGGTGCAGGCACGCGTAAAGCCGCGCTGCCGCTTCGGCCAGGTCACCGCTCTTCGAAAGCGTGCAATCCCCGGCGACCGCGCCGAAACCGATCACGAAGTCGTCCGGCGCGACTTTCGTTGCATTCAGGCGGACCGGTTTGCCAGGAGCATAATGGCTGGCGAGCTGACCCGGAGCCTCGATTGGCCGTTCCATGCGGGGCGCCGCCAAAGCAGGGAGGTCGTCGAGCGAGATCGGGCCGGGACGAAGCTCTTCGATCGCGCCATTGTCGCGAACCGCGAGAATGGTCGATTCGATACCCCGGGCGCAAGGCTGCCCCCCATCGAGGATGAGGTCGATTCGCCCGGCCAGGGTGGCCTCGACATGGGGCGCAGTCGTCGGGCTGACGAAGCCGCTGCGGTTGGCTGACGGGGCGGCAAGCGGAAGGTCGGTGGCGGCAAGCACCGCCTGCATCACCGGATGTGCGGGCACGCGCAATGCGACGGTCGCCAGGCCCGCGGTGACCGATGGAGCAAGTCCGGCATCGTCGCGCCGCCTCACCACCAGGGTCAGCGGGCCCGGCCAGAAGCGCTCGGCAAGTTCGAGCGCAGCCGGCGGCATATGGGCGTAGCGGGCCGCTTCCCCGACATTTTGCAGGTGAACGATCAGCGGATTGAAGCCCGGCCGGCCCTTCGCGGCGTAGACCCGCCGCACCGCCGCCTCGCTGTCGGCCCTTGCGGCCAGGCCGTAAACCGTCTCGGTCGGCAGGGCGACGAGGCCGCCCCTGCGCAGCACCTCTGCCGCCCGGGCAATTCCGGCAGCTTCGGCCGGGACCGTTTCCGTAGCGTAGTTGCCGCTCATCGTCCGCGCGCTATATCCCCTGCACCCGCAATGCCAAGAGGAATGCCGTGACCTACGCCCCCGCCACCAAGGACCAGTTGCTCGCCATCCGGGTCAACGCCGGGATCGAGACGCTGGCAGCGCACGAAAGGTTCGCGGCGGCCGAGCCCGACATGGTCGAGGCGATCGTCGAAGGGGTCGGGCAGTTTGCTGCCGGCGAGTTCGCCCCGCTCAACCGGGTGGGCGATCTTGTTGGCGCCAGGCTGGAGAACGGCGTCGTCCGCCTGCCCGAAGGGTTCGAACAGGCCTATGCCGCCTATGTCGAGCAGGGTTGGAATGCCATCGCTTCGCCGCAGGCATTCGGCGGACAAGGGTTGCCGTTTACACTGGCGTGCAACGTGCTCGAGAACCTCGGCACGGCGAACATGGCCTTCAATCTTCTTCCGATGCTCAGTGTCGGGGCGATCGAGGCGCTCGAACATCATGGCAGCGAGGGGCAGCAGCAGACCTATCTGCCGCGCCTGGTCAGCGGCGAATGGTCGGGAACGATGAATCTGACCGAGCCGCAGGCGGGGAGTGACGTCGGCGCGCTCCGGACCACGGCGACCCCGATCGACGGCGGCGAACATGCCGGCAAATACCTGATCAAGGGGCAGAAGATCTACATCACCTGGGGTGAGCATGAACTGGCGGGCAATATCATCCACCTCGTCCTTGCGCGCCTGCCCGATGCGCCGGAAGGAAGCCGGGGCATCTCCCTGTTCATCGTGCCCAAGTATCTCGTCAATGCCGACGGTTCGACAGGTCCGCGCAACGATTTGCGCTGCGTCAGCCTCGAACACAAGCTCGGCATCATGGCCTCGCCAACCTGCGTAATGAGCTATGGCGACAACGACGAATGCATCGGCGAACTGGTCGGCGCGCCCAACCGCGGGTTGGCGGCGATGTTCACGATGATGAACAACGCCCGGATCAATGTCGGCAACCAGGGTGTCCAGATCGCCGAGCGCGCGACCCAGCAGGCGGCGGCCTACGCCAATGAGCGCATCCAGTCCGCCCGGGCCGGCTCGCCCGACAGGAACCCGGTGGCGATCGTCGAGCATCCCGACGTGCGGCGAATGCTGCTGCGGATGAAAGCGCTGACGCAGGCCTCGCGCGCGCTTCTCTATTACACCGCCGGGCAGGTCGACCGGGGGACTCTGGGCGATGCCGCCGCCCGGGCCCGGGCCGAAGTGCTGACCCCGCTGATAAAGGCATGGGGGACCGATATCGGCATCGAGGTCGCCAGCCTCGGCATCCAGATTCACGGCGGCATGGGCTATGTCGAGGAAACCGGCGCCGCCCAGCATTGGCGCGATGCCCGGATTGCACCAATCTACGAAGGCACCAACGGCATCCAGGCGGCCGATCTGGTCACGCGCAAGCTCGGTCTGGGCGATGGCGAGGCTGTGACGAGCCTTATCGCCGATGTCGTTCGCGAGGTGGGAGACGACGCACCGCAGATCGCCGCACTCGCGCGAGATTGCGCCGATATCGCCGAATGGATGCGGGCCGCCGCCAGCATCGAGGATCGTCTTGCCGGCTCGGTGCCTTTCTGCACCATGCTGGCCGTCGCGGTCGCCGGATGGCAGCTAACGCAGCAGGCCCGGGCCGTGGCAGGTGGCGACGATGCAGGCCTTGCTGCGAGCAAGCCGGTCATCGCGCGCTTCTTCGCCGAGCGGATCGTGCCCGAGGCGGCCGGGCTCAAGGCGTCGGCACTGGCCGGGGCTGGCGGGCTCTATGCCCTCGATACCGCAGCCATGCTCGCCTGATCCTTATTGCCCGGGCACCTGCCGGGCATAGTCCGCCGGGCCGAAGGTCGCTTCCTGCCCGCGCAGTTCGCGGCGCGGCGGCAGCGAGGTGCTCTCGACCCGCCGCGCCGGGCCGACCGGGCGGGCGCCGGGGGCGATCGTGCGCCAGATGATCCCCGCCGTATCGTCGCTCACCAGGAGGGCGCCGTCGCCGGCCCAGTCGACCCACGTCGGGCGGCCGCGGGTGGTGCCCTCGCCGGTCAGAAACCCGCTCAGCACCGGGACCGGAGGGCCTTGGGGATTGCCCCGCTCGTCGAAGGCCACGAACACGACGTCGTATCCCGAAGGCGGCTTGCGGTTCCAGGACCCGTGCCTTGCGATCAGGGCCCCGCGAGCGAACCTCTCCCCAAGGCGACCGCCCTCGCGGGTAAAGACCAGCCCCAGCGCCGCGACATGCGGGCCCAGGGAATATTCCGGCGTGCGAACATAGCTGATGTAGTCGGGAATGGGGTATTCGACCCGGCGATCGTAATTGTCGCCCCAATAGACCCACGGCCAGCCATACTGGACGCCCAGTGGAACATTGGTGAGATAATCCGGGACGAGATCCGGGCCGAGCATGTCGCGTTCGTTCACCGTGGTCCACAACTCGCCCGACCAGGGATTGAAATCAAGCCCGTTGGCATTGCGCAGCCCCCCGGCGAACTGCCGCCGGCTGCCGGTTTTCAGATCGAACTCCCAGATCAAGGCGCGGCCTTCTTCGGCGGCGAGGCCCTTGTCCGCGATGTTGGTATCCGAGCCGACCGCGACGTAAAGGTTGCCGCCGTCGGGCGAAAGGATGAGGTTGCGCATCCAGTGCCCACCGCCTACGGCGAGGTCGGTGAGTTTGCGCCCCGGCCCGGCGACCTTCGCGGCGCCCAGCGCGTAGGGATAGGCGTAGACCGCGTTATGCGCGGCAACGTAAAGGGTGCCGTCCCGCCAGGCGAGCCCCGAGGGCGAGGCGATGCCTTCGACCACCACCTGCCGGACATCCGCCCTGCCGTCGCCATCGCTGTCACGCAGCAGCACGACCTGATCGGGCGACGGCCCGGTCGCCCCGGCCCGCCCCTTCAGCAAGCCGGCGATCCAGCCCTGGATGCCGCCCTCCTCCTGCGTCGCCGGTGCGCGGGTAAGCGAAACCAGGACGTCGCCATTGGGCAGCGTATGGATCGTGCGCGGATGATCGAGCCCTTCGGCAAAGCGGGAAACCTGAAGTCCTGCCGCCGGCGTCGGCGCCTCGCCCGCGGCCCAGCCCACCGGCTCGGCGATCCTGATGGTCGGGAAGAACTCGGCATCCGGCTCAGCAAGGCGCGGGTCGGTCCCCACCACCTCGTCAATCGGGATCGTGGCCGTGCTGCCCCGTGTGACGAAGTACCCGCCGACGACCAGCACCAGCAGGAGAACGAGAAGGGCGATACCGAATTTCTTGGCGAGGCTCATGATGGTGTGTGGTAAGCGAGCGGCGCGGTGCCCGCAACGCCCCTTGTAAGCCCCGCCCCCCGCGTTACATCGGCGCCATGTTCGCTTTTGCCCCCAGCCCCGATGTCGCCAAGCCCGAAAGCTACCGCCAACTCGTCGATGCGGCGGTGGCGCTGACCGAGGGCGAAGCCGACGGCATCGCGAACATGGCAAATCTTGCCGCCTTGCTGTGGGAGTTCGTGCCCGATCTCAACTGGGCGGGCTTCTACCGCATGGTCGGGGACGAGCTGGTGCTCGGTCCGTTCATCGGCCGGCCGGCCTGCATCCGCATCCCGCTCGGCCGGGGCGTCTGCGGCGCCGCGGCTGCCAACAACACGAGCCAGCTGGTGGCGGACGTGCACGAGTTTCCCGGCCATATCGCCTGCGACGCCGCAAGCGCCGCCTAACTGGTTGTGCCGGTGCTGCGTGACGGCGAGGTCATCGCCGTGATCGACCTCGACAGTCCGAGGCGCGGCCGGTTCGACGAGGACGACCGTACCGGGATCGAGGCTTTGGCCGCGGCAATCGCCTCGCGGATCTAGCGCCGGTTTAGCGCGATCTTAACGCTGTCCGCGCCAGAGAGCGCTGATGGCAGTGCGAAATTCCTGCGAACCGAACGAATCCGGCTGCCTCGGCGGCGCGGCGCAGGTTGTCCCTCGGATCCTCGTTGCCGAGGATGATGCCGTTGCCGGCGATCTTGTCACGTTGATGGTTCGCCGCCTCGGATACGATGTCGACCGGGTGGCGAACGGCAGCGATGCGTTCGGCGCGGTTCTTCGGGCACGGGCCGGCGGCGCCTCCCATGCGATGGTGCTGATGGATGCGATGATGCCGGCAATGACCGGTAGTGAAGCCGCCCGGCGCATTCGGAATGCGGGGGTCGGTCCAGCCGAGCTTCCGATCATTGCCATGACCGGGGCGACCGACGAGCGCGACGTCCGGGGCTATCTCGATGCCGGAATGCAGGGGGTCCTCGCCAAGCCCCTCTCGTTGGCTGATCTTGCGACATGCTGCGAACGATGGATCCCGGCCTCTGGCGGAGCAGTCCCGGTGCGGAGGGACGAACCAGATGCCGCACTTCGCCGCCGATATCATCTGCGCAAGGCCGAGGTCCTCGGTCGCTTCGAGCATGTCTGCCAGAGCCAGGACTTTGCCCCGCCTCTCGCCGCCGAACTGCGCGACCATCTGCACAAGCTCGCCGGAACCGCAGGCTCGTTCGGAGACTGCGCCGTAGGCCGCGCGGCGGCCGAGGGCGAGGCCCTGTTGCTCGCTGCACGGGCGGCTGATCTCCGCACCGCCGTACGGCGCAGCTATGCCCTGCTGAAGGCAGCCGGATGAAAAGCCTGCTCGTTGCCCTTGCCCGCCTTGCCGTGCCGCTGCTGGCACTCGCCGCTGCCCCGGTGCATGCCGGCGAAGTCGACGTCTGGCTGGAAGCCGAAGGTCGCGCCGTGCACAGCGATCGCGCCGTGGTCGATGGCGATTCGATCGAGGCCAGCGGGATCGGAACCTCGCTCGACGGCGGGTTTTCCTGGACCGGCGGGCGCACCGAGGTCCAGTTCGATCTCGGCGCGGCGGTATTCGACTTTACCGACGAGGACCGAAGCACTCGCACCAGCCTGCGGGCAGTGGCCAGCGTGGCGCATGAAATCGTCCCGGACGTAACCATTGCCGTGGCTGTCGGCCACTGGGATGACATCATCACGCTCGAGGCGCGCGAAACCGATCAGGATGCGGTGGGCGTCTCGCTCGCCTACGAAAGCCGTCCCCATCGCCTGCGCGCAGAGGTCCAGTATCTCGCCCGGGAATATGCCGGTGCCGTTCCCTCCACCGGCGAGGCGCTGCGTTACGAAGCGGACTACACCTATCGCTTCGCGGCGTGGACCTGGGCCCGGCTCGACCTGCGTGCCGAGGATGTCGACAGCAAGGACGACCTTCGTGGATACGAGCGCCAGACAATCCGCCTGAGCGGCAGCGTGCCCCTCGATAGCGCGCGGCGCTGGCGGCTGCGCCCGCAAGTTGAATGGCGGGGGTGGACCTATGACAAGCGAACGGTCGAAGCGACTGCGATCCCGCGCGAGGAGAGCTACGTCGCTCCCGAGATCGGCCTCGCGTACGGCAAGACCGAAGGTCTCAAGGCCCGCCTGCGCGCCGCCTATCAGTTCCGAACGTCGAACGATCCCCGCTACCGGCGCGACGCGCCCTATATCGACCTCGCGATCGGCTACCGTTTCTGAAGCCAGCGGCGGGGCGCGGACCAGTCTGCGCCATTGGTCAATGTCGTAGCCAGCCAACCGCCCTTCTGCCGCGACGTCAGCTTCTTGAGTTCCACCGCGGCGCGCGGGTTGCTGATCTGCTCCGCCACCAACGCCTCGTAGATGCGGTCGGCCTTGCGCCGCCGGCGCACCGCATCCCCGCCATCGAGCACGCCTTCCAAGAGGGAAACGGCATAGGTGGCAAAACGCTCGCTCAGGCGCTTTCCGCCTGCGTCGGCAGCCCCGGGTCCGAGCCGCGCATCCTCAACCGCGGCGATCTGCTCGTCGAGACGGGCGACGATCGCATCGAGCTGGGCCGGCCCGATGCCGGTCGGCAGTTCGGCCCTGGCCCGAAGTGTGCTGACCGCCGCCTTTACCCGCGCCTCGCTCAGCCGCCCGTATTCCTGAAAGCCGGCCAGCACGCCGATGCCCTTCGCAGCGATTGCCTCGTCGGCGTCGAGCGCCTGGTCGCAGGCCTTGCTTACCGCCTCCCACGCCTGCCAGCGGTAGACGAAATCGAGGCCCGTCCCTTTGATGTTCTGCATCCCCATGATCCGGTTGATCAGTCCCGGCGGGGTGGCCTTTGCGATCAGGCGAACGATCTGTTCGCCTTCGATGTAGTAATCCCGGATCGGAACGATCTTGGTCATGAAGGCATCGCGCAGGAGCGAGCGCACTTCTGCGTCGTGCGACGCCGGCTCGAGCGCGGAAGAAATCGTCTGGCGCAACTTTTCATAGCGTGCGTGGAAGCCTTCGAGCTCGCGGTAATGCGCTGCGACGGCTTCGGCAAAATCGGGCGCGTGACGCGCGCACAGCTGCGGCACCGCTTGTGCGGCAATCGCCTGCTCGACTTCCTCGCGGGTGGGTGGGGCCTTCCCTGCCGATAGCATCGCGCGAAGCACACCGGCGAGTTCGGCCGCAGTGAGCGCGATGCGCTGGCGCCGGGCCCAGGTCTCGAGCAGATCGAGCGGAGCCGCGCCTTCCTGTGCCAAGGACAGCGAGCGTTCGTATTCGCCCCATTCCTCGTCGATGAAGCCGATCAAGCCGTCGATGTTCGAGCCGATCAGGAAATGGCGGTCGGCGGCGATGTCCGTCACCAGGATGCGCGCGAACACGCGGCTGCGCGGCACCCGGTCAGCACGGTTGTTGACCACCGTGGTAACGAAAATCTCCGGATCCCGGGACAGCGAATGGTCCTCGAATCCCATGCGGACCCAGTTGCCCATTGCCCCGAAGCGTTCGTTGGCGGAATTGCCCATGACATATTCGAGCGTGCGGCCGTCGATGCGGGACCGGGGGTAGGTCTTGAGAACGCCGAGGTCAGCCACCACCCGGTCGGACATTTCCTTGATGCAGAAATCCGGTGCCAGCCCCAGCTCGTCGCCCATCGCGGTCACCAGCGCGATATTGTAGGGATGTTCCTCGTAGGGAAAGCGCGCGAGCAGGCTCTTGTGGATCAGTCCCGCCTGCCGCCACACGACGGTGCGCAGCCGCGTGCCGACGGCTTCGGCCCCCTGCTGCAGGATCGGCAGCATCTCTTCCTCGGTGGTCAGACAGATCGAGCGTTCGGGAATGAACTGCGTCATCACCACCGGAATGTCGCGCCCGGCCGGGCCCTGGACGTCCTCGTGATCGGGATAGGTGTTGGTGAGCGTGCCGATATCGTCGCGCATCCAGTCCCGCTGAAGCACGCGCACATAGGAGGGGTTGAGCCCCATGCACTCCCACAGAAACACCCGCCCGCCGAGCCGCCGGGCAAGCTTGATGAGATTGTACTGTTCCCAGATCGTCGCCTTGTCATATGGGCGGAAAAGGAACATCTCGGTCAACTCGCCGAATGCCTCGCCGTTGAGGAACATCGCTTCGCAGCCCGTGGTCTTGGATACCAGCGGCGGCCCGAGCGCGTTGATCAGCCCGGCCTTGAGCCGCTCGGTACCCGATTTGCCGCGCGTCCCCCACCCGCCGAGGCTGAGGGCGATGCCGCTACGCACCTTTCGCGCATGCTGCCCCAGTACGATATGGCGCCCGAAGAACCACAGGCATACCAGCACCAGGAATAGCGCCAGCTGGCCCAGGGTGTTGGCAAATACCGTTGCTGCATAGCTGACCACCTGGTCCCAGATCAGCGGCAGCGCGGCAAACGGGCCGGCGAGCGAGAAGAAGCGCACTACGCTGGGATCAGGTGGCACCCCGCCATCCTCGCCCGCGGGGGCAGCGGGGGGATGCGGGGCGAACTCCAGGGTGACGCCATGCCGTGCCAGAGCCCGCGCGTAGTCATGCCCCGCCCGATTGCGCAATTCCGCCACCGCCGCGAATTCGCGCGACAGCCGCCAGTAACTCCTCGCCCGCGCTGCAAAGCCGGGTGGAGGGGTGATGGTCGTAATGCCCTCGCTGGTGAACAGGCGGATTGGTTTGCCGAGGTCGATCGCGAACAGCGCATGGTCGACCAGCGGCAGCCAGTTGCGCCAATTGCCGTCGTCGGACTGGAACAGCGGCTCGCCGGGCACCTTGGTCGGGGCCAGTTCAGCCATTCGCGCCGAGGGGGCACAAAGCGTGCCGGCATAGCTGCGCCCGATGGTATGGAGGAACGCCTGACGCTTGTCGGTCGCCTTGTGACGGGCTTCGAACAAGGTTCGCCAAAGCCGGCGGCGCAGGCGATCCCCGCGGGTGAGGAGGGGGCGGGGGCCCTCGGTCAGGTCGTAGCCGAAATCGCCTTGCGCAAGCACGGCCATGACCCGGCCGACCTTGTCCGGGTTGGCGCGGATTTGCCCGGCGAGAGCGGGCAATCGCCGACCGCCCCCCTCCTTGAGGGTCGCTGCGCTGTCGTGCAGAACCTTCGCCAGGGCCAGCGCCTCCCGGTCGCCTGCCAGCCAGATGCGTTCGGCAGCCTCGCCGGCCCAGCGCCGCTGCCGCGGTCGCTCGACCCTGTCACGCACCCCGATGAGCGCACGCCGAAGCGCAGGGGCGTGGCGAACCAGTGCATCCTCGGCACCGCGTGCACGCAGATGCTCAGCGAGGACGGCGGCGGCGTCGATGGCTAGACGCAGGACGAACTCGTCGTTTTCGCGTGACAGGATCCGGACCAGATGTGCCGCATATTCTTCGACGCCGATGGCCTCGGCCATGGCGGCGGGCGCGGCAAACAGCGCGGCGCGCACCTGGGGATCGACATCGATCCTCATACGCGTCGCCATCGCGCGCCCGATATCACTGGGCAAGCTCGGGATAGCCTCGGCCAGCGCCTGCCTGATGCAGCCCTCCGGATCGAGCGACAGGCGCTCGAGGAGATCGCGCAGCCTCCCGTCCCGGCCCACCCTTCCTGCGACCAGCCGGGCAAGATGCCGGCCCACGAACAGCCCCGCGTCGCGCCGCTGGGGCATGACCGCTGCGCGATCGGCCGACAGACGCTCGGATGCGACTGCGCGGAAACCGGCCGGCGACAGCAGCGCGAGCGTCTCGAGCGCGGCGCATTGCCCCCAGACGCTTTCGCGCCAGTCGAGCGCCGCGCGCCGCGTCTCGCGCAGGGCCTGCTCGATCCAGAAGACGTCCCCGGTCGCACCGGCCGCCCGCGCGACGTGAAGGAGGGCAAGGTGCGCGGCCTCGCGCACTCGCTGTTCGCCGCGATGGCGCCTGACCTCATCGAGCATGACCGCGAACTCGCGGCCGAAGACCGGATCGTCGATCCGGCATTCGCCGGCTCGCACTGCCTCGGCCGCCGTCAGCCCCGCCCGCTCGACGGCATGGGCCACGGCACGTTCACGCTGGCCGATGCGCCTGCGATAGCGCTCGCGCACGGCATCGGCATCGAACCACCGTTCGAAAGCCTTGCGATCACGGCGCAGCCGGGCCGTTCCAGCGCCCAGCCGGGCGGCAAAATCGAGCACGGCGGCGCGCTGCTCGGCACCATCCTCGACATGCGCGTAGCGGGTCTGAAACATCGCCGCCACGTCGCCAAGCCGGGCGATCTCAGCCAGACCGGAGCGCGCAAACGCGGTCAGCGTGCGGCAATAGGAGAGCCAGCCCGCGCCCGTCCCGCCAGCGGTCGCCTCCGCCGCGATATCGGCATAGACCGGTACCAGCAGGGGGGCGAGCCCATGGGCCATCGCGTCCTGCAGGGTAGCGGGGATCGCGTCGCTCATCGGGCGGAGGTGACGCCGGTTGCGAGGCATCGCCCGAAGACCGCGCGCTGTGCCCCGTCAGCGACCAGCGCCTCGCGAACCTCCCGGGACAATTCGATATGCGCAAACCCCGTGAAGCCGGCTGCGGCAAGGGCTTGCCCTTGCCGGTTTTCGAGTGCCCCCAGTTCGTCGACGTCTCCCGGAAAGACCCGCACCCTCCAGGGATGCAGGCGGCGGGAAAGACAGTCGGCAAGATCATAGAGCGACGGGGCGGGGGTCCGCGTCCCCTGGCTGAGGATGATGTCGGCCAGTTGCGCGGCGCGACTTGTCCGGCGCGCCCCGTCGAACCCGTGCAACTGGACGACCCTTCCTTGCGGATAGGCCGCGGCGAAGGCCAGCGAGAAGGCGGTCAGATGATGGGTCGGGTGCCGCGTCGGATCGCCGGCAGGGCAGCCGGCATTCGCGCGCCGCGGGGCGCTGTTCCAGGCCGCGGCGGCGGCCGGGCTCTCGTCGAACAGAGATGCGGCAATCGTCCCCGTATGCCGATCCGAACCGCGATGGGGAGCAACGATCGCCAAGGGCAGGGCCGGGGGTTCCCGCAACAGATACGTGCCCTGCCCGCCGCACTGTCCGGCCTTTTCGCCGAGCACGCGATATCCTTCCTGGCGAACGGCGACCAGACCCGGCGGCAGCTGCGTATCATTGCCGGCAAGCGCGCTTGCAAACGCGGCCTCCGCCTTCTTCGCCTCGGCCGCGCTGGGAACGACGAAGCCGGTCGCTTGGCGGAGCGGGGAGAGGTAGCGGCTGGCTAGGGCGGCGAGGACAAGCATGGCAAGGACGAGCAGACCGGCACGGCGCCACTGGCGCCCAGATGTGCTCACACTCCCCCTCCGTCATCGTCGCGCCGCGGTGCGAAGGGACGTTCATAGACGACTTCGACCTGATAGTCCCGCCCTGCGATACCTGCCGGGCCAACCGCTTTCCAGCGGTTCGTCATCAGCGAGGATCGCTCCCGGTCGCTCAGCAATTCGGCCGAGAAGGCATCGGCGCGGGCGAGGTCCGCCTGCTCGTCCGGAGCGCGGCGGCGAAAGGCCGACATGGCCGAGGTGCCGATGAACGGCAGGCGCTCGTACAGCCGTGCGTCGACGCTTCTGACCCCGGCGGCCCGGTCGAGCGCAACAAGGTCGACCATCGCCACCTCGGTGGGAGCCTCGATAACCGCCTCGTCCTGCAGGGCGATTTGAAGGCGTGAGGTCCGATGGAAGCGGACCGGGCGCTTGTAGGCGCGCAGGCGATCCGGATGCAGCGCGCGAGAATAGATGTCATGCGCGGCGACGATGGCGCCATCTCCATCCCGCAGTACGGCGCGATACCCGTAGGTCCAGGTCCGATCGCGGCGCCAGTCGCCAGGATCGATATTGGGCTGCGAGGTGATGCGGACGATCGTCGTCGGTTGCGACAGAATGAAACGCACGCGTCCCCTATCGGGAACACGGTAGACCAGGGTCCGCGTGGTATCGGCAAGATTGCCCCCCGCGGACGGCGCCTCGCGCGTGATCATGGGCCCGAGGGCATCGCGGGCCGCATAGGCGCCGCCGGTGGCCAGAGCGGTCAGCAGCCCTGCCCCGGCGATCCTCCCTAGAACGGTCAACCGCACGAGGTCAGTCGTCCGCCGCCGGAGCATAGATGACGGCATACCGCTTGCCTTGCGAATGGGCGAGATACAGCAGCGCGGTCTGCGGATACGCCTCGAACCCCGCCACATCGCGCGTCCGGCGGGCAAGCACAGGGTCGAGCCCAGCGGCTCGAGCCACCGCCAGCACCTCAGCCGCCAGCGCGCCGGGCGTTCCCAGACGATCCATCGTCACGATCGCCCGCCCATCGGCGATCCCGGGATCGACGTCGGGGCGCGACCGCAGCTGCAGCACCAGCGCCGGCTGATCGCCCACGCGGTCGAGCGCAGTCTGCAAGACCACTCCGAACATCGTCTGCTGTTCGCTGTCATAGGCCAGTTCGCGTGGTGCAAGGGCGAACAGCGCCGCATCGGAGGCTCGGGCAATGGCGAAACCGATGTCGGCCAAAGTGTCCAGGCCGCCGCCGCCTCGCCGCTCCTCGCGCAGGGCCGAAATGACGATCCGGTCACGGCGCCCGGCCGGATCGATGAAGAACGTGCCGGCACCCTGCGGCCCTTGCAGTACGAAAAGCTTTCGGCCCGCGTCGTCGCACCGGTGCACGACAAAACCGGCAAGGCCCGCCGCGCGGGCGGGGATTGTCAGGTCGATGCGATTGCCGGGTTCGACGTCCAGGAGTGGATCAATCACTTGATCACGCAAATAGAGCCTCTGGGCAAGACTCAGATCGGGTGTTCGGTTCACCGAATAGGTGGGCGCGGTACAAGATGCCGAACCCGAAAGGTTCGTGAGCTCACCTTGGAGGATCCTGTTCAAACTATTGGGAGAGAGCGTTAGTCGAGCAAGCGGATTTTCGCGACCGCTTGCACTATCCCGGCGTGTCGCGATCCCAAGCCTCACGTCGGGCACCGCAGCCTGCAGACCCGTAAGGTCCAATCCGGAGGCGCTGCGGTCCGAAAGCATGAGCGTCGATGACCCGCCATCATCATCACCATCGCGAGCAATAACGAGTTCCAGCCCGGAATGCGCGCGGCGAAAAGCATCGATCGCCCGGCTCCCGCCCTGCCCCGTCGCTGCCGACAATCCCAGAAGCAACCACCGCGCTTCCAGCCGGCGTTGCAATTCGAGAGCCGCGAGCGCCAGCCCGGGGGTTTCCGGCTGCTCCACCATGATTGCGAGATCCCGTTTGGCCGCATCATCGAACAGCAGGAGTTCCGCCCCCTCGCCCCCTGCCCGCGCCAGCGCGACGCGTTTGTCGCCCAGGGTCTCGATCCGCCAGCCATCTGCCGCCGCGTTGGCTCCGGCCTGCAACGGCGGCAAACCAGCCTCCAGGATCGCGACGCTGTGCGCGAGCGCCGCCGCTTCCTCGCCGCTCAGGCCGCCGCCGCCAGTCGCAGCTTGCAGACTGGCCGCGCTTAAGGCCTGAACCACCATGTCGTCGACCCGTCCGCCCGCCCTCGCCCCCGCCGGCGCCGCCTTTGCCGCGCTGGTCGGGACGATCGCGGCAAGAGCAAGACCCGCAAGATTACCCAGCCCCGCGCCGATCAACGACACCTGCAAGGTCGAACGCATCAGGCGCGGAAAGATGTCCTTGTCGTGCGCCTTGATTGCCAGCAAGGTCGAGAGAAGGTAACCGAACCCGTAGAAATCGGTCGTCTTGACGTCCCATGCCAACCACACGAGGGCGTGACCGACGATCAGCTTGAGGACGAAGCTGATATTGAAGAACAGCAGGATCTTGTTCGCGCCCTCCATCGTCACCCCGGCCAGCCACGGCGTCTTGAGCAGCTGACGCGCGATCAGGTAAATCGCCGCCGCCTCGACGAAGGAAGTGACGATCTTGGTCGGCTGATACCACTGCAGCGCGATCAGCGCCGGGATCAGGATGCCGGAGAAGTCCCATCCATACCGCACGTTCATGTGCGACGCATACAGCGCGGTCAGGACCAGGATCATATAGGCTTTGGGGCTGGCCAGCACCGAACTGGCAAGCCCTTCGTAAAGATAGGTGACGCCGCTCATCCGGAAATTGGTGAACTCCATCAGGCCGTAGCGCACGATGATGAAGGTCAACCCGGTGACGACGGCGGTCGCGAACAGGCCTCGCGAGAGGCCGGGTTTCCAAAACTGGTTGGCAAGCAGCGAGATGATCACGAGCCCGAAGCTTTGCAGATCGCTCTGCCAATCGAGCTGGCGGTTGAAGTTGTCCGCCAACCAATCGGCGAGATGCGGCAAGGCCCAGCCGTCCATCGCCAGCCTGACCGCGATGCTGGCCAGGATAAGACCCATGAAGCGATCGCGGCCGAAAAGGCTCGGATAACGGCCGGGAGCCAGCCTTTCGGAAAATACCCATACGAGAAGATAGGCGAGGATCGCCTCGACCAGGATGACTGCAGCCGCGAGCGGCTTCACGATCATCAGCGGCACGACATAGCCTGGCACCACGAGGCCCGACAGCACCCAGCCGAAGCGCAGATTGAAAAAGCACAACACCAGCACGCCGACCCACACTGTGGTGATGACCGAACTGGCAAGAGCGCCCTCGGGAAAGATCGGCAGCGGGAACATCGAACTGATGGTTACGGCGAGGACGGCGCAAACGCCGCCGCCACCGCCCCGAGCAACCGCGCCGCATCAACAGGTTTGCGGATCATGCTGCGAACCCCGTAATCCCGCCCCTCGGCGATGATGTCCGCAGTGACCGATGCCGACATTACCACGATGGGCGGATGATCAGGCAGTTCGGCGGCGATCGTGCGCATGAACAACAGGCCGTCCATTCGCGGCATGACCAGATCGAGAAGGATGCAATCAAAACGTCTTCTACGGCACAGTGCGAGACCGGCGTCGCCATCGTGAGCGACCGCTACCGCATGGCCTTCGAGCTCCAGGAGCGCGGCGATCATGTCGCACAGCAGCTCGTCATCGTCGACGATGAGAATCGATCGGCCAGTCATCACACTCGTCTTAGCCGGATGGTGAAACGAAACCCTTTACCGGCCGCACTCCAGTAGCTTGCCTCGCCCCGCCATTTCAGGGTTTCGGCGATTCCGGCGGCGGCGATCTGGTATTCGGACGGCACCTCCCCGGCACGCGCGTCCAGTGCGTGCATGAACCGGTCGAACGGCAGCCCGAAGCCGCCGCTGACCTCGATCAACGTCGCCGCCTCGCTCTCGCTCAGCGACAGAACGACCGATCCGCCTTGCGCGGTATCGGCAATGACGATGCGCAGCATGGCCTCGATGGTGTCGGACAGCATCAGCGGTTCGGCGATGCTGAATCCGCCGATTGCCGGCATCGCGCTCGAAATCGTGACGCCCAGTTCCGCGGCATAGGGAGCCGCACGGTCAAGCGCCTGCTGCACGGCCCTGCCGGCCTCTATCGGATAGCACGCATCGGGCGAGGCGCCCGGTTCCTCCTCGAGCAGGTCGCGGACATCGTCGAGCCGGGTGCTTGCCCGGTCGGTCACCTCGGCGATACGGTCGAGTATGCGGCCCAGCGCGGACGCATCCAGCCGACTGTCGCGTGCCAGCCCCGTGCCAAGAGCGATCGCCTCGAGATCGTTGCGCAAATGCCGGTCGATGAAGGTTCCTATCGCCAGACGCAGTTCCGCCAACCGATCGAGTTCGGTGATGTCGACGGCTTCCAGCACAAGGACGGTTTGCGCGCGATGGCGCACTTGCGATGCGATGCCGAGACGCAGAATACGTTGCCGCGCGCCCAGATCGCGCATCGGCACGCGCATCTCGGTGCCGCACAGCAGAGTCTCGCGAACCATCGAACGTGCCTGGGCTACCTCCAGATCGGCCAGCTGGGTCAGAGTGTCCACCAGCATCACGGTATCGGGATCGATGCCGGCAAGGCCGAGGATGTCTCGCATCCCGGCGTTGGCGTGAATGGGCGTGCCCAGCGGGCGGAAAACGAATACTCCGGTGTCGAGCGCGTCGAGCCCGCGGGCGAGTTCATCGGAATGGATCGCGATGAGGTTGGACGCACTCCGGAGCCGGGAATCGATCGAATCCGTTCCCTCGGCGGCCAGCAGCCGGCTCTGCCACTCTCGCCCAGCCTGCAGCCGTGCCACCGCATCATCGAGAATTCGCCCTATCGGCCGCGCCTGTGGCCCGGGCGGCAAGGCGTAGGCAAACCGGTACTGGCGATCAGGATCTGCGATGATCGACTGACGAACCGGTCCAGCCGAGACCCCGTGGAGGAACAGCTCTTCCCAAACCCCTCGGGCGCCGCTGCGCACCTCCATCCGGGCGTAAGGCAGTCCTAACAGGGCGCCCGCCTGTTCGAAAACCGCCGGAATTTCGGCGCTCTTGTGAAACACACTGCGCTCGAACGACAGGTTGATGGCATTCGCCATCGTCCGCTCGAGACGCCGGTCCTTACCGCGCTCCTCTGCCAGCGTCTTCGTTATGGCGCCGATAATCAGCGCAAGGAGGATGGCCGTCAGGGGCAAAAGGACATGCGCGCTCTGAAGGGCGACCCACCATAGCGCAGTGAGCGTCGCCGTTCCCCCCGCAATGGTCGTAAGGAAACGGCGACGCAATGCAGGCCGGCGCAGCGCGATGCGGCCGGCAAGGCTGACCGACAGCAACAGGATGAGAGCAAGCGGAAGACCGGCTTCGACGACCTCGCGCCGGTCGATCAAGGACTGGACGGCATAGGCGCTGAACAGTGGCGGCGAGGAAAAGCGCGCGCCGGGATCGAGCGGGGTGCCAATCCTGCGCGAAGCCGCATCTTCAGACGAGGCAAGGGCAACGAAACCGCGCAGGGTATCGTCCGCGAAAGCGCCGGCAACGATCTGTTGGGCGTCTATGCGGGGGACGTTCTGCGTTGCCGGCATTCGCGGATAGTAGCGCTCAGAGACGTTTTCGCGATCAGCCAGCCGGGGCTCCATAAGCGGCAGCGGGCCGGATGGCCCTGCGACGAAGCTGGCATGGCGCCGCGTAATGCCGTTCGTGACGAGGGGACCCACCGCCGGCGCGAACTCGCAAGGTGTTTCCCTGTCATCCGCCGCAATCCCAGACGCCCCCGGCCTCGCGCTGATGGATGAGTGCGCGACGATGGTGAAGGCGCGGAGTCCAGGGCGGCAGAAAGCAGGTACCAGCGTGTCGTCCGCAAGACCAAGAGCACGGACGCCGGCAGACTCCAGCGCGGCCAGCAAATCAGCGGGATCGACGTCATCCGCGCGTTCGATGACGATAACCTGTGGCCGGGTAGGGTGATCGTATATTGTGGCCGTATCGAAGGCCCAGCCATCCAGCAGCTGGAATGGAACCGACGGAAGAAGAAGGCTGATAAGAAGCGCGATCAGGCCACTGGCAATGCAATCGCGAAGATCCTCGGACGCGCGCAGCCTTTGCCGCATCGCGCCTGTCCGGCCACCTCCCTGCCCCTGCTGTCCGCTGCCGCCCAAAAATCCCGTCCACCGACCCCGCCGGACGCTATGACGGCCACTGTCATGCTGCAAGCAATCTTGGCGTCAACTGGCGAGCCCGGGGCTGGCTATCAGATGTCGCCGCCGGTCAGCCGCTGACAAATGAGATCGAGTTGGTCGAGGGTTCGATAGCTGATCGTTACGCTGCCTTCGCTGGGTGCAGTTCCGGTAGCAATCCTGACCTTCAGCCCAAGGAATTCCTCCAGATGACCTTGAACGGCCAGGATGTCCGCGGCGTCCTCAGAGTTTTCGCCATACGAAGGCTTTGAATCTGAACGCTTTTTCGTTGGTTTGTCGCGTTTCGCAAGACGCTCGATCTCACGCACGGAAAGACCGCGTTGTGCCGCTTCGCTTGCGATCTCGGACGCGTTCTCATGCCCGACAAGCGCCCGGGCATGGCCCATCGACAACCGCCCATCCGCGACGAGCGCAAGAACATCATCCGGCAAGGACAACAGCCGTTGCAGATTGGCGACATGGCTGCGCGACTTATCGACCAGCTTGGCGATCTCGGCCTGGGTCATGTCGTCGGTATCGGCCAGCCGTTGATAGGCTCGCGCCTCCTCGATCGGGTTAAGGTCCTCGCGCTGGAGGTTCTCGATCAGCGCGAGGGCCATCGCATCCCCATCGTCCAGTTCGCGAACGATGGCAGGGATCTCATGCAACCGCGCCCTTTGCGCCGCACGCCATCGACGTTCTCCGGCGACAAGTTGGTAGCCACCTTTCCCGGTAGGCCGTACGATTATCGGCTGGATGACACCGCGAGCCGCAATCGAAGCCGCAAGTTCGTCCAATGCCGCGTCGTCGAAACGCGTGCGGGGTTGGCCGGGTAGCGGCGCAATGCGGGCGACCGGGATCGTTACCATCGCGCTATCGGTTGCGCCCGGCTCGTTATCGTTGTCACGAAAACCTGTGGCGGCATTGACCAGCGGTTCCTCGCGCCGCGTTTCTCCGAGCAGTGCGCCGAGGCCCTTGCCGAGCTTTTTCTTGCGATCGATCGTCGTCATGCCGCTTTCCTCTGTTCCGGCAGGCGCCCGATCAACTCGCGCGCCAACCCGATATAGGCGCGGCTGCCGGGACAGTTGTGGTCATAGATAAGGGCGGGAAGGCCATGGCTGGGCGCTTCGGACAACCGCACATTGCGCGGGATCACGTGTTCGAAAACAAGATTCCCGAGACAATCGCGTACGTCATCGGCGACCTGATCGGTCAGCCGGTTGCGCCGATCGAACATCGTCAGCGCAATCCCCACGATACCGAGACGCGGATTGAAACGCTCCTGCACCCGTTCGACCGTTTGCAACAGCTGGCTCAACCCTTCGAGGGCGAAGAACTCACACTGGAGCGGAACAAGCAATGTGTCTGCCGCACCCAGAGCATTGAGGGTAAGAAGCCCCAAGGACGGCGGACAATCTACGAAACAGACATCATAGTCGGCATTAGACAAGGCACGACGTAGCCGTTCGACGCGATCTTCGACTGCCACGAGTTCAACTTCCGCCCCCGACAAATCTTGCGTTGCGGGCACGATGTCGAGGTTGGGGATGTCAGTCCGCTTCACGCACAAAGGAAGCGCGGACCCCTCGACCAGGAGATCATAACTCGTGTGGGTTCGTTCAGCTGTCGGAATACCCAAGCCAGTCGACGCATTGCCTTGCGGATCCAGGTCGACAAGCAAGGTGCGCCAGCCGGAAGCCGCCATCGCAGTGGCAATATTGATCGCCGTAGTGGTCTTGCCCACCCCGCCCTTTTGATTGGCAATCGCCACGCAAATCATGGGAGCGGCTCCTTGTATTGGCCTATTCCGACAATGATGCCTGCGTCCGTATCCGTCAGCGATTGTTCCACGTGAAACATCGGCTGGGAATTGGGCGGAAGGTCATTGATCTCCTGCCGCGCATTCCGGCCCTTTGGCAAGACCCACCTTGTGGATGGTGCCGAGAATGGGGCACCCCACAACAACAATTGCCAAAGCGGAGCGACCGCACGCGCAGAGATGACATCCGCTGCAAAAGGCTTCAGGCGTTCGATCTTCGATGGCTCGACCGTGCAGTTAGCGAGGCCGAGCTCGGCATTTGCACGCGCCAGCCAATCTACACGGCGCGCACGCGGCTCCACGAGGGTCATCTCGATCGAAGGCTCAAGCACCGAGATAACCAGACCGGGAAGCCCCGCCCCGGACCCGATATCAATCCATCCGAGCCGCGACGATCGGGATATCAGTTCAAGCAGCTGAGCGGAGTCGACGATATGCCGCGCCCAAACCTCCGTCAGCGATTTGGCGGACACCAGATTCTGCTCGGAATTTTCCGCTCGCAGTAAAGCCACGAAGCGATCAAGCAATTCGAGTTTTTCCCGGCCCCACCGCTCCTCAAGCCAGGCTTTCGCTTCCTCTTCCGTCACGCGGCTAGCTGTTTTTTGTGTAAGCGTTGCGCCACGACCAGCAGAGCAGCAAGTGCCGCTGGCGTAACTCCGGGAACCAGACTTGCACTTGCCAGGGTTTCGGGTCGGGCCGAACTCAACCGCTCAACCATTTCATTCGACAAGCCCGGAACGGCAGCATAGTCGAAATCGATGGGAATATGGACACCGTCATTCGCTCGGAGCGAACGGATTTCGGCGTCCTGACGTTCGATGTAAGGGCGGTACAGCGCGTCCTCCGCGACCTCTACCGCCACCTCGTCAGCAGGATCGACACCACCCAGGAACGGCGCGAGATCCTGCAGGGTCAGCGATCCGCCCTCCAACCACGCGGCAAGGGCCTTCCGCCCGCTCGCGACGTTTACGGACAGCCCCAAGTCCCGCAATTGCGCGGCGGTGACTTCGGCATCCAGAGCCGACGTTACAGCCGTTGCCTTCTCCATCCTTTCTTCGAACCACGCCCTTCGATCAGCTCTAACCAAGCCGGCTTCGATACCGATCGGAGTCAGCCTGGTACCGGCATTTGCCGCCCGTAGACGCAAACGATATTCCGCGCGCGACGTGAGCATCCGGTAGGGTTCGCTGACTCCGTGTATGGTCAGGTCATCGACCATCACCGCCATATAGCTGTTCGCACGATCGAGCTTCAGGGGCTCGCGAGCGAGCACCCGCGCGGCCGCGTTTGCTCCGGCGATCAATCCTTGGGCAGCAGCCTCTTCGTAACCCGTGGTCCCGTTGATCTGACCTGCGCAGAACAGGCCTTCGACATCCTTGCTTTCCAGATTGGCCCGAAGCGCCCGGGGATCGATGTAGTCATATTCGACGGCGTAACCTGGAACGATCATCTCGACCCGCTCCAGGCCGTCCATTGTTCGAAGCATCGCTAGCTGAACGTCGGCCGGGAGAGACGTGCTGATCCCGTTCGGATAGATGACGGGGGTGCGAAGCCCTTCGGGTTCGAGGAAGACCTGATGCCCGTCCCGGTCGGCAAAGCGGTGAATTTTGTCCTCGATGGACGGGCAATAACGCGGGCCGGTGGCGCCGATGGCACCCGTAAACATCGGTGAGCGATCGAGATTTGCGCGAATGATGTCGTGCGATCGCTGGTTCGTTCGCGTGATGCCGCAGAAAACCTCCGGGTTTGTCCTTGCCGGGATTAGCGCCGACATCGTCCAACTTTCCGCATCCGAGGCTTGCATCTCCAACCGCGCCCAATCGATTGTACGCCCATCGAGACGAGGAGGTGTTCCGGTTTTCAACCGGCGGATTGGTAATTCCAGGAGGCGAAGATCGGCCGCGAGACGAGTCGCAGGCCGCTCCTCGATCCGGCCGCCCTCTTGCCGCTCGTCACCTCTGAAAAGCCGCCCGCCAAGGAATGTGCCGGTAGCCAGAATAACGCATTCGGTATCAAGCCGGGTGCCGCAGGCCAGTTCGACCCCAGCGACCCTTCCGCCTTTCAGGCGCAGGCCGACAACCTCGCCTTCGATGACCTCAAGATGATCGAGAGATCCAGCCATCTCCTGAACGGCTTGGCGGAACAGGCTACGATCGGCCTGTATGCGCGGGCCCCAGACCGCGCTCCCCTTGCTGCGGTTGAGCATCCGGTAATGGATAGCCGCACGATCGGCAGCACGAGCGAGAATCCCATCGAGCGCATCGACTTCCCGAACGAGATGACCTTTGCCCAACCCGCCGATTGCAGGGTTGCAGCTCATTTCGCCAATCTTTGACGCGTCGAAGGTTACGAGGGCCGTGCGTACACCCATCCGCGCGCTTGCAGCGGCCGCCTCCACGCCGGCATGACCCCCGCCAATGACGATAACATCATGCCCGCCTGGCGATCCAGATTGTTTCACGTGAAACATCACTTCCCAATACAGAACTGGCCAAACAGGTTGTCGAGCATTTCGTCGGTCGAAACGCGTCCGGTAATGGCATCGAATTCGACCCGGGCACTGCGCAAGGCCTCGGCTACGATAAGCGGGTCGGCGTCCTCCGAAATAACCGCCATAGCCTGCGCCACCGCGCAAATATGCGATCTATGCCGCGCGTTCAAGGCAGCAGCGCCCGGCTTGGGAAGTAACTCACGCGCCTGATGTGCAATGGCCGTCCTCAGCGCGTCGATCCCTTCCTGCGATACCGCCGAAACACGGTGGGCATCGGCGGACTTCAAATTTACGCCCATGTCCGCTTTCGATGCGACCTCAAGGGATCCTTTCGGCCCCGCCCCCTCCTCGCCAAGCCACAGGACGAGGTCCGCCTGTCCGACATGTTGGCGCGACAGGCCGATGCCGATCCGTTCGATCGTATCTTCGGCATCATCCCGCAGCCCTGCCGTATCGATCAAGGTGATCGGCACTCCGTCGAAAGCGACAGGACGCTCGATCACATCACGGGTGGTCCCGGCTATATCCGTCACAATAGCTGCTTGATCACCGAGCAATGCGTTGAAAAGAGAAGACTTTCCGGCGTTCGGCGGACCGGCGATGACGACCCTTATCCCTTCTCTCAAGCGTTCTGCGGAGGGTGCTGCCAAGGCTTCCGACAGGTCTTCCGACAGCTCCCGGGCTCCGGTCACGATGGTGGTCAGGTCTATCGCCACGTCGTCTTCGTCTGCGAAATCCAGTAGTGCCTCGAGGCGCGCCGAAAGCCCGATCGCGCGAGTGCGCCAGCTTTCGACCATCCGGGACAGCGCCCCGCCGAAATTGGCTTGGGCGGTAAGTCGCTGCACTTCGGTCTCGGCAGACAGCAAGTCGGCAAGCGCCTCGGCCTCTGCCAGATCGAGCCGGCCGTTCTCGAACGCCCGTCGCGTAAATTCGCCGGGCTGAGCAGGACGCAGTCCTGCCATGCGGCCGAGCTCTGCCTCGACTGCCCTGACAACCGCGCGGCCCCCGTGGCAGTGCAGCTCTGCCAGATCCTCGCCCGTCGCAGTCGCCGGGGACCTGAACCACAGGATCAGCGCCTGATCGATTGTCCTCCCGTCTTCGCCGCGCAAGATACGAACTCGCGCATGGCGCGGCTCGGGAAGACTGCCGGACAGGCGCGCCAGCGCAGTTCCGGCCATCGGTCCACTGATGCGGATGATACCGATTGCCGCTGGCGGCGCCCCGCTCGACAGCGCGAAAATGGTGTCACTCACCCTTAAGCTGATATTTCAGGGGGCTGGATCGCGCTTGGTCTCGGGGGCGGCGGCGGCCGCCTTTGCCGTCATCGCTCCTTCCATGAAGCTCTGGAAAAGCTTGAGCCCGGCCTGTCCCATGGGCGCCAGCTGGCGGGCGTAATCCTGCAGCTTGTCAGTATCGGAGACGCCTTGCATCGCCTTCGACATCATGTCGACATAGACCGCATTGGCCTTGCCGACATCGGGCAAGCCCATGAAGGCACGCGCTTCTTCGGGCGTGCAATCAATTTCGACATGGACCTTCATCGCGCTTCTCCGTTATCGTCTCACCAGTAATCTGGGATGTCCCGCGGCAGGCACAAGCGTACCATCCCCGCAGCAAAGGGAAAGCGATGAGCGAAACGATCCGCGTCCAAGGTCTCTCCGGAGACACCGACTTCCCCGCCTACGTGGCAAGACCGCAGGACAGTCCGACCGCCGCCATCGTGGTCATCCAGGAGATCTTCGGGGTGAACGCCGGAATTCGCCGCAAGTGCGACACGCTGGCCGAGGCCGGATATCTCGCCATCGCGCCCGACCTGTTCCACACCTTCGGCGAAGGGATCGAACTCGATCCCGACATCCCGGCGGAAATGGACCAGGCCATGACCCTGTTCCAGAAATTCGACCAGGATCAGGGCGTTCGCGACATCGAGGCAGCCATTCGCTGGGCCCGCGGTGAGGGCTGCGCCAAGGTTGGCGCGGTCGGTTACTGCCTCGGCGGACGGCTGGCCTACATGACCGCCGCCCGGACCTACAGCGATGCAAGCGTCGGTTATTACGCCGTCGGGATCGACAATCTCCTCCACGAAAAGCGCGCCATCGCCAATCCGCTCCTGCTCCATATCGCCGGCGATGATGGCTTCGTCGATACGGCGACCCAGAAAGCGATGCACGAAGGACTGGACGATCACCCGCGGGTGACGCTGTACGATTACGAAGGCATGGATCACGGCTTCGCCACCGAATTCGGCAAGCGCCGCAACGACGCGTGCGCCAGGCTGGCGGACGAGCGCACCATGGCCTTCTTCGCCGAGCATCTGGCGTGATCCACAAGGATCAGGATCGCCGCAACCCTCTCGACCTGTTTCCGCGGTTCGCGGTTCCGGCGATCGTGATCCTGCTTACTGCCCTGTGCGCCCTTGTTCCTGCCTTGAGCTGGGGCCTGCTGATCGCGGTTCCGGCGCTGCTGGTCACCGCGTGGGACTTCTTCCAGACCGAGCATACCCTCCGGCGCAACTATCCGCTGGTGGCGCGCGTCCGCTGGATCATGGAAGACCTGCGCCCCTTCGCCCGCGCCTATATCGTCGAAGGCGATCTGGAAGGCCGCCCCTTCAATCATGACGAGCGCAGCCTCGTCTATGCCCGCGCCAAGGGCGAACTCGACGTGCATCCCTTCGGCACCGAACTCGATGTCTATTCCGACGAATACGAATGGCTTGCCCATTCGATGGTGCCCAGGACGGATGCCCCGAAGGAATGGCGCGTGAACGTCGGCAGCCGGCAATGCAGCAGGCCCTATTCGGCGGCGCTGCTCAACATTTCGGCAATGAGCTTCGGTTCGCTATCCGCCAATGCCATCCGCGCGCTGAACAAGGGCGCACGCGCGGGCAACTTCTACCACGACACCGGCGAAGGCGGCGTATCGCGCCATCACCTCAGCGAGGGCGGAGACCTCGTCTGGGAGATCGGCAGCGGCTATTTCGGCTGCCGCGACAGCCGCGGCAACTTCGATCCCGAACGCTTCGCCGCCACCGCGGCCAACGACCAGATCAAGATGATCGAGATCAAGCTGAGCCAGGGCGCGAAGCCCGGCCACGGCGGGGTGCTGCCAGGTCCCAAGGTGACGCAGGAAATTGCCGAGGCACGCGGGGTCCAGGAAGGCGAGGAATGCGTATCGCCAGCTGCGCATTCGACCTTCTCGACGCCGATCGAACTGGTCGAATGGGCTGCGCGCCTGCGTGACCTCGGGGGCGGAAAACCGGTCGGCGCCAAGCTGTGCATCGGCAAGCCGCACGAGTTCTTCGCCCTCGTCAAGGCAATGCTGGAAACCGGTATCCGGCTGGATTTCCTCGTCATCGACGGGGCGGAGGGCGGGACGGGCGCGGCCCCGGTCGAATTTTCCAACCGGGTCGGGATGCCGCTGCGCGAGGGATTGATTCTCGCACGCAATGCCCTCGTCGGCGCGGGGCTGAAGGACGAGATCAAGCTGGCAGCCGCCGGAAAGGTTCATTCGGGTGCAGGCATTGCGATGAACCTTGGGCTCGGCGCCGACTGGTGCAATGCCGGACGGGCCTTCATGTTCGCCTTGGGCTGCGTCCAGTCGATGCAATGCCATACCGATCGCTGCCCTACCGGCGTCGCGACCCAGGACCCCGCCCGCCAGCGCGGCCTGGTGGTCGAGGACAAATGGGAGCGAGTAGCCCGGTTTCAGCGGCAGACCCTCGCGACCTTGCGCGAAATGGTCATGGCGATGGGCTATGATAACCCGTGGCAGATCAACCCCGCCGCGATCTCGCAGCGCCTCGATGCGGTGCGGGCCGAGCCGCTCGACCGAGTGCACCGCTTCCTTCAACCGGGCGAGCTCCTCGCAGACCCTGATGCAACGCCCTATGCGCGCTACTGGCACGCGGCGCAGGCCGGCAGCTTCATAGCGGCCGCCACATGAGCGCGCGCGAGGGCTTGGAGCGCTGGCACGGCATTCTTGCGAACGGCAGCAGCGCGCAGGACCTTGCCGCCATCATCCACGAGGATGCGGTGTTCCATTCGCCCGTCGTGCACACCCCGCAGCGGGGCCGGGCGCTGGTCGTCGCCTATCTCGCGGCGGCGGGGCAGGTGCTGGGCAACGAAAGCTTCCGCTATGTCCGAGAACTGGTCGACGGCAAGGACGCACTGCTCGAGTTCGATACCGAGCTGGACGGCATCCTTGTCAACGGCGTCGATCTCATCCGCTTCGACGAGGACGGCATGATCGCCGACTTCAAGGTAATGGTGCGGCCGCTGAAGGCGGTGAACAAGGTGTGGGAGGTGATGGCGGCTCAGCTGCAGGCGAACGGCGGCTAGTCGCCGCCGATGCGCGTGCCGCCATTAGCCTGCCATTCGTCCTTTTCAGGCGGTTCCCACATCCCTTCCATGAAGTCGAATATACCGCGATCCACCGTCATGGCGTAGGTGTTGCCCTTTTCGGCATTGCGCCGTTCTACGCGCCGCCATCGTTCTTCGACCGGGACGTCGACGAAATGGAGCGCAGCCGAAAGACCCGCCTCGCGCGCCATCTGCCGGAACCGATCGCGATGGTCTTTCTGGGTGAAACCCAAGTCCAAGATCGCGGGAATGCCGCGGGCGGCAAGCTGCTGCGCCATGGCCAAGATCTGCGCCTCGCAGCGCCTCACCCGTTCCATCGTCCAGGCGAACTCGAGCGGTTGCGGGCTGTCTTTCCAGAACAGTGCCATCATCCACTCGTCGATCGAGAAGCGGATACCGCCGGTTTCGTCGGCCAGACGGCGGGCATAGGTGGTTTTGCCCGCCCCGCTGCAGCCGACGATCAGAATGAGGTCGGCTGGCATCTGGTGCCCCTATTGGTTCATCGTCGCGAAGAAGTCCTCGTTGGTCTTGGAATCCTTCATCTTGTCGAGGAGGAACTCCATCGCGTCGACCGTCCCCATCTGCATGAGGATGCGGCGCAGGACCCACATTTTGGAAAGCTTGTCCTTCTCGACCAGCAACTCTTCCTTGCGGGTACCGCTCTTGCCCACGTCGAGCGCGGGGAAGATGCGCTTGTCCGCGACCTTGCGGTCGAGCACGATCTCGCTGTTGCCGGTGCCCTTGAACTCTTCGAAGATGACTTCGTCCATGCGGCTGCCCGTGTCGATCAGCGCGGTGGCGATGATCGAGAGGCTCCCGCCCTCCTCGATATTCCGCGCGGCGCCGAAAAAGCGCTTGGGTCGCTGCAGCGCATTGGCATCGACACCGCCGGTCAGCACCTTGCCCGAGCTTGGCACCACGGTGTTGTAAGCGCGGCCGAGGCGGGTAATCGAATCGAGCAGTATCACCACGTCCTTCTTGTGCTCGACCAGGCGCTTGGCCTTTTCGATCACCATCTCAGCGACCTGGACGTGACGCGTTGCGGGCTCGTCGAAGGTCGAGGAAATGACCTCGCCCTTCACGCTGCGCTGCATGTCGGTAACTTCCTCGGGCCGCTCGTCCACCAAAAGGACGAGCAGGAAGACCTCGGGGTGGTTGTCGGTGATCGCTTTGGCAATGTTCTGCAGCAGCACGGTCTTGCCGGTGCGCGGCGGGGCGACGATCAGGGCGCGCTGGCCCTTGCCCTGCGGCGAGATGATGTCGATCACCCGCGCGCTCCTGTCCTTGACCGTGGGATCGACGGTGTCGAGGGTCAGCTTCTCCTCGGGATAGAGCGGGGTCAGATTGTCGAAATTCGTGCGATGGCGAACCGCATCGGGATCGTCGAAATTGACCTGGTGAAGCGTCGTCAGCGCGAAGTACCGCTCGCCATCCTGGGGGGCGCGGATCTCGCCTTCGACGGTGTCACCGGTGCGCAGGCCCCATTTGCGGATCTGGTTGGGCGAGACATAGATATCGTCGGGACCGGCGAGATAGTTCGCCTCGGGACTGCGCAGGAAGCCGAAGCCGTCCTGCAGCACCTCGATGGTGCCGATCCCCATGATCTTTTCCTCGTACTCCTCGTCCTCGGCCAGTTCGCGTAGGATGCAGAACATGAGGTCCTGGCGGCGCATGGTCGACGCGCCCTCGACGCCGAACTCCTCGGCCATCGCGACGAGATCGGCAGGAGCTTTTGCTTTGAGGTCTTTGAGGTGCATGAGATGTTCGCTTGAATTGATGACGATATGTCGCGGTCGAACGCCGCGTTGGATGGCGACGGCTTGGAGAAAGCGGACCTTGCCCGGCACGACGGCGCCGGTACCCGGAACGGGCGTGTGGCGGCGATAAGTTCGCCTGTCGCCGCCGTCAATCGCAATGTCACCGGTTCGGGCCCGGCGGATGGTTCAGAACGGTTTGACGACCACCAGCACGACGATCAGCGCCAGTGCGATCCCGGGAAACTCGCCCCACAGGCGAAGCTGTCTTTCGCTGAGCGGGCGATGACCGGCGATCATCTTGCGCGCCCGGCCTACCATCACACCGTGATAGGCGGTCAGCGCCAGCACCAGCGCCAGCTTGATATGGAACCAGCCTTGCGAAAAGGCCCCTATGCTGACCGCCAGGAGCAGCCCCAGCACCCAGACGACGATCAGGCTCGGGGTGAGGATGATCTTGCGCAGCAGGCCCATCCGCTTGGCCCACAAGGCCGCCTCGGCGGTATCTGCGGCATGGGGGTGCAGATAGAGCATCTGGCGCGGCAGCATGAACAGCCCCGCCATCCAGAACACCATGAAGATGATGTGCCCTGCCTTGAGCCACAGATACGTCATCGCCAGCACGCTCGCCATGATCGCGATCTAGGATGCGTCATCGGCTGCGTCACCCCTTCCAGTTGCGCACGGCGGCAATCAGACGTTCGACATGGGCAATGGGCGTTCGTCGGTCGATCCCGTGGCCGAGGTTGAACACATGCGGACGGCCGGCGAACGCGCGCAGGATGACGTCTGCCCGCTGTTCGAGCGCCGGAGTGCCGGCGAGCAACAGCAGGGGGTCGACGTTGCCCTGGACCGGCATCCCGGCAGGCAGGTTGGCATCGATCCATGCAGGGTCCAGCGTCTCGTCGACACCGACCGCATCGACCCCGGTTTCGCGCGCGTAGGCCGGCAGCTTTTCACCCGCCCCCTTGGGAAAACCGATGATCGGCAATGCCGGGTAGCGTGCCTTCAGGGCCGCGACGATGCGCGCATTGGGGGCAATCACCCAGCGGGCAAATTCATCCGGTGCAAGACTGCCGGCCCAGCTGTCGAACAGCTGCACCGCTTCGGCCCCGGCATCAATCTGGCCGGAGAGATAGTCGATCGTCTCGTCCGCGATGGCGTCGAGGATCGCCGTCATCGCCGCCGGGTCGCGATAGGCCAGGGCGCGGGCATCGTGCTGATCGCGGCTGCCCTCGCCCGCGATCATGTAGGTCGCCACCGTCCACGGGCTGCCGGCAAAACCCAGCATCGTCGTCTCGTTGCCCAACTCCGCACGGCACAGGCGCACCGTCCGGTAGATCGGTTCATAACGCGAGCGGTCGGGCACCAGGGACGAGAGGGCTGCATCGAGCAGGCGGGGCGAAAGCCGCGGTCCCTCGCCCGCCAGGAACTCGAGATGCTGGCCCATCGCATGGGGCACGATCAGGATATCGGAGAACAGGATGGCCCCGTCGAAGCCGAACCGGCGGATCGGCTGAAGCGTGATCTCGCAGGCTGCCTCGCTGTCATAGGCAAGTGCCAGAAACCCGCCCTTTCGAGCCCGCAAGTCGCGATATTCGGGCAGGTATCGCCCGGCCTGGCGCATGAGCCAGAGCGGAACACGGGCACCGCGCGTACCGCCGAGCGTTTCGAGAAGAGGGCCGGGCATCGGTCTGGTCCAATCCAATAAATAACGGATTCTATAAAGGTAGAATTAGTCAGTTGGCCCTGTGGATAGCGGGCACAGCGTGCCTGTGGCGCAATTGTCCCGCCGAAGGAAGCTGCTTGGTAAGCGCTCGCGACTCGCCGCGGCCGGCGCGGCGTGGAAGAGTCGAGCGAAACTTATCCCCCCTCTCCCCAGCCTGTTCGCAAGTCGCATTTGGCGTGGGCGAATCGCGGGACGAATGCCGGCACAGCGGGGAGCCTTTTGATCCCCGAACTTGTCGCCAGCCCTATACCGTGGTTTATGCCCGGTCTGTCCACACCCTCACTTGCCGCGAACTGCAGGAGCGCGTGTCATCGCCGAACGGGTTCATCTTCACCTTCTGTCGGATTCGACCGGCGAGACGCTGGAGATGCTGGCCAAGGCGGCTTTGGCCCAGTTCGACGACATTGACGTGGTGCGTCACTTCTGGCCAATGGTCAGGAGTTCCCAGCATCTCGAACGGCTGTTGCCCGAACTCAAGGCCAATCCTGGTCTGGTCCTCTTTACCCTGGTCAATCCCGAAACCCGCGCCCAGCTCGAGCGGGCCTGCTCGCAGCTGGGCATCCCGGCGGTGCCGATCCTCGACCGTATTACCGAGGCGCTCGAGCAGGCGTTGGGGCAGGAAGCGCACGGCCGCCCGGGCCGTCAGCATCGCATGGACGAGGCGTATTTCGAGCGGGTCGATGCGATCCAGTTCACCATCGCGCACGATGACGGGGTAAACTGGGAAAACTGGGAAGAAGCGGACATCGTCCTTGCCGGAGTCTCGCGCAGTTCCAAGACCCCGACCAGCATCTATCTCGCCAATCGCGGCTACAAGGTCGCCAATATCCCGCTGGTGGTGGAGAGCCCGCCGCCGGCCAAGCTGTTCGAGTTGAAGCACCCCCTTGTCGTCGGCCTGACCACGGCGCCCGAACGGCTGGTCCAGATCCGCCGCAACCGCCTGCTCACCCTTAACGAGACGACCGCCACCGCCTATGTGGACAACGACCGGGTGCGGGACGAGGTCGCCTATGCCCGGCGGATGTTCGCCGACAATGGCTGGCCGGTCATCGACGTGACCCGCCGCTCGATCGAGGAAACCGCCGCCGCGATCATTCGCCTGTGCGCCCAGCGGGCCAATGCCTCGGGCCGCGAGTTCGAAGGCGTCAAGGCGATATGAGCCACCGGCTGGGCGGCGAGGGCATCGTGCTGGCCTCGACCAGCGCGTCGCGCAAGGCGATGCTGGAAAGCGCGGGCGTGCAGTTTACCGCCCGGTCCCCGGCCGTCGACGAGCGCGCGCTGGAGGCCGAGATGGCTGGCGCCGAAGCGGGCGAGATCGCGCAGGCGCTGGCCGCGGCGAAGGCGGCGGCAATTACCGACGCCGGGGATCGCCTCGTGCTCGGCAGCGATTCGCTGGTCGAGGCCGGCGGGCGCCGGTTCGACAAGCCGCGAACCCGCGCCGAGGCAGCCGAACATCTGCGCTTTTTCTCCGGGCAGGTGATGACCCTGCACAGTGCGGCAGCACTGGCGCGCGGCGGGCGCATCGTCTGGATCGGGAGCGATCATGCTCGCCTCCAGGTGCGCGACCTGTCCGAAGGGTTCATCGAAGCCTATCTCGACGCCGAATGGCCGGCAGTTGCCGCCTGCGTGGGCGTGTTCCGGATCGAAGGCCCGGGCGTCAACCTGTTCCGCAGCATCGCCGGCGACCAGTTCACCGTACTTGGCATGCCGCTCTTGCAGGTGCTTGCCGCCTTGCGCGACGAAGGTGTGCTGCCGGCATGATGGCCCGCTATGCCGAGGTCATCGGCGATCCGGTCGGACAATCGAAATCCCCGGCGATCCACCGGTTCTGGCTCGAACGGCTGGGGCTGGAGGGCGATTACCGCGCAACCGCGGTCACCGCCGCGCAACTGCCCGACTATCTTGCACAGCGCCGCAACGATCCGTTCTGGCGCGGTTGCAATGTCACGATGCCGCACAAGCAGGCCGTCATCGGACTGGTCGACCGGCTGGAACCGTTGGCCCGCAAGGTCGGCGCGATAAACACGATCGTTCGCGCAACGGACGGCGCATTGATCGGCCGCAATACCGATGTCGCGGGCTTTCTCGAGCCCTTGCGGGGGCATCTTGATCAGTCCCATTACTTCCGCATGGCGCGCGTCATCGGGACGGGCGGTGCGGCCCGCGCCGTGATCGCGGCGCTTGCGCGAGAAGGGTTCACGATCGTTCTTGCCGCACGCGATCAGGCCAACGCACGCGGGCTGCTGGCCGATCTTCCCTCCGGGCGCGAGCATTATGCCGCCCCCCTTGATCACTTCGCCGCGCCGACCGACTTCGCGTTCGACGACCGGGAGGGATGCCTTGATCTCGTCGTTAATGCGACGCCGCTGGGCATGCGGGGCCAGCTGCCGCTCGCCTTCGACTGGAGCCATGCCCCGCCCGGGGCAATCGCCTACGACATCGTCACCGATCCAGTCGATACGGACTTTCTCAGCAATGCACGGGCCGCGGGGCATCGGGCGATCGACGGTCTGGCCATGCTGATCGGACAGGCCGCCGCCGCCTTCACGTATTTCTACGGTGCCCCGCCCCCGCGCGAGCACGACGGCGAATTGCGGACCCTGCTTAGCGCATGACCCGTCCGCTCATCATCGGGCTCACCGGGTCCATCGGCATGGGCAAGTCCACGGTCGCGGAGATGTTTCGCGCGCACGGCGTGCCCGTGTTCGATGCCGATGCCGCGGTGCGGGCGATGCAGGGTCGCGGCGGCGAGCTGCTTGCGGCGATCGAGGCGGCGTTTCCGGGATCGACCGACGCCGGTGGCGTGCGCCGGGCAGAACTCGGGGCGCAGGTCTTCGCCGATCCCGCCGCCCTCGCCCGGCTCGAGGCGATCGTCCACCCCGCTGTGGCCGCCAGGCGGCAGACGTTTCTGATCGAACATGGCCATGCGCCGATGCTGGTCTTCGATATCCCGCTGTTGTTCGAAAAGGGCGGGGCGGATCAGGTGGACAGGATCGTCGTCGTCTCCGCCCCCGGCGACGTCCAGCGCCAGCGGGTCCTGGCACGGCCCGGAATGACGGCGGAAAAATTCGCCGAGATACTCGCGCTCCAGACCCCGGACGCAAACAAGCGTGCCGCCGCCGATCATGTCATCGATACCGGCCAGCCGCTTGCCGCGACCCGCCGCGATGTCGCCGCGCTTATCGCGGAACTTGGCGCACAGCGGATGCTGCCGCCCTTGTAATCCACGCGCCCGAGGCCGATACGAAAGCCGATGCGCGAGATCGTTTTCGACACCGAAACCACTGGCCTTGATCCATCCACCGGGGACCGCATGGTCGAGATCGGCTGTATCGAGATCGTCAATCTGGTTCCCACCGGCAAGACCTATCACGCCTATTTCAATCCGCAGCGCGACATGCCCGGCGGGGCCGAAGCGGTGCATGGACTGTCCGCCGCCTTTCTGGCCGACAAGCCGCTGTTTCGCGACAAGGCTGACGAACTGCTCGAATTCATCGCCGATGCGCCTCTGGTGGCGCATAACGCGGGCTTCGATTTCGCCTTTCTCAATGCCGAGCTTGGCCTGTGCGAACGCACGTCGGTGTGCCTGACGCGGATGATCGATACCGTGGCCTTGGCCAAACGACGGCATCCGGGTGCCAAGCTGTCGCTCGATGCGCTGTGCACCAGGTACGGCATCGATCGCAGCCACCGGGTGAAGCATGGCGCGCTGCTCGACGCCGAGCTTTTGGCGCAGGTCTATGTCGAATTGAAGGGCGGACGGCAGATCGGGCTCGAGCTGGCGGCGACCCGTTCCGCCGCGCCAGCTGCGCCCGCCCTCGTGCTGCGCAAGGCGGATGTCGGCGCCCGGCGACCGCCGCGACCCCATGCCCCGACGCCTGCCGAACTGGCCCGCCACAGCACTTTCATGTCCGGGATCGAAAACGCACTCTGGAACGCTTGATACATTGCCGGCGAGACGGGCCGGCCGGGATCGTCGGGGGGCGTGACGAAGGAGAAGAATGACCATGGATATCCGCATTTCCGGCCACCAGATGGATACCGGCGCCGCGCTTCAAAGCCATGTCGAGGAGCGTCTGCAGGGGATCGTCGACAAGTATTTTCGCCGCGCGATCTCGTCCCAGGTGACGTTCGGCAAGGCCCCGGCAAACGCCTTCAGCGCGGATATCGTGACCCATGTGATGCAGGGGTTGATCCTGCGCGGCCATGGCGAGGCGCATGACGTCCACCAGGCGTTCGACCAGGCGGCCGGCAAGATCGAGAAGCAACTTCGCCGCTACAAGCGCCGGTTGCAGGACAGGCATCAGCAGGCCGATCAGGCGGTGCGCGAGGAAGACGCCGCCTACACGATCTTCGCGCCGGCCAATGTCGATTCGGACGAAGAGGTCATGGAAGACAGCCCGCCGGTGATCGCGGAAACCCGCGCCAACATCCCGGAATGCAGCGTTGCCGATGCGGTCATGATGCTCGATTTGCGCAGCACCGATGCGCTGTTGTTCAAGAACGCCGCGACCCAGCGGCACAACATGGTCTATCGGCGCCGTGACGGGTCGATCGGCTGGGTCGAGCCATCCTGAACGCAGTGACGATGGTGGGGGCAGGGGCGGAAACGTCGGCCGGGGCACAACGGCATCATCGCGCGCTCGAGCGCCTGTATGCCGCGGCGCCGGTCAACCGGCTGTTCGCCTCGCGCCTCGAGATCGCCGGCGAGGGAGCAGCGCGCATTGCCTTCGACGTCACCGAAACGGTCTATCACGCAGCCGGGGCCGCGCACGGTACGGTCTATTTCAAGATGCTGGACGATGCCGCCTTCTATGCCGCCAACACCCTGGTGACCGACCGCTTCCTGCTGACCACCTCGTTCAATCTCCATTTCACAAAGCCCGTACGCAGCGGACGGGTGCTGGCCGAGGGACGCTGGGTGAGTGGCCGGCGGCGGGTCTTCGTCGCCGAAGCGCGACTGGTGGACGGGGAAGGCGAGGAGATCGGACGCGGAACCGGCACCTTCATGAAAAGCCGCATCGCGCTGTCCAGTCTTCCCGGTTACAGCGAAGGCTAGTGTTTCCGGCCCGCCTGCCAGCCCATCTGGAGGTCGCCGGCCTGATTCGCGCGGTCGGGAATGCAGGAGGCTTTGCCGCGGTCTTGCATCGGGGCGACCGCGACGCCGGCACTATCGCCTTGGTGACGCTTCAGCGCGGCGGGCCGGCCCAGTTGTGGGAGCGAATGCCACAGCTCGACGGATCGCGCCCTTACGTCATCAGCCAGACCGAGGATGCAGCCGATCCGGGGTCATTTGCGCGGTATCTCGCGCGGCGCAGCGAACAGGACCGCGACCTATGGATCGTCGAACTGGACGTCGGGAATCCCGAACGCTTCATCAGCTGAGCGCCCATAACGCTTGACTTGATTTCAAATGAGACTATCCGGCGCCAACCTTTCGATGCGAAGGCGGCACTGTTCGGCAATACGGCCGGCGCGCTAGCACGCAGACGGGGAGACATCGGCAAGACTGCCAACGATCCGGATACAGAACGCCGACAAGCGCGTCCCGGTTCCAGTCTCGCGACGGATTTCTCACCGCCGAAAAACTCGAGCACATGTTTCGCAAGACCACCGGTTTTACCGCGGCTGTCGCCGTGGCTGCCTTCGTTACACTTGCCGGCTTCGAAGAAACCGGCGCCAACGCCCAGGTCGTCGAACCTGCCGCAACCCTCACGACCACTGACCAGTCCGCGCGATTGACCGATGAAGTGATGCCGGTTTTCGTAGGCGGCGAAGTGGTTCAGGATGTTCCCCCCGCATCCCAGCCCGAAAGGGAGGCCCAGGCGGCCCCGGTGCCCGACGCCGACAGCCTGCACCAGCTGGTTGCCGGGATGCCCGCCGCCGGCGACATGTCGCGCGAGATGCGCTGCCTTGCCGGAGCGGTGTTCTTCGAAGCCCGCGGCGAGCCCCTCGAAGGGCAGCTGGCGGTGGCGCAGGTCATCATCAATCGCGCCGCATCGGGTCGCTTCCCCTCGAGCTATTGCGGGGTGGTTCACCAGCGTTCCCAGTTTTCCTTCATCCGCGGCGGTCAGTTGCCGGCGATTCGCGAAGGTTCGGCCGCCTACAAGCGCGCTTCCGCCATCGCCCGGATCGCCCATCAGGGACTGTGGGATAGCGAAGCGGGCGATTCGCTCTATTTTCATGCCCGGTATGTCAAACCCGGCTGGGCGCGCCAGAAGGTCGCCCGCGTCACGATCGACAGCCACATCTTCTACCGCTGATTCGCCTGCTGTCGCACGCCGCGGCAGTCGCTTCGGACCCGCAGCGCAGGCTAATGCGTTGATGGGGCCAGGGCAGGCCATACGCGGGGGGATGAGCGATGACGGAAGACGAGGCACGCCGCATCGAACTCGTGCGCGCGGTGGAGGTCGAGGACCGTGAGGGCACTCTGCTCACCCGCGAGGATCGCGAACAGGCCGATGCCCACGCACGTGCGGTCTCAGGAGATGCAGCGGGAAGCCGGCGGTTCGCGCATCGCTATCTTGCCGCGCGTTCCGACTTCGCCGCCGCCCGGCTGACGACGCGCCACCAAGGGTTGGCCGATCTGTTGAAGGCAAGCCGCTGGCCCGGCTGGGTGGGTTTCGCTGTTCCCGTGATCGCCCTCATTGCCGGGTTTCTTGCCAACGAGCTTGGCAACGGGCGGCGGATGAACCTGCTGGCGGTTCCGCTTATCGGCACGATCGCATGGAACCTGGCCGTCTACGCCTGGATCGCGGCGAGCGCGATCCTGCGGCGGCGGTCTGGCGCGGCCCGCGATCCGCTGACGATGCTTCTGGCAAGGGCCGGGGGGGTCGGCCGGGCACCAGACGCACAGGGATCGCCCACAGGGCGCGCCGCGGCCGCATTCCGTCGCCGCTGGTCCGCGCTAACTGCGAGGCTTAACGCGGCGCGGGCGGCGCGCACTCTCCATCTTGGCGCGGCGCTGTTCGCTGCGGGACTGATCCTCGGCATCTATGCCCGGGCCATCGTCATCGAATACCGCGCCGGGTGGGAAAGCACGTTTCTCGGCCCGGCAGCCGTGCACTGGCTGCTATCCATGGTGCTCGGCCCGGCCAGCGCGGTCAGCGGCGTCGCGATACCGTCGGTGGCAGAAATCGATGCGATGCGGTGGGACGATGGCGGCGGGGCGGGGGTCAATGCCGCGCCGTGGATCCACCTCTACACCATCACTGTTGCGGGACTTGTCATCGCGCCGCGGCTGTTGCTGGCCTTGGCGCAAGGGCTGAACGCCGCACGCCTGTCGCGCAGCCTGCCGGTCGCCAGCCGCGAGGATTTCTACGTCCGCCGCCTGCTGCGCGCCAGTGGGGCGGCGCCAGGCCGGGCGCGCGTCACCCCGTATGCCTATGCCCCGGGTGAGGAGACCCGCCGCCGCCTGACGGCTGCCTTGCGCGGCGTCCTGGGCGATGGGGCTGAGGTCCGCTTCGATCCGGCGATACCCTATGGCGGGGAAGACGGATGGGCGACCGCCCATCCCCCCGACCCCGAGGAGGATTACCATCTCCTGCTGTTCACCTTGTCATCCACTCCCGAGGCGGAAAATCACGGCGAGTTTGCCCGCCTGCTGGCGGGCACGACCGCGCGGGCCAAGGGAACGATCATGGGCGCGCTGATCGACGAGACACCGTGGCGGGCGCATTTCGCCGGACAGCCCGGTCTGGACGAACGGGTCGCGACCCGCCTTGCCGCTTGGCGCAGCGTCCTGGCTCCTGCCGGCATCGCGCCCCTCGGCATCGACCTCACCGATGTGCAGGACGACGACCTGGCGAAGCGGATCGAGGCCAGCCTCATTCCCGATGCGGAGCTTCACCGATGACCCCCGCAGGTCCAGCTAGCCCGGTCGCGCCCGGCACTACGATCAATCTCAGCCTCATCAGCCATACCAACGCCGGCAAGACCACGCTCGCCCGCACGCTTCTCGGCCGCGATGTGGGCGAGGTCCGCGATGCGGCGCACGTCACCGATATCGCGACCGGCTATGTGCTGGTGCAGGATGGTGCCGATACCCTGATGCTGTGGGATACCCCGGGCTTCGGCGATACCGCGCGGCTGCTCACCCGCTTGCGGAACAGCGGCAATCCGATCGGCTGGTTCCTGAGCCAGGTGTGGGACCGCTGGCGCGAACGGGCGCTATGGTCGAGCCAGCAAGCGGTGAAGAACGCCCGCGAGGAGGCGGACGTCATCCTTTATCTGGTCAATGCTGCCGAGGATCCGGCGAGCGCGGCCTATGTCGCGCTCGAGATGGAGGTACTCGGCTGGATCGGCAAACCCGTGGTGGTCCTGCTCAACCAGATGGGTCCACCCCGTGCCGATGTCGGCGGCGAGATCGCGCGATGGAGCGAAATCGGCGCCCCCGGTCAGGTGCGCGGGGTGCTGCCGCTCGACGCCTTCGCGCGTGTCTGGGTTCAGGAAGGCGCGCTGCTCGATACGGTGATGCCGCTTCTGTCGCCCGACAAGCGGCCGGCGATGGCACGGCTGAGGGGGCGCTGGGAACAGCTCAACCTCGCGCGGTTTGGCGAATCGATCGATGTCCTCACCCGATATCTCGCCCGGGCGGCCGCCGACCGCGAGGCGGTCGACGAGGCGGGCTGGCAGGGCAAGCTCGCCGCCGCGCTTTCGGGACGCGAGAAAGGCGATCGGGCGGCCCGAAAGGCCATGGGCGCACTGGCCCAGCGGCTGGCCGAATCGACGGCATCCTCGACCGACGAACTGATCGCGCTTCACGGATTGTCGGGCAAGGCGGCACGCAAGGTGCTGGAGCGGGTGGGCGAAGATTATGCCCATGCCGCCAAGACCCCGGAGGGGGCGGCGGCGGCTTTGGGCGGGCTGTTTTCAGGCGCGCTGGGCGGACTGGCGGCCGACCTTGCGGCTGGCGGACTGACCCTTGGCGGTGGGATGATCGTCGGCGGGATACTGGGCGCGCTCGGCGCCACCGGGGTGGCCAAGGGCGTCAACATGGCAAAGGGAGAGGATGGATCCTCGATGCGCTGGGCCAGCGACTTTCTCGAACGGCTGACGGTGACGGCGGTGCTGCGCTATCTCGCCGTGGCACATTACGGGCGCGGACGCGGCGAATGGTCCGAAGGCGAGCATCCGCCGTTCTGGCAGGGCATCGTCGAGGAGGAGGTCGCGCGCCGCTCGGATGGGCTGAAAAGCGCCACGCGCGGACGCCGACAGGGCGAGGGCGTCCCCGCCGGCGATGCAGCGCGCGAGCTTGCCGTCGTTCTGCGGACGGTAACTGCGGCGGTGCTGGTTCGCCTCTATCCGCAAGCAGCGCAGATCCCGCTCGCACGAACCGACGAAACTCGGGTTTCGCCCCGCAATCCCGCCCCTTTACTCGGTTTACCCCCGACCTCTGCGCCCCAGCGCCCGGACGATTGATCAGCCTTGAGGTTCGCCCGCGAACGCGCGGTAGCGGTCGGAGATATGCAGAAAGCCTTCGCCGACCAGCGCATCGGTGCCGGCGAAACGGCGGGCCGTGTCGCTCGCGATGGTGAAGCCGGCATCGCCCGCCCGCCGGCGATAGGCGCGGTATTCCTCGGTCGTGTGGTAGCCGTACCGGCCCGACTGCGCGGCTTCTTCCACCTTGCGCGCGAAGCCGGCCTCGAACGGAAAATGATAGAGCACCCCGGCAACGTCGGCGATCGTGCCGCGCGCTACGTGGTGCCAGTGAACGAAAGGACCGAGCCCCCTTCGGTTGCGGAAGAACGAAACCTTGGTCAGCCCGTTCTCGGTCCCGAATACCGTCTTGCGGATCCCGCCCCAATGCATGGGAATCGGGGCAGCAGGGGCAAAAGGGTAGGGTTCGGTGCGGATCGAGGCCAGATCGTGGGACGGGAAGATTGCGAACAGATCGCTCTGCCCCGCAATGTCGAGCGTGTGCAGCGGGCGGCTGGCGAACATGTCGAGCATCTGGGTGATCATCGCATCGGCGCCCGTCCGATCGAGATAGGCGGTCAGCCGGGCGAGCGGAACCTGCCGCCGAAGGGGATAGTCGAACTGTTCATCGATATCGACGAACAGGCACCAGCGATCCCGGCCATAGGAATCGACGAGGTAGCGTTTGAGGGTATTTTCATAGGCGTGATAAGGTGCCGCCGTAGCGAGCACGGTCACCCCGTCCTCCTGCATCATCGCGGCCAGCGTGCCATCGTCCGAGCCATTGTCGAGCATGACGAAATGGCGAAAGCCGAGGGCGCGATGGTGGGCCAGGAAACTTGCCAGCCAGGGCATTCCGTTGCGCAGCAGGCAGAAGACGATCGGCTCGTCCGTCCCCGCGGCCGGATTTCGCGGTCCGCCAAGATGCCTGACCCGCAGCGGGACGATGGCGCGGCGCAATCCGAATTGCACCCAGTCCGCCTTGTTCAGCCGGTCGCGCCAGTGACGCAGCCGCGCGCCGACGCGCCGCAGGCCGCTCACGGCATGGTGCCGGTCGCCGGATGAGGCGATTCCATCCGGCCGACATAGGACAATGTGGCGAACTCGCCCTGTTCGACCACCCGTCCCGCGTCGAGCACGATGCCATAGTTGCACGCTGCAAGCGTGCTGCGCCGGTGACTGATGATCAGCGCGGTCTCGAACCAGCGGCTGCTCGCAAGGAGGCGGATGATCGAGGCTTCGGAAACCCCGTCGACCGCATTGGTCGCCTCGTCGAGGATCAGCAGTTGCGGCCGCCGGACGAGGGCGCGGGCCAGCCCCAGCCGTTGCCGCTGCCCGCCCGAAAGGTTGAGGCCGCGCGCCGCCACGGAGGTGTCCAGCCCGCGGGGCAGGTCCTTCACCAGATCGAGCACATCCGCAAGCCGGGCGGCCTCGAAGACTTCCTCGTCACTCGCCCCGGGTTGCCCGTAGACGATATTGTCCCGGACCGACCCGTCGATCAGATCGACGTCCTGCCCCGCGAGCGCGATCCGCCTGCGCCAGTGGCCGACATCGATGTCGGCAAGTTCGCGATCGCCATAAAGGATGCGTCCCGAACCCGGCTCGAGCAGGCGGCACAGCAGGTTGACGATCGTGGTCTTGCCCGCCCCCGACCGGCCGATCAGCGCCGTGGTGCGGCCGTGCGGGATGACGAAGCTGGCCTCGCGCAAGGCGTCCCCGCCGCGGTCGGTGCCAGGAAATCGGAAGCTCACCCGGTCGAACCGGATATCCGCCGGGGGGAGGGCGGCGGGATCCGCGGTACCCGAACGCTCGACCGCGGAAACCTCGGTCGGAGATACCGGGCGGGCCAGCAACCGCTCCACCTCGTCGACCGAACCTTGCAAAGATGCAAGGCCCACCCGCGCCTCGCTGACGGTGCGCAGGTGCGGCTGAAGCCGATAGAGCAGCACGAGGAACGCCGCCGTCACCGGCAGTTCGACGCCCAGCCGGGTCGACACGAGCAGGGTGGCGATCAGCAGCACCGCAAGCGAAAACTCGAACACCGGCCCCACCAGCAGCGTCGCGCGCGCGATCGAGAACATCGATTGCCGCACGTCTTCCGAAGCCTCGTCGAACCGTTCCTGTTCGTAGGCGTCGCGGCCGAACACGCGGATCATGCGGATGCCGGTGACGAGGTGAAGCATTCTTGCGGCCAGCCCCTGGTTGGCGGTGGTGACCCACACGCTGCGCCGGCGCACGTGGCGATTGTAGGCGGTCTGCCCGAGGCGAATCGCGAGGACACCGGCGCTGACCATCAGGAACAGGCGCCATTCGATCAAGGCGAGGAAGGTGCCGAACCCGATCAGAGCCGCCGTGGCGGTGGCGAGGCCGAAGATATGCCGGGTCGCATCGGCGGCCCGCCAGCTGTCGGTGGCGACGACATTGACGAGATACGCGGGATCGTGCCGCAGGAAATACGGAAATTCGGTGCGCAGCAGGTGCCCGGCAAGCCGCTGGCGGATGCGGTGGCTGACCCGCCCCTCGATCGAGGCGACGAGGTTGGCATTGGTGATGATCACCAGCGCCTTGACCAGGATGAGCCCCAGGATCGCGCCGCCGATGTAAAGCAGCCGAACCTCGGGCGAAAAGGAGCGCGCGAATTCGGCCAGCGGGCGAAGCAGGGGCGGTATGCTGGCCGGGATTTCCTGCGCTAGGCCGACATACATCAACGGCACGAGGAGCCCGATGCCCAGACCCTCCAGCACCGCGCTGAACAGGCCGAGGACGGCCGCAACCGGGATCGCCCACAGGAATGGCCGGCCCAATTCCAGCAGCTGGTTGTCGCGGTGACCCGTGCCCACCGGGAACAGCATGTAGGCCATCCGGTCGGGCAGTCTCATCGCCTTCGTCCTTGCAGGGGGCGCAGGATTACCTCGATCATCGATCTCTTTTCGCGCAGCACGCCGTTTCCTAATATGTTACCGGTTCAGTGCAAGGCCGCTTGCCAGGGGGTCCCACATTCGCACGACCGTTGCCATTGCCGTCTACAACCAGGCCCGCTTCCTGTCCGATGCGCTCGACAGCGTGCTGGCGCAGTCCCGCCCGGCCGATCAGGTGATCGTCGTCGATGACGGGTCCGACGACGACCCGGCGGCGATCGTCGCGCGCTATCCGGGGGTCGAGTTCGTGCGGCAGGCCAATGCCGGGCTGTCCGCAGCGCGCAATACCGGCCTTGCGCACGCCCGGCACGAGGCGATCCTGTTCCTCGACGCGGATGATCGCCTGTGCCCCGATGCCCTCGCCCTGGGGGTGCAAACCCTTGCCGCCCGTCCCGGGGCGGCGTTCGTCTATGGCGGGCATCGCCGGATCGACGCCGCCGGCACGCCGCTTGGTCCCGATCAATTCGATCCCTCCGGCAACGACCCCTATGCGGATCTCCTGCGCGGCAATCTCATCGGCATGCACGGGACGGTGCTTTATGATCGGGCCATCCTTGCCTGGGCCGGCGGGTTCGATACCGGCCTTGCCAAATGCGAGGATTACGATGTCTATCTTCGTCTCGCGCAGGACCATACGATCGGGCACCATTGCGGTACAGTGGCGGAATATCGCATTCACGGTGCGAATATGTCGGGTAACTCGCGCAGCATGCTCCAATGGGTCGAGACGGTCCGGGCCAGGCACGCCCGTGTCGCACGGGGCAATCCGGCTCATGCCCGCGCATGGGCCCAAGGGGGACGGATATGGCGCGAATACTATCATGATGAACTGGTCACCAATGCCCTTGCGGCACCGTCCGCGGCGGAGCGTCGCCGGCTGCAGCGCGAGGCGTGGCGCATCGCGCCCCGCAGGCACGCTAGGATGAGCGCCCGCAACCTGCGCCGCCGGCTTGCCGCCAAGCTCCCGGCGGGAGTGCGGCACCGCATCAAACGGGCGATGGGACGCTCCTCCCAGCCGCCGGTCGGCCATGTCGACCTCGGCGATTTCGACCGGGTGCGCCCGGTCAGCTTCGACTTCGGTTTCGACCGCGGTACTCCGGTGGATCGGTTCTACATCGAGCAGTTTCTCGCAGCGCATGCCGGGGATATCGCCGGCCGGGTGCTCGAGATCGGCGATGCCGCCTACAGTCGGCGCTTTGGTCGCGGCATCGAGCAGCAGGATGTCCTGCACATCGACCCCGAAGCCCCCGAGGCGACGATCGCCGGCGATCTCAGCCAGCCGGGCGTTCTGCCCGAAGGGGCGTTCGACTGCCTGATCATCACCCAGACTTTGCACCTCATCTACGATATGGGGGCCGCGATGGAGCGGCTTCACGCCAGCCTGAAACCCGGCGGCGTGCTGCTGCTGACGGTGCCGGGCATCTCGCCGATCGATCGCGGAGCATGGGGCGATACCTGGTACTGGTCGCTTACCGAAGCCTCCGCCGGCAAGCTGGCGGAGGGGGCGTTCGGCCCCGGTCAAACCGAGGTGACGACCCATGGCAACGCCTATGCCGCCACCTGCTTCGTCCAGGGCCTGGCGCTCGAGGAGGTGCGACGCGAACGGCTTGGCAAGACCGATCGCTCCTATCCCGTGGTGGTCACCGTGCGGGCGGTGAAGCGCAGGTGACGCTGCGCGCCCGCCTTTCGCGGTTGGTGCGCGGGCCGCAGGTGCGCCCGGTGATCCTGATGTATCACCGGATCGCCGCGCCCAAGGTCGATCCCTGGGGCCTGTCGGTCTCGCCCGACAACTTCCGTAGCCAGCTGCGGATGCTCAAGTCACGCCGCACGCCGATGACGATGGACGGGCTTGCCCGCGCCTGCCGCGAAGGGCGGCTGCCGGACGATGCGATCGCTCTGACCTTCGATGACGGGTATCGCGACAATCTTGCCGCCGCCAAACCCCTGCTCGAGGCAGAAGGGGTTCCGGCGACCATTCTGGTGACGACCGGCTGGGTGGGCTCGAAGGAATTGTTCTGGTGGGACGAACTGACCCGGCTGATCCTGCTCCGGGCCGAACCGTTCTCGGGTTCGCTCACCATTGCGGGCGAAGGCCTGCCTTTCGCCGTCGGTCCCGCCGACGATTGGGAACCCCGCCGCACCTGGCGCAGCTGGGATCCCCCGCGCAGCGAACGCGAGAAACTCTACGTCATGCTGTGGACGCGGCTTCAGCGGCTGGGCGAAAACGAGCGGCAGGGGCACGTCCGCGAACTTGCCGCGCAGCTCGGCGCATCGCCAGCCGCCCCCGCCGACGATGACGATCGGGTGATGACCCGCGCGGAACTGGGCCGGCTTGCCTCGCCCATGGTCGGTGTGGGGGTCCATGCGGTCACCCATCAGCCGCTTACGAGCATGCCCCCGGCCCAGCGCCGGGCTGAAGTGATGGAAAGCCGCACGGTGCTGGAAGAGGTCACCGGCCAGCCGATGACCGGCTTTGCCTATCCCCACGGCGACCTCGACGAGGAAACCCGGGCAATCGTCGGCGAGCTTGGATTTGAGTGGGCGGTCACCACCGAAAGTCGCGCCGTGCGCCCCGGTGCGGACCATCTGCTCGCCCTGCCGCGGATCATGGCACCGGACCTCCGCGGACCGCAGCTGCTCGATCATATTGCGGAGCAATCGCGATGAGCGGCGCCGCCCGTCCGCAAGTTTCGGTCATCCTGCCGCTGTACAATGGCGAAGCCTTTCTCGCTGAGACGGTGGACAGCGTGCTTGCCCAGACGATGGCGGATCTCGAACTGCTGATCATCGACGATGGATCGCGCGACGGCGGGCCGGCGCTGGTTCGGTCGCTGGCGGCGCGCGAGGGACGTATCAGGGTGCTGAGCCATCCGGGCGGTGCCAACCACGGAGTCAGCGCGACCCGCAATCTCGGGGCGCAAGAGGCGGCGGCGGATGTTTTCGCGTTCATCGATGCCGATGACGTCTGGCCGCAGGAGAAGCTTGCCCACCAGCTATCGATCCTGGCGCGACATCCCGAGGTCGGGCTGGTCGGCGGGGCGGCGCTCTATTGGGATTCGTGGCGCGGCGGCGAGGACGGGCTGGTCGTTGCCGGGCATCGTCCCGATACCGTCGTTCCCCCGGTCGAGGCGGCCTTGTACATCTATCCCCTGGGTCAGGCGCAGGCGCCCTGCCCTTCGACCCTGATGATCCGCCGGGCGCTGTTCGAAACGATCGGCGGGTTCGAGCCGGAATTCGACGGGATCTACCAGCTCTACGAAGATCAGGCGTTTCTCGCCAAATGCTATCTCGAAGGCTCGGTCTACATGACCAGCGAAACCTGCTGTTTCTATCGCCAGCATGACAGTTCTATCGTCGCCTCGGTCGTCGGCGGCGGTCGCTATCACGATGTCCGGCGATACTTTCTGGCTTGGCTGGCCGGCTATATCGGCCGGCGGGGCATCCACGATGCGCGGCTTGCCTGGCGCCTGTGCCGCGCACAGCTTGCCTATGGCGGCGCGGTGCAGCGTTTCTTTGCGCGGATGCTGGACCGTTTGCGATGACTGCGAGCCAGCCATTGCCGCTCGTCTCGGTGATCGTACCTGCCTACAACGCTGCCGCGACCCTGGCCGCAACGCTGCGATCCGCGCTGGCGCAAAGCCATGCCGAGATCGAAATTATCGTGGTCGACGATGGCTCGGCGGACGAAACTGCGCGGGTGGCGCGAGCGATCGCCGCGCAGGATCCGCGCGTAACCGTCGCCCGGCAGGTCAATGCCGGGGTCGCCGCGGCGCGCAACCGGGCGCTGGCGATGGCGCGGGGCGAGTTTGTCGCACCGCTCGATGCGGACGATTTGTGGCACCCGGCAAAGCTCGCCCGCCAGCTTGCCCGCATCCGCGAGATGCCTGAAGCCACGATGGTCTATTGCTGGTCGGCCGACATCGATGCCGATGGGCTGATCAGCGAACTGCGGTCCGATGTGGCGCGCTTCGAAGGCGACGTCATGGCGCCGCTGCTGGTCGCCAATTTCATCGATACCTCCAGCGTGCCGCTCATCCGGCGCGAAGCCCTGATCGCGGCCGGCGGGTGGGAGGAGGGTCTTCACCGTCGCAATGCCCAAGGATGCGAGGATTGGGTCCTCTACGTACGGCTCGCCGCCGCCGGCCCCGTGCTGCTCGAGCCGGCGTTCCTGGTGGGCTATCGCCAGAGCGCCACCGCCATGTCGCGCGATACCGGCCGGATGCGGCGGTCGATGGCACTCGTTCACGAGGAGGCGGCGCGGCGCATCGGCCGTCTTCCCCGGTGGGTGCAGCGGTTCTCGCTGGCCGATTTCGATCGCTATCTGGGCGACATTCTGGCCGAAAGCGGCAATCCAATACGTGCCGCGGGGTACCGGCTGCGCGCGGTTCTGCGCGATCCCGCGTGGCTTACCAGCCGGGTCGCACGGCGGCGGCTCAAGGGCTGGCTCACGCGCAGCCCGGCCTATCCCCCGGTCGGCGGCGGGACGCTGCATTTTGACGCCATTGATGCCGATCTTGGGCGATTTCCCGAACCCGATCGCTGGACCAGACGGCGGTGGGCGCGGCTGGCCGCGGCACGGCTCGCCGCCGCCCCGCACAGGGACTGAGCCATGCCCCGCATCGCCGTGATCATTCCGGCCTACAATGCCGCAGCCACGATTGCCGAAACGCTGGCCTCCGCATGCGGACAGAGCATGACCGATATCGAGGTCGTGGTAGTCGATGACGGGAGCACGGACGAGACCGCCGCGCTGGTGCGCGCAGCCCAGCAGGGCGATGCGCGCATTCGCCTGATCGAGCAGGCCAACGTCGGCGTTGCCGCGGCCCGCAACCGGGCAATCGAGGCCAGCGACTGCGCCTTCCTCGCACCGCTCGATGCCGACGATCTGTGGCACCGCGACAAGCTCGCCTGCCAGCTGGAACGGTTCGCGGCGGCGCCGCGGGGGACGGGGCTCGTCTACACCTGGTATCACCCGGTCGACGCCGCATCGCGCATCATCGAGCCGGTCGCGACCCCGGTGGCAGAGGGGTTCGTGCTTCATCGCCACCTCGTCTGGAACTTCGTCGGCAACGGCAGCGCCCCATTGATCCGCCGCAAGGCGCTGGGCGATCTGCGGTACGAATCCGACCTTGCCGCCCGCGGGGCGGGCGGATGCGAAGATTACCTGCTGCAACTGCAACTGGCGCTAAATTGGGAATTCGCCTGCGTGCCGGCGCATCTGGTGGGCTACCGCCAGGGCGAGGGGCGCATGTCAGGCGATCGGCTGGCGATGTTGCGCTCGCATCTCGAAACCTATCGGCGGATGCGCTCACAGGTCGAAGGCACGGCCCGGCAGCTGTGCGACGACGGCTGGTCGCGGACCAAGATACTCGAGGCGAGCCTTCGCGCGGGGCGGGGTGAAGCCGGCGGTGCGGCAGCGGCGATGGCCGGCGCCCTGCTGAATTCGCCGGTTGCAAGCGTTCACGCGGCGATCCGGCAGGCACGCATCCTGCGCAAGGTTCGCACCCGTGAAGGTCCACGTGGTACACCGCCAGCCGCGCGGCCATCGTTTGGCGCCGTCGATCCGTTCCGGCCCGCGCGCCACTGGGTTCCGGCGCGCGAGTTCGCGCGGGCGGCGCTGCTCGACCGCGATTACCCGAGGTAAGCGATCTCCTCGTCCAGCCGGCGGAGCGGGACAAGACGCTTCTGCCGCGCATCGGGTATCGCAAGGCCAAGCGGCGCGAACGGGTCATCGTGCGGAAAGGTCCAGCCTGCCGCACCGGCGGGTTCCCGCCCCGGCTTGCCCCAGGAAGCACGGCGCAATTGCGCAAACCCGTGACGGAGCGCAGGCAGGGGCGCACGACTTGCAGCCTGGAAGGCATAGCGCGCAGCCCTTGCCAGTTGCCCTCGCCGGCCGCGGTGGCGGGCAAGTTCGATCTCGAATTCGGCAATCCGCCGGTCGATGATCCGATCGGCCTGCGGCCGCATGGGGGAGCGGAACGAGTCCAGCACCGCGATATGCGACAGCAGCATCCGTTCGGCATTGCTCGACATGCTGCCGCCGACCTTGCGGTAGCCGGTGAGGACGGCCGGCACGCAGGTGAACCGCCCGACCAGCGCCAGTTCGAGCTGCAGCTTGTAATCCTCGCACGAGGGCAACGCAGTGTCATAGCCCAGCTTGCGGGCGGCGCCCGTCCGCATCAGCGGGCTGCTGCCGTTGGAAATGAAATTGTAGTCCAAGTGGCGATGGAAGACCGCACCTTCGATGCGCGGGGTCTTGGGCGGGGTCAGAACCCGGTCGTCCGCCCCGATCGCCGCAAACCAGCCATAGGAAAGCACGGTGCCTTCGCCGGCATCAGCCAAGGCCCGTGCCTGCAGTTCGAGCTTGCGCGGATGCCACAGGTCGTCGGCATCGAGCGGGGCGACCATCGCGCCGGCGGCTTCCGCCAACCCGCGATTGCGGGTCGCGGCGAGGCCCCGGTTAGCCTGCGAGATCAGGCGCAATCGGCTGTCGGACGCTGCGATCCGGGCGGCGATTGCGGGTGTCTCGTCGGTCGACCCGTCGTCGATCACGATGACCTCGATATCGCGGTGGGTCTGGGCCAATGCCGAACGCAGCGTCGCCGCCAATGTCGCCGCACCGTTGAACACCGGCACGATCACGCTGATGAGGGTCATGCCGGCGGGCGGGGCCGGGCGAGGGCGCGGGCGATCACCTGTTCGAGGACCGCGCCCCAGGCCTGCCAGTTGAGCCGTGTTTCATAGGCTTGCCGCGCCGCCAGCTGCATCGCTGCATAACGCTGCCGATCGCGCCAGATGGCGAGGATCGCGCCGGCATATTCAGGCGCCTCAGCCGCGGCGGGCAGGAGCAGGCCGTTTTCGCCGTCGCGAATGATCTCCCCCACCCCGCCGGTATCGCGTGCGACCGGCGGAAGGCCGTAGGCGCAGGCTTCGCAATAGACGAGGCCGTAGGCTTCCTGCAGGCTGGGCATGCAGAAGAACGACGCTTCTCGAAGCAGCCGTTCGAACAGGGCGGCATGGGGCGCATAGGCCTTGCTGAGCGGGCCATGGACCCGCACGCCCGGCACTCCGGCTACCGCGCGAGGATTGCAGCCGACGATGTGCAGTTCCGCTGCAGGTTCATGCCGGCGCAGCGCGGCAAGGATGTCGAGCGCCAGGGGGCCGCCCTTGCGGTCCCACTCGTAGCCGATGAAGAGCAGGCGGAGCGGGCTTTCATTGCTCCGCAGGGCCGGGGCCGGGGGGCTGGTTTCGAGATTCGCGCCCATCGGTGCGACGGTGATCGCATCGGCCGGGCAGCCGTAATGCTGCTGCGCCGACTGCGCCGCCCACTGCGAAGCGACCATCAGGCCCGCGCCCTCGTCCACTATCCGCTGCTGGAGAGCGTGGCCAAGCCTCCGGCTGCGCGGATGAAGGTTGGCGTATCGGGGATAATAATCGACGATGGTATCGAACATCGCATCGGTCACGTGAATGACCCGGTGATCGCGCAAGAGGCCGCCGATCTTCTGCGGGGCGCCGATCGAGACCACGATGTCGGGCGCGACTGGTTGCAGCCGGTGCTTCAGGAAGGCCGCATAGGCACCCACCAGCAACGGTTCGCGCAGCAGCTGGACCCGGCTCTTGCCGAACTTGTGGGCCTTGATCACCAGCCGGTCGATCAGCGGGGTATCGATGATCGCCACGTCGCCGAAGCGGCGCTTGATCTCGCGCGCGGCGAAATAGGGGATCCCGCTCCACGAGGCCCGCGAACTCGGGCTCGAAGTGGAGAGCACGGCAATGCGCATGGAAAGACTCAGCCGCGAGCGGAAGCGACCGCGGCTCCATTTCCTCGCCCGCCTTCTTCCTGGGATTCGCCATGGCTCTCGCCATTGTCCTCATCCACGAAGACCGGTTCCGGCGGCAGCGGCAGGTCGCCCTGCTCGGCGACCTTGTCCCTGAACCAGTCGAGCGTCTGGCGGATGCCGTCCTCGTAGGATGTGCCCGCGACCCATCCCGGCAGGATGCGATTGCACAGGGTCAGGTCGGGCCGGCGGTTGGTCGGGTCCTGAGGTACCGGCGGCTTGAACACGATCCGGCTGCCGGGGACGAGCGTGGTAATGAACCGCGCGATGTCGATCACCGAGACCTCGCGGTCGTTGCCGATGTTGAGCGGTCCCGGATAGTCGACCCGGTCACGCCAGAAATAGCGCGCCAGCGCCTCGACGATGTCGTCCACGTAACCCCAGCTGCGCGACTGGCGTCCGTCGCCGTAGACGGTGAGCTCGCCATCCTTCAGCGCCTGACCGATGAAGTTGGACACCGCCCGCCCATCGTCGATGCGGGTGCGCGGGCCATAGACGTTGAACAGGCGGATGATGCGAATGTCGAGGCCGCGCGTCCGGCGCATCTCGAACAAGAGGCTTTCGGTGCAGCGCTTGCTTTCGTCATAGCTCGAGCGGGGGCCGGTGCAGTCGACCATGCCGCGGTAGCTTTCCGGCTGCGGCGATACCAGCGGATCGCCATAGACCTCGGATGTCGAGGCGAAGCTGAATCGCCCTCCGGGAGCCAGCGCGCCGAGCAGGTTGATCGCCCCGCCGACATTGGCGGTGATCGTGCGCAGAGGCTCACGCATGTACCATGGCGGCGATGCGGGCGAAGCCATGTGGATGATTTCGTCGAACCGGTGTTCGCTGCGAAAGTGTTCCGCATCTTCGATGACCACGTGAACCCGCGGATCGCGGATATGCGCGATATTGGCGCGGGTACCCGTCCACAGATTGTCGAGCACGACGATCCGGTAAACATCCTTGCGCTCGACCAGGCGGTCGAGCAGATGGGAGCCGAGAAATCCGCAACCCCCGGCAAGCAAGACAGAACGCATAGGCTACCCCTCTTCCCGATTCTCTAGCACGCGGTTTCGCAAAACGATACCTGTTCCGCCGGCCGATCTGCCAGGGTGTCCGGTCCTGCGACGGTTGGCCGCGAACCGCGAGTCGGCGCCGCGCGTGACATGGAAGGCCTATCCTTTTCCCGTTACCGGGCGCTAAAGGCGCAATCGCATATGGGCGACGAGCTTTCATCGTACGGACATGCCGGCGGCGGGCGCAAGGGACGCGCGGTGTGCCCGCGCGTGGGTGTCATCACCAATCCGCGCAGCCACCGCAACACGGGCGGCGAGGCCGGCGATCCGAGCCGGGCCGAGATCGAGATCGCCGCGCCCGCGACCAAGCCTGCCATCGGCGAGGCGCTGAAAGGCTTCGCCGACCGCGGCATCGATCTTCTGGTGGTGAGCGGCGGGGACGGCACCGTGCGCGATGTGCTGACCATGGGGCAGACGGTGTTCGGCGCCGACTGGCCGGCCATCGCCGTGCTTCCGCGCGGCAAGACCAACGCACTCAATGCCGATCTTCGCGTCCCCGCCGGCTGGACGCTTGACAATGCTATCGAAGCTTTCCGCAATGGCGGGCGACTGAACCGCCGTCCGCTGGCGGTGCGCCGGCTCGACACTGATGGCACCGGTGAGCCGATGCTCGGCTTCATCCTTGGCGCCGGGATATTCACGCTGGGGATCGATACCGGGCAGGATGCGCATCGCATGGGCTTCGTCGATTCTCTTGCGGTGGGGCTGACTTCGGCCTGGGGCATCGCGCAGACGGTGTTCGGCGGGCCTGCCAATCGCTGGCGCCGGGGAACCGCCATGCGGCTTACCGATATCGAAACCGGGCGGGAACTGCCGCGCTCTGCCCAGGGCGAGCCGGGTCGGCGCAGCATCCTGCTTGCCTCGACGCTTGGCCGGATGCCGCTGGGCATCCATCTGTTCGGCAAGGGGCAGGAGGGGATCAGGCTGGCCGTGCTGGATGCGCCGCTCAGGCGGGTGATGGGATTTGTCCCGGCGATGCTGGCCGGGTGGCACCCCCGCTGGCTGGCCGGCGCGGGGTTGCATCACCTTTCCCTCACCGGGTTCGAGATGGATATCGGGGATGCCTTCGTCCTCGATGGGGAAAGCTTTCCCGCGGGGCGCTATCAGATCGATCTCGGGCCCGATCTTACATTCGTGACCACGCGATGACTGTGCACCTTGCGGAAAGAGTGCTGGATACGCTGGCGACGCCGATCAGGATCGAGGTGCGCGCCCTTGCCCGGCGGCTGGGCGAGGAGAGCGGGGCACTCGGCGTGCTGTTCTATGGCTCGAACCTGCGCACCGGATCGCTCGACGGCGTGCTCGACTTCTATGTCCTCCTTCCCGGGCCGCAGGACGATCTCGTCTGGCCGCGGATCGGCTATCGCGAGGAGCAGGCAGGGGGCAACCGCTTGCGGGCCAAGACCGCGACGATGAGCCTCGCAAAATTCGCCGAGGCCGCCGCCGGACAGACCCTCGACACGACGATCTGGGCCCGTTTCGCCCAGCCCTCGGCGCTCGCCTATGTCAGAGACGATGATGCCGAGCTTGCAATTGCCGAAGCGCTTGCCGCCGCCTCGATGACCGCTGCCCGGATGGCTGCCGTGCTCGGTCCGGCAAAAGCCCCTGCCGAGGCATTCTGGCGCGCGCTTTTTCGGCGGACCTATCGCGCCGAATTCCGGGTCGAGAAACAGGGCCGGGAAGACAGCATCCTGGCGGTCAATCGCGCCCATTTCGACGGCCTGCTCGGCGCCGCATGGGAAGCGCAGGGCCTGCCCTATCGCAAGGATGGGACCGGTCTTGCACCCGATCTTGCGCCCGGGCGCCGCGCCGCGTTGCTGGCCGCCTGGCGCAGGCGCGAACGGCTGGGCAAGCCGCTCAACCTGGTGCGGCTCGCAAGGGCGGCACTGACCTTCGAGGGGGCGGCGGATTATGCCGCGTGGAAGCTGGAACGGCACACCGGCATTGCGCTCGAGGTGACGCCGTTTCGCGCTGCGCATCCGCTGCTGGCGATGCCGGGCGCGGCGTTCGACCTGTGGCGCGCCCGCCGGCGCCGCAAGGGCGCCTAGCGGTAGCGCATTTGCAAGGTGATGCTCTCGATCCGGTTGCCGACCTCGAACGCCGCCTTGCGATAGCTCGGCTTGCCGAGGTTGAAGATATTCACGCTCGGGTTGTTGGAGATCGCGCCGCCGTCGCCGAAGATGTCGGTCTTGCCGTCACCGTCGAGATCATGGCGGACGGCGATGCCATAGGCACCGGGGCCGGGCAGCGGCATGCAGACGCGCATCGTGCCGGCCTTTGCAGGCATCTCGATACGGTTGAGCCAGCGCCCCTTGACCATCCAGTCTGCCTGAGTGGCGCGGTAAGCCTGAACGCGGATTGTGCCGCGGCTTTGCTTCACCCCGTCGAGCGTCACCCACACACCGGGCCCGTCGCCGGCGGCGCACTTGCCCGAATTGGCGGGGATTGTCTGGCGGTATTGCGCGGCCGCGGGGGCCGCGGTGCCAAGCCCGGCGAGCGCCAGTGCGGCGCATCCGGCGATGGCGAACATTTTGATCTGCATGGAGTGACTGAACCCTGTTCCTTGCATGTGCCGTGTGCGGGCAGCGGCCCGCGATCGTGAGCGCGTGCTATCGCAAAAGCGCTGAATTGCGTCTGAATTGCGGGGCGGGCGGCGGTTAAGCCTAGCCATTGGCGCCGCTTTCGAAGCGCTGGAACCGCGCCACCAGGACCGCCCCGGTCAGTGCCGCGAAATGCCGCAATACCTCCTGCGGAGCGGACGGTGTTTCCGCCGGCCAGCGATCGAGCATGGCCAGCGCCCGATCGGTATCGATCAGTTCACCAAGTTCGGGATCGTCGGCCATGCGCTCGAATTCGCGGCGCATCTCGGGCAACCGGTGCGAGAGCCGCAGGTGCCAGTCGACATTGTGGCGTCCGTAGGCGGTGCCCAGCCGTTGAGCCTCGGGCATTCGGCCGCTTGCCATGCGCCGGGCAAGCCAGCGCTGAACCCCGCCGCGAACGAACTGGTCGGTCGGCAGCCCGGCACAATATTCGAGCAAAGGGCGATAGGCGGATACGTCGCGGTGGCGGATGCCGAAGACCTGTTCGACACCGTGACGCCATTCCGCCCCCATGTCGTGCATTCGCCAGGCGAACCGCAGCCATTCCTCGCGCGTGGTGAACCATTCGCCGGTGCGATAAGTGCCTGCCGCCTTCGCCCGTGTTACGAGATCGTATCGCGCGATAGCTTTAGGACGCAGCAGCGTGAGGTCCGGCATGAGATCGGGGGTTCGCCCATGCACCGCCGTGCGCAATGCCGCCCGCACCGGCCCGGGCAGGCGGGGCACCAGCGTGCGGGCAATCAACCGCCGCCACAAGGGTCGCTCGTCTCCGGGATGGTCGCGTGCCAGGCGTACCAGTTCGCCCCATTTCCCGGTTCGGGCAAACTCGAGATAGGCCCAACGCCCGTCATTGCTGAACCCGTTGTTGCCCATCGCGGCATCGAAGACCCAGTCGCACCCATCGCGAGCGGCGGCAGCGAGCGGGCCGTGGTAGGCGGCGTTGATCGCCATCGCCGGCCGGCCGGCATCGGTCGCGGCAAAGAATTGCGCGGCGAAACCGTCGAAGTCGATGCCGTCGTTGTCGCAATAGTGCGCCTCGAGACGGGGATGCATCGCGGCGAAGGCTTCGACCCGGGCGCGATCGTCGTCGTAGCTTCCGGGCGGGGCGACACCGGCATGGGCGGCAAGGGGCACGAAGGTGTAGCTGGGCAAGCGATCGCCGGGCGGCCGATGACGAAGGATCTCATCGGCCACGATCGCCGAATCGAGCCCGCCCGAAAGGAGGATGCCGGGTCTTCGCGCAGGCCTCAGCGCCGCCTTGACCGCTTCCGACAGCAGGGCATCGGCTTCCCCGACATAGTCTTCGTCCCTCGTGCGGCGAACGTCGGGAAGGGCCAGCGGATCGTACCATTCGTGCCGCCGTTCCGCCCCGCCGGGCGCGATGTGCACGATCGTGCCGTAGGCAACACGGCGAATCCCTTCGTACCAGTGCGCATCGCCCGCGTTCTCGATCCAGAACAGTGCGTCGGCCAGCTGACCTTGCATCAGGCGCCGGGGCCAACCGGCAGCAAACAGCGCCCGCGGAATTGAGCAGACCGCTGCCGCCCTGCCGTCATTCACGAAGAACAGGCTCGGAGCGGCCCAGGGGCTGCGCGACAACCGCAGCGCGCCGTCCTTGTCCAGCACGATGGCGGCATAATCGCCGATGCAGCGGGCGTCGGCGGCATCGCCCCAGCGCTTGGCGGCATGAGCAAAGACCAGCGCCTGTGGCGCGGTTTCCGGCAAGCCCAGCATGACGGCAAGATCGGCGCAATTGTCGATCTGCCCTTCGACCAGCACGATCTCGCCCTGGGGGCCGAGCTGCGGAGCCCAGCCTACGGGTTGCCGCCCCCGGGGGGTGACAAGGCAAGCAGCGTGACGGCGCCCGGCGCCGTCATGCCAGGTGGCGGCGGGGTGGCCCGCGAACAGCCCGAGCGAGGGGGCCATGCGCGAGGCATCGAGCCATGGTGCACCCGTCCAGTCGATGCTCGCAGCGATCATGGCCGCGGTATCGCCTTCCCTGGCGACACGTCAGCTGGCGATGGGGACGCCCTTGCCCGCCGCGCCCTGATTGATGTTGGCCCCAGGCTGGGCGATATCGCGCAAGCTGCCCAGCCTGACCAGTCGAGGCGTTTGCCAGGCTGGACGGTCGGCTTGATCGTGCGGCGCGCTCGTGCTCATGGTGCAAGGTTATACTGCGCCCGCGGGCCGGCGCAACGTTCCCGTCACCTGCCGAGTTCGACCAGCGCTGCGGCAGCGAATTCTTCGAGCAGGCGCCGGATGTCAGCAGCGATCTGATCCGCCTCGCCCCGGTAGCTGCCGGCCAGCATCCGCGCGATATCCGCGCTGCTCGCCGCGCCGTCGATCGCCCGCCACACCGCCTGCCCGGTTCCCTTGAGGGAGAACAGGAGACCACCCTCGAGGTCGATCAGCAGGGTTTCATCGTCGACATCGGTTTCGGCAAAATTGGCGGAAAGTTTGCGCGGGATCATCGATCCTGTTCATAAGCGGCAGGGCGAGCCGATCAAGCGGGGGGCCGTGGAAAAGGCGCCGGCAAGGCATTGTCCTGCATGGCTTCCCCCGCCTATGCGCTGGCGCTGTTGTCCTGTTGCCCCCCGGTATTCCCGCCATGCCCGCCCCGCTGATTGCTCCCTCGATCCTGTCCGCCGATTTCGCGCGCCTGGGAGAAGAGGTGCGCGCTATCGATGCCGCCGGAGCCGACTGGATCCATATCGACGTGATGGACGGCCATTTCGTGCCCAATCTCACGATCGGCCCGGCAGTGATCAAGGCACTGCGCCCGCATAGCGCCAAGCCGTTCGACGTTCACCTGATGATCAGCCCGGTCGATCCGTTCATTGAAGAGTTCGCCGAGGCGGGGGCCGATATCATCACGCTGCATCCTGAAGCCGGGCCGCACATTCACCGCAGTCTTCAGGCGGTGGCGAAGCTGGGCAAGAAGGCGGGCGTGGTGCTCAATCCCGGCACCCCGGTCGAGGTGCTGGATTACCTTCTCGAGGATGTCGACCTCGTCCTCGTGATGAGCGTCAATCCCGGGTTCGGCGGTCAGGGCTTCATCGACAGCCAGTTGCGTAAGGTCGAGGCGATCAGGGCGCGGATCGATGCGCTGGGCAAGCCTATCCACCTCGAAGTCGATGGCGGGGTCAATCCCGAAACCGCGCGGCGCTGCGTCGCGTCAGGTGCCGACGTGCTGGTGGCAGGTTCGGCGACGTTTGCCGGCGGGCCGGGCCGGTACGCGCCCAACATCGCCGCGCTGAAGGGTCTGGCATGAACCGTCCGGTCACCGATATCCGCGCCGGGGACGAGACGGAAGCGCCAGCCGCCCCGCGCACCGCGCGCTCCGCCTTTCGCCTGCCGCGCGCGGTCGAACCGCTGGTGGCCCGCCGCGGCGGGGGCGATGGGGACGGCGATGCCTCCGCCCCCCCGCCGTCGCGCGCGCTTGCCCTGTCCGACCTGCAGCCGCGCGAAACCGGCCTGTTCGATGCGGCGATCCGCTGGGCCTATCGCATGGGGGTGCCGGGATCGGTGCTTTCCGCGCCGCTGCGCAAGCCGGCCGCGCCTCGGCTGCGGGGCACGGTTGCGAGCCCGCTTGCCGGCGATCGTGCGGCTGGTGTCGCGCTGCGGGCGGGGCATCTGCAGGTTGCCGGCGTCCGCACTCCGCTGACCAAGGTCGACCTGCGGGCCGCCGCTACCCTGGCCCCGCCGCTCGCGCGGGCCGTTCACGGGTTTACCTGGCTGCGCGATCTGGGTGCGTCTGCTCCGCGATCACAGTGCGCGGCAGTCTCGGGGCGGCTCCTGTCCGCCTGGCTCGCCGCCAATGCCGAGCCCGGGCGCGGAGCCGCGTGGACAGTCGAGCATGCCGGTTTGCGTCTGCTTGCATGGCTGGTCCACGCGCCCTTGATCCTGTCGGGCGAAGGCGCCCGCCACCGGGCGGATCTGTTCGCCGCGATCGAGACCACCGCTCGCTGGCTCGACCGCAAGGTTACCGGCGAAAGCGACCGTCTTGCCGCCGCCATCGGCTGGGGCGCGCTGGTCGCCGCCGGCCTGCTGCTGCCTGACGGCAAGCCGCGCCGCCTGTTCGCCGAAGCAGGCTTGCTGAAGGCGCTCGGCGAACTGGTCTGCGACGATGGCGGCGTTTTGTCACGCAGCCCCCTCGATCAGGCCGGCGCGATCGAACTGCTGGCCGAACTGCGCGCCTGTTATGCCGCGGTCGGCCGTGACGAACCGGCGGCGCTTTCGGCCATGCTGGACCTTCTCGTCCCGGCGCTGCTGACGCTGAGGATGGGTGATCGCGGACTAGCCAACTGGCAGGGCGCGGGCGCGATCGGGGCCGCCCGGGTGGACAATCTGGTCGAGGCGAGCGGCGTCCGGGCCCGGGCGCTCAATGCCGGGCGGCACTGGGGCTATCAGCGCATCCGTGCGCAGCGCGGCGTTCTTGTCATGGATGCCGCGCCCCCGCCGCGGGCCAAGGATGCGCGCCACGGCTGCGCATCGACGCTGGCCTTCGAATTCTCTCACGAGAGCACCCGGATCATCGTCAATTGCGGCGGCGCGGCCTTCGCCGGGGCGCTGATCCCCTCGCGGATCGAGCAGGGGCTGCGCGGCACGGCGGCCCATTCCACCCTGGTGCTCGACGGGACCAACTCCACCGCGGTGCTCATCAACGGGCAGATCGGCAAGGGGGTCGGCGAAGTCGATATCCTGCGCGACCGGATCGAGCGGCGTGGACGCAAGGCGCTGAAGCTCGATGGATCGCACAATGGCTATGTGGCGCGTTTCGGGCTGGTCCACCGGCGGCGGCTGGCGCTGGCGGAGGAAGGGACCGAACTCGTCGGCGAGGATATCCTCGAGCCCGCCGCCCGCAGCGGCAAGCGCGGCAAGATCGGTTTTGCGATCCGCTTTCACCTTGGCCCGGGGGTCGATCCGATCCTGGCAAAGGACGGGCGCGGTGCGGGCCTGACGCTGCCCGACGGATCGCGCTGGCAGTTCCGCCTCGGAAGGGCGGACGAGGCCGTCACGCTGACCGTCGAGGACAGCCTGTGGGTCGACGGCCAAGGCCGCCCTCATGCAACCAGGCAGCTGGTGATCGAGGGGCTGGCGGATCGCGGCGGCGGGACGTTTCCGTGGTTGCTTAAGAAGGTGGGGTGATCGGCAAGGTGACGGCAATCACGATACGGCGGGCGCTGCTGTCGGTCTCGGACAAGACCGGTCTGGTGGAACTGGGGCAGGCGCTGGCGGCGCGCGGGGTCGATCTGGTGTCCACCGGGGGCACGGCAACCGCGCTGCGGCAGGCGGGGCTGACGGTTCGCGACGTGGCCGATGTCACCGGGTTTCCCGAGATGATGGACGGGCGGGTGAAGACGCTTCACCCCGCGGTCCACGGCGGTCTTCTGGCCGTGCGCGACGATACCGCCCACGCGCAGGCGATGACCGAACACGGGATCGGCGCGATCGATCTGGTGGTGGTCAACCTCTATCCCTTTGAGCAGACCGTCGCCCGCGGTGCCCCGCGCGATGAGGTGATCGAGAACATCGACATCGGCGGCCCGAGCATGGTGCGCTCGGCGGCGAAGAACCATCGCTATGTAACGATCCTCACCGATCCGGCCGATTACGCCCCGTTTCTCGCCGAGCTCGAAGCCGAGGACGGCGCGACCCTGCAGCCTTTCCGGCAACGCATGGCAGCCAAGGCCTTCGCCGCCACGGCGGCCTACGATGCGGCGATCAGCCAGTGGTTCGCCTTTGCCGATCAGGGCGAGCGGTTTCCCGCGCAGCTCACCACGTCGGCGCGCCTTCATTCCACGCTGCGCTATGGCGAGAACCCCCATCAGCATGCCGCGCTCTACGTGCCGCAGCGCGTCGGGACCCCGGGCCTGCCGCAGGCCGAGCAGGTGCAGGGCAAGGAACTGTCCTACAACAATTACAACGATGCCAATGCCGCGCTCGAGCTTGCCGCCGAGTTCGCCGGGGGCGCGCCGGCCGTGGTCATCGTCAAGCACGCCAATCCCTGCGGCGTGGCCCAGCGCAGCACGCTCAGCGAGGCCTGGCATGCCGCGCTCGAATGCGACAGCGTGTCGGCCTTCGGCGGCATCGTGGCAACCAACGTCCCGCTCGACGGGCCGACGGCCGAGGCGATCTGCGAGATCTTTACCGAGGTGGTGGTGGCGCCCGGTGCCGACGATGCGGCCCGCGCGGCCTTTGCGCGCAAGAAGAACCTGCGCCTGCTGATCACGCAAGGGCTGCCCGATCCGCGGCGGCCGGGCCTGACCCAAACGGTTATCACCGGCGGCCTCCTGTTCCAGACGCGCGACAATGGTGCCATCGCTCAGGCCGACCTCAAGGTCGTGACCGAACGGCACCCCACCGAGGACGAACTGCGCGATTGCCTGTTCGCGTGGACCGTCGCCCGCCACGTCAAGTCGAATGCCATCGTCTATGCGAAGGATGGCGCCACCGCGGGCATCGGGGCGGGTCAGATGAACCGGCGCGACAGTTCGCGCATCGCGGCCATGAAGGCGGCCGAGGCAGCCGAGAAATACGGCTGGCGCGAGGCGCGCACTGTGGGCAGCGCGGTCGCCTCCGATGCGTTCTTCCCGTTTGCCGACGGGCTTCTTGCTGCGGCAGAGGCAGGCGCGACGGCTGTGATCCAGCCCGGCGGGTCGATCCGTGACGAGGAGGTTATCGCCGCCGCAGACGCGCATGGCCTCGCCATGGTCTTCACGGGTATGCGCCACTTCCGCCACTGACGAAGCGCCAGTTCACCGCTTTTTTGGATGAACAGGGCGCAACCATTGCATTCAGCGCCTTGCAACGGCGTCGCCGGTACCGACCTGGGTCATACCGAAGAAAGACTGAGCCATGACCCTTTTTACGCCTGACCTTTACCGCAATTTCGGCTTCGGCTTCATCGCCGGCACCGTGCTTGTAGCGCTCAACAGCGGCGCTCTGGTGCTCGACGCGGTGCCGCAGCTGATAGCCTCGATCTTCTGATGCGGCGCACGGGGCTCGTGCTGCTGGCGGGTCTGGCACCGCTCACACTGGCCTGTCAGGCACCGCTCCACGCGGCCGAAAAGACCGTTGCCGCCCCCATGGCCGAACGCCAGTCGCGCGAGGGCAGCGGCCTCAAGACCGCGATCTTTGCCGGCGGCTGCTTCTGGGGTGTCGAGGCGGTCTTCAGCCATACCCGCGGCGTGACGAGCGCGATCTCAGGCTATCATGGCGGCACGGCCCGGTCCGCGCGCTATGATCTGGTTTCGTCCGGCATCACCGATCATGCCGAGGTGGTCAAGGTCGCCTATGATCCCCGCATCATCCGTTACGACCAGCTGTTGCGGATCTATTTCTCGGTCATCGCCGATCCGACCTTGCGTAATCGGCAGGGGCCCGACGAAGGGCCGCAATACCGTTCGGCCCTGATCCCGCTCTCTGCCGAGCAGCGCGCCACCGCGACCGCGTACCTTGCGCAGTTGCGCCGGTCCGGCTTGTGGTCCGACCCGATCGTCACCGCGATCGAACCGGCCGGCAAGTTTCATGCCGCCGAGGCCTATCATCAGGATTTTGCCGCCAAAAACCCGCGTCACGCCTATATCGTGCGCTGGGACGCGCCAAAGGTCGCGGCGCTCGCCCGGCTTTATCCCGGCGTCTATCGCAAGGACTTCCGCCGGTCGTAGCGTGATCCGGGCAGCTTGCGCGCGTCTTCCCCAAAGCCTATCTGCCCCGCCATGGCGAGCGCGATCCATGCCCATCACGAACATTCGGGCCCCGACCTGATCGACGCGGCTCGCCTTGCCCTCATGGATGCGGGCGAGCAGTGGACGGGAATGAGGGAGTCCGTTTTCGAGGAACTCGCCCGGCACGACAAGCCGGCCTCGGCCTACGATATCGCCGACAATCTTTCCGCCCGGCGGGGCAAGAGGGTCGCGCCGAACAGCGTCTATCGCATTCTCGACCTGTTCGTGCGAACCAATCTGGCAAATCGCATCGAGAGTGCCAATGCCTATCTGGTGAATACCCATCCTGGCTGCCGCCACGATTGCATCTTCCTCATCTGCGACGATTGCGGAAAGGCGACCCATCTCGACGACGAGCGGGTGACAGGCGCCTTGCGCGCGGCAGGCAAGGACGCCGGCTTCACCGATGTTCGCCCCGTGGTGGAACTGCGCGGCCTGTGCGACGATTGCGCCGCTTGAGCGGAGCGCGGTCCCGCCGAAACGGTTAATCGACAGTCCTTGCCATTGCGTGTAGGGCTTTCGTCTATGACTTCGCGACCCGAGACGCCGCTCCTCGACACTGTCGATACTCCCGATGACCTGCGCCGGCTCGACAAGAGCCAGCTTCGCCAGCTGGCGGATGAATTGCGCGCCGAAGTCATCGATGCCGTGGGCACTACCGGCGGGCATCTCGGTTCGGGGCTTGGCGTGGTCGAACTGACGACTGCGATCCATTACGTCTTCGATACCCCGACCGACAAGCTGGTGTGGGACGTCGGCCATCAGTGCTATCCGCACAAGATCCTCACCGGGCGGCGGGACCGTATCCGCACGCTGCGCCAGGGCGGCGGCCTGTCGGGCTTTACCAAGCGCGCCGAGAGCGAATACGATCCCTTTGGCGCGGCGCACTCGTCCACCTCGATCAGCGCAGCGCTGGGCTTTGCGGTCGCCAACAAGCTGCAGAACCGGCCCGGCCGGGGGATCGCGGTGATCGGCGACGGCGCGATGAGCGCCGGCATGGCCTACGAAGCGATGAACAATGCCGAAGTCGCCGGCAATCGCCTCGTGGTGATCCTCAACGACAACGACATGTCGATCGCGCCGCCGGTGGGCGGGTTGTCGGCCTATCTTGCGCGCACGGTATCGAGCAGCGAGTATCTCGGCCTGCGCAACCTTGCTTCGCGGTTGACGAAGAAGCTGAGCCGCAAAGTGCATTCCGGCCTCGAAAAGGCCGAGGAATATGCGCGCGGCATGGTCACCGGCGGGACGCTGTTCGAGGAGCTGGGGTTCTATTACGTCGGTCCGATCGACGGGCACAATCTCGAACATCTCATACCGGTGCTGGAGAATGTGCGCGATAGCGATCAGGGGCCGGTGCTGGTTCACGTCGTCACCAAGAAGGGCAAGGGCTATGCCCCGGCCGAGAACAGTGCCGACAAGTATCACGGCGTCGCCAAGTTCGACGTCATTACCGGCGAGCAGAAGAAATCGAAGGGCGGTCCGCCGGCCTTCCAGGACGTTTTCGGCGATACCCTGGCCAAACTCGCGCAGAACGATCCGCGCATCTGCGCCATCACTGCGGCCATGCCGAGCGGGACGGGGATCGACCGTTTCGCCAAGGCCCATCCTTCGCGTGCCTTCGATGTCGGCATCGCGGAACAGCACGGGGTGACCTTTGCCGCCGGGCTCGCCGCACAGGGAATGCGCCCCTTCGCCGCGATCTATTCGACCTTCCTTCAGCGCGCCTACGACCAGGTCGTCCATGACGTTGCGATCCAGAACCTGCCCGTGCGTTTCGCCATCGACCGGGCGGGGCTGGTCGGCGCTGACGGCTGCACCCATGCCGGCAGTTTCGACATCGCCTATCTCGCTACCTTGCCGAACATGGTGGTGATGGCGGCGGCGGACGAGGCGGAACTCGCCCACATGACCTATACCGCGGCCGAATACGACGAAGGGCCGATCGCGTTTCGCTATCCCCGCGGGGCCGGCACCGGTGTGGCCATACCCGAAACGCTCGAAAAGCTGCCGATCGGCAAGGGCCGGGTCGTGCGCGAGGGGGCAAAGGTCGCCATCCTGTCGCTCGGCACCCGGCTGGAAGAAGCGAAGAAGGCCGCTGATACGCTGGAGGCCAAGGGTCTGACCACGACGGTCGCCGATATGCGCTTTGCCAAACCACTCGACACCGATCTGATCGCCCGGCTGATGCGCAGCCATGAAGTCGTCGTGACGATCGAAGAAGGCGCGGTCGGCGGCCTCGGTGCCCATGTCCTGACCTTCGCGTCCGACGAAGGGCTGACCGACAATGGGCTAAAGATCCGGACGATGCGGCTGCCCGACCTGTTTCAGGATCATGACGACCCTGCCAGGCAATACGACGAAGCCGGGCTGAACGCACCGCAGATCGTCGATACGGTGCTGGCCGCGCTACGTCACAACAGCGCCGGGGTCGAAGAAGCGCGAGCCTAGCAGTTTGCGCTTGCCAGCGGCGGGCCAGTAAAGCCACTATCACCGGCATGCCTGTTCCCGACCTTCGCGCCGCTTTCGTCCTGTTCGTGATGGGAGCCGCCCTTGGCGGATGCGAGCGCATCGCCGATGCCCCCGTGGCGTCGGCCGCGCCCGATGCCCAGCTGGCGGAGCATCACCCGCTGCAATTCGCGCAGGCCGCCTGCGGCGGTTGCCACGCGGTGGAAGCGCCGTGGCTGTCGCCCAATCCCGCCTCGCCCAGCTTTGCCGATATCGCCAATCGCGAAGGGGTGACGGAAGCCACGCTCCACACCTATCTGGTGGATGCGCACAATTATCCGCTCGAGATGGATTTCGATCTCGATCAGGGCCAGGCGCGGGCGCTGGCGCATTACATCCTGTCGCTGCGCGATCCCAACTACCGCCCGCCGCCGTCCTGATCGAGGCGGTCAGCCGAGCTTTTCGGCAACCAGCTGCTTCAAATCCTTCTGGCTGCGCGCACCGATGTGGCCGATAATCTCCGCAGCGCAGATCGCCCCCATGCGCAGGCACCTCTCGAGCGGTTCGCCCCGGGCGTGGCCGGTCAGGAAACCGGCGGCGAAAAGGTCGCCCGCCCCGGTTGTGTCGACCACCTGATCGACCGGCTCGGCGGGCACTTCGGCCCGGACGCCTTCGGCAATCCCCACCGCGCCCTTGGCGCTGCGCGTGGCGACGAGGACCGGGATCCTGCCGGCAAGGCTGGCGAGACCTTCCTCGAAGGCTGCAAGCCCGGTCAGGGACGCAAGCTCGTGTTCGTTGACGAACAGGATATCGATCTGCCCCTCCTCGATCAGGGCGCGAAAATCATCGCCGTGCCGGTCGATGACAAAGCTTTCGCTGGCAGTGAAGGCGACCTTGCGCCCGTTCTGCCGCGCCACCTCGATCGCGCGCCGCATGGCACTGCGCGGTTCCTCGGGATCCCACAGATAGCCTTCGAGATAGAGAATCCCGGCGCTGGCGATCAGCTCATCGTCGAGCGCGGCGGCGGGCAGAAACTGGCTCGCACCCAGAAAGGTGTTCATCGTCCGCTCGCCATCGGGGGTGACGAAGATGAGGCACCGCGCGGTCGGCGGATCACCGTCACGCGGCGCGGTATCGAAATCGATCCCCACGGCACGGATATCGTGGCTGAAAATCTCGCCCAGCTGATCATCCGCCACCTGGCCGACGAAGGCGCATTGCGCGCCCAGAGCAGCCATTCCGGCCAACGTATTGGCAGCCGACCCTCCCGAAACCTCGGTCGCCCGGCCCATGGCGTCGTACAATTCCCTGGCACGGTCCGCATCCACCAGCTGCATCCCGCCCTTGGCAAGATCGAGTTCGTCGATCAGCTCGTCATCGCAAGTCGCCATCACATCGACGATGGCATTGCCGATGGCGATCACATCGTAGCGGGGTTCGGTCATTGTGGCTCCAGATGGGGAAGGGGATGGGGGCTTCCGTCGGAGGCCGGTAGCGGTTTGTCGCGCAGCTTGGAAGGGCGGCGTTGACTTGTCGCCGCCGCTGGGCGAGCGAGCAGGCGATGGTGCGCCTTGTCTCCGCCTTCGCGCTATCGCTGGCGCAGCTTGCCGACCCGGCGATCCTCAAGGTGCTTGCCAAGAGCCTCGCCCTGACGCTGGCGCTGTTCGGCCTGTTCGGCTGGGGGCTGAGCGTCCTGCTGGGCGAGGCTTTTGCCCGCTCGGGTATCGCCGATGGCGGGCCGGCTGGGGCGCTGGTGGCCTCGCTGGCAACCGTAATCGCCGCCTGGCTGCTGCTGCGCATCGTGGCCCTGTTCGTCCTTCAGTTCTTTGCCGACGAGGTGGTGCTGGCAGTGGAGCGCAGGCATTACCCGCAAGCCCTTGCCGCCGCCCGCCGCGTTCCCTTGCGCGAAGAACTGGCGTCGGGGCTGCGCGCCCTTGCCCGGACCATCGGCGTCAACCTTGCCGCAATGCCGCTTGCGGTGCTGCTGCTGGCGACCGGGATCGGGGTGCCCTTGCTGTTCGGCGTAATCAACGCCTGGCTTCTGGGGCGCGAATTGCAGGACATGGCGTGGTTGCGCCATCGCCACCACCGGCATGCAGCGGCGCCGCTGGGGCGAGCGACACGGATGGCCCTGGGCGGCATGGTGACGGCGTTGCTGCTGGTGCCATTCGTTAATCTGGTGGCGCCGGTTCTGGGCGCGGCGGCCGCCACTCATCTCGTTCACAGGGATCGTCATGGTAAAGATTAGTCACGTTCTGCTTGCACTGCTGGCACCGGCCCTGTCGGCCTGCGTCTCCGTCCCGGCACCGCGCGATCCGGCGCCGG
>NZ_JBHWMI010000089.1:0-11832 GCF_043423005.1 Qipengyuania sp. | reverse complement strand
AGCCGCCCGGTTTGCGGGCATCGCGCGATCATTGGGGCAGGAGTCGGCCCAGCTCGAGAGCCGTTTGATTACCGTCAATCGCGAGCTCAGCCTCGCCCGCGAATTTCTTGCCACGCAATCGCGTGAACTCAACTACTTCGGTCGCGCCGCCGCCGAAGGCATAACCCGCCATGCCGAGAAGCTCGAGACGCTGCTGCACGACAACGGGCAAAAATTCGAAGCGATTGGCAATGTCAGCGTCACCGCGCTCGCCAATATGGAACAGCTGCGCGACCAGCTTCCCGTGATCGCCAATTCATCGCGCGATGTGTCGAACCAGATCGGCAATGCAGGGCGAACCGCGCAGGATCATCTCGGCGCCCTCATCGATGGCTTCGAACGTCTCAACGAATTCGGCGCCGCCAGCGAACGTCAGGTGCAGTCCCTGCGCGCGCGGATCGACGAGGCGCTGGACGCCTTCGCGCTCCATGCCGGGCATCTCGATATCGCTACCGAACAAAGGTTCGCCGGGCTGCGGGATGAGGTCGAGGCATTCCGCGCGCGCGTGGACGATGCGGAGGCTGCCCATCTTGAGGCGATGCGCGCGAGGTCGGTCGCGATGCTGGACCAGATCGACCATGCGGAAACCCAGATGCGCGACCGGGGGGAAGCGGCGCTAACCCTGCTCAGGAGCCGCCTGAGCAACCTTGCAACCGACATCGACGGCATCGAAACGCAGCTCGGCGATCAGGCCAGCCATGCAAGCGGCGCCTGGGCCCGCCATCTGGCCGACGTGGAGCAACGTCATGCAGAATTGAGCGACGAGATCGCCCGCCGCAATGCGGCTCTTGCCGGCGCACAATCGACTGCGATCCATGATCTTGGCCATCGTCTGGCGGAAATCGATCAGGCACTCGACCTGCGGCAGCAACGCAGCCGTTCCGAACTGGAAGCCCTTGCTCACGAAAGCGAAGCCGTGGCAGAGCGAATCGCGGCAGCGGGGGCGACCTTTGCTCAGGTATCCGAAAATGCACGTGACGCGCAGCTTTCCCTGACCACGGCGGCCGAGAGCCTCGCCGGAACCCTCAACGACAGCCGCGAGGCGCTCGACGGGACCGACATGGCGGTCGCCGCGCTGACCGATGCGAGCGTCCGCTTGCTCGACCTGTTGCGAGCGAGTGCGCATCAGAGCCAGAGCGATCTGCCCGCGGCCATCGCTGCCTCGGAAGATCGTCTCAGCGCCCTTGCAACCCAGTCGGCCGGGGTCCGGCACCTCCTCGATCAGGCGCGCGACGCCGGCGATGCGCTTCTTCGCAGCATCGAGGCGGCCGAAACGCGCGCTCGCGACGCAATGAGCGATGTCGAGCGATTCCAGAATGGCTTTGGAGAGACCGCACAGGCCCAGATCGACGGGATAGAACGGCTGCGACTGAGCGTGGCGGCCTTGGGCGAGGAGAACCGCGCCGTTGCCGATGTGGCTCAAGGCAGCTTGCGCGACGCCGTCGCAATGCTCGAAAATGCGACGCGCGAAGCCTTTGCTACGCTCAGTGAAGGGCAAGACATGCATGTTCGCGCGATCGTCGGGCGCATTGGCGAAGAAAGCGCCGCCGCCATCGAACGCGCTGTTGCCGACCACCTGGAAAACGCCGTCGCCTCACTGGACAATGCCGGCCAGCGTTCCTCCGAAGCGGGTGCAGCCGCCGCCGCGCAGCTTCGGGAACAGCTGGCGAAGGTGGCGGAACTGACGGACAATCTCGAAACTCGGGTGGCGCGAGCGCGGTCGGAGGCGCAGGAGCGGGTCGACAACGATTTCTCCCGCCGCGCAGCCCTGATCACCGAAAGCCTGAATTCCGGTGCGATTGATGTGGCCAAAGCGCTGTCCACCGACGTTGCCGATACGGCCTGGGCCAGTTACCTGCGCGGCGATCGCGGCATCTTCACCCGCCGCGCGGTTCGTCTGATCGAGAACAGCGAAGCGCGGGAGATTGCCGCGATCTACAATAATGACGCCGATTTCCGCGAACACGTAAATCGCTACATCCATGACTTCGAATCGATGCTGCGCACGCTGCTGTCGACACGGGATGGCAACGCACTGAGCGTCACGATGCTGTCGAGCGATATGGGCAAGCTTTACGTCATTCTGGCGCAGGCATTGGAACGGCTGCGGCAATAAGGATCAGGCTGCGTCAGGCCCCCACAGGATGAGGTCGTCGGCGGTGATCCAGCCGTAAGCATAGTTCAGGACGTAGAGGGCCGTCAGGACCGCCGACAGGATTGTCGCCCGCCTGGCAATCAATCCCGGACGGAAATTCGCCGGTGCGCTATCGGCCTGGCCGGGAATCTTGGCGATGCCCGCCTCGTCATGCGTCCGCACGCCGAAAGGCAGCAGGACAAAAGCGCAGATCACCCAGAACAGCGCATAGATCGCGACGATCGACGTCCAGTCCATCGGCAGGTTCATGGCAGAGGTGCTCTATTCGCCGTGCAGCAGGACGCGGACCTGCGGCCGCTTGCCCGACCAGCGTTGTGCGGCCCTGCGGGCGGCAAGCCGGGCGGCTTCCTTGATCGCTGCCGGTGCGCGGCGGTCCGCACCCCGGAGCGCAGACACCGACTTGCGAATATCGACCCGGGCTTCAGCCACAAAGTCGGCATAATCCTCGTCCAGCGGCAGGCCGACAGAATCGATCGTCACGGTTTCATCGCCGTGAAGGACAACGATCACCACTCCATCGCGCATGATCCGGCGCCGCATCGTCATCGCCTCGCCATCGGCGGGCACGATCAGGTCGCCGTCAAGCACGAGGCGGCCAGCGCGGACGCGACCGATCACACCCGGGGCGCCGGGGGCAAGCCGGACGATATCGCCGTTCTTCTGCACGACGGCGTGGGGAATTCCGTTGGCGAGCCCCAGCCTCGCCTGTTCGTGCATGTGGCGCATTTCGCCATGAACCGGGATCAGGATATCCGGTTGCAGCCAATCGTAGAGGGCTTCCAGTTCAGGCCGCCCAGGGTGGCCTGATACGTGGATCATGCTCTGCCGGTCGGACACCATCACGATCCCGCGCTCTGCCAGGCGGTTCTGAACCGCGCCGATTGCCAGTTCGTTGCCCGGGATCTGGCGGCTCGAAAATAGGATCACATCGCCCCGGGCGAGCTCGATTGGATGATTGCCTTCCGCTATCCGCGCCAAAGCCGCACGCGGCTCGCCTTGTCCGCCGGTAGCGATCACCAGCACCTCGCCGCGGGGCAGAGCCATCGCGGTGTCGAAGTCGACCGGCTCGGGGAAGTCAGCCAGATAGCCGTTCTTCTGTGCCACCTCGATGATCCGGTCGAGCGAACGGCCCGCCACGCACAGCTGCCGCCCGGTTTCCCGCGCAACCTCTCCCAAGGTCTGCAACCGGGCCACGTTGCTGGCGAAAGTCGTTACCACCACCCGCCTGCCCTCGTGGCGTCCGACCTCGTCGAGCAAGCCGCGGTAGACCGCGCCCTCGGATCCGCTGGGTGCCGGGTTGAAGACATTGGTGCTGTCGCAGACCAGTGCTAGCACGCCTTCGGCGCCGATCTCGCGCAATTCCTGCTCCGTCGTCGGCTGCCCGACGATAGGATCCTCGTCGAGCTTCCAGTCGCCGGTGTGGAACACCCGCCCATGAGGCGTGTCGATCAGCAGCGCGTTGCCTTCGGCGATCGAATGCGCAAGCGGCACGTAAGTGATCGTGAACGGACCCACGGTGAATTGGCCATGGTCCTCCTCGATCGTAATCAATTCGACCGCATCCTGCAGCCCCGCTTCGGCAAGCTTGCGCCGCACGAGGTCCATCGTGAACGGGGTCGCATAGATCGGCACGTCAAGATCGGCGGCGAAATAGGGGATCGCCCCGATATGATCCTCGTGCGCATGGGTCAGCACGATGGCATCAAGCTGATCCGCACGCTCTTCGATGAACTGGAGATCGGCGAACACCAGATCCACCCCCGGATACACCTCTCCTGAAAAGGTCATGCCGAGATCGACCATCACCCACCGGCCCCGGCACCCATAGAGGTTGACGTTCATCCCGATCTCGCCCGAACCGCCGAGCGCCAGAAACAGCAGTTCGTCTTCTGGCGAGTGATCGTTTTTCATTGCATCGAATCTCCGGCGAGGATGGCGAGACCCTCGAGGGTCAGGTCGCTGTCGGTCGCATCAAACATGGTAGTATGTTCGTCGAACAGGATCGCCAGGCCGCCGGTGGCCACGACCTTGGCAGAACGGCCGATTTCCCGGCGCATCCGTTCTATCAGTCCTTCGATCATCGCGACATAGCCCCAGAAGATACCGATCTGCATCTGATCTTCGGTGTTGCGACCGATCACGCTGCGGGTCTCAGGCTTGCGGATCGCAATACGCGGCAGTTTGGCCGTATTGCCCACCAGCGCGTCGAGCGACAATGTGATGCCAGGCGCGATGATCCCGCCCTTGTAGGTTCCGGCGAAGTCGACCGCGTCGAATGTCGTCGCGGTGCCGAAATCGACAACGATCAGATCGCCCTCATACTTGCGATGCGCGGCGATCGCGTTGAGGGCACGGTCGGCACCGAGGGAGCGAGGCTCGTCCACGTCGATCGCCAGCGGCCACTGCGCCGCACCCTCACCCGCGATCATCGGCTCGACCGAGAAATATTTTTGGGCCAGCACGGTCAGATTGTGAATCGCGCGCGGGACCACCGAACCGACGATGATGCAAGTGATCGCGCCGCGTTCGAACCCCTCGATAGCCAGCAGTTGCAGCAGCCAGACGGCGTATTCGTCGCCCGTCCGACGCGGGTCGGTGGCGATGCGCCAGCGCGCGCGAATTTCCGGCACCGAGCCCGAACCGCCCATCTCTTCGAAGAGTGCGAAGACGACATTGGTATTCCCGACATCGACAGCCAAGAGCATCGTCAGCTTCCCCTGTAATCCAGCATCACGTCACCCGCGTGGATGATCCGCCGTTCGCCGTCTGCGCGGGCAAGCGTGAGATTGCCCTCTGCCGTCAGCCCGGCGAATTGGCCGCGTACCGGTTCTTCTCCGGGCGGCGCAACCGCAAGTTCGGTTCCGATCGGGTGCGCCACGCTCGACCAGCGCCGGATGACAAGTTCGAGGCCATAGGTGCGCCAGCGGACAAGTTCCTCGGCCATGCAGGCAGCAAGATTGTGCGCGAACAGGTCCCGGTCAGGTGCGGGGCCGAACCGGGCAAGCGCAATCGTCTGTCGATCGGGCAGTTCGGGCGCGCGCGCGAGGTTGACGCCAATGCCGACGACCACGACGCCGATGGCCTGCTCGAGCAGGATGCCGGACAGCTTCGCGCCCTTCAGCACCAGGTCGTTGGGCCATTTCAGCAGCAGCGACGCATCAGGTGGCACCAGGGTGCTGACGGCCTCGTAAACGGCAAGACCGGTGACCAGGGACAGGGTGGCCGCCGGGGGATCGCCGGCGACGGGTCGTACGATCGTAGAACCCATGAAATTGCCGCGCCCGTCGAACCACTCGCGGCCCCGGCGACCGCGGCCCGCGGTCTGCCGATCGGCGACCAGCCAATGTCCTTCGCGCAGGTCATCACCGGCCGCGATGCGCGCAAGCAGGTCTGCGTTCGTCGACCCGGTCTCGGCAACCGTCTCGATCAAGCGATGCCGAACAGGGAAAGCCCGGCTGCGTCCGAGACGTATTGCAGCCATGGCGTGAAGAAGTAGCCCAGCGGTGAGACTGCCAGTACGCTGAAGAACAGGACCAACCAGTGTCCCGCAGGGGCGCGGTAGTCGGTACGGCCTTCCGGCGTATCGAAGAACATCACCTTGATGAACTTGATGTAGTAGAAGGCCCCGATCACACTGGCTGCAATACCGATCGCGGCCAGCGCCACCATATCGGCCTGGACCGCTGCCTGGAAAACGACGAACTTCGCCCAGAAGCCCAGTAGCGGCGGTATCCCGGCAAGGCTGAACATCAGGATAAGCAAGGACCATGCAAGAGCCGGGCTGCGAACGGCAAGGCCCCTGATGTCGTCGAAGCTTGTCAGTCGCTCGCCTTCTGGATCGCGCAGGATCAGCAAGGCAGCAAAGCTGCCCAGCGTCATGAAGATGTAGATGAACAGATAGACCAGGACCGAACTCGCGCCCTGCGAGGTCGCTGCCGCCAGTCCGATCAGCACGAAGCCGACGTTGTTGATCGACGAATAGGCCAGCAGGCGCTTGAGGTTCTGCTGTCCGATCGCGCCTAGCGCCCCGACCACGATCGAAGCCAATGCGGCAAAGATCACGATCTGCCGCCAGCTGTCCGCCTGATCGCCGAACGGTTCGAAGGCGATACGCACCAGCAAAGCCATCGCGGCTACCTTGGGTGCGCTGGCAAAGAACGCGGTTACCGGGGTAGGCGACCCTTCGTAGACGTCCGGGGTCCACATGTGGAACGGCACGGCGGCGATCTTGAACGCAGCGCCTGCGAGGATAAAGACAATCCCGAACAGGGCCCCGGTGCTCAGACCCGTACCGTCGAACGCCTCGCGGATGCCGGCATAGCTCGTGCTGCCCGCAAAGCCGTAGACTAGGCTGATCCCGTAAAGGAGGATGCCCGAAGACAGGCTCCCGAGAACGAAATATTTGAGCCCTGCCTCAGCCGAACGCGTATCGGACCGCGAGAAGCTGGCAAGGACATAAGAGGCGAGGCTCGACATCTCGAGCCCGATATACAGGGTCATGAAGTTGGTCGCGCCGACCATCATTCCCATGCCCACTGCATTCAGCAGGATCAGCGCCGGGTATTCGCCGCGGTACTCGCCATGACGAGCGAAATAGCTCGGCGTCATGATAAGGCATGCGATGGTTGCCACGTAGATGAGGATCTTGGCGAGGGCGGCAAAGGTATCGACGATGATCAGGCCGCCAAAAGCAACGCCTTCACGTCCGCCAAGCGAGGCGTCGAGGAGGGTCGCGGTGAATATCGTCGCCCCGACCAGCGCGGCGACCGCGACGATCGTCAGCAGGCGGGCGACGCCCCTCGAACCCCACGCCGTCGCCAGCAAGACCACAAACGCGGTGAGCGACAAGCCGATCTCGGCGCCCGTCAAATATAGTGAAGCTGCAAAGTCCATCAGTGCGCCCCCTCCGGCGCATGGCCGGCGGCCGAGACATCGTTCGCCGCCCGGCCCCGCGGGGTGCCGATGGCGAGTTCGGAATCATATTGGGGCGAGACGGGCGCCAGTCGCGCTTCGAGAATGGCGATATCGCTCCTCATCGGGGCAAGGAAGCTTTCCGGATAGACGCCCATCCACAGGACCGCGGCGGCGATGGGGGCCAGCATGGCCCATTCGCGGACATTGAGATCGTGCATGCGCGCTGCATCAGGGTTGCGCTGCTCGCCGAAGGCCACCCTCCGATAAAGGTAAAGCATGTAGGCAGCGCCCAGAATGATGCCCGTTGTGCCGACGAGGGCGACGAAGCTCGACACGCGGTATACGCCCGCAAGCGCGAGGAATTCGCCGACGAAATTGCTCGTCCCCGGCAAGCCGATCGATGCCATCGTGAACAGTAGAAAGAACAGCGCATATTGGGGCATGTTGATCGACAGGCCCCCATATCGGGCGATCTCGCGCGTGTGGAGCCGGTCGTAGATGACCCCGACGCACAGGAACAGCGCGCCCGACACGAGGCCATGACCGAGCATCAGCATCATCGCCCCCTCAAGGCCCTGAGCGTTGAAGGCGAACAGACCGATCGTGACGATCGCCATGTGCGCGACCGAGGAATAGGCGATCAGTTTCTTCATATCGCTCTGCACCAGCGCCACGAGCGAGGTGTAGACCACCGCGATCATCGAAAGCGCGAAGATCAGCCAGGCGAGGTCGGCGCTGGCCTCCGGGAACATCGGCAGGCTGAAGCGGATGAAGCCGTAACCGCCCAGCTTGAGCAGGACGCCAGCGAGGATGACCGAGCCCGCCGTCGGCGCCTGGACGTGCGCATCGGGAAGCCAGGTATGGACCGGCCACATCGGCATCTTCACGGCAAAGCTGGCAAAGAACGCGAGCCACAGCCAGGTCTGGGAGGCGGGCGGGAAGTCGTAAGCCATCAAGGCCGGAATGTCGCTCGTCCCCGCCTCGTTCACCATCCACAACATCGCGATGAGCATCACGACCGAGCCGAGCAGGGTATAGAGGAAGAATTTATAGCTCGCGTATATCCGGTTGTCCCCGCCCCATACACCGATGATCAGGTACATCGGGATCAGCCCGGCCTCGAAGAAGATGTAGAACAGGAACAGGTCCTGGGCGGCGAAAACGCCGATCATCAGCACTTCCATCATGAGGAAGGCGGCCATGTATTCGCCCACACGCTCGCGAATGCTGTCCCAGCTGGCCAGGATGCAGATCGGCATCAGGAACACGCTCAGCATGATCAGCATGAGCGCGATGCCGTCGATGCCCAGGGCATAGTCGAAACCGGCGAAAACGCTCGCCCGTTCGGTGAACTGCCACTGGGCGCCGCCGATATCGAAATTGGCCCACAAGAGGATGCCGAGTGCAAGATCGATCAGCGTCGCGCCGAGCGCGATCATGCGCGCGGTGCCCGCCGGAACAAACAGGCAGGCGATCGCGGCCACCAGCGGCACGGCAAGCATGAGCGAGAGAATGGGAAACTCCATCACAGCAGCACCCAGGTCACTGCTGCAACAAGGCCGATAAGCATGACCAGCGCATAGCTGTAGAGATATCCGGTCTGGAAGCGTCGCGCCCCCAGAGCACCCTTCTGCACCGCCCAGGCGATCCCGTTGGGTCCGAACCGGTCGATCGTACCGACATCACCGAACTTCCAGAAGACTTTCCCAAGCCATGTCGCCGGGACGACGAACAGGTAATGATACAGCTCGTCGAAATACCACTTGTTGAAGAAGAACCGGTAAACGGGACCAAGTTGCTCCGCCGCCTTGGCCGGGATCGACGTGTCCTTGATATAGGCCAGCCATGCGAACAGCAGGCCCAGGACCATCACGATGAACGCTGCATACTTCACCAGATGGGGCACCGCGTGCATCGCATGCATCAGCGGCTCGTTATAGAAGATCGACCCGTTCCAGAACGCTTCGCTGTCGAGGAAGGCTGATGCGAACAGCTGTCCCGCCGCCACCGCGCCAATCGACAAGAGGATTAGCGGCACCAGCATCGTCAGCGGACTCTCATGCGGCTGGTAGCCCCCTGTCCCGCCATCATGCGCCGGCGCAGGCACAGCGTGCCGGCGATCATCGCCTGCGTCTTCCTGCGCCGGCGGATTGTGCTCGTCCGCGGCATGATGATCGTGGTGGAGAGCGTGCTGGATATGTTCGCTTTCGGCCCAGCGCGGCTTGCCCCAGAAAGTCAGGAACATCAGGCGCCAGCTGTAGAAGCTGGTGAGCAGGGCTGCGAAGACCCCCATCCAGAACGCGAACCGGGCCATTTCCGTCCCGCGGGCATAAGCGACTTCCAGGATCGCATCCTTCGACCAGAAGCCTGCAAAGCCGAGGTGAAGGTCGTAGATGCCCACCCCGGTGATCGCCAGGGTTCCCATCAACATCGCGAAGAAGGTCAGTGGGATCTTGCGCCGGAGCCCGCCATAATAGCGCATGTCCTGCTCGTGATGCATCGCATGAATGACCGAACCTGCGCCAAGAAACAGCAGCGCTTTGAAGAACGCGTGGGTAAAGAGGTGGAACATTGCCGCCCCATACGCGCCGACCCCGGCTGCGAAGAACATGTAGCCGAGCTGCGAACAGGTCGAATAGGCGATGACGCGCTTGATATCCCACTGCGTCGTGCCGACCGTCGCCGCAAAGATGCAGGTCGCAGCGCCAATGAAGGTGACGAACGCAAGGGCGGTGGGCGCGGCCTCGAACATGGGCGAAAGGCGGCAGACCATGAAGACACCCGCGGTGACCATCGTCGCGGCATGGATCAGCGCCGAGACCGGGGTCGGACCCTCCATCGCATCGGGCAGCCAGGTATGCAGGCCGAGCTGTGCCGACTTGCCCATCGCCCCGATGAACAAAAGGATGCACAGCACGTCCATCGTGTTGAGGCGCATACCGAGAAAGCCGATGCTCGCCCCGCTCATGCCCGGAGCTGCGGCGAGGATCTCGGGGATCGAGACTGTCCCGAACACCCAGAACGTGCCGAAAATGCCGAGCATGAAGCCAAGATCGCCCACGCGATTGACGACGAACGCCTTGATGGCGGCGGCATTGGCGCTAGGTTTCCTGAACCAGAACCCGATCAGCAGGTAGCTGGCGAGCCCCACTCCTTCCCAGCCGAAGAACATCTGCACCAAATTGTCGGCCGTCACCAGCATCAGCATCGCGAAGGTGAACAGCGAGAGATAGGCGAAGAACCGCGGCTGATCGGGATCCTCTTCCATGTATCCCCAGCTGTACAGGTGGACGAGCGCGGAGACACTGGTGATGACCACCAGCATTACCGCGGTCAGCGTGTCCACTCGCAGTGCCCAGTCGAACGTCAGATCGCCCGACTGCACCCAGCGCAGAACCGGTTCGACCGTGGCGGGCACATTGCCGCCGAGATGCTCGAGAAAGATCGGCCAGCTCAGGAGACAAGAGACGAACAGGGCCCCGGTCGTCACGCTCTTGGCGACGACGCTCGGCACCGCCTTGTTGAGGAAGCCTGCAAGGATGGCCGCCAACAGCGGCAGGAAGACGATGATCTTGATCACGCTGCGCCTACCCTCTCAGCCTGTCAGCGTCATCGACCGCGATCGTGCCCCGCCCGCGGAAATAGATGACGAGGATCGCAAGCCCGATGGCCGCTTCGCCGGCAGCGACGGTCAGCACGAACATGGCGAACACCTGGCCGACCAGATCTCCGAGAAACGCGCTGAACGCGACGAGATTGATGTTCACCGATAGCAGAATCAGTTCGATCGCCATCAGGATGACGATGATGTTCTTGCGGTTGAGAAAGATGCCGAGCACCCCAAGCACGAACAGAATCGCGCTGACGACGACGTAATGCTCGATGCCGATCACAGTTCGACCCCCTCGCCCACCGCCGGGTTCCTCATGACCGTCGCCTCGGCCGGCGAGCGGCGGACCTGGCGATCGATGTTCTGATGGCCGCGTACGGTCTTGGGTGCCCTATGGGTCAATACAATCGCGCCGACCATCGCGATCAGCAGGACGACGCCGGCCGCCTCGAACAGGAAGAGGTACTGGCTGAACATGACCGCACCGATCGCCGCCGTATTGCTTGCAGACACCGCCGGTGCCGCATCGACACCCGGCGTGCCGAGCACGATCTCGCCCGCGCGATAGGCGCCGATACCAAGCACCAGTTCGGCCAGCAGCACCAAGGCGATGGCGACGCCGAGCGGAAAGTTGCGAATGAAGCCCGCGCGCAGTTCGGCAATGTCGATATCGAGCATCATGACGACGAACAGGAACAGCACCGCGACGGCACCGACATAGACGATCACCAGCAGCATCGCGATGAATTCCGCCCCCACGAGGACCATCAGCCCCGCCGCGTTGAAGAAGGCGAGGATCAGCCACAGCACCGAATGCACGGGATTGCGGGCCGTGATCACCATCACGGCGGATGCAATCACGAACACCGCAAATAGGTAGAAGGCGATAGTCTGGATCATGAGGCCCCGGATTCGATTGGGCGGCGGTTAGCGGTAGGGTGCGTCGGCTTCAAGGTTCGCCGCAATCGCACGCTCCCACTTGTCACCATTCGCGAGTAGCTTGCTCTTGTCGTAGAGCAATTCCTCGCGGGTTTCGGTCGAGTATTCGAAATTCGGCCCCTCGACGATCGCATCCACAGGGCATGCCTCCTGGCAGAAGCCGCAGTAGATACCC
>NZ_JBHWMI010000078.1:0-8440 GCF_043423005.1 Qipengyuania sp. | reverse complement strand
GGACGAGCTGGCCGACTGGTTCCGGCAGCATCTTGCCGCCGCGGCGGACTGAACCTCAGCTCCAGATCGCGCGGGGCGGCAGGCTCATCAGGATGGCATCGATATTGCCGCCGGTCTTGAGGCCGAACAACGTCCCCCGGTCATAGACGAGGTTGAACTCGGCATAGCGGCCACGCCATTCGAGCTGGCGCTGCACCTCGTCATCGCTGAAGGGCGTGTCCATCCGCCGGCGGACAAGCGCCGGGTAGATGCCCAGAAACGCCTCGCCGACATCGCGGGTGAAGGCGAAGTTGCGCTCGAAACTCGCGCGGTCGGTGCATTCGAGGTGGTCGTAGAAGATGCCTCCGACCCCGCGGCTGACCCCGCGATGGGGAATGAAGAAGTAGTCCTCCGCCCACTTGCTGAAGCGCTCGTAATAGGTCGGATTGTGGGCGGCGCAGGCCGCGCGGAAGCGGGCGTGGAACGCCTCGGTATCCTCCGCATAGGGTAGCGGCGGGTTGAGATCGGCCCCGCCGCCGAACCACGCCTTGCTGGTGGTGAGGAAGCGGGTGTTCATGTGCACCGCCGGCACGTGCGGGTTGGCCATGTGCGCCACCAGGCTGATCCCCGTCGCAGCGAACCCGGGGTTTTCCTCGCTCGCCCCGTTGATCGTCCCAGCAAACTCGGGGGCGAAGCTGCCGCGCACGGTCGAGACGTTGACGCCGACCTTCTCGAACACCTTGCCTTTCATCAACCCGCGGGTGCCGCCGCCGGGGTCGGGGTTGCCCTCCTCCTCGCGGTGCCACGGGGTGTATTCGAAGGCCGCGTCCGATCCTGCCTCGCGCTCGATCGCCTCGAATGCGCCGCAGATGCGGTCCCTCAGGCTTTCGAACCAGAGGCGCGCCTCGTCGGTTTCGCTCGTCCAGTCGCTCATGCGGGCAAGCCTTGCCATTGCCACGCGCCTGCGGCAATAGCGCGCCATGGTTCCCCTTTCGTTCGCTGACGAGGAATGGCTGCTGACGACCAGCGGCGCGCTGTACTGGCCGCGCGAACGGGCGTTGCTGGTGGCCGACCTGCATCTCGAAAAGGGCAGCTTCTTCGCTCAGGCCGGACAGTTCGTCCCTCCGTACGACAGCCGCGAAACGCTCGAACGGGTCGCCCTGGCGATTCGCGAAACGGGTGCGCGGCGGGTCATCACCCTGGGCGACAATTTCCACGATGCCGCCGGGGTCGCCCGGCTCGAGGCGCACGCCTGCGGGATGCTGGCGGCGCTGACCCGCGCGGTCGACTGGGTGTGGATCACCGGCAACCACGACGAAGGGCAGGATGGCGCGGCGCTGGCCGGTGCGTGCGGCGGCACCCTGGCCGAGGAACTGGAGATCGGCGGCGTGATCCTGCGCCACCGGGCGGTCATGGGCGAAACCCGGCCCGAATTGTCGGGACATTATCATCCGCGCCTGCAGGTCCGGGTCCATCGCCGCAATATCCGCCGCCCCTGCGCGGTGATCGGGGTCAACGACACAGGCAGCGGACGGATGATCCTGCCCGCCTTCGGCGCCTATACCGGCGGGATGAACGCGGGCGATCCGGCGATCCTCAAGGCACTGCAACCGGCCGACAGGATCGATGCCGTGGTGCCTGCTGCAGGGCGGCTGGCAACCTTCGCGCTGTGGCGAAAGGCGGCCTGAGCGCAACAGGCGCGGCAAAACCGCAACTGCGGCGCGGGTTTCCTCTTCCGCTTCGTCGGCCCTGCCATTACATGACGGCGGTCCGTTTCCACGACCAGAGGAGAATGCCCATATCCCGTCCACCCCGGCGTAGCCCGCAGATGCCCGTGAAGAGCGGCCCGCGCTACGATAACATGATCAATGTACCCAAGGTCCGCGTGATCGATCACGAAGGCGAAAACCTTGGGGTGATGTACACCCGCGAAGCGACCGAACAGGCCAACGAACTTGGCCTCAACCTGGTCGAGGTGTCCCCCAACGCGGACCCGCCGGTGTGCAAGTTCCTCGATGTCGGCAAGTTCCGCTACGAGGCGCAGAAGAAGGCGAACCTCGCGCGCAAGACGCAGAAGACCCAGGACATCAAAGAGGTCAAAATGCGCCCCAACATCGACGATCACGATTACGATGTGAAGATGCGCAACGTGAACAAGTTCATCGAGAACGGCGACAAGGTGAAGTGCACCCTGCGCTTCCGCGGGCGCGAAATGGCGCACCAGCAGCTCGGCATGGACCTGCTTAACCGGGTGCGCGACGATGTCGAGGAAATCGCCAAGGTCGAAAGCTTCCCGCGGCTGGAAGGCCGCCAGATGGTGATGGTGCTGGCGCCGAAATAAGCGCGTCCGGGCACGCAGACGAGTAACCGGGGAACGCCAAGCGCGTGGCCCCGGTTTTTCATGTGTGAAAATTGTTCGAGCCGCCCTCGCACTGACTTTCCTCGCCTCGCTCGCCGGTTGCGGTTCGCAGCCGCCCGGACAGGACAAGGTTATCAGCGTCGACATGGGCGATCTTCCGCCCGAAACGCCGCCGCCCCCGCCTGCCCTGGCCGCCGAAGCCGCTCGCGACGACGATGGCCGGCCCGAGCTTGCCCCGCCCCTCCTCGAGCCCGAGGCGGAGCGCGGCGAGACAGGCGCGCGCAACGTGCTTCTCGGCTTTGCTCGCGCGCTCGAACTGCGCGAATGGGGCCAGGCCTGGGCGATGCTGGACGAGACCAGCAAGGCGCGTTGGCCGACAGCCATCTGGCGCGAGATGTTCGCCGATCTGCGCAGCGTCAACGTGAGGGCGCGGGAGGGTACGATCGAAGGGGCCGCCGGCTCGTCCTACTACACCGCGCCGCTGGTTCTCACCGGCGAGGACCGGGCGGGGCGCCCGCTGCGCTACGAAGGCGAGGTGGTGCTGCGCCGGGTCAACGACGTCCCCGGCGCCGCGCCCGCGCAGCTGCGCTCGCATATGGAACGCTTGACGCTCGACCGGACCCAGTGACGGGCGTAGCTATTCTTGAACTGACCTCGCGCCCGCGATAAGGGCGCGCACCGAGAGGCATCGGCCGGAGAAGCGTTCCTGCGGAGGTTAGGAACGGGTGCCGCGATGCCCGACCGGCTCCCGCCTTCCTGGGAGCGCGTCCCACAGGAAGCACCCATCGATGAGCGATAACGACACCACCGCCGGCACGCTGCGCAACGGCAAGGAACCCAGGACGATCAATGGCCGCGCCCTGAAGCCGAGCACGCTGATGATGGGACACGGTTACGATCCGGTGCTGTCGGAAGGCAGCCTCAAGCCGCCGATCTTCCTGACCAGCACGTTCGCCTTCCCCAGCGCCGCCGACGGCAAGCGGCATTTCGAGGGCATCACCGGCAAGCGCCCGGGCGGCGCCGACGGGCTCGTCTATTCGCGCTTCAACGCGCCCAACCAGGAAATCCTCGAGGATCGCCTTGCCATCTGGGACAGGGCCGAGGACGCGCTCAGCTTTTCCAGCGGCATGACCGCGATCTGCGTCCTGATGCTGGCCTATGCCAGCCAGGGCGACGTGATCGTCCATTCCGGACCGCTTTATGCGGCAAGCGAGGGCTTCGTCGCCAAGGTGCTGGCACGCTTCGGGGTGCGCTATGTCGACTTTCCCGCCGGCGCGACCCGCGAGGAGATCGACGGCGTGCTGGCGCGGGCGAAGGACCTGGCGGCCGAGCACGGCGGCAAGGTCTGCATGGTCTATCTCGAAAGCCCCGGCAATCCGACCAACGCGCTGGTCGATGTCGAGGCGGTGCGCGCAGCGGTGGATGCTGCCCAGCTCACCTGCCCGATCGCCATCGACAACACCTTCCTCGGCCCGCTGTGGCAGCGCCCGCTCGAGCATGGGGCGGACATCGTGGTCTACTCGCTGACCAAATATGTCGGCGGGCACTCGGACCTCGTCGCGGGCAGCATCGCCGGGGCGAAGAAGTGGATCGATCCGGTGCGCAGCTTGCGCAACACGATGGGCGGCATCTGCGATCCCAACACTGCGTGGATGCTGTTGCGCAGCCTCGAAACGGTCGAACTCAGAATGCAGCGCGCCGGCGAAAACGCGGCGAAGGTCTGCGAATATCTCGCCCGCCACCCCAAGGTCGAGGGGCTGGGCTATCTCGGCATGATCGCCGATCAGCGCCAGCAGGACATCTACGACCGCCACTGCCTCGGCGCGGGCTCGACCTTCTCGGTGTTTCTCGCCGGCGGCGAGGCGGAATGCTTCCGCTTTCTCGACAACCTCAAGATCGCCAAGCTCGCGGTCAGCCTCGGCGGGACAGAGACGCTCGCCAGCCACCCGGCGAGCATGACGCACCTTTCGGTCGCGGAAGGGCGGCGGGCCGAACTCGGCATTTCCGACAACCTCGTGCGCATTTCCATCGGCATCGAGGACGCGGACGACCTCATCGCCGATTTCGAGCAGGCGCTGGAGGCGGTCTAGGGCGCCGCAAAGGTGCCGCGCATTGCCTTCCTCGCCTGCGCCGACACGCTCCCCGCCGGGGGCGAGCGGCGCGGCGATGCCTTCGAGCATGACCGCGAGGTCGCCGCCTTGCGGCCGGCTTTCGGGGCGGCGGGGCTGGAGCTGGTCGAGATCGACTGGCGCGCCCCGCTGCCTGCGTTCGACGGCATCGCGCTGGCGCTGATCGGGACGACCTGGGACTATCAGGACGATGCGCCCGCCTTTCTCGCCAAGCTCGAGGCTCTGGAGGCGGCGGGGACGCGGGTGTGCAACCCACCCGCCCTCGTCCGCTGGAATGCCGACAAGCGGTATCTGCAGCATCTCGCCCGGGCCGGCGCGCCGACCATTCCGACGCTGTGGCGCGATGACGTCACGGCGGCGGATATCGCGGACGCGCGCATCGCCCTCGGCTGCGACGATGTGGTGATCAAGCGGCAGGTCGGCGCGGGCGCGCTGGGCCAGTATCGCTTCGCCCCCGGCGAGGCCGCCGCCCCCGGGTGGCGCATGGGCCGGCCGGCTATGCTGCAGCCGTTCCTCGCCAGCATCGTCGAGGAGGGCGAATACAGTTTCGTCTTCATCGATCGCGCCGTGTCGCACGCCTTGGTCAAGCGGCCCCGGTCTGGCGATTACCGGGTCCAGTCGCTCTATGGCGGGGCCGAGGATTGCTGGACCCCGCCCGCCGCCGATCTGGCTCGGGCCGAGGCGGTGGTGGCAGCGATACCGTTCAACGACCTGCTCTATTGCCGGATTGACATGGTGCGCCTGCCTTCGGGCGAATTGGCGGTGATCGAGGCCGAGGCGGTCGAGCCCTACCTTTATCCCGATCAGGGCCCGCAGCTGGGCGAGCGGGTAGCGCGGGCGATCATCAGGCGCCTGGCCGCCTAGCCTTTCCAGCTGCGCCGGTCCTCGGCTGCTTTCAGCACCTCGTAGGCGAGCTGATATTTCTGGAACGCCGCAGCGGCCTCTGCATCGCCTGGCCTGACATCGGGATGGACGGCCTTGGCCCGCACCCGCCACGCACGCTTGACGTCCTCGAATTCGGCATCGGATTCCAGTTCGAACACCTCGAGCGCACGCATTTCGTCCGCGCTGCGGCTGCCGTCGCCGCTGGCCGCCCAACCGTAATGCTGCGCCTCGGCATAGCCGGCGTTCTCGGCCTGTTCTGAGCGGGCGCGCGCTGCCTTCTCGGCCCTGTCGAGGCCTTCGAAATAGTCCCACCGGGAATTGTATTCGGCGGCATGGGGCTGGCAGAAATGCCACCGTTCGCGGCTGTTGGGTGCCTTGGGCGCCGGGCAATCGCCGGGCTGATCGCAGCCGTGCCGATCGCACATCCGCACCGTCACCGCTTCCTGCGCCGCGCCATAGCCGCGCCAGCGGGGGAAACCCCAGTCGTTGGAGCGGCTCTTTCTAGACATCAATGAAACGCGGCGGGAGCGGGGCGGTATGCGGCATCGGCCTCAATCTAGGCGCCATGCCGCTCCACGCAAGACGGGACGGGACGCGATGCGCGCGCCCCGCCCCTTCGATGCCGTCAGTTGATCGTGACGGTGGCGGCGCGGCGGTTCTGGGCCCAGCTGCCTTCGTCCGAACCCAGTGCGACCGGGCGTTCCTTGCCATAGCTGATGGTGCGGATGCGGCTCTCGGGAATGCCGAGCGAAACGAGATAGTTCTTCGCCGCATTCGCGCGCCGTTCGCCCAGCGCAAGGTTGTATTCGCGCGTGCCGCGTTCGTCGGCATGGCCTTCGACGGTGAAGGTGACATTGCCATACTGCTGGAAATACTGCGCCTGGCGCTGAAGCTTGGCGGTATCCTCGGCGTCGATGTTGTACTGGTCGGTATCGAAATAGACCACCGTGTTCATCTGGCCGACATTGCTTTCGAAATGGCTCTGGCTGCCCGGTGCCCCAATGCCGTCCTGTGGCAGTGTGCCGGTGTTGGTGCCTGCATCATCGGTATTGACGGGCGCAGGCGGCAGTTCCTCGGGCGCCTTTTTCGAGCAGGCGGCAAGCGCCACGCTGGCCGCGATGAGAGTGGTGGTGGCTAGACGTGCATTCATGGCTGTCCCCTTTTTGTCAGCGCGCCGGGCGATGGCCCGGTCTTTTCAACCCTGTGTCATCAATGAAGTTACGGCAGGATCGGTCCCCACGCGGGGTCCGAGGCATCGCGCGGCGTCTCCAGCCGGCGTTCGTTTTCCCCCGTCAGGTCGACCTGCCACAGGCTGGTGCGGCCGGTCCCCCGCTCGGTGCGGAAGAACTGGATGATGCGGCCGTTGGGTGCCCAGGTCGGCGCCTCGTCCTGCCAACCCCGGGTCAGCGTGCGGACATTGCCGCCCGCCGGCGTCATCACCGCGATGTTGAAGCTGCTGGCGTTGGTGAACGCGATCTGGTCGCCGCGCGGGCTCCATTCGGGCGTGGCGCAGCGGCCGCCGCCAAAGCTGATGCGACGCTGGTTCGAACCGTCGGCATCCATGACATAGCATTGCTGACCGCCCGAACGGTCGCTCTCGAACACGATCTTCGTGCCGTCGGGGGAATAGGATCCGCCGATGTCGATCCCGGGCGTACTGGTCAGCCGCACGCTGGCCCCGCCCGATGCGGGAACGCGGTAGATGTCGGTATTGCCGGCGACCGCCATCGAATAGAGGATATAGCGCCCGTCCGGGCTCCAGCGCGGGGCGAACGTCGGGTTCGCGCTTTGCGTCACCAGCGTCTGCGTCCCGGTGCCGATGTCATAGACATAGATCCGCGGATTGCCGTCGACATAGCTGAGGTAGCTCAGCTTGCGATAGTCGGGCGAATAGCGCGGGGTCAGCGCGGTCGAGCGGCCATTGGTGATGAAGCGATGATTGGCCCCGTCGCTGTCCATGATGGCCAGCCGCTTGACCCGTTTGTCCTTGGGGCCCGTTTCGGCGATGTAGGCGACGCGGCTGTCGAAGAACGGGCTTTCGCCCGAGAGCCGCGAATAGACGAGGTCGGCGCATTTGTGCGCCGCGCGGCGCCAGTCCGCCGGGCCGACCGCCCAGCCTTCGGCAACCAGCCGCTGCTGCAACGCCATGTCGTAGAGGTAACAGCCGATGGTCAGCTTGCCATCGCTGCGCGCGCGGACATAGCCGTGCACCAGCATTTCCGCCCCGCGGTTGGACCAGGTGGTCCAGTTGGGCGCGGTGATCTCGCCATAGCTCGGCTGGGGCAGGGATTCCGGACCGGTCGGCTTGAACAGGCCGTTGTTCCTCAGGTCCGCGGTGATGACCTTCGCCAGTTCGCGGCCCAAGGCGGCGGTCCCCGCACTATTGGCCGGCGTCGGCACGTCGCGATCGGCGGCGAAGGCCGGGATCGCGATGCCGAGATCGTCGAGATTGCCTTCGAAACTGACCGAGCCGGTCAGCCCTTCGCCCTCGTCCACCGTCTCGACCTCGCCGCCTTCGGCGATCGGGGTGCCCAGGTCCTGGTTCTGCGCCAGTGCCGGGCTGGCAAGGATGGCGGCGGCGGCGGTGGCAAGAAGAAGGAGGGGTTTGATCATTGGGACAGTTTCCAGTCGAAATCCACGGTCACGGTTTTCCAGGCTTCGTAATATTCGGCCGGCAGATCGAACGGCGCGGCCAGCTGGACGGCCCGGACCGCCTGCTCGCCATGCCGCCCCGCCTGCGCCCGATTGGTGTCGTTGACCCCGCTCTGGCTGACCACGCTGGGCCGCCCCGACAGGCTGCCATCGCTGTTCAGCCGGAAGCGGATCCGGGTGACGATCTGTTCGACCTCGGGGCCGCTGGGCGGCTGCCACTGGGGGGCAACCTTGCGCCGGATGGCAGAAAAGAGCGACGCCTTGGCGCTGGCACCGATGGCACTGGCCGGGGTGCGGGTTTCGCTGCTGGTCGCGCTCGTTCCCGCGCCGGCGAGGAAATCGTTGCCGATCCGGCTGGCGCCTCCGGTTCTCGCCGCGGGCCTTTCGGCGGCGGGCCGGGCGGCGGTTCGGGCCGCCGGGGTCCGCGGCTGACATA
>NZ_JBHWMI010000009.1:0-12771 GCF_043423005.1 Qipengyuania sp. | reverse complement strand
CTGCGGCAGAAGCGGTTCAATCCGCGCCCACTGCTCATCCGAAAACCAGAAGAAATCCGCCATTCACCAAGCCTCCTCGCTGGAGGAACGTGAATCACATTGCAGCGCCGGTGTGAATCCCGTTTATGGGTCCGGACCCTAGGAGCATATTTGCGACGCCATGCAAATGTGAACCTCATCACCGATAAGTGCCCTCGACAGTTTAAGGTCAGCCGGAAATATCGCTTTGTCGACAGTGATCTCAAGAATACCCATTCTTTTTATGATTTTAGGCCTTACTATACAAAGAAGGGCCAATCTAAAGAGCATCAAGCTACTGGCGACCCGAAAACGCGGGAAATTTGGGAGCATGCTACAGATTTCATTGCCGCAAACTTCCCCAAAATTGTATATTTCCCGACGTTTCTTTTCCAAGTGCCCTCGAAGATTTACCTTGAGGATCCTGTAGAATGGAAGTCCAAGGAAGAAAGAATAACAAACGCTTATTTCGTGCAAGTGCTACAAGATGTAGCTGATTCTCTCGGACAAGACATTTCGATAACGCGCCATATCGTGGATCGAGTGAAACGAAAACGAAGTGATTTTGAAGCTATAACCTCCTTTTTTGCTGCCTTTATGGGAATGGATGAGGCCACGCAAATACGCGCTGTCGTAAGTAAATTGTCGGGCGCTATGACTCGCACCATATTTGGAGCTTGGAATCAAATATTCGACCACACGGTTTCTAATAAGAGCGTCCGGATTGAATGGGGTCTCGACACCGAAAGAGGTGGCATTCCTTGGGTTCAGCTGCAAATACACGATGGCGAGCAGCCATACGCGGTGCATGAAAGATCGCTCGGTTTTCGATGGTTTTTCACGTTCCTCCTATTTACGCAATTCCGCAAAAGCCGAAGGTCTGAGCAGGGAACGGTGTTCTTGTTCGACGAGCCAGCTTCAAACCTGCATGCTCGTGCGCAGATGAAGTTGCTCGAGAGCTTCGGCAAGACTGCGTCCGAGAGGCAATTCATTATTTACTCAACCCATAGCCACTATATGGTAGAACCAATGTGGCTTGAGAAGGCATACATAGTCGAGAATAGAGGGTTGAATTTTGAAGATGAAGAAGCGGGATCGCATTTTGAAGAAATTGAAACTGACGTTATTTTAACTCGCTATCGACAGTTTGTTCACAAATATCCTGATCGTGTTTCGTATTTCCAGCCGGCTCTTGATGCCCTCAAATTCAACTTCGGCCCGCTTATGCCTGGAAGATATGCGGTTATCGTCGAAGGAAAGTACGATTTTCATCCTTTACGCTATTTCCAAGAGCGATTGAAAATCGGCAGGGACGTTCTTTTTATTCCGGCGCCATCTGCGAGCGAAGCGGGGACATTAATCAGCCTTCTCCGTGGCATGGGTACGAAGTTTTTGGTTGTTCTTGACGATGACGGAGCGGGACGGAGGGCGGCGAGGCGCTACCGCGAGCATCACCTGTTGACCGACGACGAGGTGCTTACGATTGCTGACCTCGATCCAAAACTTAAAGGCAAGGCTTTTGAGGCACTGTACTCTACCGAAGTCGCAAACTTGGCTGGCAACGGTAATGGCGAGGCGACGAAGGGGCAATTCTCGCTGCTTTTCCAAAGGCTGCTACTCGAGAATCAGCTTGACGTTGGCATAGGAGCGACAACTAATCGGGTAAAAGCGTTGCTACGAAAGATCGTCGATAAAGTGAAAGGGGTCTAATTCCTTTTGGCAGGAGGCGCCCCAATAACACTGAAAAGCCCGCTCTACGATTTCTCGGAGCGGGCTTCCCGTATAAGGTGCGGGATTCGAACCCGCGGTACCCAGAGGGTACGCCCGTTTTTCAGGCGGGTGCCTTAAGCCACTCGGCCAACCTTCCATGTCCACACATGGTGGATGCCCCAATTGCAGCTACTCAAAATTATTTGCAAGTCCTAACGATCACGGACTTTCCTACGACCTTTCATCCCGCATACCTAACACGGTCCTGCCCTCCACGAATGGACCGCCCCATGACCCCGCACAACCCCCACGCGCTTCCCGCTCCCTTCCTCGACCAGCCGCTCGCCGCGCTACCCGAGGATGGGACCGACGAGCGCCTCCCTATCTTCACCCGCGACCGCCAGACCGCCTTCCTCCGGGCGCTTGCCGCCTGCGGGGTGGCGCGGCGGGCTTCGGTGCAGGCGGGGGTCTCCTATCGCACCGCCTATCGCGCGCGGCGGGCCGAGCCGGCGTTTCGCCGCGCGTGGGATGCGGCGCTGCTGGCGGCGCGGGCGATGGCCGAGGACGTGCTCGCCACCCGCGCGATCGAGGGGGTGGAGGAGGAGGTGTGGTATCACGGCGAGGTGGTCGCCACCCGCCGCCGCTATGACAGCCGCCTGCTGCTCGCCCATCTCGCGCGGCTCGACAAGCTCACCGAGGATGCGCGGACCCGCGCCTTCGCCGACGATTACGAAGGCGCGCTCGAACGCTTCGCCGCCGGGTGCGACGATCCCGCGCCGGTGTGCGGGACGTGCGGCGATGCCCTGCCGCCGGCACCCGCGTCCTCGCCAGAGAACCCGGCGGGGGACGGGGCGCCGCTTTCTCCCTCAGGACTGTGTGACAAGTGTGACAGCGCCGCCCGCGCCGCCGCCGCCGAAGCCGCCCGGCTCGCCGCCGAATGGGACGCGGAGGATGACGAGGACGGGGCGGATTGGGACGAGCGCGACAACCCCGGGCTCGACCTGCCGTGCGACTGCGTGGGTGCGCGCTTCGGGATGGACCGGGGGCGGGCGCATTACCAGCGCGGGCCTGCGGGGCCGGAGCCGGTGTGCAATGTCGGCGGCGATGGCCCGTGCTGCGCCGCGCCGAGCTGGCCCGGATGCCGCGACTGCCCGCACTATCCGCGGGTCAGCCGCCTGCTCAACGAGATGGAGGACCAGCGCCCCGCCGACGTGCTCCCTCCTGCCGGCGACAACGCGCGGGTGCTCGAGGCGCTGCAGATTGCGGCCTTCGAAGCCGGGGTGGGGAAGTGGTGGCGCATCACCAGCGAGGATGAGCTGGATGCAGCGCTGGAAGCCTTGCCCCAGGGTGCGGGGCTGGCGGCGGCGGCCTGAGGCTCAGCCCTCGATCACCGCCAGTTCGACGGTACCCTTGCCGCGGGCGATCAGGCCGAGCTGCGAGGCGGCGGCGTGGCTCACGTCGATCAGGCGGCTGTCGTGGAACGGCCCGCGGTCGTTGATGCGGACGACGACCGACTGTCCGGTGCGCGGGTTGGTGACGCGCAGGCGGGTGCCGAAGGGCAGGGTGCGATGCGCGGCGGTCAGCGCGTTCATGTCGAACCGTTCGCCGCTGGCGGTGCGGCGGCCATGGAACTCGCGGCCGTAATACGACGCGGTGCCGCTGCCGAGCGAGGTGGCTTCCGGCTCGCTCTCGATCGTGGGCTCGAAGCTGTCGAGATCGACGGCATGGGGCCCGGGCTGCGGCGCAGGGGGAAGAGCGGCATAGCTGGCGAATTGCGCCTCGAACGCAGGCGCGGGGGCATGCGGCGCGGCGTCCTGCGAATGGCCCGCAGTGCTCGGCAAGGCGATGGCGGCGGCAAAAAGCACCGCGCGAAGCGTACGACTTTGCATTGGGGTAAACCCTCCGTTCGTCCGCCAGCGGTTTACCGTCGCGAACCCGGAGAGTCGTTAACGCGGCAACCCGCCCGCCCCGGTCCGGCAACGCCTCACCGCAGATCGTGACGGAAAAGCGGCGGGCGGAATTTACCGATCGCGCCGCGCAAGCAGTCGCAGGCGAAGGGCCTGCAACTTGATGAAGCCCTCGGCGTCCTTCTGATCGTAGGCACCGGCATCGTCCTCGAACGTGACGTGCGCTTCGGAATAGAGCGAATGGGGCGAGCGGCGGCCGACGACGCTGGCGAGCCCCTTGTACAGCTTCAGCCTGACGGTGCCTGTCACCTTGGCCTGGCTGTGATCGATGGCTGCCTGCAACATTTCCCGTTCGGGGCTGAACCACAGACCGTTGTAGACCAGCTCTGCATAGCGCGGCATCAATTCGTCCTTGAGGTGCGCGGCGCCCCGGTCGAGCGTGATCTGCTCGATCCCGCGATGGGCGCGGGCATAAATCTCGCCCCCGGGGGTTTCGTACATCCCCCGGCTTTTCATGCCGACGAAGCGGTTTTCGACGAGGTCGAGGCGGCCGATGCCGTGTTTGCGCCCCAGTTCGTTCAAAGCAGCAAGCAGGGCAGCCGGCGAAAGGCGGTTGCCGTCCACTGCGACGGCATCACCACGCTCGAAGTCGATCGTGATGTATTCCGCCTCGTCAGGGGCATTCTCAGGGTCGAACGTGCGCGAATAGACATAGGCGGGCGTCTCCTCCCACGGATCTTCCAGGACCTTGCCTTCGGAAGACGTGTGCAGAAGGTTCGCATCGGTCGAGAACGGACTTTCCCCGCGCTTGTCGGTGGGGACAGCGATCTGATGTGCTTCGGCCCACGCGATGAGGGCCGACCGGCTGGTAAGGTCCCATTCCCGCCAAGGCGCAATGACCTTGATATCGGGATCGAGAGCATAGGCGGAAAGCTCGAAGCGGACCTGATCATTGCCCTTGCCGGTTGCACCGTGGGCGATCGCGTCGGCTCCGGTTTCGCGGGCAATCTCCACCAGGCGCTTGGCGATCAACGGGCGGGCGATTGCAGTGCCGAGGAGATAGTCGCCTTCGTAACGGGCATTGGCGCGCATCATCGGAAAGACGAAATCCCGGACGAACTCCTCGCGCAGGTCCTCGATGAAGATGTGTTCATCGGGAATGCCCATGGTGCGAGCTTTGGTACGGGCAGGTTCGATCTCCTCCCCCTGGCCGAGGTCGGCGGTGAAGGTGACCACTTCGAGCCCGCGCTCTGCGCTCAGCCACTTAGCGATGACCGATGTATCGAGGCCGCCCGAATAGGCCAGGACGACGCGGCGAATGTCGGACATTGGATTACCCCTCGATTGAACGCCGCGGCGGCTAGCAAAGGGGCGGGCGGTAGGCAAACGCCGGAGCGCGAAACCTTTACCCCTTTCGTTCGCTGATCAGGGCGAAGGAGAGACCCATGGCAGCACGCGCCTATTGGCAGGGCCAGATACGACTGGCGCTGGTCAGCATACCGGTCGAAGTCTATTCGGCAACCAAGACCGGCGCGCAGATCAGCTTTCGGCAGATCCATGAGCCGACGGGAAAGCGCATCGCCTATGAAAAGGTCGTTCCGGGCATCGGCCCCGTTGATCGAGACGATATCATCAAGGGCTATGAACTGTCGCGCGGCAACTACATCCTGCTTGAGGAAGAAGAGATCGAAGCAGTCAGGATCGAAAGCAAGCGAACACTCGAACTGGTACAGTTCGTCGACGCATCGGAGATCGACCCGCTATATTACGAAAAGCCCTATTACGTGGCGCCCAAGGACGAATTGGCCGAAGAAGCCTTCATCGTGCTGCGCGATGCGCTGCGCAAGGCAGGCAAGGTCGGCATCGGCCAGCTTTCGATCCGCGGACAGGAAAAGCTGATCGCGATCAAGCCGTGCGGCAAGGGCCTGCTCATGGAAACGCTGCGCTATGCCGACGAAGTACGCAAGGGTCAGTCGTTCTTCAGCGAGATCGACGACAAGAAGCCGGCCAAGGAACTTCTGGACCTGGCGACCTCCCTGATCGACAGCCGCACCGCGCCGTTCGATGCCAGCGCCTACAAGGATCGCTATGTCGACGCACTCCGCCGGCTGATCGACAAGAAAGCCAAGTCCAAGAGCGACAAACTGGTCATCGAGGATGCCGAGCCGGCCGCCGGATCGTCCAGCAATGTGATCGATCTGATGGCTGCCCTCAAGAATTCGCTGAAGGAAGACAAGCCGGCACGTTCCGCGGCAAGCAAGGCATCGCGCCGGTCTGGCAAGCCGGCGGAAGAGCCGGCCAAACGCGCGCCGCGGAGGAAGAAGACTGCATGACCAGGAAGGTCGACCTTCTCGCCGAATACAACCGCAAGCGCGATTTCGGCCGGACACCCGAACCGGCCGGAAAGCGAGCTGCGAGCGATGGGGGCGACCTCTTCATCGTGCAGAAGCACGATGCAACCCGGCTGCACTGGGATCTCCGTCTTGAGGTGGACGGCGTCTTGAAAAGCTGGGCGGTCACAAAGGGGCCGTCCCCTGATCCCGACATCAAGCGTCTCGCGGTCCGGACCGAAGATCACCCGATGTCCTATGCCGAGTTCGAGGGGACTATACCGAAGGGGGAATACGGCGGCGGCACCGTGATGTTGTGGGACCGCGGCCGCTGGGCCCCGATCAAGGGCAAAAGCGCCAAGGATCTCGACGAGGGCCATCTCCACTTCACGCTCGAGGGTGAGCGCATGAAGGGCGAATGGCTTCTCATCCGCCTTAAACCCAGACCGGGCGAAAAGCGCGAGAACTGGCTGCTGCGCAAGATTCAGGACGCATTTGCCGAGGAAGGCGACGCCCTGGTGGACCGCGCGCTGACGAGCGTCCTCACCGGGCGTTCGATGGCCGAGATCGCTGCCGACAAGGACGGCACGTTCACGCTCGCCGGTCGCAAGGACGATGCCTTTCTCGAGCAGATGGAGAAGGCGCGCGAGCACAATGCATCGAAAGCCAAGGCGAAGACCGCCCGAAAGCCGCGCCGCAAGAAGGCTGCGCCGCTTCCCGCGTTCCGCGCCCCGCAGCTAGCCACGCTGGTGGACGAGGTGCCCGAGGGCAACGGGTGGATGCACGAAATCAAATTCGACGGGTATCGTGCCCTCATCGCGGCAAAGGGCGAGGACGTGCGGGTCTACACCCGCTCCGGCAAGGACTGGACCGACAAGTTCGCCCCGCTGGTTCGTGCGATTGCTGCGCTCGACCTTCCTTCATGCCTGATCGACGGCGAGATCGTGGCAACGGATGACAAGGGCAATCCCGATTTCTCGACTCTTCAGAGCGTGCTCAAGCGTGGGCACGGGCAGCAGGGGGAAAGCGATGCGCTCGCCTTTCATGCCTTCGACCTTCTCGAGGTCGATGGTGAAGACCTCACCGGCTATCCGAATATCGAGCGCAAGGAACGGCTCGAGGCCGTCTTGGGCACGGCGCAGCCGCCGATCCACATGGCGGACCACGTCATCGGTTCAGGCGAAAAGCTGTTCGAGGCCATGTGCAAGGCCGGCCAGGAAGGCATCATTTCGAAAACAATCGATGGCGCCTATTCGGGCAGCCGCGGCAAGCGCTGGGTCAAGGTCAAGTGTACACGCCGGCAAGAGTTCGTCATCATCGGCTGGAAAAAGTCGAGCGCGCGGGCGCGTCCTTTCGCATCCCTGCTCTTGGCGCAGAACGAGGGCGGGGCACTTGTTTATAAGGGCAATGTCGGGACGGGCTTCAACGCACAGGACTTGGAGGAACTTGCCGACAAGATGGGCCCTCTGGTCAGGGACAGCGCGCCGGCGCCGGTCGACAAAGTCTCCGCCCGAGGCGTCACCTGGGTCGACCCGAAGCTCGTCGCCGAAATTGCCTTCGCCGAATTCACGGCTGATGGAAATGTACGGCACGGCAGCTATCTTGGCCTGCGGGAGGACAAGCCGGCCCGCAAGGTCAAGCCCGAGAAACCCGCAAAGGCCCCGCGCGAACGAAGCGGCGTTGCCATCAGCAGCCGCGACCGCGTGATCTTTCCCGATAGCGGCCAGACCAAGGGCCAGCTTGCGGATTATTACGAAGCAGTCGCGGCGATCATGTTGCCGTTTGCCGGACATCGCCCGATCAGCCTCGTTCGCTGCCCCCAGGGCCGGGCACGCAAATGCTTTTTCCAGAAACACGATAGCGGCTCGTTCGGCGATGGAGTCCACCAGGTGGCCATTGCCGAGAAGGACGGCGGGCACGAAGACTACCTGTTTGTCGATAGTGCGCGGGGGCTGCTTCAATGTGTCCAGATGGGAACGATCGAGTTCCACGGTTGGGGTTCGCGCAGCGATGCGGTGGAAAAGCCCGACCGGATGGTCTTCGACCTGGACCCCGACGAAGGTCTCGACTTTGCCGACGTCAAGCAGGCGGCGATCCATATTCGCGATCGGCTGGCGGATCTGGGGCTGGTCAGCTTTGCCATGCTATCGGGCGGGAAGGGGGTTCACGTCATCGTTCCGCTGACCCCCGGTCATAGTTGGGAAGAGCACAAGGATTTCTCCCGCCGCTTTGCCGAAGCGCTGTCTCTGGCCGAACCGGACCGCTTCATTGCGACAATGAGCAAGGCCAAGCGCAAGGGGAAGATCTTCATCGACTGGTTGCGCAACCAGCGCGGTTCCACCGCGGTGCTTCCGTATTCGGCCCGCGCCCGCGAAGGCGCCCCGGTGGCAGTGCCCATCGCCTGGACGGAGCTTGAGCAGATGGCGGACGCCAAGCCCTTCGCGATCGATGACGCAGAGACATTGCTCGCCCGCGCTCAGGATCGATCGCTTGCCGGCTGGGGGTTCGCCAGCCAGTCTCTGCCCGATCTTTAAACCAGCGCTTTCTCGGCTTGCGCGATATAGTCGCGGGTAAGGGGAAGGGTCCTTCGATTGCGCGCGAACTGGATCTGGTAATTGCCCATCCCCCCCCATTCAAAAGCGGCAGTCGCACCGGCCAGGTAGAAGGTCCACATTCGATAGAAGCGCTCGTCATACATCGCGACGATCGCTTCGCGGTTGGCCTCGCAGTTGGCGTACCATGCACGCAATGTGCGGGCGTAATGTAGGCGCAGCGTCTCGATGTCGGTATGGATCAAGCGGTGCTTCTCGCTCGCGGCGAGAGTTTCGGAGAGGGCCGGAATGTAGCCGCCGGGAAAGATGTACTTGCGGGTGAAGGCGTCGGTCGTGCCCGGGCCACCGAACCGGCCGATGGTATGCAGCAGCATCACTCCATCGTCGGCCAGAAGACGTGCGCAAGCTTCAAAAAAGCTGTCGAATTGCGGCCTTCCGACATGCTCGAACATTCCCACGGAAACGATCCGGTCGAACCTTTCGCCGCGCCCCGCGAGATCGCGATAGTCGACCAGTTCGAAGGTGACCCGGTCGGCGACACCGGCGTCGCGTGCGCGATCGCGGGCAAGGGTCAACTGCTCTTCGCTAAGCGTGATGCCATGAACCTTCACATCGAAGTGTCGGGCGAGGAAGATGGCCATTCCGCCCCATCCGCAGCCGATATCGAGAACCCGCTGCCACGGCTGCAAATGAAGCTTCGCCGCGATATGGGCGAGCTTGGCGTGCTGAGCCTCGCCTAGCGTGGCGGTGCTTTCTGTCCAGTACGCACAGCTGTATTGCATGTGCTCGTCATCCAGCATCAACTGATACAGCCGATTGCCGATGTCGTAGTGGTGCGCGACGTTGCGGCGGGCGCGGACCCGATCGTTCAATGATTCAGCGACGAAGCCGAGCGTGTTCGCCGCGCGCTTGCCAAAGGTCGGCCCGCGCAGTTCGCCGCCCCTGTCCCACGGCCCGTTGGCCCGCAACAGGTAGACCAGATCCATGATGCTGCCCCGCGTCACCTCGAGGCGCCCATCCATATATGCCTCGGCAGCGCCCAGCCGGGGGTCCAGTAGAATGTCGCGCGGAACCGCATCGTCGGCAAAACGGATGGCGACATCCGGAAAGTCGTCGTCGAAAGAACCGACCGCGTCGACGGTGCCGTCGGCGTAAGTAATCTCGAGTGTCCCCCGCTTCACGACCGAATGGAGAAACCGGAAAAGCAGATTCCTGATCATGTGCACCTTGGATGGCTTAAGATATCGTAGGTCAAATGCCAGCGTACCACTGATACCCGGAACGATCTTCCCAATAGCCGCCGCCGCCCCTGCCGATCGGGGCAAGGCTGTCGACCACCTCGATCGCAGTCAGGTATTTAGCGTGCTTGTATCCCAGTTGCCGCTCGATCCTCATCCGCAGCGGCGCCCCGTTCCGGACCGGGAGCGGCGCGCCGTTGAGGCTGTGCGCGACGATCGTCTGAGGGTGAAACGCATCGAGCAGGTCGACGCTTTCGTAATAAGGCGAACCAGCCAGGGTATCGGCGCAGCGGAAGACGACGAACCGGGCGTTTTCGCGCAAGCCCGCAGCTTTTAGTAGGACCGAAAGGCGGGGGCCGGTCCATTCGCCGATTGCGCTCCATCCCTCGACGCAATCGTGCCGGGTTATCTGGGTGCGCTGAGGCAGCCGGCGGATGTTGTCGAGCGAGAGCGACAGCGGGTGATGCACCAATCCGCGCACCTCCAGTCGCCACTCGGCAAATCCGTTCGCCTGATGCCTCGGATACTGGCCTCCGGGCTGGGTCGTGCCGTTGCCGCGAAAGAACGGCGACAGGTCCGCCTTGCTGAATTCCGGTGCCAGCGCGTCGCGCGGATTGAGCAGGCGGTGGGCGCGCAAGTGCCATCGTTCGGCTGTGTCGAGAACGCGCGAGGCGGTGCTGCTTTCGCTGATCCGGCTGCACCCGCCGACGAGGGTGGCGCCAAGACCAAGGATGACTGTCCTACGCTTCATCGGCGGATCGTCCGGTAATCATCGCACCGATCATCCTGCGAGGCCCGGCGGCGAAGGCAAGGACGATGTGGCCGATAGTGAAACCCGTAAGCAGAGCGGCGATCATAAAGTGGAGGCTTCTGGCAGATTGCCGCCCGCCGACGAGATCCGCTATCCAGCCGAAGCTCGGCCCCATTCCGGGGCTGATCGCGATCCCGGTCAGGACCATGCCGGGCAGCAATATGCCGAAAACCCCGCCATAAGCGATGCGCTGAATGAACCCGTATCGTCCGGGTGTGGCGCGCGCATGTTTTTCCATCCGCACATACTGCCGCAGTTCACGTGTCAGCGTCCCGTCGCGCCATTGCGCAAGGCGTGTGGCGATATCGCGCCGAAAATGGCCGTTCAGTAGCATCACAAACCAGATTGCGAGCAATCCCAGCGCAAAGGGCCAGGCAAGCAGGTTGTGCCAGTCCCGGGCAAGAGCGAGATTGTAATAACCCGGAATGGTCATCCAGTCCGAAAACCGCGGCACTGCCGTCCAGGCTTCTTCAGCAGCGAAGCCGGCTTCGCCCCAGTAGAGCCATGGATGGGCATTGGATATCGTCAATCCGCTCATCACCAGCCCGATGAGGCACAGCGCATTGAGCCAGTGCCAAAGCCTGGTCGACAGGGCATGACGCTTCATTGACCCGCCATGTCCCTTGCCAGATAGATGACATCGCGTGGCTGGCTGCACAGATGCTGCCCGGAATCGACGTACAACGTCTGGCCGCTGGCGAGGGAACCTTCGGCTAGAAACAGCACCGCTTCGGCAACTTCGCCGGCTCCGGTGCGCCGTTTCAGCAAATTGAGGCGATGAGACCGATCCGCTTCGGCTTCGGACTGGTCATGGCTGGCAAGGATCGCGCCTGGTGCGAGGCAATAGACCCGGTCTTGCGGCCGTGCTGCGCCCATCGCCAGCATCGGGACCGCCGACGCCACGGCATGCTTGCTCATCGTATAGCTGAAGAAGTCGGGGTTCGGATTGGCCAGTTTCTGATCGGTAAATTGAATGACCCGCCGCCCTGCCGTCGATCGTGCGTTCCCTAGGAAAGCTTGTGCTAGCATCAGGGATGCCAGCGTGTTTACCCGCATTGCTTGGTCGAACACGTCCGGGTCTGCTCGGGTTACCAGGTCTGGTTCGAACACCGCGGCGTTGTTGACCAGCACCCTCAAATCGTTTTGATTTTGCGAAAGATCGCGAGCCATACGACATGCGGCATCGGGATCGGCCAGATCGCATTGAACTGTCTCGGCACTCGCGAGGTCCGCGGCAAGCCTCTCGGCCTCGTCGTGCGAGCAGTGGTGATGAATGATGACATGCCATCCGGCCGAACCGAAGCATCGGACGATTTCGGCCCCGATCCGGCGCGCGCCGCCGGTCACCAGAACGGCGGGCTTGCTCAAGGGACCACTGCGGCTGCCATGTCTAGGGGCTTAGCGCCTCGAAGGCCTGCGACGCAACTCCCGGCAAAAGCGCAAAAATAGGAGGGGATGCCGCAGTCGCGGCATCCCCTACCTCTCGCCACATTATCAGCGGCAGTTCAGGCTGCCGCGATCGATCTCGCGACCGACCAGCGCACCAACCGTGCCGCCGAGGATCGCACCAAGGGTGCGATTGCCGCTGCCGGCGATCTGGTGGCCGGCCAGCGCACCGACGCCCGCACCGATGACCAGGCCAGTAGTGCCGTTGTCGCGGCGGCAATAGTAACGCCCGTCGCGCCCGCGCCACATGTAGCTGTTCCGGGTGATCCGGCGGGGCTGATAATAGCGGCCGCGATCATCATAGATGCGCCGGGTGTCCCGTCGTGCATCCCGGCGAGCTTCGCGTCGCTCATACCGCCGGGCATCTCGCCGTGCTTCGCGACGTTCATAGCGCCGCTCGGCCTGACGCGCCCGTTCCTTGGCCCGCTTGCCATGCGCCGGGGCCCAGCTCGGAGGATCGGCAGCCGCAGGCGCCGCAGTCCCGATGCCGGTGATGCACAATATCCCTGCCGCCAATGCGAGTGAGAATTTTTTCATCCGTGGATCCTTTCCATCGTTCGATAGCGCCTGCTTCGTACAGCAATTCGCAACCTTGGATGAACGAACCACTGGTGGGTTTTGAGGTGGTCCCGGAAATTTGGACAGGGTGCTAAGCTAATCCCGACCTGAGGAATGGACGGGAAATGAAGAAGACGAGGAAGCGCTACAGCGCGGAGTTCAAGGCAAAGGTGGCGCTGGAAGCGATCCGGGGTGACCTGA
>NZ_JBHWMI010000070.1:0-4911 GCF_043423005.1 Qipengyuania sp. | reverse complement strand
AATGTCCGGCGGGGGCGACAGCGTCGGCGGGGCGGCGCGCGGGCCCTCTGCCTGATGGCATTTACCAGCGGCCCCTTGCCGGCGCGGCTCAAGCTGTACCACGGCATCGGGTCGATCGCCTTCGGGGTCAAGGACGGCGGCTTCAGCTTCTTCCTGCTGCCGTTCTACAATCTGGTTCTGGGAGTGGACGCAGGCACGGTAGGCGCCGCGCTGGCGACTGCGCTCGTCATCGACGCCCTGATCGACCCCCTGATCGGCCATCTTTCGGACCGGACCTACAGCCGATGGGGGCGGCGGCTGCCGTGGCTCTATCTCGCGCCCCTGCCGCTCGCCCTGATGTGGGCGCTGCTGTGGTCGCCCCCGTTCACGGGGGTGCCGGGTTTCGGGGAGATTGTCGCGCTGGCGGTGGGCGTGCGGCTGCTGCTGTCGGCGTGCGAGGTGCCCTCGATCAGCCTGGTGCCGGAAATCACCGACGATTACGATGAACGCACCACCCTGTTTCGCTACCGCTTCCTGTTCGCCTGGATCGGCGGACTGATGATGATGGTTATGACCTTCACGGTGTTCCTGCCCACGCCCGAGGCGCAATTGCGCGAAGACGGTTACGCCGTCTACGGGGCATTCGGTGCAGTCGTCATCCTGCTGACGGTCATCGGGTCGGCCATCGGGCAGCACCGGCTCGTCGCCCAGCTACCGCCGCGGCGCCCCGGCCCGTTCAGCCTGCGCGGTGCCTTCGCCGAAATCGTCGAGGCATTCCAAGAGCGCGCCTTCGCGATCTTCGTCATCGGCGCGGTCGGCGCCTACATCGCGCAAGGGGTGACGTTCTCGATCACGCAATATCTCAATCTCTATGTCTGGCAGTTCTCGGACCTTGCCTTCAAGCTCTATCCGCTTGTGCTGTTCGTCTCGGTGGTGTTCATGTTCCTGGCGGTCGGTCCGCTCAACCGGCGCTGGGGCAAGCCCCGCACTGCTGCATTCGCCGCGCTGGCTGGCCTTGCGCTGTTCGTCTCGCCCTTCCTGCTGCTGCTGGCCGGGGCCTGGCCAGAACCCGGGACCACCGCGTCGACCGCGCTGCTGTTCGGCTTCCTCATCTGCGCGAACACCGCCAGCGTCACCTCGCTGGTTTCGGCAACCTCGATGGTGGCCGAGGTCGTCGAGGCGTTCGAACAGCGCACCGGCAAACGGGCCGAGGGCACCTTCTTCGCCGGCAACTGGCTGGTGCAGAAATGCGCGACCGGGGCGGGCATTCTGATCAGCAGCCTGATCGTCCAGTCGATCGATCTTGCGCCCGGCACGCCGCAGGATGCCGTCAGCCCGGAGATGATCCGGCGGTTGCTGTGGATGGTGCCGGCGGTGATGACGGCACTGATCCTGTTCGCGGCGTTCTGGCTCGCGCGCTTCCCGATCACCCGCGAGGACCATCAGGCCCGCGTCGCCGGTCGCCGCCAGGGGGGCGACCCGCTGGTCGACGTGATGCGTACCGACCCCGACGGCAACATAATCATTCCCTGAGCCGCGCTTGCGGGGTTGGCGCGGGCGCGAACCTCTGCCAGTTTCACCCGGCAACCGAATTCGACATACGAGAGGAACCGAGCCGATGGATTTCGAACCGACCGAGCGGCAAGTCTACTGGCGCGATCGCGTCCGGACCTTCATCGAGCAGCACGTCCGCCCCGCCGTTGACACCTACAAGGAGCAGGATGCCGGGGGCGAACGCTGGAAGGTCTTGCCCGTGGTCGAGGAACTGAAGGCCAGGGCCAGGGCGGACGGTATCTGGAACCTGTTCATGCCGCCGCGCAACGACAGCCACCACCATGTCGACGACAGTTTCGAGTTCGAGGGGCCTGGCCTGACCAATCTCGAATATGCCCTGTGCGCCGAGGAGATGGGGCGGATCGGCTTCGCCAGCGAGGTGTTCAACTGCTCCGCGCCCGATACCGGCAACATGGAGGTGTTCCACCGCTACGGCACGCGCGAACAGAAGGACGAATGGCTCCGCCCGCTGATGAACGGGGAAATCCGCTCGGCCTTCCTGATGACCGAGCCCTTCACCGCCTCGTCCGATGCGACCAATATCGAGACCCGGATCGAGCGGGACGGTGACGGATACGTCATCAACGGGCGCAAATGGTGGTCCTCGGGCCTCGGCGATCCGCGCTGCAAGGTGGCCATCGTCATGGGCAAGACCGATTTTGGCGGCCCGCGCCATTCGCAGCAATCGATGGTGCTGATGCCCATCGACGCGCCCGGCGTGACCGTGCTGCGCCATCTTCCGGTGTTCGGCTATGACGATGCCCCGCACGGCCATATGGAAGTCGAACTCAAGGATGTGCGCGTCCCCGCAACCGCCATGCTGCTGGGCGAAGGACGCGGCTTCGAAATCGCGCAGGGCCGGCTCGGGCCGGGCCGCATCCATCACTGCATGCGCACCATCGGCGCGGCCGAGGAAGCGCTGGAAAAGATGTGCCGCCGGCTCCAGGAACGCGAGGCTTTCGGCAAGCCGATCTACAAGCATTCGGTGTGGGAGGAACGGGTCGCCCGCGCCCGGATCGACATCGACATGACCCGCCTGCTCTGCCTCAAGGCGGCGGACATGATGGACAAGGTCGGCAACAAGGCGGCGAAGCAGGAAATCGCGATGATCAAGATCCAGGCCCCGAACATGGCCTTGCGGATCATCGACGATGCGATCCAGGCCCACGGCGGCGGCGGCGTGAGCGACGATTACGGGCTGGCCTATGCCTTCGCGCATCAGCGAACCCTCAGGCTGGCCGATGGTCCGGACGAAGTGCACGCCCGCTCTATCGCGCGGATGGAGTTTGCCAAGCACATGCCGCACGACGGCCCCTCGGCCAATGCCCTGCGCCGGGACGACGCCCGGCCGCAAGGCGGTGAGGAACGTCTCAGCTCGGGCGATATGGGCGTGGCACGGTAACAGGGAGGGGCGAATGGCCAAGGCAGCAATTCTGGAGCAGGTCGGCGCGCTGACCATCGGCGAGGTTGAACTGGCCCAGCCCGGCCCGCACGAGGTGCTGGTCGACACCAAGGCCTGCGGGCTGTGCCATTCGGACCTGCATTTCATCAACGGCAGTTACCCCCACCCCCTCCCCGCCATCCCGGGGCACGAGGCGGCCGGCGTGGTCCGCGCGGTGGGCAGCGAGGTGAGGACGGTCAAGCCCGGCGATCACATCGTCAGCTGCCTCAGCGCGTTCTGCGGGCACTGCGAGTTCTGCGTCACCGGGCGCATGGCGCTGTGCATCAGCGGCGAGGTCCGGCGCGACCAGACGCAGGCTCCGCGCATCACCCGCGCCGGCAGTGGCGAGCCGGTCGGCCAGATGCTCAATCTCTCGGCCTTCTGCGAACAGATGCTGATCCACGAACATGCCTGCGTGGCGATCGACAAGTCGATGCCGCTCGACCGGGCGGCCGTCATCGGCTGCGCGGTGACGACGGGGGCGGGCGCGGTCTTCAATGCCTGCAAGCTGGTGCCTGGCGAAAGCGTGGCGGTGGTGGGCTGCGGCGGGGTCGGCCTCGCCGCGATCAATGCCGCGCGGATCGCGGGCGCAGGCCAGGTCATCGCCATCGATCCGCTGGGCGAGAAGCGCGAGCTCGCCGAAGTTCTCGGCGCGACCCACACGGTCGACGCCACCGCGTCAGACGCGGTCGAGCAGGTGATGAAGATCACCGGCGGCGGGGTGCACCATGCAATCGAGGCCGTGGGCCGGCAGGCGAGTGCCGATCTGGCCGTCGCGGTGCTGCGCCGCGGCGGGACGGCGACGATCCTCGGGATGATGCCGCTCGACTGCAAGGTGGGCCTTGGCGCGATGGACCTGTTGTCCGGCAAGCGGCTGCAAGGCGCGCTGATGGGGATGAACCGCTTCCCGGTCGATCTGCCGCGGCTGGTCGATTTCTACCTGCGCGGCCTGCTCGACCTCGACACTATCATCGCCGAACGCATCCCGCTCGATCGCATCAACGAGGGCTTCGAAACGATGAAGGGCGGACATTCCGCGCGCAGCGTGGTGGTGTTCGACTGATGGGCCAAGAGGACGCCATCGATTTCGACGCCGAGATGGTTGGCACCATTGCCGTGCCAGAAAGGGACCGGCTCGACCTGACCCGGCTCGATGCCTGGTTCAAAAATAATGTCGCCGGCTACGAAGGGCCGCTGTCTTACGCCAAGTTCAAGGGCGGGCAGTCGAACCCCACCTATCGGATCGACACGCCGGGCAAGGCCTATGTTTTGCGCCGCCAGCCCTTCGGCAAACTGCTGCCCAGCGCCCATGCGGTCGACCGCGAATATGCCGCCATGTCGGCGCTCGGCCCGACCGGCTTCCCCGTGCCCCGGACATACGGCCTGTGCGACGATCCCGATGTCATCGGCGCCAAGTTCTTCGTCATGGACCTCGCCGATGGGCGCAGCCTGTGGAACGGCGCGCTGCCCGGGATCGAACGCAAGGAACGCCGGGCGATCTACGATGCGATGATCGACACCATGGCCGATCTCCACCTCAAGGATCCGCAGGCAATCGGCCTTGGCGAGTATGGCAAGCCGACCGACTATTGCGCCCGCCAGATCGCCCGCTGGTCGAGCCAGTACCGATTGTCCGAGACCGAACCCATGGCCAAGATGGAGCGGCTGATCGAATGGCTGCCCGAAACGGTGCCACCGCAACACGGCTCGAGCGTGGTCCATGGCGACTACCGGCTCGACAATCTCATCTTCCGCAAGGACGGTCCGCAAGTGCTGGCGGTGCTCGATTGGGAGCTGTCGACCCTGGGGGACCCGATCGCGGATTTCAGCTACCTCATGCTCAACTGGCACAACCCGGCAGATGGACGCGCGGGGCTGCTCGGCCTCGATCTTACGGCGCTCGGCATTCCCACACAGGACGAGGCAGTGGAGCAGCC
>NZ_JBHWMI010000058.1:0-23182 GCF_043423005.1 Qipengyuania sp. | reverse complement strand
AATGTCGAGGCCACGCGCCGCCGCCGCCGCGACGACCCCCGCCGAACGCCGCCGCGCCCTTGCCGCCCGCAAGCGGTAGATGGGTTGCACACAGAAACGCATACTGGCGCCTGCCCCCTCGATGCGATAGACCTGGGGTTCCTGAAGGAGAGCGGGACATGACGACGGAAACGAGCCACTGCGACGTGCTGATCGTGGGCGCGGGCATTTCGGGCATCGGGATGGCGGCGCATATGCGGGACAAGTGCCCCCAGCGCAGATTCATCGTCGTCGAACGGCGCGACCAGCTTGGCGGGACCTGGGATCTGTTCCGCTATCCCGGCATCCGGTCCGACAGTGACATGCACACGCTGGGATTCGAGTTCGAACCCTGGCGGCACGAAAAGTCGATCGCCGACGGACCGGCAATTCTGGAATATCTCGACCGGATCGTCGATGAACGCGACATCCGCCGCCATATCCGTTTCGGCCTCAAGGTCATCGCCGCGGACTGGCGCGAAACCGAGGCGCGCTGGCACGTGACGCTGGAAAACGCGGAAGGCGAACGCAAGCTGCTGACCGCGAACTTTCTCTACCTCGGCTCGGGCTATTACGATTACGACGAGCCGCATGATGCCGGCTTCGACTTTTCGGACTTCGGCGGTCAGGTCATCCATCCCCAGTTCTGGCCGGAAAATCTCGACTATGCGGGCAAGAACGTCGTAGTCGTCGGCTCCGGCGCGACCGCGGTGACGATCGTGCCGTCAATGGCAAGGGACGCAGCCAAGGTGACGATGCTCCAGCGCACGCCCACCTGGATGTTCAGCCGGCCGGCGAAGGACGGCATCGCGAATTTCCTGCGCCGCATCCTTCCCGTCAAGACGGCCTACCGCATCACGCGCTGGAAGAACGTCAAGATGCAGGACATCAGCTTCAAGCGCGCCCGGACCCGGCCCGACAAGGTGAAGGCCTTCCTCAGCAAGCGGATCGCCAAGGCCCTTGGCCCGGCTTACGATGCGGCGACCTTCACCCCGCCCTACGATCCGTGGGACCAGCGCGTCTGCCTGGTGCCCGACGACGATCTGTTCGCCGCGATGCGCAAGGGCAAGGCGGCGATAGAAACCGGGAGGATCGCCGCTTTCGAACGCGATGGCGTGCGGCTGGAGGACGGGCGACTGCTGCCGGCCGACATCATCGTGACAGCGACGGGCCTCAAACTCGCCGTCGCCGGCAAGATTGCGATCTCGCTCGACGGGCGGGCGGTGAACTTCGCCGAGCACTTCTACTACAAGGGATGCATGTTCTCGAACATTCCCAACCTCGCGGTCGTCTTTGGCTATCTCAACGCCAGCTGGACCCTGCGGGCCGATATCAATTCCGATTTCGTATGCCGGTTGCTCAACACGATGGCGGCCAAGGGGGCCGAGATCGCCGTGCCCCGCCTGGCCGAGGATCACGGACTGATCGAGGATGACGTGTTCGATTTCTCGTCGGGCTACATCAAGCGGTCGAAGCACATCATGCCGAAGAATGCGGTCAGCCAGCCATGGCGGCTTAACCAGGAATATGTCGTCGACCGGAAACTGATGCGCGAAAGCCCGATCGAGGACGGCATCCTCACTTTGCGCCGCCCGAGTGGTACAGCTCCGGCGCCGGCGCGGACCACCGCAGCCGCGCTATAGCCTTGATCGGCGCTGCGCCCTAGGGACCAGATCATGACCAGTCCCGATCCGCAGCGCATCTATACCGCCGCCCTAGTCGTCATCGGCGACGAAATCCTGTCGGGACGCACGCATGACAGGAACATCGCGCAGGTCGCCAGCTGGTTGCAGGTGCAGGGCATCCGCCTTGCCGAGGTGCGCGTCGTACCCGATGTCGAGGCGCGCATCGTCGAGGCGGTGAACGCGCTGCGTGCGGCGCATGACTATCTCTTCACCACCGGCGGCATCGGCCCCACGCATGACGACATCACGGTGGACGCCGTGGCCCGCGCGCTCGACGTGCCGGTGATCGTGCACCCCGAGGCGCGCGCGATCCTCGAACGCTATTACGCCGACAAGGGCGGGATCAACGAGGGGCGCCTGCGCATGGCGCGCGCGCCGCAAGGGGCCGAGCTCATACCCAACCGCATGTCGGGTGCGCCGGGCCTGCGGATCGGCAATGTCTTTCTGATGGCGGGGGTCCCGCACATCACTGCCGGAATGCTCGACGCGTTGACTGGCACCCTGGAAGGTGGGGCGCGGCTCCTGAGCATGACGATCGGCGGCTTCATCCCTGAAAGCGAGGTCGCCGGCCTGCTACGCGACGTCGAGCGCGCTCATGAAAACTGCCAGATCGGCAGCTACCCCTTCTTTCGCGAAGGCCGGGTGGGATCGAACTTCGTCATCCGGTCGACCGATGCAGCCGCGCTTTCTGCCTGTCGCGACGCGCTGGGCGAAGGCCTCAGCCAAGCCGGCTTCGCATGGACCGAAGGCGGCATCTGACGATCGTCCGACATGGAGGACGGGGTGCCGGGCTCGCGGGATCGCCCGGCGATACGCAAGGCTTAGCAAAAGGGCCGGAGGATCGCTCCCCCGGCCCTTTGCTGTCTCATCCTCCTGCGGATCAGGCGCCTTCGACCTCGGCAAGGTCGAGCTTGAGGCCCGGACCCATCGAGCTCGTCAGCGTGACCTTGCGGACATACTTGCCCTTGGCCCCGCTCGGCTTGGCCTTCACCACCGCATCGGTCAGCGCCTTGAAGTTCGCCTTGATCGCATCGTCCGAGAACGACAGCTTGCCGAGGCCCGAGTGGATGATGCCCTGCTTCTCGACGCGGAATTCGACCTGGCCGGCCTTGGCGTCCTTCACGGCCTGTTCCACGTTGGGCGTGACCGTGCCGAGCTTGGGGTTCGGCATCAGCCCCTTGGGGCCGAGCACCTTGCCCAGCCGGCCGACGACACCCATCATGTCCGGCGTGGCGATCACGCGGTCATAATCGAGGTTGCCGTTCTGCATGTCTTCCAGCAGGTCTTCGGCACCGACCTTGTCGGCCCCGGCGGCCAGCGCCTTTTCGGCATTGTCACCGCGCGCGAACACCGCGACCTTGACGTCCTTGCCGGTGCCGCTCGGCAGCGAGACCATCCCGCGAACCATCTGGTCGGCGTGACGCGGATCGACGCCCAAGTTGAGGGCAACCTCGACCGTCTCGTCGAAATTGCTCTTATGCTCGCGCAGCGTCGCCAGCGCCTCGTCGACAGTATAGAGCTTCTCGCGGTCGAGCTTGGCGCGGACCTGCTGGTTTTTCGTCTGCTTGACCATGTGCTTAGCCCTCCACCACTTCGAGGCCCATCGAGCGGGCCGAGCCTTCGATGATCCGCATCGCCTGATCGACGTCGTTGGCGTTCAGATCGGCCATCTTCGCCTCGGCGATTTCCTTGATCTGGCTCGACTTGATCGTTCCGGCCGAGGTCTTGCCCGGCTCCTTCGAACCCGACTTCAGGTTCGCCGCCTTCTTCAGATAGAACGAGGCCGGCGGCGTCTTGGTGACGAAGCTGAACGAGCGGTCGGCATAGACGGTGATGACCGTCGGGATCGGGGCGCTCTTCTCGAGATCCTGCGTCGCGGCGTTGAACGCCTTGCAGAATTCCATGATATTCACGCCGCGCTGACCCAGAGCAGGGCCGATCGGCGGAGAGGGGGTGGCGGTGCCGGCGGGCACCTGCAGCTTGATATAGCCTTCGATCTTCTTGGCCACTTGCGGCCTCCTTTCACACTGTTCCCGCACGACCGGTAGAGGCAAGGCGGGTCATGTTGAGCGGTCGAACGGCAGGCGCAGGGCCAGCCTTCCGCGCGAATCCCGATGCTGTTGCGTGGGAAGGCGCGCACATAGCGGGTCGCGGGGAATTTGCAACAGCGGGCATTGGAGAAGCGACCGCTGGCGAGAAGCTGGCGATGCGCGGCGGGGACTTCCGTTCCCCCACTCAACGGTCAACGGCCGGTGTCCTCGCGCTCTCGTTCCAATGCCAGGTATCCTCGAACGCCTCGATCTGGCTTTCGCTGCTGCCGCCCTCCGGCCCCTTGAACAGGATGTTGTAATTGGCGTTCGAATTGAACGGCGGGTCGAGATAGATGAGGTCGACGCTCTCGTCCGCGATGTGTTCGCGCAGGACGTGCAGATTGTCACCGAAATAGAGCGTGTTGGTCATGCAAAAACCCCTCGCTGCCGGTCATGGCGCGAGGGGCAGGGATTGGCAACCGTCCGCCGTAGCGGTTCGGCGCGCGCTACTTGCTCAGTTCGACCTGCTCGAAATCGAGCTCGACCGGTGTCGCGCGGCCGAAGATCGAGACGCTGACCTTGACCTTCTGCTTGTCGAAATCGAGCTCTTCCACCAGGCCGTTGAAGCTGGCGAACGGGCCGTCCAAGACCTTGACCTGATCGCCGATCTCGTAATCGACATCGACCTGCTTCTTGGGTGCGGCCTTGGCTTCTTCCACGCCGCCGAAATACCGCGCCGCCTCGCGTTCCGAAATCGCCTGCGGCTTGTTGTTGTTGCCGAGAAAGCCCGTCACCTTGGGGGTGTTCTTGATCAGGTGATAGATGTCGTCGGTCATGTTGAGCTTGGCGAGCACGTAGCCTGGCATGAACTTGCGTTCGACCTGTACCTTCTTGCCGCGCTTGATCTCGGTGACGGTCTCGGTCGGCACCTCGACCTCTTCCACACCATCGGACAGGCCGAGCCGCTCCGCTTCGGACAGGATCGAATCGCGAACCTTGTTCTCGAAGCCCGAATAGGCGTGAATGATGTACCAGCGTGCCATGTGTCTTGGTCTTGTCCTGTAGGGAAGCGGGCGCTCAGGCGATGGTCAGCAGCGTGCGGACCACGGTGCTGAACAGCGAATCGATGCCGAGGAAGAACAGTGTCAGGATCAGCATCATGATGAAGACGAAGATCGCGGTGCGAACCGTCTCTTCCCAGCTCGGCCAGACGACCTTGCGCGCTTCGCCCTGAACCTGGCGGAAGAATTCCGCCGGCGAGGTCTTGTTCGCTTTTTCGTCGGCCATCGATCGTGCTCACTCTTGCGGCGAATTGTCGGCTCTTCCGGATTGGCCCCAGCGCCGCCCCGGCGTTTAAACCGGGAGGCTGGCATGGCTCCGATGTCGGAAGATGGCCGGCATTTAGGCCCGGGCCGCGCAAAACGCAAGCAGCCGCAGGCGGAGCCGGTGAAGGGCGGCGACCCTCGGGTGGAGCGACATCGATCGGCCGCCGCCTCGCACGTCGGACCGGGTAGCACGGGAGGGCCGCCTGTGCCCTGCTGCCCGACGCCCTACCGCTCCGTTAACCCTGCGAATCAACCGTCAGCGTGCACCAAACAGCCGCGCGAGGAAGCCGGGTTCCTCCATCGGAATGATCTTCCCATGATGCTTCGTGCGAAGGCTGGCATCGCTGTAAGGCTTGGGGCTGATCCAGCGATCAGGCGCGCTGCTGCGGAACGAGAGACTGGACATGTTACTTCCTCCGTGAACCATTACCCTCAATTTATGCACGATCAATCGCACAGGAAGGGGTTAAGTTCCCGGTTGGTTTCCGGCACGTCCCGGCGCGGGACTGGTCCAGATCAACCACAGAAGGACCGCCGCGGCCACGGGCATGAGGTTCACCCCGAGCGGCAGGGCTGCGGCGCGGGTCGCATAGGGCGCGAAATACAGGAGGAGCAGGACCGACTTTTCCCATGGCCGGAACCCGTGGCGCCGACCGCGTTCTATCAGCCAGAGGGTCGGAAAGACCAGGAACGGCAGATCGTAGTTGAAAAGGTAGGGCGTGGCGAGCGCACTGGCCGCCAGAACCGCAGCACCGCTGGCCCGCGGATCGCGGCCCAGCCGGCGCCATGAAAGCACTGCCGCGGCCAGGGCGAACAACCCGGATAGGATGGCCGCCACCCGCCCCGCGCCCTCGCCCGCCAGCAGGCGGATCTGGGAATAGAACGTGGTCATTCGCAGCAGGAATTCCTCGCGCCCGCGCTCCATCAAGGTGGCGCTCGCCTCCCAGCTCCCGGTGTAGGCGGACATGGTGGCCGAGCCGAAAACCGCCCACGACAAGGCCAGCAAGGCCAGCACTGTCACCGCCGCTGCAACGAAGGGGCGCCAGCGCCCTCCACTGGCGAGCCAGAAGGGGAGCAGGAGGGCAAGATGCGGCTTGATGACCAGGGCACCGATCGCCGCGCCTGACCACAGCGGGCGGCGCGCCACGAGGTGGACGCCGGCGATCAGCAGCGCACCGGTCAAGAGGCCGTTCTGCGCATGGCCCGCCGCCAGCAAGGCGCCGGGGTAGATCACGACCAGTGGCCACAGCCGCGGAAAGGCGCAAATCCCGGCCCAGCACCACAGTGCATAGGTGATGATCACCCAGGCAATCCACGCCGCCGGAAAGGGCAGCAGCCCGAACGGCGCCACCGCGAACAGGAACGGCGGCGGATTGACGAAGGCGAACCACCCTTGCGCCCCGGTGCCCGTCTGCACCTGCTCCTGCACCGCAAGGTCGTAGGCGAGGGCCGGCTCCCCCGCCGCCGTCACCACGCCCGCGCCCCAGAAGGCGAGGAAATCGCTTCCGGCGGGCTGCATCGCTTTCAGGAAGCTGTTGGCCAGCAGGGCAAGGCAGGCGATGCCCAGCAAGACGGCATAGCCCCGCACGCGCCCGGCAGTCAGCCAGTCCGCATCGCGGAAGAATGCCACCCCCTTCGCCAAGCTCACACGCATACTCCCCGGGCGGACAGCCACGGAAAGAGGCGCGCCGCGATGCGGCCATAGCACTGCGGCGTTGCCGCCCGGTTACCGCCCGCCGTTCTCGATCCAGCGGTCGATCTTGGCTTCCAGCACCGGAAGCGGCAGGCCCCCGGTGTCGAGCACCTCGGCGTGGAAGCGCTTGACGTCGAACCGATTGCCGAGAGCCTGTTCGGCCCGGGTCCGCAATTCGCGGATCTTGAGCTGGCCGACCTTGTAGGCCAGCGCCTGGGTGGGAATGGCGATGTAGCGTTCGACCTCGGCGGTGGCATCGGTCACCCCCATCGCCGAATTGTCGGTCATGTATTTGATCGCCTGTTCGCGGGTCCAGCCCTTGGTGTGGATGCCGGTATCGACGACCAGCCGCATGGCGCGCAGCATCTCATCGTCATAGGTTCCCTGACGCTGATAGGGATCGTCGAACAGGCCCATTTCGAACCCCAGGGATTCGGCATAGAGCGCCCAGCCTTCGACATAGGAGGTGGTCCCGCCAAAGCGCATGAAGGCGGGCAAGTCCTCGTTTTCCTGAGCAAGGCTGATCTGGAAGTGATGCCCCGGCGCGCCTTCGTGAAGATACAGCGTGGTGATCCCGGGAGTGGTCCGGCTGGGAAGATCGTAGGCATTGAAATAGAAGATGCCGGGGCGCGAGGCATCGGGCGTGCCCGATTGATAGGAACCGCCCGCCTCGAACTTTTCCCGGAACTCCTCGTAGGGGCGGATTTCCAGCCGTGTTTCGGGCACCAGGCTGAACAGCATCGGCACCTTTGCATCGACCTTGCGGCCGATATCGTAATACGCCTGGGTCAGGGCTTCGCGGCTCTTGGGCTTGAACCGCGGATCGGTACGGATGTGATCGAAGAACTGGTTGAGCGTGCCCTCGAAGCCGACCTCGGCCTTCACCTTTTCCATGTTGGCGCGAATACGGGCGACTTCCGACAGTCCGAGATTGTGCAGATAGTCCGCGGTGAGCGGCAGGGTCGTCGTCTGCTCGATCATCATGGTATAGAGATCGGCCCCGCCCTTCATCTGCGAAAGGCCGATGGTGGGCCGGGCGGCGGGCAGGTACTCATCGCGCAAAAAATCACGCAACCGGCGGTTGACGGCATAGATCTCGCCTATCCGGGCGCGATATTCGGCAGTCAGCCGGGCCTTGTCGGCCGCGCTGAATTCGTCGGGAAAGGCAGTCACCGGACCGTAATAGGGCGATTGCTCGATGGGCTGAGCGAGCTGCGTATCGAGTTGTTCGATGACGTTGCGGACCGTCAGCTGGGTTTCGACCACTCCGCTCTGCATTCCCTCGCGAAACTTGGCGATGCCGCGATCCGTCAGCGCGATGTAGTCGAGATGCCGTTTGAGGTTGTTGTCGTAATCGAGAACCGTCTTGAACGGGGCGGCGCCCTGGCCGCTGGCGAAGGTCGGATAGAAGGTGTGGAAACCGGCGAAATGGTTGATCGGGCGAACCTCGGTCAGGGCAAGGATTTCCGGCCGAAGATTTTCCAGCGCCTCGGTCTGATTGTAGGCAAAGACATCGTAGGCGATTTGGTCGGTCGGGGACAGGATGGTGCGATCGATCTCGGCCAGCCGGGCGAGGTTGTATTCCGCATCGGCCTTGCTGGCGGCATTGAATTGGGGGGTCAGATAGTCGCCCAGCCGGTCGGCATAGCGCAGGTCGCCCCGGAACAGCGCGCCGATCGGGTTGAGCTTGAGATTGCGTTCGTCGGCATCGGCGAACAGGGCGAACAGCTCGTCATGCGCCTCGGCGGCCTGATCGACCTGCGGCGCGGCGGCGGCCTGTCCTGCCCCCTCGCCCCGGTCCCCCGGGCCCATCGTCGCACATGCGCCAAGCGAGAGTGTTGCACCGGCCAGCAGCAGTACCCGAATGACGATCTTCATCCTCTTTCCCCTTTTCGTTTCATCCCCAGCCGGGGTGCCGCTGCACGGTACCGAACCCGGCGGCTTGGAAAGGCCATTCATACCCGCGCGTCCTACTCGATCGGACGCCCGCGAACCATGACCCAGTCAACCTTCTCCAGCACGCGCACATCGTCGAGCGGATTGCCCGCAACCGCGATGAGGTCGGCCGAATAGCCCGGGGCGATCCGTCCGATCTCGTCCTCCATGTCCAGCACCCGTGCGGCCACGGTCGTCGCGCTGGCGAAGGCCTCGCGATCGCTCATCCCCTGGGCGCGCATCAGGGCGAATTCCTGCGCGTTGCGGCCATGTTCGAACACGCCGGCATCGGTCCCGAAGGCGATCGGCACGCCCCAGTCCCTGGCCTTGCCCATGAAGGTCTTGGCGGTTTCGGCCACCGCGCGCACCTTGGCCTCCACCACCGGGGTGTAGATCCCCTTGTCGAGCCGTTCGGAAATCCCCTGGAAAGCCATCAGCGTCGGGATCAGCACGGTGCCGCGTTCGCGCATGGCGCGGGCAGCCGCTTCGTCGAGATAGGTGCCATGCTCGATCGTATCGATCCCGGCCCGCGCCGCCGCCTCCATTCCGCGGGCGCCATGGGCATGGGCCATGACCTTGAGGCCGAGCGAATGGGCGGTATCGGCGATCGCCGTCATCTCGGCCGAGGTGAAATGCGCCTCCAGCCCGCGGCCCTGCTGGCTCAACACCCCGCCGGTCGCGGTGATCTTGATCACTTCGCTGCCGTTCTGGCTCGCCCGGCGGACCTTGGCGGCGCATTCCTGCGGGCCGGTGCAGGTAAAGCCGCTGCCAAGCAGTTCGTTGATCTCGGGCCGGAAGCCGGTGACATCGCCATGTCCGCCGATTATCGACAGTGCAGGCCCGGCGGCGACGATCCGCGGACCCGGGATGACCCCTTCCTCGGTCCCCCGGCGCAGGGCGAAGGCGGTGCCGCTGGCGCTGCCGGCTTCGCGCACGGTGGTGAAACCGGCGCGCGCGGTCAGCAGGGCGTTCTTCGCCCCCACCACCACGCCCCAGTCCTCGGTATCGACTGCCTCTTTCCAGAAATCCCCGCCCGGATCGCCGGTGAGATGGACGTGGAGATCGATCAGTCCGGGGACCAGCGTCTTGCCTTCCAGCCGTACCACTTCGGCCCCGGCAGGGGCGGGCTGGAAGCCGTCGACGACCGAAACGATCCGTCCGTCGGTCACGGTGACGGTCGCCGGACCGCCGGGGGCACGCGCGCCCGCATCGCTCAGCACACGGTCGGCATGGATGACGTAGGTCTGCGCCAACAACGGCGCCGGCGCGATCGCTGCGGCGGCGGCGGCGGCGAGGTAACGGGCGAATCTGCGCATGAAACGGGTCCTCCTCGGGCGCCAGTGATGCGCCGGTTGGAAGACCCTCGCAAGGGTGCGAATATCGGCCGGGCTAGAAGGTATACCCGATGCCGACGGCCACCAGCCACTGGTCGGCTTCGCCGCGCAGGCGCGTGAAGGGCGAATCCTCGGCATCGCCGAGCAGGTGGGAATACCCGCCCAGACCGATCAACGACAGCCCGCCATCGGTAACATCGCCGCTGAGGTCATAGGCGAGCAGCAGGTTGACGCCGGCCTTCTCGAAGCCGCCCTCGGCGCGGAATTCGGGCAGCAGCGATGCCGGCGGCAGGGCGGAATTGGCGGCCGGGACGCTGTAGTAATAGTCGGCGAAATCATCGCTGATGTAGGTCGTGCTGACCGAAAGCGACGCTGCCATGGCGCGGCTCAGCGGCGTGAAATAGGAGATGCTGGGCGAAACCGTCATGCCGCCATGCGCACCCGCCACGTCCCATGCGATATCGACATTGGCGCTGAGCGAATCGAACGGATTCAGAAGCTTCGGAAAGCTGACCCCCAAGGATGCGCCCACCTCCACCGCGGTGTCGAGTGCGCCATAGGCGGCGACGATCTCGTCCTCGATGTCATCGATATCGGTGCGGTCGCTGCGGAGGCGGACTGATGGGCCGGCAGAAAAGCTGGGGCCGTCCTGTGCATCGGGGATCAGGTCCAGCGCCAGCCCGCCCGGGCGCGGACTGATGTCGACGCCGCCGACCGAGCCTTGCACGATAGGCAGGACGAAGGCGGTATAATCGTCCGAGCCGGAATAGCTCGGCCCGTAGGCGACCCCCACCCCGACAGTGAGAAAATCGCCGTCGAAGACCGTTTCCGGCGGGCCTTCGGCCGTCACTCCCGGCTCGCCCTGCTGCTGCGCCGCCGCGGGCACGGCAGGAATCGCAAGCGCGACGACGGCGGCGGTCTTGATGTATCGGTTCATGGTCTTGCCCCTCAGGTCTATGGTGCTGGCAACCCGCGTGCTGCCGGCGCGTTCCGCACCTGTAACAGATTGCCCCGCCACCGCGCGCCACCTAGATCGCCTGCAATGTCCGATGAAATTCTTGATCTGGCGATCGTCGGCGGCGGGCTTGCCGGCGGACTGATCGCGCTGGCGGTCCGCGCCAGACGGCCCGACCTGTCCCTCGCCCTGATCGAGGCGGGGGCCAGTTTTGGCGGCAATCACCGATGGAGCTGGTTCGAGCGCGATCTGCCGGCGGCGGGCAGCGCGCTGCTCGACCCGTTCGCCAAGGCGCAGTGGGATGACAACGAGGTGCGCTTCCCCCGCTATTCGCGGACGCTTGGCGCAGGGTATCGCTCGCTCGGCAGCCGCGATTTCGATGCCGGCCTGCGCCGGACACTTCCGCAATCAACGATCCGCACCGGCAGCCGGGCGACGCGGCTGGCAGCCGGCGGCGTGACCCTTGCCAACGGTACATACCTCGCGGCCCGGCGGGTGATCGACTGCCGCGATCCGGGGCCAAGCCAGCACCTGACGGGCGGATGGCAGGTGTTCCTCGGCCAGCACTGGCGCACCTTTCGTCCCCACGGCCTCCCCCGCCCGGTGATCATGGATGCCAGCGTCGCCCAGCCGGGTGCCTATCGCTTCGTCTATCTGCTGCCATTGGCGCCGGACGAGATTTTCATCGAGGACACCTACTACGCCGACAGCCCGGCGATCGACGAGCCGGCCCTGCGTGCCCGGATTGCCGCCTATGCCGCGGCGCGCGGCTGGTCGGGCGAGGTGCTGGACGAGGAAACCGGCGCCCTCCCCGTCATCACCGGGGGTGATTTCGCCGCCTTTCGCCGCGGACTGGAGCAACCGGGCGTGGCGCTGGCCGGGGCGCGCGGGGGGTTCGTCCACCCGCTGACGAGCTATACGATGCCGATTGCGGTCGCCAACGCGCTGGCCATCGCGGACCTCGCCCATCTTCCCGGCCCCGCGCTCGCCAACGCGGTCGCCGCGCGGGCCACGCGCCACTGGGCCGATACCGGCTATTACCGCCTCCTTGGCAAGATGCTGTTCGAAGCGGCCCTTCCCAGTCGCCGCTTCGAAATCTTCGAACGTTTCTATCGCCTGCCCGAACCCTTGATCGAACGCTTCTATGCCGCTCGCTCGACCCCGCTCGACAAGGCCCGCATCCTGACCGGCAAACCGCCCGTACCGGTGGGGCGCGCAGTGCGTGCTTTGCTTGGCAAGGGCGCCCCGCTGGTTCATGGAGACAGGCGATGAATATCGAGACTTCGGACCGCGACCCGTTCGCCGCCCCCGCACCCCTCCCCACCGGCAAGACCGCCTGCGTCATCGGGGCCGGCTTCGGCGGCATCGCCCTTGCGATCCGCCTGCAATCGGCCGGTATCGCCACCACGCTGGTCGAAGGGCGCGACAAGCCCGGCGGCCGGGCCTATTTCTGGGAAAGGGAAGGCTTCACCTTCGATGCCGGGCCGACAGTCATCACCGATCCCGATTGCCTGCGCGAACTGTGGGCGCTCTCCGGGCACGACATGGCCGCCGATGTCGAACTGATGCCGGTCATGCCGTTCTACCGCCTCAATTGGCCCGACGGCACCTATTTCGATTACTCGAACGACGAAGAGCGCCTCTTCGCCGAAATCGCGCAGCTGAACCCGGCCGATGTCGCCGGCTACCAGCGGTTCCTCGATTATTCCGCGGGCGTCTACGAGGAAGGCTACGTCAAGCTTGGCCATGTGCCGTTCCTCGACTTCAAGTCGATGATCAAGGCCGCCCCTGCCCTGGCCAAGAAGCAGGCCTGGCGCAGCGTCTATTCGATGGTCTCGAGCTTCGTCGAGAACGAGAAGCTGCGCGAGGCGCTGAGCTTCCACACCCTCCTTGTCGGCGGCAATCCGATGAAGACCAGCGCGATCTACGCCCTGATCCACAAGCTCGAAAAGGACGGCGGCGTATGGTGGGCCAAGGGCGGCACCAACCGCCTTATCGCCGGCATGATGCGCCATTTCGAACGGCTCGGCGGTGTCGTGCGGATGGCCGATCCGGTGGTGCAGATCCACACCTTCGGCAGCCGCGCGAGCGAGATCGAGACCGCGTCCGGCTGGCGGGAACGCTTCGACGCGGTCGCCAGCAACGCCGACATCATGCACAGCTACCGCGACCTTCTGTCGGGATCGGGACGGGGCAAAGGCTATGCCAGAACCCTTGGCCGCAAGAAATTCTCCCCCAGCCTGTTCGTGGTCCATTTCGGGATCGAGGGAACCTGGCCCGGCATCCCCCATCACATGATCCTGTTCGGTCCGCGCTACAAAGGGCTGCTTGAGGATATCTACGATCACGGCGTGCTGCCGCAGGACTTCTCGATCTACCTTCATCACCCGACCGTCACCGACCCGGCGATGGCGCCCGAAGGGATGAGCACCTTCTACGCCCTGGTCCCGGTGGCGCACATGGGCAAGCTGGCGATCGACTGGGACGGAATCGGCCCGATCCTGGAGAAGCGCATTCTCGACGAGATCGAACGGCGGCTCATTCCCGACATCCACAGCCGCATCGTGACCAAGTTCCACTATGCGCCGAGCGACTTTTCCGCCGACCTCAACGCCCACATGGGCAGCGCCTTCAGCCTCGAGCCGATCCTGACGCAAAGCGCCTGGTTCCGGGGCCACAATCGCGACGACGTGCTGGAGAACTTCTACCTCGTCGGTGCGGGCACGCATCCGGGCGCCGGCATCCCGGGCGTGGTGGGCAGCGCCAAGGCGACCGCCCGGCTGATGGTCGAGGATCTGGTCGCGTGAAGCGGCTGGCTGTCTATTGCGGCTCGGCGACGCCGGCCGATGCGCGGTATATCGAGCTTGCGCGCGATGTCGGCCGCGGTCTTGCCGAACGCGGCATCGGCGTGGTCTATGGCGGCGGCCGGCTGGGGCTGATGGGCGCGGTCGCGTCGGCCGCGCTGGAGGCGGGGGGCGAGGTCATCGGGGTCATCCCCGAAGCACTGGCCGGCAGCGAGGTCGCCAATCGCGACTGCACCCGGCTGCACACCGTCGGCGGCATGCACGAGCGCAAGCAGATGTTCACCGACCTTTCGGACGGGTTCCTGACCATCCCGGGCGGGGTCGGCACGATGGACGAGCTATGGGAGGCGGTCAGCTGGGCCCAGCTCGGCTATCACGAAAAGCCGGTCGGCCTGCTCAACACCTTCGGCTTCTTCGACCACCTCATCGCCTTCAACCGCCACATGGCCGAAGTCGGCTTCGTGCGCCCCGCGCATCAGGGCATCATCGTTTCCGACAGCGCGTTAACCGGCTTGCTCGACAAAATGTCAGCCTATCGCCCCCATACTCCGATATTCAGAATGAAGGCCGAAGATCTCTGACCACCACGCCGCGCCCCCTGACCACGCAGAACCTGCGCCCGACCATCGCCCAGGCGGGCGGCGGGCGCGATCGCGCATCGCTGGTCGACCGGGCACAAGAGGCGATCGAGGAAGGCTCGCACAGCTTCGCCGCCGCCTCGCGCCTGTTCGACCGCGACACCCGCGAACGCGCCTGGCTGCTCTACGCCTGGTGCCGGCGCTGCGACGATATCGCCGATAATCAGGACAAGGGCGGCCCGCTGGGCGAGCCCGGCTCGGCCAAGAACGCGGAGGACCGCATTCAGGCGATCCGCGTCCTCACCCGCCGCGCGCTGAGCGAACAGCCCACCGCGGACCCGGCGTTCGACGGCTTCGGACTGGTGGCGGACGAATGCGGCCTGACGCAGGACATGGCGAATGACGTCATCGGCGGCTTCGCCCTCGATGCCACCGGATGGGCGCCGGCCAACGAACGCGACATGCTGCGCTATTGCTATCACGTCGCCGGTGCGGTCGGCATCATGATGGCCCGGGTCATGGGCGTGAGCGAGGATGACGGCGAGACGCTGGACCGGGCGAACGATCTCGGCCTTGCGTTCCAGATGGCCAATATCGCCCGCGACGTGGTCGAGGATGCGGCCGCCGGGCGGGTCTATCTGCCCGCCACATGGCTGGCCGAGAAAGGCCTTGCGCCGGGCGACCACGCGCTGCCCGAAAACCGGTTCGTCCTCGCCAGCCTGATGCCGCGGCTGATCGGCCTGATGGAAAAGCACGAGGCGGCCGCCCGGCTGGGGGCGGCACGGCTCCCCTTCCGCAGCCGCTGGGCGGTGCTGGCGGCGGCCAACATCTACGGCGCGATCGGGCGCAAGGTGCTCGCCCGCGGGCAGAAGGCGTGGGACCGGCGGGTGGTGGTGCCGGGTTACGAGAAGCTGTGGCACGTGGTCGTGGCGTACTTCCAGGCGCTGCGGAACAGTCCTCCGGGCCCGGACGAGGACATCACCTGGTCACGCCACGACTTCCGCCCCGTTGCGGGGTGGTGAGAGCCGACGGGGTTCGGGCATTGGCATTTCGCCGGTCACGCCCTAACCCCGCGCGATGATCCACAAGCTCCTCATCGCCAATCGCGGCGAGATCGCCTGCCGCATCATCCGCACCGCCCGGGCGATGGGGATCGCCACCGTGGCGGTCTATTCCGATGCGGACGCCAAGGCGCTGCATGTGCGGCAGGCGGACGAAGCGGTCCATATCGGCGCTTCGCCGGCGGCGGAAAGCTATCTCGTTGGCGACAAGATCATCGCCGCGGCCCGGGAGACAGGGGCTGATGCGATCCATCCCGGCTATGGCTTCCTGTCGGAGAATGCGGGCTTCGCGCAGGCGGTGATCGATGCGGGTCTGATCTGGGTCGGCCCCAGGCCCTCCAGCATCGAGGCGATGGGCCTCAAGGACGCTGCCAAGAAGCTGATGCGTGCCGCCGGCGTGCCGGTGACGCCGGGTTACGAGGGCGAGGACCAGTCGGTCGAGCGGCTCAAGGCCGAGGCCGACGCCATCGGCTACCCCGTGCTGATCAAGGCGGTCGCGGGCGGCGGCGGCAAGGGGATGCGCAAGGTCGATGCGCCCGCCGACTTCGAAGCGATGCTGGAAAGCTGCCGGCGCGAGGCCAAGGCCAGCTTCTCCAACGACGAGGTGCTGCTGGAAAAGTGGATCACCTCGCCCCGCCATATCGAGGTGCAGGTGTTCGGCGATGCCCATGGCAATGTCGTTCACCTGTTCGAACGCGACTGTTCCTTGCAGCGCCGCCACCAGAAGGTGATCGAGGAAGCCCCCGCCCCCGGCATGGACGCGGCCACCCGCGAGGCGATCTGCGCCGCCGCCGTCCGCGCCGCCAAGGCAGTCGACTACGAGGGCGCAGGCACGATCGAGTTCATCGCGGATGCCAGCGAGGGCCTGCGCGCCGATCGCATCTTCTTCATGGAAATGAACACGCGTTTGCAGGTCGAACACCCAGTGACCGAGGAGATCACCGGGGTCGATTTGGTAGAGTGGCAGTTGCGGGTGGCGAGCGGCGAGGCAGTGCCGTTGCAGCAGGAGGAGTTGAGCATCAACGGCCACGCCATCGAGGCGAGGCTTTATGCCGAGGATCCGGCGAAGGGGTTTTTGCCGAGCACGGGTAAGCTCCAAATTTTCCGCTTCGACGATTTGCAGGGCAGCGCCAACATTCGGCTCGATACCGGCGTCGAGGAAGGCGGCACGATCACGCCTTATTACGATCCCATGATTGCCAAGGTGATTGCGCACGACGCGCTGCCCGATGGCCATTCCCGCGCCGGAGCCATCGGCCAGTTGCACTCCGCTCTTGGCAGCCTGTTGCGCGTTCACGGCGTTCGGACCAACGCCGCATTTCTGGTTCGCCTACTCGACGCCGCACCGTTCCGCGAAGGCACCATGACGACAGGTACGATCGAGGCACTCGGTGATAGTTTGCTCGAGACTGGCATTCTATCGAACATGACCCTAGCTGCCGCTGCAAAGGCGCTGTCCGAACCGGCAACAGCGCCTCTGCCTCGTTCTCGTGGGCTGGCTGTTCCGCCGAAGGTCCGCAGTGTACCGTTTCAAGTCGGTTTTCGACTGAACACGTCACCGCGCGAGCACGTAACGCTCTATCTGGATGGCGAGCCAACCGAAGCCCCGCTAGCTGACCAGATTATTCTGACGAATACGGCAATCGACCTGATCGCGGGCGGGGTGCTGGTCACCGCCCAGGGTACTGGTCGCGTAGCATCCCTGCGTGCCGAAGGGACAGGCCACCACTCCGCCCACGACGGCGACATCCTCGCACCGATGCCGGGCAAGGTCATCGCGGTCGACGTGGCCGAGGGCGACACGGTCACCGCGGGTCAGCGGCTGCTGGTGCTCGAGGCGATGAAGATGGAGCACGCGCTCACCGCGCCGTTCGACGGGACCGTGACAGCGCTGTCGGTCAGCGCCGGAAGCCAGGTGCAGGTGGAGGCGGTGCTGGCAGTGGTGGAGGCAGCCGGGGACTAGCCCGCACCGATCCGGCCACCTAGCGACGCACCGGCCGTGCGCTCAATCGTCCTCGTCCACGGTCGGCCCGAACAGCTTGCCCCGTTCGCTGAACAGGATCAGCGCCAGGCTCAGCACCGCGGTCACCAGCAGCGAAAGCGCCAGCGGCCGCGCCGTCCCGTCGTAGCTGTAGCCGATGAAAGCGCCCAGTGCCGCGCCGCTGGTCATGCGCAGAAACCCCTGTGCGGAAGATGCCGCGCCAGCGATATGGCGGAAGGGTTGCAAGGCTATCGAGCCGAAATTGGCGCCGATGAAGCCGAGCAGGCTCATGTTAGCGGCCATCAAAGGCACGAAGGTCCACAGGCTCTCTTCGGGCTGAAGGGCGAACCAAAGCTGGGCCGCGGACACCGCGATGAAGGCGAACAGCGCGGCGTGGCTCACCCGGCGGGCACCGAAGCGCTCGACGATCCGGCTGTTCGACCAGTTGGCGATGGCCATGCACCCGGCGCAAAAGGCGAAGATCAGCGGGAATTGCTCGCCTGCCCCGAAGGCCTCGCCGATCAGTTGCTGGCTCGAATTGATGAAGCCGAACAATCCGCCGAACACCAGCGCGCTGCCCAGCGTGTAGCCGATCGTCTCGCGCCGGCTGACCGCCCGCTGCATATTGCGCCCGATCGTCGGCAGGTGAATGTCCTGACGGTCTTCGGGATGAAGGGTCTCGGGCAGGCGGGCATAGACCCAGGCCGTGATGACACAGCCCGCCGCCGCCATCACCCCGAAGATCCAGCGCCAGTCGCCCAGCAGCAGGAGCACGCCCTGCCCGATGCTGGGGGCGACCGCGGGAACCAGCAGGAAGATGACGAAGATCAGGCTCATCATCCGGGCCATCTTGTCGCCGCCCACCCGGTCGCGGATGATCGCCGGGGGCAGCGCGATGATCCCGGCGGCGGAGAAGCCCTGCAGGGCGCGCAGAACCAGCAGCATCTCGAAACTCGTCGCCAGTGCGCAGGCGACGGATAACAGGATGTAGCAGGCAAGGGCGATGAACAGCACCGGGCGCCGTCCGTATCGGTCGGCAAAGGCGCCCGGCACCAGCGTGCCGATGCCCGCCGACAGGAGATAGGCACCGACCACGAACTGGCGGTTGTTGCCCGTCGCCCCGAGATCGCCCGCCATCGTGTCGAGCGCGGGCAGGATGGCGTCGATCCCGAAGGCGTTCAGCGCCATCAGCAGCGCCATCATCCAGATAAGCTCGCGCTCGCCCAAGACCGGACGGCGGCCGGCATCGGCGGGACGGCCCGCGCCGAACGTGATATCGGGATTTTGCATCTGCGAAGAATGCAAGGGCCGCACAGATGGTTCCGCTTTGCCGTTCATCCTCCTAATTATCCCGCATGAGCGCCGCGTCCGATAGCGAACCAAACGACGAGGGGGCCGGTGAGCCGCAGGAAGGCCTGAGGAAAATCATCCATGTCGACATGGACGCCTTCTTTGCCAGCGTCGAGCAACGCGACAATCCGGCGCTGCGCGGCCTGCCGGTGGCGGTCGGCGGGTCGAGCGGACGAGGCGTGGTGGCAGCAGCAAGCTACGAGGCGCGGCGCTACGGGGTGAAAAGCGCCATGCCCTCGATCACCGCCCGGCGGCTGTGCCCCGACCTCATCTTCTGCAAAAGCCGCTTCGACGTCTACCGCGAAGTCAGCCAGCAAATTCGCGAGATCTTCGGCAAGCATACCGACCTTGTCGAACCGCTGAGCCTCGACGAAGCCTATCTCGATGTGACCGAAGACCGCCTCGGCATCGGCTCCGCCACCCGCATCGCGCAGACCATCCGGCGGGAAATCCGCGAGACGACCGGGCTGACCGCCAGTGCCGGGGTCAGCTACAACAAGTTCCTGGCCAAGCTCGCCAGCGACCAGAACAAGCCCGATGGCCTGTGCGTCATCCGTCCCGGCGAAGGAGCCGCCTTTGTCCAGGCGCTCCCGGTCAGGCGCTTCCACGGGGTCGGCCCCAAGGGGGCGGAACGAATGGCGCGGCTGGGGATCGAGACCGGCGCCGACTTGGCAGCGAAGGACATCGAGTGGCTGCGCGCCCATTTCGGCAGCTTTGCCGATTATCTCTACCGCGCGGCCCGCGGGATCGACCTCAGGCCGGTGCGCAGCCGCCGCATCAGGAAATCGGTCGGCGGAGAGCGGACGTTCCATCAGGACCAGTCCAGCGGCAGCGAATTGCGCGCCACGCTCGAGACGATCATCGACATCGTGTGGGATCGCATTTCGCATAACGGGGCGAGCGGGCGGACGGTGACGCTCAAGCTCAAGTACAATGACTTCAGGATTTTCAGCCGCGCACGATCCGTGCCCCGACCGATTGCCGACAAGGCTGCCTTCGCCGCCGTCGCCCGCGATCTGCTTGACGAAGTGCTCCCCCTCCCGCGGCCGATCCGGCTGATGGGATTGAAGCTGTCGAGCCTCGAACCTAAGGGCGCTGGCGGTGACGACGAGGACGACGAAGCTGTAACTGCGCGCCAGCCGACAAGCGCCGATGCGCAGCTGACGCTGTTCTAGCCTTCCGCCATACCCCCGGGCTTCTGCCATTCGGCCAGTCGCTGGCGCGTCCGGTCGAGCATGGGTTCGGGCAGGGAATGCAAGGGAAAGAAGCGCGCCTCGACGATTTCCCGGCCGTCGGGGCGCGGCATTTCATCGACGAAGCATTCGAAGACATGTTCGGTATGGGCGGCGTGGGCCAGTCGCTCGTGCACCACCCGCACCGGTTTCATGCCGAGCGCGGTGCAGCCGGTTTCTTCGCCAAGCTCGCGCGCTGCGGCCTCCTGCGGCCCTTCACCCCGCCGCAGCCCGCCGCCCGGCAATGCCCACCCCGGCGGACCATAGCTGTGCCGCACCAGCAGCACCTTGCCGCCCAGATCCCGGGCAATCACACTGGCCCCGTCGGCGCTGCGGCCGGTGATCCGGCGCACTGCCTGGCGCATCCGGAAAGCCAGCCGATAGGCGAGATGCAGCAGCGGGCGAGGCATCAGACGAAGCATGTGACCTTCCCGCTTGCCGCATCGAGGAGCCGCGCGACCGGAAGATCGCTCTCGCCCGCGATTGCCGCATCGAGCACCGGGCGCTTGTCCGCCCCGCGCGCGACGATGACGATCTCGTCGCTGGCCAGCAAGGCGGGCAGGGTCAGCGTGATGCGATCGAACGGCGCCTCGGGCGGCAGGGGATCGGGGGTCAATCGGACGATTCGTGCCGGCTCGTCCACTTGCGGATCGGCGCTGGGGAAGAGCGAAGCGATATGTCCGTCCGCCCCCATTCCCAGCCACGCAAAGGCGAACCGCGGCACCTCCTCCATTTCGCCTAGCGTGACGACGTTCGTCCCCACACTGCCGAACATCGCGCGCAGCCTGCCCGTATTGGACGCCGGGTGATCTTCGGGCACCACGCGGTCGTCATTGGGCCAGACCACCAGCCGCGGCCAGTCGAGCGGGCGGGACAGCAGTTGCTCGATAATCGGAAAGGGCGTCGCTCCGCCGGGAACGGTTATCGCAACCGGACCTTCCGCCCGTGCCATGGCCGCCGCCAGCCGGGCGTGAAGCCACTGCGCCACGTCCGCATCGCTGGCATTGCCGATCAGAGAAACCCCGCCCATCAGGCGGTGTATAAAGCAAGACCGCCCGCTGAAAAGAGCGGACGGCCCTGGCTGTGTTTCAATAGTGGACCGGCGCGTTACTTGGCCGCCATCGACAGAAACCAGATGCGCTGTTCGCACTGATCGGTCCAGTCGTCGACGATCCCGCTGGTGGCATTGTCGTTCGCCGCGTCCGCCGCTTCCTTGACCTGGCGCAGCCGATCGTGAAGCTTGCGATTGTCGTCACGCAGTTCCTCGATCATCGCCTGCGGTTCGATCATCGCGCCGTCCTGATCGGCGATCGCGGTCTGCCGGGCGATGCTGCCGAGCGAGGTGTGCGTGACCGCGCCGTTCTTGCGCACGCGTTCCCCGATCAGATCGACCGTGCCGAGCAATTGCTGGGCATGCTCGTCGAACAGAAGGTGGAGATCGCGAAACCGCGGGCCCGAGACGTGCCAGTGAAAATTCTTCGACTTGATATACAGCGCCAGCGTATCGGCCAGCGCGCCGTTCAGCGCCTCGACCAGTGCGGTGCTCGAATTGTCGCGGATCTTGTCCATCCGTTACCTCTTTCGTCCTGTTGCCTGCGATGAAGGGTTCGCCCGTTCAACGCGGCAACCGGCGGCAGGTTTCACAGGCGGCGCGAACCCGCCCACGGACCGGTTATGGCCAGCGTGCGGGTGGGCGAGTATGCGTTGACGAACATAGTGCGCCCGTCGGGGGAGAAACATGCCCCGGCCAGCTCGGTCTGCAGATGGAGGCGGGCAAGAGCATAGGGCCGGCCCTGGGGCGTGATGCCGCGAATGTGATTGTCGACCGTATCGGTATACTGGTCCTCGCAGACGATCAGGTGGCCCCCGGGCCCCACGGCAAGATTGTCGCCGTAATTGAACTGGTCTTCGCGCTCGCTTTCGAAGAACAGTTCGAGCATGTCGGCCCGTCCCCCGTGGCCCGGCACCAGGCGGAAGATCTGGCCAAGCTTGCGCGCGCCGCCGTTGGTGGCGCAGAAATAAAGCTCGCCCTCGCCCATGTGCATTCCCTCGCCCCGCGCGAACAGGGCGGCGCCGGCGGCGGCGGCACGAAGCCGCAGATCGTCCATCGGCGCCTCGACATCGTCGAGATCGATCCAGCGCACCGCATGGCGCCCTCCCACTGTCATCGCCGGGCTGTCCCAGTTGCGGGTATCGCCGAGCCCGTCGACCACCATCGCCTGCAGGCGTCCGCCATCGGCCAGCCGCCCGGGAGTGCGCGGGATGAAGCGGTAGACTACCCCGTCGGGGCGGTCCTCGGTCTGGTAGACATAGCCGGTTGCCGGATCGACGCAGGCCGCTTCGTGATTGAACCGCCCCATCGCCGTGAGCGGCACGGCATCGACCAGCCCGGGCGCGCCGGCCGGCACTTCGAACACCCAGCCGTGATCGCGCGTCACGCCGCTCTTGTCGCCCGCCCGCCCGACGAATTCCTCGCAGGTCAGCCAGCTGTTCCACGGCGTCGTCCCGCCGGCGCAATTGCGCACCGTCCCGCCGAGCGAGCGGAACTGCCGTCTGACCGCCAGCGTGGCCGCGTCGAGCACCAGCGTGGTGGTCCCGCCCGCGGCCATCCGGCCATCTGAAAGCCGGTCAAAACCGGTGGCGATCGATCCGCCGCTGTCATGCTCGGGCATCAGTTCGTGGTTGCGGACAAGCGCGATCTCGCCGCCCGCAAGGGCAAAGCAGCCCATGCCGTCCGCCCGGTCGGGCACGGTCCCACCATCGTCCATCGCCTCCCCCAGCGTGCTGATGACGCGGTAGGAAAAGCCCGGCGGCAGGTCGAGTATCCCTGCCGGGTCGGGTACCAGCGGGCCGTACCCTGCAAAGCCGCCGGCGTCGGCGCTCGCCAGGGGGTGCGACCTGCACCCGCTCAGCACCAGCGCGCCGAATGCGGACCCGGTCGCAGCAAGGAATTGGCGGCGGTCAAATGGTGCGGTCATCGCGTATCCCATGATGCATGTCCCCGCCCTACAGCGTCCGCATGACGGCAGGATGACGGTCCGATAAGGGAAAGGGGCAAAGGCTGGAGCGGGTGAAGGGAATCGAACCCTCGTCGTCAGCTTGGGAAGCTGCTGCTCTACCATTGAGCTACACCCGCGCCTGTCCAGCGCCCTTGCAACCGGCGCGGTTCGCGGTCAACCGCATTTTCCGGCGACCGGCCGC
>NZ_JBHWMI010000038.1:0-37598 GCF_043423005.1 Qipengyuania sp. | reverse complement strand
ATGTAGGCCGCCGCCAGCGCCAGCGCGCCGGGATCGAAGACCAGCCCGGCGCGCACCGGCAGCAAGCCCTCTAGCGCGCGGCCCAGCAGCGGGACCGTCAGCAGCCCGGCGACAAGACCCGCAGCGCTTCCCAGCGCCGCGGCGGCGGCGATCTGCAGTGCATAGATCCGCGAGATGTCGGCACTGGTCGCGCCAAGGGTCTTGAGCGTCGCGATGCTCTGACGCCGGCCGTCGAGATAGCTGGTGACGCCGCCGCCGATCCCGATGCCGGCAATGACCAGCGCGGCGAGCCCGACGAGGGTCAGGAACTCGCTCATGCGGCCGATGAAGCGTTCGGTGCCCGGCGCGGCCCGTTCGGCGGTATCGATGTCGAACCCGCCATTGGGGAACCGCGCCTCCAGTGCTTCCTGCGTCTGCTCGAGATCGCGGGGGGCGTCCAACCGCACCCGCGTCTTGGTCTGATACATCGCGCCCGGCGCGAGAAGACCGGCGCGCCGGGGCAGGTCTTCGCCCACGATCACCGTCGGGCCCAGCTGGAAGCCCTCGCCGAGCCGGTCGGGCTCGCTGCCGATCAGGCCGGCGACCCGCACGCTGGCGGTGCCGATCGCGATCCGGCTGCCGGGCTCTGCGCCCAGACGGGCGGCGGCATCGGGGCTGAGATACGCCTCGCCCATGCCGGGTGGACCGACCGTTCGGCCATCGGTCAGCGTCAGGGCACCATAAAGGGGATAGCGCGCGTCGACCGCCTTCAGCTCGATCGGCGCGGCATTGTCCCCCAGGCGGGCCATGGCCTGCATGCGCGTTCCGCCCGACACCCTGCCGAGTTCGGCAAGCGCCCCGCGCTCCTCTCCGCTCAGCGGGCGCTGCCAGACCTCGATCTGCAGATCGCCGCCGAGGTATTCGCGGCCGTTGGAGGCAAGCTCGCGCTCGATCGCCGCGGTCAGCGTGCCGATCGCGGCAAGCGCGGCGGTGCCGAGGAACAGGCATACCAGCAGCAGCCGCAAGCCGCGGAAGCGGGCATTGAGGTCGCGCCGGGCGATACGCCAGGCATCGGCCCCGGATAGCCGGCTCATGCGCGGGCCGTATCGCTGGCGATGCGGCCGTCCGCCAGCGTCAGCACGCGGTCGCAATGCGCGGCGAGTTCGGGATCGTGAGTGATGACCAGCAGGGTCGCCCCGGTCTGCGCCCGGCGATCGAACAGCAGGCGGACGATTTCGTGCCCCGTCGCAGCGTCGAGGTTGCCGGTCGGCTCGTCGGCAAAGATGAGCGCCGGACGCGGGGCGATGGCACGGGCGATGGCGACGCGCTGCTGCTCGCCGCCCGACAGCTGTTGCGGGTAATGCGAAAGGCGATGCCCCAGGCCGACTGCGTGGAGTTCCTCTTCCGCCCGCTGGCGGGCGTCGGATGCGCCGGCGAGTTCCAGCGGGGTGGCGACATTTTCCAGCGCGGTCATCGTTGGCAGCAGGTGGAAGGCCTGGAGCACGATGCCGATCCGCCCCCGGCGGGCATGGGCAAGCGCATCTTCGTCGAGCGCGGCGAAATCCTCGCCCGCGACCCGTAGCGTGCCCGACGAAGCGCGCTCCAGCCCGGACAGCACCGCCATCAGCGAGCTCTTGCCCGAACCCGAGGGGCCGAGCAGGGCGACGGTTTCGCCGGTGGCGATGGTCAGGTCGATGCCCTTGAGGATGTCGACGGGTGCGGCGCCCGATCCCAGCGTCAGCCTGAGGTCCTGGGCCGAGATCGCATCTTGAGAGTTGTTCACACCTTTGCGATGGCACAGCCCGGTTCGAGCGACAAGGAAGGCTGCCGATGAACAAGCGGGTTTGGTCGATGACGGCGGCGGCACTGGCGCTCGCGGTGGCGGGTTGCGGGGCCGAGGCGGATACGCCGGTAATGGACGAGGCTTCGACCCAGCCGGCCGCCGGCGCCCCGACGCCGGCACCGGCAGACAGGCAAGAGGTTTCCGGCCCGGCGCGCAGGATCCTGGCCTTTGGCGACAGCCTGTTCGCAGGCTACGGCATCGGGGTCGAAAACAGCTATCCCGCTTTGCTTGAGGATGCGCTGCGCCAGCGCGGCATCAACGCGGTAATCAGCAACGCCGCGGTTTCGGGAGAAACCAGCGGGGCGGGGCGGCAACGGCTCGCCTTCGTTCTCGACGGGCAGGAAAATGCGACCGATCTGGTGCTTCTCGAGCTTGGCGGAAACGATATGCTGCGTGGCCTCGCGCCGGAAGAGACGCGCGCCAATTTCGATGCCATGCTCGGCGAACTGACCGGGCGCGGTATCCCGGTGCTGCTGATGGGCATGCGCGCGCCGCCCAATTACGGGCCGGAATACCAGCGGGCCTTCGATGCCATCTATGCCGAGATGGCGGAAAAGTATGACGTCGCGCTGGTTCCGTTCTGGCTCGAGAGCATCTACCGCAACCCTGGCCTGTTCCAGGACGATCGCATTCATCCGACGCGCGAAGGGATCGCGGCGCTGGTCGGCGATACGGTCGACGAGGTCGAGGCCGCCCTGCCGCCCGTCGCTAGCGAGGAATGACTGCGCCGCCGGCGATGGTCCAATGGGTGGCATCGTCAAGAATGCTGGCGAAGGGGGCAGCTTCGGTTCCCGTCATCCACACCTGAGCACCGCTCTGGCCAAGCTGATCGAACAGGGCGGCCCGGCGCACCGGATCGAGATGGGCGGCGATTTCGTCGAGCAGCAGCACCCCCGGCCGGCCGCGCGCGGCAAGCCCGGCATGGGCCAGCACGATCGCCACCAACATCGCCTTCTGCTCGCCGGTCGAACTCTGGGCGGCGGGCAGCCGCTTGGCGGCGTGGATCACCTGCAATTCGTCGCGGTGCGGCCCGGCAAGGGTGCGCTGAGCGGCGCGATCGCGGGTGCGATTGTCGTGAAGCGCCTGCGCCAGTCCCTCGCCATGATCGGGGCCGCCGGCAATCCAGGTCAGGGCCGGGCGGGCGAAGGGCTCGGCGGGCATGGCGGCAATCGCAGCCATCAGCGTATCGACGAGCAGCGCACGCCCGCGCATCAGCGCCCCGCCATGCTCGGCCATCTGCGCCTCGATGCCGTCCAGCCACAAGGGGTCGGGGAGGCGGTCCGCCGCAAGCAGCCGATTGCGTTCGCGCAAGGCCGCTTCGTACCGCCCGGCGTGAAACGCATGCCGCGGATCGAGGGCCAGCGCCATGCGGTCGAGAAACCGGCGGCGGTCCGCGGCGGGGCCGGTGAACAGCCCGTCCATCGCCGGGGTCAGCCAGGTGACCGCCAGCCACTCGCCCAGTTCCGCCGCCGATCCCTCGGCGCCATTGATCCGCACCCGCCGTCGGCCGAGGCTCGGTGGTTCGACGAAGGTGCCGATCCTCGCCGCAAGACCACCGGCAGAGGCGAGATCGGCGCCTATCGCAAAGCCGCCGCCCCCGCTGCGCGCCGCCATTTCGCCCAGCGTGGCGCGCCGCAGGCCGCGGCCCGGTGCCAGCATCGACAGGGCTTCGAGGACGTTGGTCTTGCCCGCACCGTTTTCGCCGACCAGCACGTTGAATCGGCCCGCACCTTCGAGAACGCTCTCCGCATGATTGCGAAATGTGCTGATCGTGATGCGGTCGAGCATGGGCCGCTTGGGCCTAGCGACCTTGCGCCTGGCAAACCAGTCGAAAGGCTGCGCTGAAAGTTTGGGATTTTTCGCCAATCTTTAGCCTGGATGAACAGCGGGCATGTGCGGGCCTCAGGTTCACCATCCGTAAAGCATGCAATCGCGGATTTGGCACGCTGCTTGCTGATACCTTCGTGTCCGCCTCATTCACGATACGGACGCAACCACGAAGGGATCATATGATGTTCAAGACCAACGACTTTTTCGCCAGCAAGGCCCTTGCCGCGATCTTCGCCATCACCGTTTCGGCCGTGTTCCTCGCCACCGCGATTATCCCCGCCAGCCCGGCCGGTCTGATCGCCTGAGCAGGTTCGCTCTGCACCTCGAAAGGATGGTTTCAATGTTCAGGTTCGGCAATATGGGAGCCCGCCTCGCTGCCATCGCCTTCTCGTTCGGTGTTTCCGCCGTGATCATGGCCTCGGCCATCATCCCCGCCTCGCCCAATGGAGTGCTGGCATGAACGACCTGCGCTTTCGCGATAAATCTCGGCCCCCAACGGCCCGCACCGGCTTCCGGCTGGACAAGGTCAATGGCAAGATCGGCGGCGTCTGCGCCGGGCTGGGCCGGCATTTCGGGCTCGACGTGACGATGCTGCGGGTCGTTTTCGTCCTCGGCACGCTGATCGGCTTCGGCAGCTTTCTGCTGATCTACCTGGCGATCTGGCTGCTGGCCGATTGAGGGGCGGGGCAAGGCGTCCCGCCCGCCTTTTCACATGGCCGATATCCCGCCGTCGAGCTTGAGCTCCGCCCCGGTCATGAACTTGCTCTCGTCGCTGGCGAGATAAAGCACCGCATTGGCGATATCGTCCGGCTCGCCGACCTTCTTCAAGGGGATCTGCCGGGCGAGCTTTTCCATCAGGACTTCGCGATCGATCCCGTGGTGACGTGCGGTCCCGTCAAGGATCGGGGTGTCGACGAAGGTCGGATGGATGGAATTGCAGCGGATATCCATGCCCTGTTTGGCGCAGTGCAACGCGACCGACTTGGTCAGCATCCAAACCGCCGCCTTGGACGAATTGTACGCCGGCATGGTATCGCTGGCGATGAGCCCCGCGATGCTGGAAATGTTGATGATCGATCCGGGCGCACTCTCGCGCATCAGCGGCAGGGCCGCACGGCATCCATGGAACACCGAATCGACGTTGACCGCAAAGCAGCGTTGCCAGTCGGCATAGGTGCAGGTCTCGATGTTTCCGGCGACGCCGATCCCGGCATTGTTGACCAGCACGTTGAGCCCGCCAAGTTCCTCGCTCGCGACATCAATCACCCGTGCCCAGGCTTCGGGATCGGTCACGTCATGCGCCACGCCGATCGCATGGCCCGCCCCGCATTCGAGGACGATCTTGGCCGCCGTCGCCTCGGCACCGGCGCCATCGATGTCGGTGCACAGCACCCGCGCCCCTTCGCGGGCGAGCAGGGCAGCGTGTGCCGCCCCCAGACCCTGCGCCGCCCCGGTGACAAGGGCCAGCTTGCCCGCAACCCGACCGCTCATTTGCCGTCTCCTGCAATCATTCCTGCGCCCAGCAGTATCAGCAATCGCACGTCGATCCCGCAACCCGCCTGGCGGCGTTCTTCCACGAAGCGCGGCAGGTCGCCGCGCGCGATGCGGTGGACGGTGATGTCCTCCCCGGCGATGCCGCCGCCGTCACCGGTGCGGCGAAGCCCGGTGGCGCGCACCAGGGTGAAGCTCTCGCTGACCATGCCGGGCGAGGAATAGAACTCGCCCAGGTTTTCGAGGGTGTCGGCGCGATAGCCCGTTTCCTCTTCCAGTTCGCGCCCGGCCGCGGCAAGCGGGTCCTCGTTTGCGCCGCCATCATCGTCGCCGATCAGGCCCGCGGGAAGTTCGAGGCACCTGCGGCCCAGCGGTACGCGGTACTGTTCCACCAGAAGCACGTGGCCGGTTTCGTCGACTGCCAGGATGACCGCCGCCCGAATACCGCGGGCGCGGCCGACATATTCCCATTGTCCGCGAACCTTGGCGGTGATGAACCGGCCCTGCCAGACGACCTCTTCGGGCAAGGCGGGCGGATCGCCGGGCATCGTCAGACCTCGATGATCCGGTCAGGCAGCTCGTTGGTATCGTGCTCGTCGCGCGGAAACTGCTGTGCCAGCACCACGCCGACGTCGCGGATTCCCGCGGCGAGCCCTTCCGCCAGCTGTCCTGCACGGATGCCAGCCAGCATGTCGGCCATCGCCTCGCCCCATACCTCGGCCGGGATGCGGCTGGCGATGGATTCGTCGGCGACGATTTCGGCGCGGTGTTCGCGCATCGAGAGATACAGCAGCACCCCGGTGCGACCGTGGGTCCGGCGCTCTGCACCGACGCGGAAGTGCCGGATCGCCGCCTCGCGCGAGCGGGCTGACTTGATCGGCCCGGGGATCAGCGCGAACCGGACGGGATCGTAGGAAAAAAGCGCCCAGCTCAGGATCAGTGCGAGCAGGCCCGCGACCAGCGTGAGGGTGATCAGCCACCCGGCCGACAGGGCATCGCCCCAACCGCCCCAGACCGAATGCCACAGGTCGTCCAGCGCGGCCGGAAACATCGCCAGCACGCTCATCACCGTGAAGGAAATCGCGATCGATCCGATAAGCACGACGTCGCTGTAACCGTCGGAGCGGTCGGCCAGAACGGTGACGATCTCGCCGCTGGTTTGCCCTTCCGCCTCTTCCACCGCCGAGGACACGGCGATGTGCTGTTCGTCCGTCAGATAGCGCATCACCAGCCCCCCGATGCCCCGCCGCCGCCAAAGCTCCCGCCGCCGCCGCTGAAGCCGCCGAAGCCACCGCCACCGAAGCCGCCGCCACCGAAGCCGCCGAACCCGCCGCCGTCATTGTCATCGAACCCGCGGGCAATCGCCTTCCCGGCCTCCCACAGGATGATGTCCCGCGCCGCATTGCCCCACGGACCGTTGCGCCCGCGATAGCGCCGCCGGCGCCCGCCGCGCATCATCGGCAGGACGAAAAAGAAGAAGACGAAGGCAATCCATACGAGGGCGCCGATGGGAAAGCCGCTGTCCCCGGCCTCGGGCTGCGAGGCTTGCTGGGCCACCTGCGCGGCTTCTTCGGGGGGCAGTTCGAGCTGGCGGATGATCTGGTCGGCACCCCATTCGATGCCGCCGGAATAGTCGTTGTTGCGGAAATAGGGCTTCATGCCCTCGACGTATTCGAACGCGAGACCGTCGGGGATGATGCCTTCGAGCCCGTAGCCGACCTCGACCCGCATGCGCCGTTCATTCGGGGCGACGAGCAGGATGATGCCGTCGTCGTTTTCCGTATCGCCCAGACCCCACGCCCGGCCGAGCCGATAGCCGTAATCGGCGATGTCATAGCCTTCGAGGCTCGGGACGGTGGCGATGACGAACTGGCGCTGGCTGCGCTCCTCGAACTCGTCGAGCTTGGTCGTCAGCCGGGCTTCGGTCGCCTCGTCGATGATGTTCGCTGCATCGACGACCGGCGCGGTGCCCCGCTCGGGAAAGGTCTGGGCGGCGGCGGGCTGGGCAAGGCCAGACACCGCCGCCAGCGCTAGAAAAAGGCGCAGCACGAAACGCATCGAGGCGGCGCCCCTCCGCGCGATCAGTTTGCAGCCGCGGCGGGGGCGGCAGGCGTTGCGGCGGTGTTGTCGTTCACGCCTGCTGCCGGGACCCGGTTCGTGCTGCTGCGCATGTCGAGCTGCGGAGCGACTTCGGCCCCGGCGGTCGCGGCCTGATAAGGAACCATCGGCTCGGCTCCGTGAATGATGTTCGCGCCGATCGAATCCGGGAAGGTTCGGATCGTGGTGTTGTACTGCCGGACCGCCTCGTTGTAGTCGCGGATGGCGACGCGGATGCGGTTTTCCTGTCCCTCGATCTGGGTCATGAAGCGGCCGAAATTCTCCTGGCTGCGCAGCTCCGGATACCGCTCGACCGACACCATCAGCCGGCTGAGTGCGCCGCCGAGCGTGTTCTGCGCTTCCTGATATTGCTGCATCCGTGCAGGATCGGTCAGGTCGTCGCCATCGAGGCGGATTTCCGGCCGGGTGGCCGAGGCGCGGGCGCTGATGACTTCGTTCAGCGTCGCCCGCTCCTGCTCGGCAGAGGACATGGTGATCTGTTCGAGGTTGGGGATCAGGTTGGCACGTTCCTGGAACGCCGCCTCGACATCGCCCCACTTGGCCTTGGCCACTTCTTCGGCAGCCGGCACGGAATTAAGCCCGCACGCCGAAAGAGCGATTGCCGCAGCGGCCACGACCGCGGTTCGGAAGGCGATCAGTCGTTTCATTCGCGCAATACCCCTTGTTCGTCATGTTCGTCGTCACGCGACGCTACTGTTTTACCAACATAGCACGGTGACCTGGCGGTGCAAGGTTTCGGGCACGGGCTTGCCGCAGTCAAGCCGCAGTGACACCCTGTGCGGGTCGCAAACCGCGCGAAAGGAACGACGTCATGATGAAGGATTTCCGGGATTTCATCGCCAAGGGCAACGTGCTCGATCTGGCGGTCGCCGTGATCATCGCCGCAGCGTTCGGCACGATCGTCGCCTCGCTCACCGACGATATCATCATGCCGATCATCGGTGCAATCTTCGGCGGGGCGGATTTCTCGAATTATTTCTGGCTTTTGAGCACGCCCGACGGCTATCGCGGCTCGCTCGATGATTATGCCGCGCTCAAGGCGGCGGGGGCCGCGATGATCGGCTACGGCGCCTTCATCACCACCATCATCAACTTCCTGATCCTCGCGTTCATCATCTTCCTCCTGGTGCGCTATGCAAAGCGGCTGGAAGAGCGAGTTCTCGGCGCCAAGGCGGCCGACGGCCCGACCGAGATCGAACTGCTGACCGAAATTCGCGATGCGTTGAAAGCGGGCGCGCCGGGGATGCCGCGCAACGGGCCGATGGGCTGAGCCTTTCGCAACCCCTTCACATTGCCGCCGGCCCCGCTATATTGGCGGGGCCGGTCGCAAGGCTGGCTATGGCGATAAATGGCGGCGTGCAATAGGCACAACGGACCCGGGGGCAGTACCCGGCGGCTCCACCACCATCCGCGGATCGAACCGCGTATGATGACGGGGCCGAACTAGGATCGACGTGTGTTGAAAGACGCTGTTTTTGCCCGGGCTGAGTACCCCGTAAAACTGTTCAAAACACACAAGTGCCAACGACAACGAAGCACTCGCTCTCGCTGCGTAACATGAGGGGCTAACGCCCTGACGTTACAAAGCTAAAGCGCGGTTGGACCCACCGGGCAACAGAAGCGGATACCGGGGCTCCGAGGGTAGCTAGCAACAGAAACCCTCACCTTTCGCGATATCTGCCCCGTGGCAGCCAACGCTTCGGCGATCATTTCTACGTCTTTCGCGTAGGCAAACTGCTCATATGATGCCGGACAGTCGCGGACAGCAGGATAACACCGCTCATTTCGAGAAATTCCTCGATCACGAAGGCGCGGTTCCAGTTGAGATCAAGAGGCCAGCTGCCAAGGCTCCCGAATTCGACGAGGGAGCCGAGCGTCTCCATTCCCATCGCCCCGGCGAGGAAGATCGCGCCCGCTGCCATAAGACCGAGAGCTGTTGAACGCGGCAGCGACACCAGAAAGGGCAGAAGCGCAGTGAGGGCCACCAAGACTGCGATAGCGGCGACCTTTACCCAGGTATAAACAGGTGCATACCCGTCTGGGTTGCCGGCGTGGCGGTCAATAAGGCTTCCGATCGTTTCGTGAAGCGATGCGGCCTCGTCGAGCGACAGAAGAATACACCCAGCCGCGACCACGAACCAACCGAGCTGTTGATGGCGCGCCCCAAGCTTCTTCGTGAGCCGCCCCGCTTGCTGGCAATGGTAGGCGCCGATCAACCAGAGGGCCGAACTGTACCATGCCGGCAGATTGCCCTCGCCATTGAGATCGACGAATTGGCGAAACCAGATCTCGAGTTCGCTATCCCGTCCGATGCGCAGGCTGACATAGAACAACAATACAAGAACGCCCGCGACAAGCCACAAGACGAGGAAGGACCATATCCTGCCACCAGGCGAACCGATGCGTCGGGTATCGACCGTAGGGATGTTACCCTCGCGCCAGTAGGCCGAGATCGGCGAGGTTCGGGGCGGTTTATCGGGCGTTATCTTGTGGCCTCTTTTCATAAGGCCCCCCGTTGTCTTCAGGCATTATGCGCGTCGCTATCTTCGCTTTGCAATGCCCGTTCGTAGCGCAGGGCATCGAGGATTTTCGCCCCGCCGAGAAAGACCGCCCCGGCGGTCGCGGCCATCAGCAGGTAACCGCCGACGCCGGGGTACTGCACCGTGTAGTGCGCCCCACGGGTCATCGCGCCGAGGGCGAGGGCGTAGATGATCAGGAACGCCTCGAAGCGCGTCTTGATCACGAACAGCCTTTTCACCCTGGCCCACATCGGCGCCCGCTCTCCTCAAATCATTACCCAAAGACCTATGGGGCGGCGCAGAGGCATGTCCAGCGCGTTAACCATCGCCATCGTCAGGCAAGTTCGTTCAATGACAGAACGGACAGGAGGGCGAGGCGTGCCGCGTTAACCTTGTCGGCCAGAGCGGCTGTCCCGAGATCGGACGGGTCGATCCTCTCCGGCCAGGTTTCGCTGACGACCCTCTCGATCAGCGTGGCCCGTTTCTCGTCGAGCAGAAAACGGGGGTCGACATGCGCCGGATCGGCGACCACCCGCAGGCGCAGGCAGGCCGGCCCGCCGCCGTTCGCCATCGACTGCCGCACATCGACCGGGACGATCCGCCTGATCGGACCATTGCCGGCCGCCATCCGTTCGCAAAATTGCCATACCGAAGGACTGTCGCGGCACTCTGACGGGACCACCAAGGCCATTTCGCTGCCCGGAAGGGTCACAAGCTGCCCATTGAAGAGATAGGTTCGGATCGCCTCTTCGAGGCTGACCGCCTCTTCCGGCACTTCGATCACCTCGAGCGCGGGGAAAGCGCGGCGGATCGCCTCGTAGGCGGCCGGCTGATCGGCAAAGGCGCGCTGGTGGGCGAACAGCACGCGCTCGTTCGCGACCGCGACGACATCGTTGTGAAACGCGCCGGCGGCGATCGCTTCGGGGTTCTGCTCGATGAAGACGCAGCGCTGCGGGTTTAGCTGGTGCAGGCGCGCCACCGCACGGCTCGCCTGTTCATGCTGGCGGGCCGGAAACGGTCCGCCGGGACGGCCATAGACGAACACCTCGACCCCCGGCGCATCGTGGCTCTCGCAAAAACGCATGTGATTGGCGGCGCCTTCGTCTCCGAAGCTCGGCGGGATGGCATCGTGCACGGCGAAATGCGCCGTATCGGCAAAGGCGAGATCAAGCTGCGCCTTGGTATCGCGCCATTCCTGGGCCCGGTGCAGCATCGTCACCAGATTTGCCGGCGTCAGGTGACAGCGGCCATCGGCGGTATCGGGTGCAGGGCTGACGGTGGCAGCATTGGCGGTCCACATGCTCGAAGCGGACCAGAGGGCAGCCCGCAGCTGGGCCGGGGCGCTGTCATCGAGCCCGAGATGGTCGCCCAGCGCGGTATTGGGCCGGGGCAGCGGCAAGAGGAAGCCTTGCGCAAGGCCAAGTGCCATATTGCCGCGCATCTTGGCGAGCCCCTGCAACGCTGCGGCGCGGGGGTAGGATGGCTCGCCCTTGTGGCTGGCGCTGGCGATATTGCCGAGGCTGAGGCCGGCATAATTGTGGCTCGGCCCGACAATGCCGTCGAAATTGATTTCGCGCAGGCTCACCGGGCCACGCTCCAGACCTCGTCTCCTTCATGCAGGTCGAGCACCCGGGCGCAGTGGGCATCGATCGCGAGGCTGCCGTCTTCCAGCCGTTCGCGCATGCCATAGGCGCAGCGAAAGCTCCCCAGCCGTCCGGCGGCGATCAGGGCCGCTTCGCCATGGTCCAGATCCCGTGCGGAAATGCGCGCATTCATGGCTTCGCGGACGCTGCGTACGGCATCGGTGCGCGCGATCATGGTCGGGCCGCCGTCGAAGATATCGACGTAGCAATCGTAGGCGAAGCCTTCGCTTTCCAGCATCCGCATCGCCGCCCGCCCGGTCGGGTGGGGAAGCCCGATGACCTTCTTCGCCTCGGCGTCGAGCATGGCGACATAGACCGGATGCTTGGGCATCAGGTCGGCGATGAACTGGTTACCGTGGAGCGCGTTGAAAGTATCCGCTTCCTGGAAGGTCATTCCGAAGAAGCGCCCCGCCACCCCGTCCCAGAAGGGCGAACCGCCGCGATCGTCGATGATGCCGCGCAGCTCGGCAAGAATGCGGTCGGCAAAGCGCGCCCGGTGCATGGCGATGAACAGGTAGCGGCTGCGCGCGAGCAGCATACCGAGCCCGCCGGCCCGTTCGCCCGGGTGCAGGAACAGCCCGCCCACTTCGCTCGACCCTTCAAGATCGGTGACCAGGCTGAGCAGTTCCGCCCGCACGGTGCGGCCCAGCATTTCGCTGTGCTGAGTCAGGGTATTGAGGCGGTAGGAGTAGAACGGCCAGCGCATCCCCACCTGGCTCATCAGCTGGCAGGTGCCGCGGACCTGCCCGGTCTCGGTGTTTTCCAGCATCAGGACGAACTGTTCATCGCCCAGATCGTCGGCCGTGCGCGCAAACGCGGCTTCGGTCCGCTCAAGCTTGCCCTGAAGCGCTGCGCGGTCGGCGGGAAGATTGGTAAAGCCGCCCCCCGTCAACTTGGCCATTTCGTACATATGCTCGAGGTCGTCGGCGCGGGCGGCGCGCATCCGGAAACTCACAGGCGATCTCCCTGCGCCAGTTCCTGCAACACCAGCGCGGACAGCGCCGCGCGTTCCTTGAGGCTCGGCACGATCATGAATTCGTCGGGCGAATGGATGGCGCCGCCCCGCACGCCCATCGTATCGACCACCGGAACGCCCGTAGCGGCGATGTTGTTGCCATCGCAGACCCCGCCGGTCGCTTTCCAGCCGATCTGCTGTCCCAGCCGCGCTCCGCAATCGCGAACGAGGTCGAACAATCGCTGGGCGGCGGCATCGACCGGCTTGGGCGGACGCGTCACCCCGCCGTGGCGGCTGGCGAGAACTTCGTGGTCCTGCGCGATCGCACAGAGCAGCCGGTCGAGCTCGTTATCGAACCGGTCCATCGCCGCGGTGGTTCTTGGGCGGATGTTGAAGCGCAGAATGGCCAGATCGGGCACGACATTGTTGGCGCTGCCGCCTTCGATCCGCGCGGGATTGATGGTGATGTCCTCGGCTTCCAGCGCCTTCAGCCGCAGCACCAGATCGCTCGCCGCGACGATGGCGTTGCGCCCGTCACCCGGGTTGCGCCCGGCATGGGCGGAGCGTCCACGCAGGGTGATCGAATAATTGCCGGTCCCTCCCCGGGCATGGGCCAGCGTTCCATCGGGCAGGGCGCTCGGCTCGTAGGTCAGGGCTGCGAACTTGCCCTTGGCCAGATCGGCAATCAGCGCGCGGCTGGCAAGGCTGCCGGTCTCTTCGTCCGAATTGACGAGCACGTCATAGCCGACCGCGCTCGCCCCCGAACCGTCCTCGAACGCGAGCAAGGCATGGAGGATGACGTTGAGCCCGCCCTTCATGTCGGCCGTGCCGGGTCCGTTGATGGTATCCTCGTCCACCCGGCGAACGGTCTGGAACGGATGATCGGCAGGAAAGACCGTGTCCATATGGCCGGTGAGCAGGATCCGGCGCGATGCTTCGGGGCGGACGCGCAACACCATGTGCAGGCCGTGCGGCTTGTCCACCTCGGTCCCGGAGGAGTCGATCGCGGTGATGGGGGCCGGCTCTACCAGGGCGATCTCGCCGGGCAGGGCGGCGAAGGCGTCGGCCAGCAGTGCGGCCATGCGCGACAGCCCGTCCAGGTTGGCGGTGCCGGTATTGATCGCGGCCCATGTTTCCACTTCGCGCAGCATCCGCGGCGCATCGATCCGGTCGAGGACGGCGGCGGTCTGGCGGTCGGGCGTCATGCGGGCTTCCTTAGTCGGGCGCGGGCGCGTGTCCACCCCGGCGCTTGCTTTCGTCACCGCCTCGCTTCATACCGCAATCGCTCCTCCCCGGGTCCATGAACCGCAATTCTGCCCGAAGGACTTCCATGACAGACCATGTTTCGCGCGCCGGGATCGAAGTTGACCGGGCGCTGGCCGCTTTTGTCGAGAACGAGGTGCTGGCCCCGCTCGGCCATGCGCCGGACCGGTTCTGGGAAGGCTTCGCCCGGCTACTGGCCACATTCGTTCCGCGTAATCGCGCGCTTTTGGCAAGGCGCGACGATTTGCAGGCGCAGATAGACGCCTGGCATGGCGAGAACGCCGGCAAACCCCATGACGCGGCGGCCTATCGGGCGTTCCTCGAGCGGATCGGCTATCTGGTTCCCGAACCGGGGGACTTCACCATCGGTACCGCGAACGTCGATCCCGAGATCGCGACGATGGCGGGGCCGCAGCTGGTCGTGCCGATCCTTAACGCGCGCTTCCTGCTCAACGCCGCCAATGCGCGCTGGGGCAGCCTCTACGATGCCTTCTACGGGACCGATGTGCTTGATGCGCCGCCGGCGAGGCCGGGCGGCTACGACGAGGCCCGGGGCGCGGCGGTGATCGCGGCGGGCCGCGCGTTCCTCGACGAGGCGCTGCCGCTGGCACGGGGAAACTGGGCGGAGGTTGCCGGGCGGGGCGACATTGCGCTCGCCGATCCCGCGCAGTTCCTTGGCGAGACGGACAAGGGCCTGCTGTTCCGCAACAATGGCCTGCATATCGAGGTTGAGTTCGATGCCGGCCCGGTCGGACGGACGGATGCCGCGGGGATCAGCGATATCGTCCTCGAAGCCGCGCTGACCACCATCGCGGACTGCGAGGATTCGGTCGCCGCGGTCGATGCGCAAGACAAGCTTGCCGCCTATCGCAACTGGCTCGGCGTGATGCGCGGAGATCTGGAGGAGCGGTTCGACAAGGGCGGGCAGACGCTGACCCGCCGGCTGGCGGAGGACCGGCACTACACCGATGCGAACGGGGCGGAGCACGCGCTCCCCGGCCGCAGCCTGCTGTTCGTGCGCAATGTCGGCCACCTGATGACGACGCCGGCGATGCGCTGGCACGGGGGCGAGGTGCCCGAAGGCATCATGGACGCCGTCATCACCAGCGCGATCGGCGCGCACGATCTCGCCGGGCTCGGCCGCTATCGCAACAGCCGGGCAGGCAGCATCTATATCGTCAAACCGAAGATGCACGGGCCGGAGGAATGCGCCTTCACCAACGACCTGTTCGACGCGGTGGAGGACCTGCTTTCCCTGCCGCGGCATACGATCAAGGTCGGCGTGATGGACGAGGAGCGGCGCACCAGCGCCAACCTGGCGGCTTGCATCCATGCCGTGCGCGACCGGATCGTCTTCATCAACACCGGCTTTCTCGACCGGACCGGAGACGAGATCCATACCTCGATGCGGGCCGGGCCGATGCTGCGCAAGGGCGAGATGAAGGACGCCGCCTGGCTCAAGGCCTACGAGGCGCGCAATGTCGCCGTCGGGCTCAGGCACGGGCTTTCGGGCAGGGCACAGATCGGCAAGGGGATGTGGGCCGCGCCCGACCGGATGGCCGACATGATGGCGCAGAAGATCGGCCACCTGCACGCCGGAGCCAACACCGCCTGGGTGCCGAGCCCGACCGCCGCCACGCTGCACGCGGTTCATTACCACCGCTGCGACGTCTTCGCGGTGCAGCCCGAACTGCCCGAGGCGCCGGGGCTCGACCAGCTTCTCGCCATTCCGCTCGCCAACGGGGTGAACTGGTCGGCCGAGGAGATCCGCGAGGAGCTCGACAACAATTGCCAGGGCCTGCTTGGCTATGTGGTGCGCTGGATCGACGCCGGGGTCGGCTGCTCCAAGGTGCCGGACATCAACGATGTCGGCCTGATGGAGGACCGCGCGACCTTGCGGATCAGTTCACAGCACATCGCCAACTGGCTGCTCCACGGCGTAATTTCAGAGGCGCAGGTGATGGACAGCCTGCACCGCATGGCCGCCAAGGTCGACGCGCAGAACGCGGGCGATGCGTCCTATCGCCCGCTGCTCGCCAACGAGGACGGCCCCGCCTTCCGTGCGGCAGTGGATTTGATCTTCAAGGGCGCCGAACAGCCAAGCGGCTATACCGAGCCGCTGCTGCACGAGTGGCGTAGGGTGGCGAAAAGCGGTCACCCGCTGCCGGGATAAGTGCTTTTCTTGAGCAACCGGGCGAGGTGGGCCGCGTTGCCGGCGACCATGGCGGCGGTTTCGTCGACCTTTTTCGGCGTCGCCTTCAAGTCCTTGAAGTCCGTGCTGCCCATCGCCTCGCCCACCCAATAGCAGGCAGCGACCGCAGGAATCGTCCAGCCGACATCGTTGAGCGCCTGAAAAAGTTGGGCACTGCTGCCGTGCGCGCCGTCCTCGTTTCCGACGATGGCGGCAACTGCGACCTTGCCATAGCTCGGCATACGGCCCTGGTCGTCAGTCTCGGACAGGAAGGCGTCCATCCTTTCGAGCACGCGTTTGGCGATCGATCCGATCTGCCCCATCCAGATCGGCCCGCCGAAAATCAGGATGTCGTGAGCGAGGATCTTCTTGCGCAAGCCTGGCCAGTCATCGCCCTCGCCTTCGTCCGATTTAACGCCCGGCAGAACATTGTAGTCCGCGATGCGCAGTGTCTCGCTGACGCTCACGTCATGCTTACCGAACTTCTTCTCCAGCACGGCAAGCAGCGCATCGGTCGAACTCTTCTCGCCGGATGATTTCTTGAGTGAGCAGTTTAGGGCTATGGCCTTGACCGGCATGAAGGTCTCTCCTTTGCTGCTGAATGCGCGAGCAGCGCCGATCGTTTCATCCGGGTCAGGCTGGCGGGGTGAGCGCCCGTGCCAACGCGACGAACTCCTCAACGCCAAGAGTCTCCGCGCGGCGCTGAGGGTCGATGTCGAGCGTCTCCAGCGCCTCGAGCGCGCCCGGCACGCCTTTCAGGCTCTGACGCAGCATCTTGCGGCGCTGGCCGAAGGCGGCTTCGGTAAGGCGTTCGAGCATTCGGGCCGAGACACCCTCGGGCATCTCTATGGGTTCGACGTGCACGATGGCGCTCATCACCTTGGGCGGCGGGGTGAAGGCGCTGCGGTGGACCTTCATCGCCAGCCGCGCCCGGGCGCGCCACTGGGCCAGCACTGCCAAGCGGCCGTAAGCAGATGTCCCCGGCGCGGCGACGATCCTTTGGGCGACCTCCTGCTGGAACATCAGCGTCAGGCTGGTCCACAAGGGCGGCCATGCCTCGCCGCCGAGCCAGCGCACGAACAGCGCCGTGCCGACGTTATAGGGCAGGTTGGAAAGGACGGCGTGGGGTTCGCCGTGCATCAGTTCGGCATGGTCGATCTTGAGCGCATCGCCTTCGACGATACGCAGTTGCCCTGGGAAGGCGGCGTCCAGCTCGCCGAGCGCGGGGAGGCAGCGGCGGTCCATCTCGATCGCGGTCACCCGCGCGCCGGCGCGCAGCAGGGCGCGGGTCAGCCCGCCCGGGCCGGGGCCGACCTCGAGGACGGCGCGGCCCGTCAGATCGCCCGGAATGGCAGCAATGCGGGCAAGCAATTGCTCGTCGAGCAGGAAGTTCTGCCCCAAGGCTTTCGACGCGCTGAGTCCGTGGCGGGCAATGGTTTCGCGCAAAGGGGGCAGGTCGGCGCTCATCGCGCCCCTATCTGCGAGGTTTGCCGCCCCGTCGAGAACTGTCTCGCGTTGGCCCGCCCGATGAGAGTGCCCCTGCGCGGGGGTCAGGCGGCTGCCCGCCTCCGCCGTTGTCCTGCCATTTCGCCCGCCATCCGCAACGCGGCGATCATCGCGCCGGGATCGGCAACACCCTTGCCGGCGATGTCGAACGCCGTTCCGTGATCGGGGCTGGTGCGCACGATCGGCAGGCCGAGCGTGACGTTGACCCCCTCGTCGAAGTCGAGCGCCTTGAGCGGGATCAGCGCCTGATCGTGATACATCGCCAGCGCCACGTCGTACCCTCGCCGTGCGCGCGCGGTAAACAGCGCATCGCCGGGATGGGGGCCGGTCACGTCGAGACCGCTCTCCTTCAGGCTGGCGACGGCCGGTGCGATGATGCGCGCCTCCTCGTCCCCGAACCGTCCGCCTTCGCCCCCATGCGGGTTCAGCGCGGCGATCGCGAGGCGGGGCGCGGCAAGGCCAAGATCGCGGGTGAGCGCCGCGGCCACGATACGCGCCTTGCGGCAGATCAGGTCAACCGACAGCAGCCCCGGCACCTCGGCAAGGGCGCAATGCACCGTCAGCGGGACCGCGCGCAAGCTGGGCCCGGCAAGCATCATGACCGCATCGCCTGGCGGGATGCCGCAGGCCGCGGCGAGGTATTCGGTCTGCCCCGGATAATGAAAGCCGATCGCGGCTAGCTGGGCCTTGGCCACCGGGGCGGTCACCAGCCCGCCGGCGGCACCCGCCCGGACCAGCCCGGTCGCGGTTTCAAGCGAGGATAACGCCAGCGCCGCGCCCGTGGTATCCGGTTCGCCGGGGCACCATTCGCCATCCATCCCGCCCACCACGGGAAGAGCGGTGTCATAGCAGGCCGCCGCGTCGTCCGGGTTTTCGACCGGACGAAACGGCACGTTCAGCCCGCGACTGGCCGCGGCGTGGCGAATGATTTTGGCACCGCCGGTCACGAAGAACGGGGGTACATCGCGCTCTCTACGCGCCGCCCATGCCGCGCCGATCAGTTCGGGGCCGATCCCCGCGGGATCGCCAAGCGATACCGCAAGGGGCAGCCTGCCGGGGATCAGTTGTACTCGATGTAGGCGTCGTTACGCAGGTCGCGCAGATAGCGCTGGGCCGCCTTGCCGATCCGTTCGTCTTCGAGCTGCGCCATCAGTTCGTCGAAGTTCGGGCCTTCGGCGGCCTGCGCATCGTCCCGTCCGCACAGCACCAGCACGCGCACGCCATCATCGACCGAGCCGAAGGGCGGCGTGGTCTCGCCGATCTGCAGGCCGAGCACGATGTTCTGCAACTGCTCGGGCAGAGAACGGGCACGGACCTGATCGCTGGTGACCACGGTCGCGCCCAGCGCCGCGGCGGCGGTTTCCGCATCGCCGCAGCCGCGGATTGCCTTCACCCCTTCGGCAAAGCTGGTCAGCCGCGCACGGTTCTGCGCCTCTGTCGCGCCGGGGGTGAAGCCGACCTGGATCTGCTTGAGGCTGAGGACCGCATCGCGCGGATCGGCGGTCAGCACCTGCCGCTTGTCGATGAGATAGAGGATTGAATAGCCGCCCGGGATCTTGATCGGCCCGACCAGCTGGCCCGGCTGCATCCCCTGCGCCACCGTTTCGAGCTGCGCGTTCTTGAGCTGCGGCAGCTTGATCCAGCCAAGATCGCCGCCAACCGCCGCGGTGGAGGCTTCGGAGAACTGGCGGGCATAGGCGACGAAGCTGCCGCCCTGGCGCAGCTGCTCCATGATCTTGGCCGCATTCGCCTCGACCGCGGCTTCGTTCGCCGGGTTGGACGAAAGGAAGATTTCGCCGAAGCGGTATTCGTCCGAACCCTTGGCGGCATTCAGCCGCTGCATCAGTTCGTTGACCTCTTCGGCCGAGACGTTGACGAAGAACGCCACTTTCTGGCGCAGCAGCCGCTGCCATGCGAGTTCGCCGTGGATCTGCCGCTTGAGCGAGGCGGGCGAGGACCCGACCGACAACAGATACTGATCCATCTGATCGGTCCGCTGGCCGAAATTCTGGGCCGCCAGCCGGGCATAGGTCTGCTCGATCTCGGCCGGTTCGATGCGGATGTCCGCCGCCTCGGCCGCCTGGATCTGCAGCGTCTCGTCGATGAGGTTGCGCAGGACCTGCGCGCGGACCTGCTGCAGTTCGGCGCCGCTCAGTTCCTGTTCGCTGGCCGCGGTCAACAGCGCCAGCCGCTGTTCAAGGTCGGTCCCGGTAATGACCTGTCCGTTGACGACGGCGGTTGCCCGGCGGACATTGGGATCGGGATTGTTGAGCATGGTGACGCGTTCGGGCAGGTTCAGCCCGCTGTCCTGCGCGGCGGCGGCGGCATCCTGCGCCCCGCCGGTGCCCTGTGCTTGTGCCTGCGCCTGGGCCTGTGCCTGGGCCGCGACAGGGGCGGCGGCCAGCGCCATCGCACTCGTCAGACCGATCATGTTCGCAAAAAGATGTGCTTTCACGCGTACCGTTCCAGTTGCAGCGCCCGGAAGGAGCGCCGGATCATGAACCGTCCCCTGGCCGGGGGCGGCTTAACCGTTGCTGATTGGCCGCGCGGATAGCGCGTTAGGCGGGCCGTGCCAACACGCCAGCCTAGCGGAAGCCGAGATTGCGCAGGGCAAAGAAGATTTGGAAGGTATCGCCGCGCCGGGCATCCCCGGCTGAGACGTAATCGCGCCGCCAGGTCAGTCCGAGTTCAAGGCAGTCGTCCTGATAGGCGAAGCCCAGCCGGGTGCGGATGGGCTGGAATCCGTCGCTCGACAGGGTGGGGTCCTCGCTCGCATTGGTGAGGTTGAAGACGCCCGAGCCGAACACCGACCAGTAATCGAGGAAGGCGACCCGCGCCGCCGCGCGCAGCTCCTCGCGGTCTTGCAGGTCCTCGACCGCGGAGATGTTGCGGTCGAGGCGCAGATACCCGATTTCGGCATAGGTCTTGCGCGAGCCGATGGTCGCGTCGAACTCGTTGCGGCGGACGGCCAGATTGTCCTTGTCGAGCCGGTAACGGTGGGTGACCGAAATGAAGTCGCGGTAGCGCACCTGCGTGCGGCCGACCAAATCGCTGAAACGCTCGGACAGGCCGGTCCCGTCGGGGAAGATCGCGCGATCGTTATCCAGCCGGTAGGACTGGCCCAGCGTCGCATTGACCTCCCATCCCGGGCGGCGCAGCGACCAGTCGAAGCCGTAGGTGATCCGCGTGCCGTCCTCGAAGCGGTCGTAACCGGGGAAGCGATTGAGCGCGAAGAGATTGGAATCCTCGAGGTCGATCGCGCGCGCATCCTCGTTGGGAATGCTGAGGTTGGGGACAGGCGGGGTCACCACGACCTGCACACGCGGGGTCAGGACCTGCGTACCGCCCAGAAAATCGCCGACCAGCGGCCATTCGAGATCCACCGCAGCCAGCGCGACGCCGCGCGCCTGCCACCCGCTGTCGCCGCGATAGGCAATGGTGTCGGTCAGATCGTTCTGGGAGGAATGGTAGACGTCGCCGCGGACAAGGCCGGTCACCTTCAGCACCTGGCCCAGCGCGGTCACCCGGGTCAGGTCCCACTGGCCGCGGACGAAGGCGCGCTGGGTATCCTGCCCCTCGGTGCGGGTGATGGCGAGCGTGTTGGCCTGCAGTTCGACCCGTCCGCCAAAGACCGGATCGGTCAGCCGGCGGCGATAGTCCATCACCGGCAGCGCGATCGGCACCTGTCCCTGGTCCTGATTGAGCCGCAGGGTCTGCGTCGCCCAGCCGGCGAGCGAGAAATAGGAGTCCGCGTCGATCCGCTCGACCTCGAACATCGAGCGCAGCCGATCGTCGCGGCTGATGTCGTAACGGCGCAGGAAAGTCCGGTCGCTCGCCACGCGGATCGAACTCGTCAGGCTCCATTCGGGGGAGAACTGGAACCGGCCATTGGCGAACAGATAGCCGCGCGCCTCGGAGGTGGCGCTGTCCTCCGTCCCCTCGCCGAAGCGGCGGCTGTGGGTGGCATAGCCGGTGATCTGGTACGCCCCGTTCCCGGTCAGATGCCGCCATTGCGCCGATACCATCGGCGGCGCCTCGGTAAAGACATAGGCCGCCGCGGTCAGATCGCGGTCGGGGGCGAAGCGCAGATAATAACTGCCCGACACCTCGACCCCGTTCCTCTGCGAGAACCGCAGGTCCGGCACCAGCAGGCCCGACGACGGCCCGCCGTCGGTCCGCAATGCCAGGCCGGGAAGCGGAAGGACGCGGGCGCCGAACAGTTCGAGATAGGCATCGTCGAACCGCATCCGCCGCGCCGCCGGATCGTAGACGACCCGTTCGGCGGTGATGCGCCAGCTGGGTTCCTTGGGGCAGCCGTCCGGGGTGATGACCGCACAGGCGCTGTAGGCCGCCTGCCGCAATTCGATCGTCCCATCGGCGGCGCGCGATCCGGAATTGGCCGCCAGCCGCCCCCCTTCGCGCAGGGCAAGCAGCAGATTTTCGAGCGAACCGGCCTCGAACCTGTCGGTCAGTTCGACCTGATCGGAATAGAGCTGGTTGCCGTTTTCGTCGACGAAGCGGACATTGCCGCGGGCAAGGATCGCGCCGCTGGTCTGGTTCCAGGTGACACTGTCGGCGCGGACCGAGCGGTCACCCGAACGAAGGACGACGTTGCCCTCCGCCGTCACTGTGTCGGCGGTGTTGTCGTAGCTCAGGATATCGGCGGCAAATCCGATCTGCCGTTCGCCCGCCGCATTGAATTCGGGCGTTGGTGGCGGCAGGTCCGGATCGTCCGGCAGATCTTCGGACCGGGCATCGGGGACTTGCACAGCGTTGTCCGGCACCGGGCTTTCCGCATCCGGCGCAACGGGGCCGTCGGGGCTGGCCCCTTCGGGTTCTTCGGACGTGCCGATGCCGGTGGCGGCGCCATCCTGCGCCCTCGCCCCGGCCGGTATGGCCAGCAGCAATGCCGCCAGGACCGGTGCCAGCGCGGTCGCGCAACGCAGGGATGCAGGCGGCGCAGGCTGGACCATGCCTTGCCTATCGCATTCGCTCCGCTTAATCGCAATCGCCGTAGCAACGCGGCGGTGCCGCAAGTTTGCGGCCGGCGCGCCCAGCATTTCAGGAGTTTCCATGCACATCCAGTTCAGCCAGTCCCGTCCGCAGGCGGCGCGCCTCATCGCGCAGATCGTCGACAAGGGCAAGCTGCCTTCGGACCTTCCCCGCGCCTTCAGCGAGGGGGCGAAGGCGGCTGCGTTCAAGGGCAATCCGGGGCAGGTGTTCGACGGGTTCGTCGAGCAGGGCGACGAGATCGCGCGACTGGCTCTGGCTGGTGCCGGCAAAGGGGATTCGCCCGAGCGTTTGCCCCATCTCGAAAAGGCCGGCGCCGCGCTTACGGCCAAGTATCAGAGCGCGGGCGTCGAAGAGCTGGTGCTGGACCTTTCCGGCAGCAACCTGAACGCAAACGAGGTGGCGCACGTGCTGCTCGGCCTGCGGCTGCGCAACTGGCGCTACGATATCTACCGCACCAAGATGAAGGACGAGCACAAGGTCACGCTCAAGTCCGTCACGGTGGTCGGCGCGCCAGAGGGAATGGACCAGGCGTGGGCGGCGGCGAGCGCGCTGGCGGAAGGTATCGAATTCACTCGCGAACTGGTGACCGAGCCGGCCAACGTCATCTATCCCGAAAGCTTCGTCGAACGCTGCCGCGCACGCTTTGCCGAGACCGGGGCGGAGCTGATCGTCCTCGACGAAGCGAAGATGGAAGAGCTGGGCATGGGCTCGCTCCTCGGTGTGGGTCAAGGCTCCTCGCGCGAATCGCGTATTCTGGCGATCCGCTGGAACGGCGGCGCGCCCGGCGAACCGCCGGTCGCTTTCGTCGGCAAGGGCGTAACCTTCGACACCGGCGGCATTTCGATCAAGCCGGGCGCAGGCATGGAGGACATGAAGTGGGACATGGGCGGCGCCGCCGCGGTTGCAGGCGGCATGCTGACCCTCGCCCGGCGCAAGGCGAAGGCCAATGTCGTGGGCGTGGTGGGTCTCGTCGAGAACATGCCCGACGGCAATGCCCAGCGTCCGGGCGACGTCGTCACCAGCATGAGCGGCCAGACCATCGAGGTGCTGAACACCGATGCCGAAGGACGGCTGGTTCTGGCCGACGCGCTGCACTGGACGCAGGAGGAATTCCAGCCCTCGCGCGTGGTCGACTTCGCCACGCTGACCGGGGCCATGATCGTGGCACTGGGCAACGAATACGCCGGCATCTTCTCCAACGACGACCAGCTTTCCGCCGATCTGGCGGCGGCTGGCACGAAGAGCGGCGACAAGGTCTGGCGGATGCCGCTCGGGGCCGCTTACGACAAGCTGATCGACAGCCCGATCGCCGATATGAAGAATATCGGCGGTCGCGGTGCGGGGTCGATCACCGCCGCACAGTTCCTGCAGCGCTTCATCGCGGAAGGAACGCCATGGGCGCATTGCGACATCGCCGGGATGGTGTGGGCCGACAAGCCGGGCCGCACCTGGAACAAGGGCGCCACAGGGTTCGGCGTGCGCCTGATCGACACGCTCATCGCCGATACGGCCGAACGCTGAACGACCGGCGGGGCAAGACGCGGGCAGGGAGGCGCAAGCCATGGCGAAGATGCGGCGCAAGGGCGATCTTCCGACCAAGGTCTGCGCTGCCTGCGGGCTGGATTTCGCCTGGCGCAAGAAATGGGCGCGTGACTGGGATGCGGTCAAGTACTGCTCGGACGGCTGCCGGCGCAACAAGGGCGGGGGAGCGGGCTGATGCAGGTCGATTTCTATCAGCTCAGCCGCGATCCGGTGGAGCGCGTCGTTCCGCTGCTCGCGCAAAAGGTGCTGGCCAGCGGCGCGCGCCTTTCGATCGCCGTCCGTGACGACGCCGTCGCGCAGCAGCTGTCGGACGCCTTGTGGGCGCGCGAGGCACCGGCCTTCCTCGCCCATGGCCGCGTGGGTGATCCGCATGATGCCCGCCAGCCGATCCTCCTCGGCCCTGAATGCAGCGCCGCCAACGGAGCGACGATGGCCCTGATCGCGGACGGCGAATGGCGCGACGATGCGACGGCGTTTGCCCGCGTCATCCTGCTGTTCGATACCGGCGCCACCGATGCCGCGCGCGCGTTGTGGCGTCGCTTCGCCGCGGACGAGGCAATGACGGCGCGCTTCTTCCGGCAGGACGATCGGGGGGCGTGGACGATAGCTGGCTGAGGAACCCGGTCCGGTTTCAAAAGTCGATCCGGCATGATCGGGCAACGTCTTCTCCTCGTGCTGCTGGGACTGGCGGCCAGTGCGTGCGAACCTGCGCCGACGTCCGGCGAACCGGCCGATAGGAACGCGAGGGTCGGCGGGGGCGCGGCGGCCGCTGGCAGCCCTCAGGCTGCCCCGCGGCTACGGACAGGCGACGATACGCCCATCACAATGCCTGCCCCTTTCACCGCGCCGCCCGATGCGAAGATCACCGGAGTGGTCCGCGTCGAGGACGCAGATGCGCTGGTGCTTCATTTCAATTACCGGGCTGCGCAGTCGCCGGACGAGATCATCGCGCTGTATCGCCGGCAGGCGGATGCAGCCGGGATCGTGCCGCAGATCGATCTTTCAGGGCGGCACCGGACTCTGGGTGGCATCGATCCGGTAAACGGGCTGGAATTCATTGTCACCGCGCGGCCCGAGGGTGGCGGCAGCGCGGGGCAGATCATGGTGTCACGCCTGCGCTAGTCAGGCTTGCCGCTGCGCTTCCCCGGCGCTAGGGGCGCGCGCACGCTTTTCCCACCCTATACCGAAGGAACCCGTCATGGCGGTCACCCGCACCTTTTCGATCATCAAGCCCGATGCCACCCGCCGCAACCTGACCGGCGCCGTCACCAAGATGCTGGAAGATGCCGGCCTGCGCGTCATCGCGTCCAAGCGCATCCGCATGACCGAGGAGCAGGCCAAGGGCTTTTACGAAGTGCATAAGGATCGCCCGTTCTATGGCGAACTGGTCGACTTCATGATGAGCGGCCCGGTGGTGGTCCAGGTCCTCGAGGGCGAGGATGCGGTCAAGCGCAACCGCGACATCATGGGCGCGACCAACCCGGCCGATGCCGCAGAAGGCACCATTCGCCACACCTATGCCGAAAGCATCGAAGCCAATTCGGTCCACGGGTCGGATTCGGACGAGAACGCGGCCAACGAAATCCGCTTCTTCTTCGACGACAGCGAAATCGTCGGCTGACGATCAGACCACCCGGTGGGCGCGGCGCAATGCAACGCATCGCCCGCGCTGACCGGATGGTTGCAAGAGAGTTGCCTTACCCAAACATAGGATAATAGGTTTCGCCGCGTGTGTGTGGTAACGACGCGACACGATGGCGTGGCCTTTTTCCTTCTCCGGCGATACCCGGCGCACGCGGCTGAAGATTGTTCGCGCGTTCTTCGCCGCAGTCAACGCCTGCCGTCAGGATGAAGCGGCGAGCCTGCTGGCCGATGATTTCGTCATGAGCGATGCCGGGGGCAGCAGCATCGGGCGGGACGGCTTTCTCGAACGTGATCGCAGGTTCCGGCAGATCTATGGCAATCCGCAGATCGCCATCAAACAGCTGAGCGACAGCGGCGGACAGATCCTCATGACCGGTCATATCGACAGCAACTACGAAGCTGTCGGAGGTCCGATCCTGTGCCGATTGCTGGTTCGCGAGGGAACCATCTGCCGCATCGAGGTCATGCGTGAAGGCGGTCTTCTGACGCTGTCCCGGTTCCACCCGGTCAAGGCGTCGCAGCCCTCCGCAGCCCATCCCGCCTAGCCAGCGGCACGCCGGCCAATTCGCCCGGCTTCACTGGCGGTCAGACCGAAGCCGGCGATATCGCGGCTGTGGTGCCGATGCCAGTCGCCTTCGCTCCGTGCCAATTCGGCCTCCATTGCGGCCAGCGCGGCATCGGTCAGTTCGGCGCCGAGTGCATCGTACACCGCTCGCATGGCCTCGCGCCAATCGCGGTTGAGCTGTTCGAAGGTCACCCGGGCTACGGGATTGGGCAGCTGCGCCAGCGAGGCGTTCAGGCGACGCTCGCGCATGGCGATCTTGCGCATCCATGCGCTCTCGATCGGGGCGAGCGCCGGGGCGCACGTCTGGAACGCGCTCTGACAGGCGACCATCGATACCGCGCTCGCCCAGACGGCGTTCTGTTCGCGTGCGGTGCTGACGATCCGTGCCCCGGGAAACTGCGCGACGAGTGCCGGAAGATCCTCGCTGAACTGCGGGCACTTCAGGATCCGCGTCCGATCGGCATTGCCATGATGGGCTGCATCGGTGCGCAGGATGCGGGCGAACTCGGCATAGACCGGGGCGGGATCGCGCCCCTCGCTCCAGCTGACATACGAAGGGACGTGCCACTGCGCTTCGTAGGATGGAGGCGAAAGCGCACTGGCGAGCCAGCCGATCTCCTCGTCCACCCGGGTAGGCGAAAAGGGGTGCAGGGTATCGAGCCAGGGGTTGATCCGGCGGGCCATCGCCAGCGCCGCACGCGATATCAGCGGGCGCAGATCGGGCCGGGCAGGGACCGGATGGTGGCTGTCGCAAAACCGCGTGCCGCAATGCGCGGGATCGGCGGCGAGGAGGCGGTGAACCCGGGTCGTCCCCGAACGCATCTGCCCGGCGACGATTATCGGAGCAGCGATGGCGGTACGCGCCAGTTCGGGCCGGGTGCGCCACAACCGGCCAAGCGCGTGGCGCTCGCGAATGGCCTTCTTGAGCTGGCCATAGGCCATGGTGTGGCCCAGGGCATTGAGATCGGCTTCCTCGCGTAGCGAATGGCACAGCCGCGCAAGCCGCTCGCGAAAATCGTCCACCTCGTCCGCCGACCGGCAGGAGACCTCGTCCTCGGACGTGTAACCCCGGGCGCCGATCTGCCACAGGAACTCCGGATCGAGCGGCGGTTTAGGCGTGATCTTGCGATCCCACAGCTCCTTGATGAGGCGGTCGGCCCGGCAGGCGAAGGGCGATACGCTCAGCGCGTGCGGGCGGGGCGGCGGCTGGCTCATTCCTCATCGTCCCGCGGCGGAAACCGGCGCATCAGAAGATGGCGCACGGCATGAACGGCAATAAAGACCCCGCCCACGATCAGGATGCTCTGTATCAGCGACCCACCGCCATTCTCGTCCGGCTGCGGCCCCGCGCCGCGCCAGGCGACATAGGCGAGACCCGCCGCAGCGATTGCAAAGAACAGGATCGGACGCGGATCGCGCAAGGCGGTCAGTTTCCGTTACTCGCCGGGAGGGTTCGCGCCACAGCAGCCGGGGCAACGCTGCGCCAGCTGCGTTCGAGCCAGGCGGCGACATCGTCCCAGTCCAGCCCTTCGCGGTCGAGGATCACGCCAATCCATCCGCTCGCGCCGTAGTAGGCAGGCTTGAAGTAGGCTTGCGGCTGCGCCTCGACGAGGTCCAGCAGTTCGTCCATGCCGCCGGTCTTGACGAGCAGGGCGACGTGTTCCGAACCATGGTGCCGGTCGTTGAAATAGGCGAAATACCTGCCCGACGTCTCGCCGCCGACGCGCCAGCCGGGGGCGCCGTGGCTCTCGCGTTCGTGCGTCCGCGGCAGGGCGAGGGCGAGTTCGCGGACCCGGGCGAGGAGGTGCCCGGCATCCTGCGCCCGGCTGACATAATCCTGTAGCGCCGCGGGGTAGAGCTGATGCTCTGCAAACAGCACCCGGGCGGCGAGATCGTCGGCCGTATCGCCGGGCAGGATGGCAACCCGCAGTTGCCCCAGCACCTCGCCCGCGTCGAGTTCGCCGGTGACGAGATGCACCGATGCTCCGCCATGGCTGTCGCCCGCTTCGATGGCGCGCTGATGGGTATCGAGCCCGGGGTAGCGGGGCAGGAGCGAGGGATGGATGTTGAGCAGGCGCCCCTGCCACTCCAAGACGAACGCATCGCCCAGGATCCGCATATAGCCAGCGAGCGCGATGTACTGTGCCCCCGCCTCGCGCGCTGCCGCCGACATGGCGGCATCATGGGCCGCGCGATCCATTCCGCGGTGTGAAAGGGCGAAGGTCGTCACCCCTTCCGATGCGGCCAGTGCAAGCCCGGCAGACGCCGGATCGTTTGCCGCCACCAGCACGATCTCGTAGGCGGCACCGGGCAGCTGGCTGGCATACAGCAGCGCGGCCATGTTGGTACCGCGGCCCGAAATGAAGACGGCGACCCGCGCCTTGTCAGCCATGATGGCTGGCCGTCCAGTCCGCCCGGGCCGACCATGTTCCCGCCGAGCCGCGTACCGTGCAGCCCTTCTCGCCTTCGACGATTCGCCCCACCGGCAGCACCGTTTCGCCGGCCTGTTCGAGGCGGGTGCGAACGATCTCGGCCTGCGCCGGCTCGACCGCCAGCACCATGCCGATGCCGCAGTTGAAGGTGCGCGCCATCTCTTCGGGCTCGATATTGCCCTGGGCCTGGAGAAAGGACATCAGCCCCGGCTGCCGCCAGCCATCCGCGTCGACTTCGGCATGTGTCCCTGCCGGAAGGACGCGGGGGATGTTCTCCAGCAGCCCGCCGCCGGTGATATGGGCCAGCGCGTCGACAAGGCCATCGCGCAGCAGCGGCAACAGGGCCGCGACATAGATTCGTGTCGGCTCCATCAGGGCATCGCCCAGCAGCACGTCCTGATCGAACAGCGCGGGGCGGGCGAGCGACCAGCCCTTGTCCTGCGCCAGGCGACGGACCAGCGAATAGCCATTGGAATGGACGCCCGAACTGGCAAGGCCGAGCAGGACGTGCCCGGGGGCCACCCGCTCGCCGGTAATTTGCTGACCCCGCTCTACCGCGCCGACGCAGAAGCCGGCAAGGTCGTAATCGCTCGGCGCATACATTCCCGGCATTTCGGCCGTTTCGCCGCCGATCAGCGCACAGCCGGCGATCCTGCAGCCTTCGGCGATGCCGCCGATGACCCGTTCGGCAATTCCGGTCTCAAGCGTGCCGGTGGCGAAATAATCGAGGAAGAACAACGGCTCGGCGCCTTGCACGATCAGGTCGTTGGCGCACATCGCGACAAGATCGATGCCCACGGTATTGTGCCGTCCGGTCTCGATCGCCAGCTTGAGCTTGGTGCCCACCCCGTCGTTCGCGGCGACCAGCAACGGATCCTCGTAACCCGCCGCGCGCGGATCGAAAAAGCCCCCGAAACCGCCGATCTCGCCATCGGCGCCCGGGCGGCGGGTAGCCTTGACCAGCGGAGCGATCGCCTTGACCAGCGCGTTGCCCGCCGCGATCGATACCCCGGCCTGCGCATAGGTATAGGATGGGGTCTTGCTGCTCATCCTGGGTGCCTTCGCGCATTCGCGCTTGGATTTCCATATCCGATTGGGCAAAAGGCCGGCGATTTTCCCCATGCTGGCATCCCTGCTTCCCTCACGACCCGGGCGTTCCGCCATTGCCGCCGCCCTGGTCGGGCTGGCGGGATTGGGTGCGGGCGGGTGGTATGCATTCGCGCAAGTCGACGGCGAGCGGGGGATCGCACCGGTCGCGGCGACCAGCGATATCGAAGTGCGCGACATCGTGGTCGATGTGACGGCGGAAACCGGCGTCGCCGCCCGCGAAGAGGCCTGGGCCGAGGCGCAGCGCAAGGCGTGGGAGAAGATCGACGGACCCAGTCTTCCCGATTCGACGATCGATTCCCTCGTCTCGGCCATCGTGGTTCAGCGCGAACGGATCGGCCCTCGCCGCTATATCGCGACGCTGGGCGTGGTCTTCGACCGCGAACGGGCGACGAGCTTTCTGGGCGCCGCCGGCCAGATCCAGCGTTCGGCACCGATGTTGCTTCTCCCGGTGACCTTTTCGGGCGGCACCGCCCTCATGTACGAACGGCGCAACGAATGGCAGCGCGCATGGGCCGAATATCAGGCCGGGGCGAGCCGCATCTCCTATGTTCGGCCGAGCGGTTCGGGCGGCGAATCGCTGCTCCTCACCTATGGCCAGAGCGGGCGGCGCAGCCGGACCTGGTGGCGCAACGTGCTCGACCAGTTCAACGCCTCGGACGTGCTCGTGCCGATTGCCCGGCTCGATTATGCCTATCCCGGAGGTCCGGTCGAAGGGCGCTTCACCGCCCGCTACGGACCGGACTCGATCTTTCTCGACAGCTTCACGCTGACCGCGCAGAACCCGGCGCAGCTTCCCGCGATGCTGGATCAGGCAGTGGTTCGCTTCAACACCATCTTCGAACGGGCGCTTGCCGCCGGGACCCTCCGGCCCGATCCTTCGCTCAACATCGAAGGCGGCGAACTGACCCCGGCGGTCGCCCGTTTGGTCGAGCTTGGGCGCCGCTATCAGGCGCAGGATGCGGCGGCGGAGCGGGGTGCGGCGGCGGCGCGGCAGCCGGGCGAACGGGCGACGAGCGACGGGACCATCACCGATGCCCCGATCAACACTCCGCCGCCCGAAGGTTCGGTCGCGCTCTACACCGTCCAGTTCCAGACGCCCGACGCCGCCGCCTTCGATGCGATCCTGGGTTCGGTGCGGGGCACGCCCGGCGTCCGCAACGCCGGGACGCGCAGCACCGCGATCGGCGGCACTTCGGTGATGACGGTCAGCTATGGCGGGTCGATCGGCGAGCTCGCCGCCGCCCTGCGTGCGCGGGGTCTGAACGTGCAGCAGGGTGGCAGCGCGCTGCTGATCTCGCGCTGAGGCGCCGTCGTGGCGCAATTCGCTCTACCCCTGTCCGACGCTTTGCCCGGCGAACCGGCGCGGATCGTGATCGGCGCAGGCAATCGCGCGGCGATCGAGGCCTTGCGCAATCCGCGCAGCTGGCCGTTTAACACCGCCATCGTCACCGGCCCACCCCGGTCGGGCAAGAGCCTGCTGCTGCGCTGGTTTGCCGAACAGCACGAAGGCACGGTGATGGACGATGCGCCCGGTCTCGACGAGGCGGAGGTCTTCCACGCCTGGAACCGGGCGCAGGAAAGCGGGCGGCCGCTGCTGCTGGCCGCGGACGAGGGATCTTGGACAATCCGCCTGCCTGACCTCGCCAGCCGCATCGGGGCGGCGCTCCACCTTGCCCTTTCTCCTCCCGACGATGCCATGGCGGCGGAATTGATCATGGCGCATGCCGCGCGGCGCAAGCTGGCGCTGGGCGAGGGGGCGGCGGCCTATCTGGTTCCGCGGATCGAACGTTCGCACGCGATGATCGAGCAGGTGGTCGAGGCAATCGACCGTCTCAGCCTTGAACGAAAGGCCCCGCCCACCATGTCTGTCTGGCGGGACGCGCTCGATGCGGTTCAGGGACCGGAGCAAGGGCGCTTGCTTTGACCGCCCGGCAGTGAAAGACACAAGACATGCTGCAACGGCTGGTTGCCTATCTCGATTCCATCAAGGCCCGCGACCCGGCCCCGCGTTCACGCTGGGAGGTCTTGCTGTATCCCGGCGTCTGGGCGCTGGGGCTACACCGGGTTGCCCATTGGCTGTTCGAGGCCGAGCTGTACTTCCTCGCCCGGGCGATCAACCATTTCAGCCGCTTCCTGACCGGTATCGACATTCACCCCGGGGCGAAGATCGGTCGCAATTTCTTCGTCGATCACGGCTTTTCCGTCATCGGCGAGACGGTTCATATCGGCAATGACGTGACGATCTACCAGTCGGTGACGCTGGGGGGGACCAATCCCACCAACGGCATCGGCGGGAAACGCCATCCGACGCTGGAGGACGGGGTCATCGTCGGTTCGGGGGCGCAGGTGATCGGGCCGATCACGGTCGGCCGGCGGGCGCGGATCGGGGCCAATGCGGTGGTGACCGACGATGTGCCGGAAGGCGCGACGATGATCGGAATGAAGGCGCGCAGCACGCTGGTCCCGGCCGAACAATGGCTGCGCGAATTTCTGCCCTATGGCACACCCTGCGACGACCCTTGCGCACCGCAGCAGGACGCGGTCGAGCGGGTGGAGGCGGAATTGCGCGCGGAAATTGCCGCGTTGCGCGAAGAGATCGCGTTGCTGCGCGGCACGATGACCGCCCCCGGGCGCAGCGGGACCGACGACGGACGATGAGCGCCAACAGCACGGTGGTCGCCTTTCCCCAGCGGCATAGCGGCCAGGTCGGCTTTACCCGCGAGGAGCTGACACGCATTCTCGACCTGTATGGTCGCATGGTTGCGGCAGGCGAATGGCGCGATTACGCGATGGACTTCACCCGCGATGCGGCAAGCTTCTCGGCCTTCCGCCGGACCGCGGAACGGCCGCAGGCGCGGATCGAGAAACGGCCCTCGCTGCGCAGCCGGCAGGGGATGTGGACCCTGTTCGGCGAACACGGGCAGGTGCTGAAGCGCGGACACGAACTGCCCGGCGTCCTCGCCCCTGTCGAACGGCGGCTGGTGAAGGCCGTCGACAGCTGAAGACGCCGGGCGGGTTCGCTCAGCCCGGGACGACGCCCGCCACGGGGAGCCGGCCGCGCAAGGTGCCCGGCAGGGTTTCGATGACGGCGCGCCGGATCGGGGTCCAGAAGGCCGACAGCGTCAGCAGGGCCGAGCCGATCACCAGGGCCGTCAGCGCGAAATTCAGTTCGACCGCGCCGAAGCGGTCGAACAGGAAGGTGAGGGCCGCCAGCACATAGGCGAGTGCCGAGACGAGCAGGGCGCGCCGATCGATCGCCAGGGCGACGATGCCGAACACCACGTAGATGGCGATGACGATCACGGCGGTGCCGATCCCGGCCGCGTCGCCGTCCATGATGCCCAGACCGTAGAAGATCGGGTGTGCGATCATCGGTGCGGCCAGGAGATGAAGCCAGAAGGCGACGTCGCTGCGGCGCGTGGTTCTCTCCCGGTCGCTCATGTCCCAGCGCATCGCCAGGGCGAAAATGGCGAGACCGGACACGAACACGAGCGGCAGCAGCAGCCCTTCGCTTTCGGCGCCTTCGGCACCCGTGACGGAACTGATCAGCGCATTGATCAGCGAGATCGCCGTCACCGCCAGCGTCGCCGCGCCGGCTGCAACGGTGATGGGCACCTTGAAGCGCCGCCAGTGGAGCCACGCCGCCCCGGCCGCGATCAGGCCGGCCGCCGCGGCAACCAGCGCGCCGGCATTGTCATTGTCCATATCCGTCAGGACGCTGCCTATGCCCGCCACCGTCGCGAACACCGCGCCGACGAACGCGAGCAGCAACAGGATACTGGGAAAGGCCATCCGCCGCCGGCGCGTGAAGAATTCGGCCAGCAGCCACGCGGTCACCGCCACGAAGATACCGGCGAGGGAGACATAAGCCCCCTCGCTGTCGTTGTTGAATGCCCGGCTGAGTGACTGGCCGATCGCCCCGGCAGCCAGCAGCATGATCACCGCGCCGATCGCGACGAAGATATCGTTGAAGCTGTTGATGAGGCGAAAGCTTTCCTCATCGGTGCGCGGCATGTCGCGAACCTGCGTCATGTGCGCGCGGAACGATGCGGCGGCCTCCGGGGTCAGAGCCCCTGCGGAGACCGCCGAATTGAGATCTTCTTCCGAATACATTGACCATGCTCCCCCGTTTAGGAGGAAGCATAGGTCAGTGTATTAAGCAGTCAATACGGTTATTTGCGAGTCGACGACGGACCGCTTCCGGTGACTTTCTGCATTGCGGAAAGGATATTGCCCGACTGTTCGGCACCCGATTGCGGGGCTTTCAGATTGTCGAACCGGCTGATGTCGTCCCACCGTGCGGCAAAGCCTTCGACCGTGCGCTCGTCCTCCGTCAGCCAGACCGCGTCGTTCATGACCGTCCATGCGCTGTGAAAACCGCCCGCACCCGCGCCGACGATGGCATTGCTCGGCGCATCCTCGCTGACGAGGAATAGCGCGGCGGGAACGACGTTCACCGGATCGAACAGCTTGAATGCCTCTTCGGGGAACAGGTCCTGAGTCATCCGGGTGCCGGCAACTGGCGACAGCGTGTTGACCTTGATGTTGTACTTCGCGCCTTCGAGGTAAAGCGTCTTGGTCAACCCGGCGAGGCCGAGTTTGGCAGCCCCGTAATTGGCCTGCCCGAAATTGCCGAACAGCCCGGTGGAACTGGCCGTCATCAGAATGCGGCCGTAGGACTGCTCGCGCATGGTTTCCCAGCACGCCTTGGTCGCCATGGCCGAGCCGGTGAGGTGAACCTTGACGACGAATTCGAAATCCTCGGGGCTCATCTTGGCGAAGGTCTTGTCGCGCAGGACGCCGGCATTGTTGATCAGGATGTGCACCCCGCCGAACGTCTCCTTCGCGCGGGCAACCATTTCTTCCATCTGGTCGAATTCGGTAACGCTGTGGCCGTTGGCCATTGCCTGCCCGCCGGCCTGCTCGATCTCTTCGACCACCTTGGCTGCTGCATCGGACGTTCCCGTGCCATCGCGCGAACCGCCGAGGTCGTTGACCACCACCTTCGCCCCGCGCCGCCCGAGCTCCAGCGCATATTCGCGGCCCAGACCGCCGCCCGCGCCGGTGACGATGGCAACCTTGTCCTTGAAATCGATACTCATGGAGATGCTCCTGCTGAGGTTTACGTAAGGGTCAATCGGAAGGTGGCGTGGCACGTTCGCCGGCGCCTTGCAACTTGCAAACCCGGTCGCAGGCGGGGCGGCCACGCATGGGTCAGAGCCGTTCGAGCGCGGGGATCAGCTGGTCGAGCGTGTCGATGGCGGCATCGGCGGCGAAATCCTCGCGGGCGAGGTCGCAATAGCCATAGCACGCGGCAACGAACGGCACCCCGGCGGCGCGGGCGGCGTGCAGATCGTAGCTGCTGTCGCCAACGAAGACGAGCCGGCCCCCGCCGCACAGCCGGATCGTTTCATACAGGGGATCGGGCGCCGGCTTGGCCCGGCCCTTGCCCAGCGTATCGCCGCCGATGATGCAGGCGAATCGCTCCGCCAGCCCAAGCGTTTGGAGCACACCGCGCGCAAAGCTTTCGAACTTGTTGGTGACGATGGCCAGGTGCACCCCGCGCCCCGCCAGTTCGCCCAGCACGGTTTCGGCATGGGGGTAGGGCTTGGTCAGCACCGCGTTGTGCTCTGCGTAATGGGCGAGCATCAGTTTGTAGAGGCGGCGGAATTCATCATCGGGCACGCCGCCCTGGTCCTCCAGCGCGCGGGCCAGCATCGTCTTCGCCCCGCCGCCGATCAAATCCTTCGCGCTGCCCACCGGCACTTCGCGAAAGCCGCCTTCGGCAAGCGCATGATTGACCGATGCGCCAAGATCTTCGTGTGTGTCGAGCAGGGTACCGTCGAGGTCGAAGGCGACGATATCGAAGGGAAAGTCCGTCATGCGCGCGGCGGGTGCAGGATGCGCCTTCAAACTGCAAGCGAATGGTGGCATGGCCCCCGCCCATGGAGCCGACACGCCAATTTGCCGCCATCATCCTCGCCGCGGGCAAGGGCACCCGCATGAAGAGCGATCTACACAAGGTGCTGCACCCGATCGCCGGGCGACCGATGATCGCGCACCTGCTGGCGACGGTGGAGACACTGGCACCGGCGCGAAAGGTCGTGGTCGTGGGCGCAGGCCGCGAGGCGGTGGAGCAGGCGCTAGGCGAGACGGCGACCGTGGCCTTGCAGGAACCGCAGCTCGGTACCGGCCACGCGGTTCAGCAGGCGCAGGCCGCCCTCGACGGCTTTGCAGGTGACGTATTGGTGCTTTACGGCGACGTCCCATTCGTCGCCGCCGAGACGATGGCGGCCATGATCGACCGGCTCCACGCACCGGAGCGGGCCAAGGTCGTGGTTCTGGGGTTCGAGCCGGACGATCCGCTCGCCTATGGCCGCGTCATCGCGGACGAGGGCGGCAGCATCTCGCGCATGGTCGAATACAAGGATGCAAGCGAGGCGGAGCGCGCTTGCCGGCTGTGCAACTCGGGGCTGCTGGCCGCCAAGGCCGAGGATCTCTTCGCGCTGCTCGCTCGCGTCGGCAATGACAACGCGCAGGGCGAATACTACCTCCCCGACATCGTCAACATCGCCATTGCCGACGGCGAGCGCTGCGAGGCGCTGCGCACGTCCCGGCCCGAGGAAGTCGCCGGCATCAACAGCCGGGCCGAACTCGCAGCGGCGGAGGCGCAATGGCAGCAGTTGAAGCGCGAAGAGGCGATGGAGGCGGGCGTCACGCTGCGGGCGCCGGAAACGGTGTTCTTCAGCTACGACACCGAGCTTGCCGCCGATGTAACGGTCGAACCCAACGTCATCTTCGGTCCGGGTGTGACGGTCGCCAAGGGGGCGAAGATCCGCGCTTTCAGTCACCTCGAAGGAGCCGAGATCGGTGAGGACTGCGAAGTCGGCCCCTATGCCCGCCTGCGGCCGGGCGCAGTGCTTAAGAAAGGCGCGAAGATCGGCAATTTCGTCGAGATGAAGAAGGCGGTGATGGGCGAAGGGGCCAAGGCCAGCCACCTCACCTATCTCGGCGATGCAGAGATCGGAGCCGGGGCCAATATCGGCGCGGGCACGATCACCTGCAATTATGACGGCTATTTCAAATACCGCACCGAGATCGGCGAGCGCGCCTTCATCGGTTCCAACAGCGCGCTGATCGCGCCGGTCCGGATCGGCGCCGACGCGATCGTTGCGGCAGGCAGCGCGGTCAGCCGTGATGTCGAACCGGGCGAGATGCGCATGGTGCGTGCCGAGCAGCTGGTGAAGCCCGGCTGGGCCGACCGTTTTCATGACGCCATGCAGAAAAAGAAGTCGGCGGAGAAGAAAGGCTGAGCGAGCCTGCATCGGCCGGGGCTGACGGGCGCTGCTGGCTTTGTTCGCGCCCGCTGGGCCGGCGGGTCCAGCAGCATCACACGGTGCCAAACGCCAAGAAGGGGCGGGTCACCGTCGCATTGCATCCGATCTGTCACCGCGCGATCCATGCGAACTTCACCAATGCCGAACTGGCGCGGATGGGCGAAGACCGCGAGGCCCTGCTTGCGCGCGAGCCTGTTGCCCGCTTCGTCGCCTGGGTAGGCGACAAGCCGCCGGATTTTCGCGCCCCCACGCGGCGGCCGCGATGAAACGCAAAAGGGCGGCCCGTCAGAGCCGCCCTTTCTTTGCCATCAGCGAGGCTTCACTTGTCCTTATTGTCGTCCATCAGGCGCTGCATGAGATAGACCATCTGCAACGCTTGCAACTGCGCGCGCTGCTCGTTGTCGACCCCGCCGGAATGGCCGCCGGTGGTCTCCTCGTAATACCAGTAGGGCTGGCCCAGCGCCTTCAACTTCGCCGCACCCTTGCGCGCATGGGCGGGGTGCGTGCGGTCATCCGCGGTCGAGGCCCAGAGGAAGGGTTCGGGATAGTCCACCCCGCCAACCAGCTTCTGATAAGGCGAATACCCTTCGATCCAAGCGCGCTGCTCGGGGAAGTAT
>NZ_JBHWMI010000037.1:0-4521 GCF_043423005.1 Qipengyuania sp. | reverse complement strand
GCGTACCTGCTTCTGGCGGCGGCGCTGGCGATCCTCGGCACGCGGTGGCGGCGGCTGCGCGAGGCGAGCGCCATTGCCGCGGCGCTGGCGGCATGCCTGCTTGCCGCCTGGCCGACCCCTCCGGCGGGGTGGTTCGCCCTGTTCGCGGCCGCTTTTGCGCTGGTCTTCGCCGTGCCCCCGCTATGGTATGTCTGGCGGGCGAGTGCGCGCACGGTCGACCATGCCCAGCTGGCGCTCTTCCCCCTGGCGCTGGTCGCGGCGATCTGCATCCAGTTCGACATTGCTTTGCTGGAGGACCGCGACACGCTGGTGGCCCTAGCCGCCCTGCTCCTTGCCGCAGCGCCGGTCCTCGCCGCGTGGAAAAGCTGGCCCGCCGCCGACGAGGATTTCGCCCTCGGCCCTGCCGCAGCGGTGGGCTCGGCGTTCGTCCTCGTTCTGCTGGCGGGATTGCTGGCGCTGCCCGCGTGGAGCGCCCCGCTGGTCACGGCGGCACTGGCCGCACCCGCGTTCACGCTGCGCCGGTCGCGCGATCGGCAGACGACCGGCTGGGTGCAGGCGGGCATCGCCATGGTGGGTGTGGTCCTGCTGCTGAACAGCAGCGACTGGCAGGAGCTGGCAAGCTTCGTAGAGGGGTCGAGCGGCGGCCCCCAGTGGCGCTATGCGCTGCGCTGGCTTGCCGCGGCGATCCCCTTCGCCCTGCTCGGGCAGTTCGGTAACCGCCCGGGCATCCGCCGCATGGCCGACGGCGGGGCTGCCCTCTTCGCCTATGGCATGCTGGCGATGCTGCTGCCGGACCGGGTGCTGCCGCTGGCCGCCGCCGGCGGGGCGTTGCTCGTCGCGTGGAAGTTCGACCGGCGCGGCGCGGGAATCGCCACCCTGCTGGGTATCGGCGCCCTGTGGGCGTCCTTCGCGGTTGCGGAATGGCTGGCCGGCGGGATTGCCGCGCTGGGCGGATCGCCGATGCTGTTCGGCGATCTGCCCGGTCTTGCCTTCACCCTGCGCACCGTCGCCCCTCTGGCGGTGGCGCTGGGCGGGGTGGCCCTGCTGCGCAAATCGGACCCGGCCCGCCGCCGCAACGTCCTTCTCGCCGGCGCCCTGATGCTGGCGATGATCGTCGCCCATGTCGGCTACAAGCACCTCTTCGCGATTGACGACGAGGCCCGCTTCGTGGCCCGGGGCCTTGCCGAGCGGACCTTGTGGCAGGGCGCGCTGGCTCTCGTCGCCGTGGCCCTCGCGACCTTGCCCGGAAGCGGGGCGAGCCGGGTCCGGCTCGGGCGCGCGATCGGGTTGCTTGCCGTGGCGCATTTCGTCTGGTTCAGTCTCCTCGCGCATAATCCGCTGTGGACTGCGCAGGCGGTCGGCTCGTGGCCGATCGTCAACCTGTTGCTGGCGTCCTACGGGATCGCGATCGGGCTCGTCCTGTGGCTCCGGAAAGGCCAGGCGGGCGCACCGCGATGGGCGGCGGGACTGACGGATGCGGCCGTGATGGCGCTGATCGCGCTGCTGGCGCTGAGCGAACTGCGACAGATGTTCGCCGGAAGCCTGCTGCTCGAGCCGCCCGCCGGCCAGCGCGAGGATCTCCTGCGCTCGATCCTCGCCATCTGTGTCGCGCTCGGCTTCCTCGGCTGGGGGACATGGCGCGGCCGGCGCAACTGGCGGGTCGGTTCGCTGGTCCTGATGCTGCTGGCGGTGTTCAAGGTGTTCATCTTCGATACGGCGGCGCTCGAAGGGCTGGCGCGGATCGCCTCGTTCTTTGCGCTGGGCGGCTGCCTCATCGCAATCGGGTGGTTCTATTCGCGGCAATTGTCGTCGAAACCCCGCGAGGACGCGGCGCCCGGGTAATTCCCGGCAAGCGCATCTCCCTTTCGGACCGCGCAGCGCCCGGACTGTCTCCTCGCCGCTGGGCTAGCGATCGGCGTACCGCACTGCGGTTGCCAGATCGCGGTCGGCGCTTTCCCCGTCGCCCGCCTCGCGTAGCAGCAGGGAGCGGAAATAATACAGGCGCGCATCACGCGGCGCCAGCCGGATTGCGCGGTCGAGATCGGCACGCGCGGCGTTCCGATCGCCCCGGCGCTGATGGACGAGGCCGCGGCCAAGATAGCCGCCGGGGTCCTGCGGTGCCTTGGCGATGGCTTCGTCGAAGGCGCGCAATGCGGCGGTGTCCTCGCCCCCGAAGGCGAGCGCAAGGCCGCGCGCCAGATGCTCCGGACATGGCGACGCATCGGCGCGCGGGTCGGCAGGGGTGCATGTCTGCCAGCGCCGGATCAGGCGCGGCGGGGGAACCACGTCTGCCTGACTGGCCGGCGCCCGGCGAGAACCGGTCACCACGATTGCTTGCGGCTCCTCTCTCGCGGCCAGTGCATCAGCCACACGCGACGACGATGGTGCGGGCGGCGGCGGAGGGGGAGGAGGTGGCGGCGGAGGCGGCGGGGCGAAGGCCGGCGCGTCAGGGACGACGGCGGCGGGCGCCGCGTTCTGTGCGGGGCTGCGCGGTGCGGCGATTGCGGGACTGCTTTCCGGCGCCGCGGGTGCGGTCGGGGCGAGGTTCGGATCGATCGCACGGGGCGCCCCTGCCTCGCTTGCAGCCTGCGATGGTTCGGCCTCTGACGTTTCGGCCGAAGCTCGTGCGGGCGCGGCACTGCCAAGGGGCGGCGGGGTGCGGGGCGCGGCAGCGGAGGGGCCGGCCTGTTGAACTGTTTCGGCGGACGGAGCGAAGCGCGCCCGATCGCCTTCCCGGGCAAGCCAGATGGGGATGGTGACCAGCAGGACCAGCATGGCGCTCGCCAGCACGGCGACCTGCTGCCGGGATCGCCGGGCGGCGGGGACGCGGCGCGGCGACGCCATGCCTTCGCCCAGATGCGCATCGAACCGGCGCAGGGCGGCATCGATCGCCGCGATGCGCCGCTGTTCGTCCACGGGCGGTGGATCGGGGACAACCCCCCTCAGATCGTCGTCACCGCCCATCGCGTCTCCGCATGACCTCGCTCATTCGCCCAGCCTCGGCATCGAGGCCGCCGATCCGGCGGCCCGCACCAGCTGGATGAATTCGGCACGATAGCCGTATTCGTCCGCGCCGCGCACCGGCCCGGCCATCTTCAGCACATCGTCATAGGTCATCGCGCCGGTGTAGCGACCGCCGCGCAGCAGCTCGGCAAACGAGGCGACCGCCGTCGCAAAGCGCGCATCGTCCGGTGCCGCGGCAAAGCTGGCCACCTCGCGCGACCGGTCGATCGGGGTGGACAGCAGATCGCTGGTCGCGGAACCGGGCTGCTTGTAGCGGATCTTGACGAAGCCATACTCGCCGCTGGCCTGACGCCGCGCCGGAGCATCCGTGCCGTAGCGCAGTTCGCCCAGCGCGCGCGGACCGCCCACCGGGACGATCTCGTAGAGCGCGGTGACGCTCTGTCCCGAGCCGACCTCCCCGGCATCGACCTTGTCGTTGTCGAAATCCTCGCGCTTCAGCATCCGCGTCTCGTAGCCGACAAGACGGTATTCGGCGACCGTCGCGGGATTGAATTCGACCTGGATCTTCACGTCCCGGGCAATCGGGAACAGCGTGGAGGTGGCCTCCTCGACCAGGGTCTTGCGCGCTTCGTTGATGGTGTCGATGTAGGCGGCGTTGCCATTGCCGTTCTGCGCCAGCGTCTGCATCAGCGCATCGTTGTAATTGCCCCGCCCGAAGCCGAGGACCGAGAGGTACACGCCTTTCTCGCGCTCGCGCTCGACGAAGCCCTTGAGCTCTTCGGGATCGGTGATGCCGACATTGAAGTCGCCGTCGGTGGCAAGGATCACGCGGTTGACGCCGGCCGGGTCGAACGTGCTGCGGGCCAGCGCATAGGCCTGGCGGATGCCCTCCGCCCCGGCAGTGCTGCCGCCGGCGCCGAGCATCTCGATCGCCGCGGCGATCCGCCCCTTCTCGCGCGCAGGCGTCGGGGGCAGCGCGGTTCCGGCCTGCCCGGCATAGGTGACGATGGCGACGCTATCGTCCGGGCCGAGCCGGTCGAGCAGCATCAGCAGCGACTGCTTGACCAATGGAAGCTTGTTCGCGGCATCCATCGACCCCGAGACATCGATGAGGAAGACGAGGTTGGCGCGCGGCAGGCTGGCCGCGGGCAGTTCGTACCCCTTGATGCCGACGCGAACGATCTTGCGACCCTGGGTCCAAGGGCTCGGAAAGACGTCGACGGTGGTGCTGAAGGGCCGCTCGCGCGAGGCGGCTGCGGGATAGTCGTAGGTGAAGTAGTTGACCATCTCCTCAGTCCGCACCGCATCGGGCGCGGGCAGGACGTTGCGATCCAGCGAGCCGCGCACGAAGCCATAGGATGCGGTATCGACGTCGATCGAAAAGGTGGACACCGGCTCGGCGCTGACGGCCTTGAACGCGTTCTGCTCGACATCGGAGAACGTGTCGCGGCCCTGCTCGTAATAGGCGGGCGGCGCCCCGCGCAGGTCCTGGGTGCTGACAGGAACGCTGCTGACGATTGCGAACGCCGGCGGGGGCGGCGGCGGGGGCGGCAGAAT
>NZ_JBHWMI010000031.1:0-32306 GCF_043423005.1 Qipengyuania sp. | reverse complement strand
CGTCGACCAGCCGCTTTATCGTGAGGTCGAAGCTGCCTATGCCAATGCGCTGGAAACCGGGCTCTGGCGGGACGAATACACCGTCACCACGATCCAGGAATACTGGGCCGAGGGAACGCAGTTCTGGTTCAATTCAAACCGATTGCAGGTGTTCGACGGGCGTCGCATCCTCAATGCCGGCGACCTCGCGCAATACGATCCCGCCCTCTACGCGGCACTGGGGAAAGCGTATGGCACGAACCACCGTCTGGCTGGCGATCCCTTCCATCTCAGCCCTTCGCGAGTACCCCCCGGCGCGCCGCCCCGGAACACCGCCGAGGTGTGCTGAAGCGCACCCCGCCTCATTCGACAGGGGGCTTGCCCGCGCCTATGTTCCTCGTTGATAGTCAAAGCGGAGCAGAGGCGATGATAGAAATAACCGAACGCAGCCGCGCCGAAGTGCGGGCCATTCGCGCCGCCAAGCGCGATCACGCGGTTTCGCTGGGGGTCGACGAGGCGTTCGTCTCCGACCTGGTTGATAACTTCTACGCGGCCATCCGGGAGGATGCCCTGCTTGGCCCCATCTTTGCCGAACGGATTGAGGACTGGCCCGTTCACCTTGATCGGATGAAGACCTTCTGGCGCTCGGTCCTGTTTAATAGCGGCGAATTCTCCGGCAACCCGATGGTCAAGCACATTGCGATCCCCGGGCTTGGTGAACGGCACTTCGCCCATTGGCTTACCCTGTTCTACTCGACCTTGCGCAGGATGGCTCCGGACGAGGGGGGAACGCGGCTGGTGGGTGATCGCGCCCGCGCGATTGCCGACAGCCTGCTGACCGGGATTGCCATCCGCCGTGACGGGATATCCGGTTCGCGCGCCGGGGCGGGGCTGCCCCATGTCGGATGATACCCCGGCGCTGACGACCTACCGCGAGCTTGGCCCGTTCGACAATCACAGCTTGCCGAAAGGCCTGCTTGCCGAACACCGGCTCAAGCCGGGAAGCTGGGGCAGGCTCTCGATCCTGTCGGGCACAATCGCGCTCGTCTGGGACGACACCGGGGAACGCGCAAAGCTATCCGCGGGCACCACTGCGCTGGTCCCCCCGATCCGTCCGCACCATCTTGAAGCGGACGGCCCGTTCTGCCTGACGCTGGAGTTCCAGCGAGGACGGGGCCGAGGGCGAGGGCGTCGCGCCTGTCTGACCCTTAACCGATATTGGTGATTGCATCGCAGGCGCGGTCATCGCCCTGCAAACCAAGCTGGAGCGCCTGGCTGCGTTGGGCGCTGGTTCCGTGGGTAAAGTTCTCGGGGCTTACCCGCCCACGGGTCAGCACGTCGTCACCGATGGCGGCCGCGGCCTGCATGCCTTCCTCGATATCGCCCGGATCGATCAGATTGCGGTTCTTGCCCGCCCAGACGCCGGCATAGCAATCGGCCTGCAGTTCCATCCGCACCTGCAGCTGGTTCGCGGCGCGGGGGTTCTGTTGCTGTACGCTGCGGATCTGATTAGCGATTCCGGTGATCTGCTGGATATGGTGGCCGTATTCATGAGCAAGGACGTAATAGCGCGCGAAATCGCCGCTGTTGCCGCTCATGCGGGCGAGCTGATCGTAGAAGGTGGTGTCGATATAGATCGTCTGGTCGCCCGGACAGTAGAACGGCCCCATCGACGAGTCAGCCGCCCCGCAGGCGGTGCGCACACCCCCGCCGCCGAACAGGTCGAGCGTCGGCTGCTGGAAGCGGTCGCCGAAGCCCTGCTGCTGGAAGGTCGCTGCCCAGGTCTGGTTGAGCGACTGAAGGCCATTGCACGCCTCGCGCGCGTATTCGCTGCTGTTGCACACCGCTGCCTCGTCGGTGTTCGCGGGGCCGGCCTGCTGGCGGCCCTGCTGGACGCTTTCGACGGTCGCCGCGGTCTGGAAGGGATCGATCCCGAAGATGAAATAGCCGAGCGCGGCCAGAATGATGGTGCCGCAGCCAAGGCCGCCGGCCGCCCCCGCACCGCCGCCGGACGAGCGCACGTTGATATTGCCGGTGTTGAACGGATTGAGCCTCATCGAACTCCCACTCCTGATTGCCGCGGCGTGCTTTACAGCCGCGCATTCCTGCGCGACATCGGCCGCATTGTATAGCCCAACGCTTGGAGCCCCGAATGTTTCTCGAAGGAAAGCGCGCCCTCGTCACCGGATCAACATCCGGCATCGGCCTAGCCATCGCCCGCGCGCTTCGTGCCGAAGGGGCGCAGGTTATCCTCAACGGATTCGGCGAGGCGGACGCGATCGCCGACTTGTGCCAGGAACTGGGCGCGACCCATTCCCCGGCCGACCTCACCGACGTTGGCCAGATCGAACAGATGATGGCAGAGGCGGGGCCGGTCGACATCATCGTCAATAATGCGGGGATGCAATTCGTCAGCCCGGTGGAGGATTTCCCGGTCGACCGGTGGGATCTGGTCATCGCGCTCAACCTGTCGGCCGCGTTCCATACCGCCCGGCTCGCGATCCCCGGCATGAAGGCCCGGGGGTGGGGCCGGATCATCAACACCGCGAGTGCCCATTCGCTCACCGCCAGCCCGTTCAAGAGCGCCTATGTCGCGGCCAAGCACGGGATCGCCGGGTTGACCAAGACGCTCGCGCTGGAGTTGGCGCAGGACGGCATCACCGCCAATTGCATCAGCCCCGGCTATGTCTGGACGCCGCTGGTCGAGAACCAGATCCCCGACACGATGAAGGCCCGCGGCATGACGCGCGAGCAGGTGATGAACGACGTGCTCCTCGCCAAGCAGCCGACCAAGAAGTTCGTCCAGGTGGACGAGGTCGCCGCGGTCGCGGTGTTCCTGTGCCGGGACGAGGCGCAGAACGTCAACGGCGCCAACTGGAGCGTCGATGGGGGGTGGACGGCCGAGTAGCGGCCCCCCGCCCGCCGCCCCACTAGCGCCTCTCACAATCCGTCGTTACATGGGCCGCCACTCACCCCCCGGCAGGCGATTCTTCACGTGGCACAGCTCGACATCCCCCTCGGCCTCACTTTCGACGATGTCCTGCTGGTGCCCGCGCAGAGCGACATCGTCCCGTCGCTCGCGCACACCGCGACCCATCTCACCCGTTCGATCCAGCTGAACATCCCGGTCATCTCTTCGGCGATGGACACGGTGACCGAGGCGGACATGGCGATCGCGATGGCGCAGCTTGGCGGGATCGGCGTGCTGCACCGCAATTTCGAGATCGCGGAGCAGGCCGCCGCCGTGCGCGCGGTCAAGCGGTACGAGAGCGGCATGGTCGTCAATCCGATCACCGTGCTGCCCACCGCCACGCTGGGCGAGGCGCAGGCGCTGATGACTCAGCATCGCATCAGCGGCATCCCGGTGACCGATGCCGCAGGCAAGCTGTGCGGGATACTCACCAACCGCGACGTCCGCTTTGCCGAAAACCCGCGTCAGCCGGTGAGCGAGCTGATGACGACCGAGAACCTCGCCACCGTGCCGCTCGGCACCGGGCAGGACGAGGCACGGCGGTTGCTCCACCAGCGGCGGATCGAGAAGCTGCTGGTGGTCGACGATTCAGGCCGCTGCGTCGGGCTGATCACGGTCAAGGACATCGAAAAGGCGGTGGCCTATCCCGAGGCGACCAAGGATGCCGATGGCCGCCTGCGGGTCGCGGCCGCCACTACGGTGGGCGACAAGGGGTTCGAACGCACCGAGGCGCTGATCGATGCTGAGGTCGACGTAGTGGTGATCGACACCGCGCATGGCCACAACAAGGACGTCGCCCGCGCGGTCGAACGGGTCAAGACGCTGTCGAACGCGGTGCAGGTGATTGCCGGCAACGTCGCCACTGCCGACGCGACCCGCTCGCTGATCGACGCGGGTGCGGATGCCGTGAAAGTCGGCATCGGGCCAGGCTCGATCTGCACCACCCGCGTGGTCGCCGGCGTGGGCGTGCCGCAGCTGACCGCGATCATGGATTGCGCCGAGGCGGCGGCCAGGGCGGGCGTGCCGGTCATCGGCGATGGCGGCCTTCGCACCAGCGGCGATGCAGCCAAGGCCCTGGCGGCGGGGGCGTCGACCATCATGGTCGGCTCGATGCTTGCCGGAACCGAGGAGGCGCCGGGGGAAACCTTCATTTATCAAGGGCGTAGCTACAAGAGCTATCGCGGCATGGGAAGTGTCGGCGCGATGGCGCGGGGCAGTGCGGATCGCTATTTCCAGGCCGATGTCAGCCAGCAGAAGCTGGTGCCCGAGGGGATCGAGGGGCAGGTGCCCTACAAGGGGCCGGCTGCCGCTGTGGTCCACCAGCTGGTCGGCGGGATCAAGGCCGCGATGGGCTATACCGGCAGCGCGACCATCGCCGACTTGCGCGACCGGGCGAAGTTCGTGCGCATTACCAATGCGGGGCTTGCCGAAAGCCATGTTCACGATGTCGCGATCACTCGCGAGGCGCCCAACTACCCCACCCGGTGAACGCGAACCATTGTCGCGACGCCGCGCCCGGCCGATTTCGGAGATAGCATGACCCCCGCCGCGCGCATCCAGACCGCGATCGAGCTGCTCGACACCATCATCACCGCGGCCCGCACCAAGGGCGCGCCGGCGGACCGGATCCTCGGCAACTGGTTCAAGGCCAACCGCTTCGCCGGATCGAAGGACCGGCGGGCGATCCGCGAGCTGGTCTTTGCTGCCATTCGGGCATGCGGTCCGGTGCCCCAGAGCGGGCGCGCCGCGGTGCTTCGCCTGGCACAGAACGATCCGGCTCTTGCCGACCTGTTCGACGGGTCGCGTTACGGCCCGGCCCCGATCCGCGCGGACGAGCCTGTGGCGCAGCCCGGCATCGCCCCCGATTGGCTTGGCGAACGGCTGCGCCTGTCGGGCATCGAGGGCGAGGCGCTGGCGGCGCTGCTGGACCGCGCGCCGCTCGACCTGCGGGTGAACTCGCTGAAAGCCGATCGCGCCGCACTGGCGCTTCCCGAACCTGCCGTTCCGACTGTTGCGCCCTCCGGCCTTCGGCTTCCGCCTGGCACCCAGATCGAACAGTGGCCGGCCTATCGCGACGGTCTGATCGAGGTGCAGGACACCGGCAGTCAGCTCGCCTGTCTCGCCGTGGGCGCCAGCGATGGCGAAACCATTGTGGATCTGTGCGCCGGCGGCGGGGGCAAGACGCTGGCCTTGGCTGCGGCGATGGCCAATGGCGGGCGGTTGATCGCGTCCGATACCGATCGCGGGCGATTGTCTCGTCTCGCCCCCCGCGCGGCGCGGGCCGGCGCCACCAATATCGAGACCCGCCTGCTCGATCCGGGCCGCGAGCCCGAGGCGCTGGCCGATCTTGCCGGACAGGCGGATGCCGTGATGATCGACGCACCCTGCTCGGGCACGGGCACGTGGCGACGCAATCCCGAAGCGCGCTGGCGGCTCGACGAAGGCGAACTCGCCCGGCTGACCGCGTTGCAGAGCCGGCTGCTCGATCTCGGCATGAGCCTTTTGCGCCCCGGCGGGCGGCTGATCTACGTCACCTGTTCGCTGCTGGACGAGGAAGGGGCGCATCAGTTCGATGCGTTCCTCGCCCGTTCCCCGGCGATGCGCGCGGCAATGCTCGACCTGCCGGCGGGCAGCGCCCGCGGCGCAGGCGTCAGGCTCACCTCGCATGCTGCGGGAACCGACGGATTTTTCATCGCCCGTGCAGACAGAACGTGATAGCCCGGCGGGCAGGATGCCTGCCAGTCCGCCGCCCCGATCGCGATCCCTGCCGGAGACGATGATGCGTTTTGCCCCCGCTGCTGCCGCCCTGTCCCTGGCGCTTGCGCTGACAGCCAGCGTCTCGTGGAGCCAGGAGCGAGCGCCGGCACCGCGCGCGGCCACCCTGATCGCCGAAGGGGATGCCGCCTTGCAGAGAGGCGAGCTGCAACAGGCGATCGACGCGTTCGAGGCGGCTCTGGCTGTCGATCCGGCGCATACCCCCACGCTCCTGCGCCTTGCCGAAGCCGCGCGGGCCGACCGGATGCAGGGCAAAGCCATCGCCTATTACCGCGAAGCGCTGGCGCGCGAGCCACGCAACCTTGCCGCTCTGGCGGGCGAGGGCGAGGCACTGGCCGAGAAGGGCGCGATCGAGAAGGCGCGGGCGACCTTGGCCAAGGTCGAAAGCCTGTGCGGTTCGGATTGCCCCGAGACCCGCAAGGTCGCCGCGGCGATCGCGACCGGCCGCCTTCAGCCGGTCCAGACTGCCGAGGTGGTCCTGACCGAAGAACAGAAGGCGCAGGTCAATTAGGCCAAGGAATGGGGGCGTCTTGTGCCCCCGGCCCCGTCACACCAGTTCGCGAAACGCGTCGACGACGGCGCGATAAACCCGTTTCTTGAACGGCACGATCAGATCGGGAAGCTGATCGGGCTCGACCCATTTCCAGTCGCAGAATTCCGGCGGATCGTGCGCGTCAAGGCGGATGTCGCCATCCTCCCCGGCGAAGCGTGCCAGGAACCAGACCTGTTCCTGGCCGCGATACCGGCCGCCCCACAGCTTGCCGATCAGTTCCTCGGGCAGATCATAGCGGACCGGCTCTTCCATCTGCTGGAGAAGCGTGACGTGCTGCGCATCGACGCCGGTTTCCTCGGCCAGTTCGCGCAGTGCGGCGGCGCGCAGGTCCTCGCCCTCGTCAACCCCGCCCTGCGGCATCTGCCACCAGTCGCCTTCCTTGTTGTCGATCCGCCGACCCACGAAGACGCGTCCCCTGTCGTTGACCAGCATCACACCGACGCAGGGACGATAACCGAGTTCGCTCATCGGTATCGCTCCACCATCAGGGCGACGGCGTCGAGGAAGGCCTCGAGGTCCTTCTGCCCGCTGGGAATCGCCTTGCGCAGGGTCGTGAACCCATGGACGATGCCGGAAAACTCGAGATAGCAGACGTCGGTCCCCTGCTGGATGAGGTGCGCGGCGTATTCGCGGCCTGAATCGCGCAAGGGATCGAGCCCGGCGGTGCACAGCACGGTCGGCGGGATGTTGGTGCAGTCGCCGGCCATCGGGGTATGGCGCGGGTCGGATGGGTCGCCCCCGTAAGAGCGGGTGAAGAAACCCATGGTGGCGGCGGTGAGGAGATACCCTTCGGCAAACTGGCGGAAGCTGCCATGCCGGGTGATGTCGCTGGCCACCGGATAGATCGGCGCCTGGACGATCACCGGCACCGCGGCCGGCTCGTTCATCAGCTGGTTGGTGGTGACGATGGTGAGGTTGCCGCCCGCACTGTCGCCCGTGACGACAAGGCCGGTGACCTGGCGGCCGAGCGCCTCGGGCGAAGAGGCGATCCAACGCACCGCGGCCTCGCAATCGTCGGGCGCGGCGGGGAAGGGGTGCTCGGGCGCGAGACGATAGTCGACCGAGACGACCGGCAGGTCGAGGCGGTGCGCAAACTCGGTGCACAGCGCCTCGTAGATATCGAGATCGCCGATCACGAACCCGCCTCCGTGGATGAACACCACCACCGGCGACGGCTCGCGCGTCTCGCGGGCATCGTAAAGCCGCAGCGGAATGTCCCCGGCAGGGCCCGGGCAGGCGAGATCGCGCACCACGGCAAGGTCGCGCGGGGCGGTCTCGGCCAGAGCGCCCAGCATCTTCATCTGCTGCCGCCCCTCGACCGCGCCGACTTCGTCCACGCCCTTGCCGCCCATCTGTTCGAGCATCTGCAGAAAGCCGCGCACGTCCTCGCGCACGAAAACTTCGGAATCGCTCATCGACCTTGCCCCTTCCAAACCGGTTTGCAGGCGAGACTAACCGGCATGCTCCGCTTTGCCACAGGGTATTTTCGGGCTAGGCTCCATTTCTTGTTTGCGAAGGCGCCGGCTGCCCCCTAGCTGCCTTGTGCAACAGGACTTTGCACCGCGACACGCCGGTGCGTGACGAGGATACTTCCGGATGGCAACAGCCGCCACCACCACCACCGTCGATCCCGATCGCCAGACCGCCGCACCCGAAGCCATGGTCGTCCGCTTCGCCGGGGACTCGGGCGATGGCATGCAATTGACCGGCGGGCAGTTCACCCTTTCGACCGCGCTCGCCGGCAACGATCTGGCGACCTTTCCCGATTTTCCGGCCGAGATCCGCGCACCGCAGGGGACGCTGTTCGGCGTTTCCGCGTTCCAGATCAACTTCGGCAGCCGCGAGATCGACACCGCGGGCGATGCCCCCGACGTGCTGGTGGCGATGAACCCGGCGGCGCTCAAGACCAACCTCGGTGCGCTCAAGCCCGGTGGTCTGATCATCGCCGATACCGGGGCCTTCACCAAGCGCAATCTCGAGAAGGCGCATTACGAGGCCAACCCGCTGGAAGATGGCAGCCTCGCCAAGTACGACGTGCTGGCTTTCGACATTTCGGAACGCACCATCGAGGCGGTCAAGCCCTATGGGCTGGGCAACAAGGATGCCTTGCGCTCGAAGAACATGTGGACGCTGGGTCTGGCGCTGTGGATGTTCGACCGGCCGCGCGATCCGCTTCATGCGTGGCTGAAGCAGAAGTTCGCCAAGGCGCCCGACATTGCGGCAGCCAATATCGCCGCGCTCGACGCGGGGCACGCCTATGGCGAAACGGCCGAACTTTCCGGCCCGCTACGCCAGGTGCACATCGATCCGGTCGATTCGGCGCCGGGGCTGTATCGCACCGTGACCGGGGCCGAGGCGATCAGCCTGGGCCTGGTGGCAGGCGCGCAGCTGGCCGACCTGCCCATGTTCTTCGGCGGTTATCCGATCACGCCGGCCTCGGCCATCCTCCACCATCTGGCGCGGCTCAAGGAATTCGGCGTCACGACCTTCCAGGCGGAAGACGAGATCGCGGCGATCTGCGCGTCCATCGGGGCGAGCTATGCCGGCCAGCTTGGCGTCACCTCGTCGAGCGGGCCGGGCATCGCGCTCAAGGGCGAGGCGATGGGTCTTGCCATCATGGTCGAACTGCCGCTGGTGATCGTCAATTCGCAGCGCGGGGGACCCTCCACCGGGCTGCCCACCAAGACCGAGCAGAGCGACCTCTATCAGGCGGTCTATGGCCGCAATGGCGACGCGCCGATGCCGGTGATCGCGGCGCGCAGCCCCTCCGATGCGTTCGACTGCGCGATCGAGGCGTGCCGCATCGCGGTCGAATACATGACCCCGGTGATGCTGCTCACTGATGGCTACATCGCCAATGCCGCCGAACCGTGGAAGGTGCCGAACCCGGACAGCTACACCCCGTTCCCGGCCGAGTTTCTAAGCGAGCGGAACGACGACAAGCTCCTGCCCTACAAGCGCGACGGCAAGGGCGCGCGGCCGTGGATCCGGCCCGGAACGCCCGGGCTGATGCACCGCATCGGCGGGATCGAGAAGCACGAGCTCACCGGCAATATCGACTATTCGCCCGACAACCATCAGCGCATGACCGATCTGCGCAAGGCCAAGATCGAAGGTATCGCGGTGCCCGATCAGGAGGTCTGTCTGGGCGGCACATCCGGCAAGCTCGCGGTGGTCGGCTGGGGTTCGACCTACGGGCCGATCCATCAGGCAGTGGGCCGCGCGCGGGCGAGGAAGATGGATGTCAGCCATATCCATGTGCGCCACGTCTGGCCGCTGCCCGCCAATCTGGGCGAATTGCTGCACGGGTTCGATCGCGTGCTGGTGCCCGAGATGAATACCGGCCAGTTCAAGACCGTGCTGCGGGACCAGTATCTCGTCGATGCCCAGCCGCTGACCAAGACTAGCGGGCAGCCGTTTCAGATCGCCGAGCTGGAGGCCGCGATCGCGACCTATTTCGACGGGCGGCCCGGCGATGCCGGAGGAGCGGTGATCGAACCCAACGAACAGCAATTGCCGAGCATGGAGAGCGGCCACGACGATGGCTCGCTCCGTACTGGAACCGCATCGCCGCAAAGCGAGGACCGAGCATGAACGACATGACCGCCCCCAAGGCGATGGTGAGCACCACGCTGAAGGACTGGGAAACCGATCAGGAAGTGCGCTGGTGCCCGGGCTGCGGGGACTATGCGATCCTGAAGGCGGTGCAGCGCACGCTGCCGCAGCTTGGAGCAGACCCCGCGAACACGGTGTTCGTCAGCGGCATCGGCTGCTCCAGCCGCTTTCCGTATTACATGGAAAGCTATGGCTTCCACACCATCCACGGGCGCGCGCCGGCTGTGGCGACCGGGGTGAAGCTGGCCAATCCCGATCTCGATATCTGGCTGGTGACGGGCGACGGCGATGGATTGTCCATTGGCGGCAATCACTTGATGCATGTTCTTCGTCGAAATGTGAACATGCAGATCATGCTGTTCAACAATGAGATCTACGGCCTCACCAAGGGCCAGTATTCGCCTACCAGCCGCGAAGGGACGCGCAGCCCGTCGACCCCGCTCGGCAGTGTCGACCATCCGGCCAAGCCCGCCGCTTTCGCGCTGGGTGCAGGAGCGCGCTTCGTCGCCCGCGGGTTCGATGTGTCGAAGAACCTGCCCGAGGTGCTGATCGCCGCGCACGCCCACCAAGGGGCCGCCTTCATCGAGATTTTCCAGAACTGCATCGTCTACAACAAGGACGTGTTCGACGATTTCGCCGCGCCCAAGGGGGCGGAGGATCGCCAGCTGTGGCTGGAGAACGGCAAGCCCATGCTGTTTGCCGGCGGGACGCGGGGCATCGCGCTGGACACCACCACGCTGTCGCTGCGCGTGGTCGAGGTTGCCGGTGATGACTGGCAGGGGGCGGGGGTGCTCGTCCATGATGTGACCAACCGGGTGCTGGCGCATCTGCTGGTGGAGATGCCCTTCGGTCCCTTCCCGATGGCGCTGGGCGTGCTGTATGACGATCCCGCCCCCACCTTCGAGAGCGCGGTGATCGAGGAACGCCGCCGGGCGAGCGAAGGCAAGCAGGCCAACCTTGCCCGCCTGCTGGCGCAGGGTCAGACCTGGACGGTGGGCGACAACGCCGCCGACCCGGTCAGCAGCCGTCCCGAAGGGCAGGGCGCCCCCAACGCCGACGAGCCGGTGCGATAGGGTTTTCCTACGAATTGTGCCGCTGATAGCGCCGGCTTTATGCCAGCCAGTTCGCCCCGCAATCGCCTTCACCCATCGGCTTGTCGCGGCGCAGCAGTTTTCACGCCAGGACAGTGTGACAAGTGTGACAGCGCCGGGATTGCGCGGGGGGAAATCCAATGGACAATCTGACTCATGGCCTTGCCGGGGCGCTCCTCGGCCAGGCGGGGCTGAAGCGGAAAACCGGGCTCGCCATGCCGGCGCTGATCATGGGGGCGAACATCCCCGATGTCGATGCCGCGTGCTTCCTGTGGCTCGACGGTGTGGAGCATCTCGCCTTCCGCCGCGGGATCACTCATGGCCCGATCGCGTGGGTGCTGCTGCCGCTGGTGCTGGCCGGCTTGCTCTACGGCTTCGACCGCTGGCAGGCGCGGCGCGGGAAACGGCCGGAGGGGCGGCTGCCCGTCCGCTTTCGCTGGCTTTACGGCCTCGCCTTTATGGCGACGCTGACCCACCCCGCGCTCGACTGGCTCAACGTCTACGGCATCCGCCTGCTGGAGCCGTTCTCCAGCCGCTGGTTCTATGGCGACGTGCTGTTCATCATCGACGTGTGGCTGTGGGCGGGGATGGGATTTGCGACATGGCTCTCTCTGCGGCGAGAAAGACATGAACGAGATTGGCGGACACCAGCCCAGGTCGCGCTGGTCGGCGCAACTCTGTATATCGCAGTAAATGCAGTAATCTCATGGATGGTTGGCGTGTCAGCTTCAGGCCAGCCGGCGATTGCAAGTCCATTGCCCTTTGCGTCTTGGTCCCGAGAATTGATCGAGCCATACGACGAAAACCGTTACTACATACGCCAGAGCCTTGTTGGTGAGTGCAGGCTTGATACGCTGAAGCACCTGCGTCCCCAGAACAATGAACTTGATGCCTTCCTCTTCTGGTCCCGCGCACCTTTCGCCGAGCGCGCGCCGGATGGTTCGGTGATCCTGCGCGACGCGCGCTATTACGATCCGCTCGCCCGCGACCGGTTCACCGTGGCGTTGCCCGAGGTTAGGTGTGAGCCGCTTTGAACCAACCCTCGTTCGTCCTGAGACTGTCGAAGGACGGAGCGTTGAGGTGTCGGTCGAGCGAGGCCCTTCGACAAGCTCAGGGAGAACGGGCTATCCGGAAGGGACCTCCGCCTCCGCCGGGCGGTACAGCAGCGCCGCCGCCGTAAACGCCCAGGCCGCGCCGCCGAGCCAGCCCGCCACGACGTCGCTCGGGAAGTGAACGCCGAGCATCACCCGGCTCCACGCGATCGCCGCGCTCAGCAGCATCGCGCCGGCCACCAGGGTGTAGCGCACCGACTGCCGCCGGCTGAGCGCGGCGAAGGCCAGCGCCATGGCGATATACACCACGGCAGCGTTGAAGCTGTGGCCGCTAGGGAAGCTCTCGCCGCCCGCTTCCATCAAGTGGGGGACGATCTGAGGCCGCTCGCGCGCGATCAGCGCCTTGACCAGCGTATTGGCGATCCAGCCACCCGCCACGGTCAGGGCAAACACCACTGCCTCGCGCCGCCTACCGAGCAACAAGAGCGCAACCGCCGCGCCAAGCATGAACAGGTTGCGCAGCAGCACTCCGCCAAGCGCGGTCATGTCGCGCACGGCTTCCAGCGCGAATGCCGAGCCGATGAAGCGATGCTCGCCCCCTGCGCGAGCAGCCAGCAGTCCCCACCGGTCGAACGCCTCTACCTTCCCGCCGAAGACAGCCGACGCCGTTATCGCAAATCCCGTCCACAGGATCAGGCTTGCGGTCCACAGGATGCGACGATCGATGGGGCCGGGGGGAGACGAAAGTTTCATCGCAATCGGAACAGACGTTCCCCGGCTCGTGTTCCTGCGCCATGACCAAGCCCCAGATCGTGTGGCTGCGGCGCGACCTGCGCCTCGCCGACCAGCCCGCCCTCCATCACGCCGCGAGCCTGGGCCCCGTCATTCCGGTCTATGTCCTCGATGACGAGCGGGCGGGGGACCACAAGCTGGGTGCCGCGAGCCGCTGGTGGCTGCACCATTCCCTCGCCAGCCTGGCCGCCTCGCTTGAAAAGAAGGGTTCGCGCCTCATCCTCCGCCGCGGACCCGCGCCGCAGGTCCTGGCGCAACTGGTGGACGAGACCGGTGCCGGGGCCGTTCATGCCTTGCGCCATTACGAACCCTGGTGGCGGAAGGCCGAGGACGAATTGGCAAAGCTACTCGAGCAATCTGCGGACCTTGCCCTGCACGACGGCAACTACCTCCGCCCGCCGGGAAGCGTGACGACCGGATCGGGCCAGCCATACAAGATCTATACCCCGTTCGCGAAAGCCTTGAACGAGGAGATGCCGCCGCCCGAGCCCTTGCCGGAACCGCCCGCCATCCCTGCGCCCGATCGCTGGCCCGACAGCGACACGCTGGATGATTGGCGCCTGCTGCCGACCGCGCCCGACTGGGCGGGCGGAATGCGCAAGTTCTGGGCCGTGGGCGAAGAGGCTGCGCATGAACGGCTGGACTGGTGGAAAGAGCATGTGGCCGACTACGGTTCGAGCCGGAACCTGCCCTCGGATGACCGGACCTCGCGCTTTTCGCCGCATCTTCACTGGGGCGAACTTAGCCCCGCGCAGGTCTGGCACAGCCTGTGCGATACCCGCGGCGACGGGTGGCAGACCTTCGCCAAGGAACTGATGTGGCGTGACTATGCGCAGAATGTCATTTGTCAGTACCCGGATTACGCTAGCAGCAGCTACCGCAAGCTGGATGAGAAAACTCTGTGGCGCGATCCGGCCAAGGATCCCGCGGCGGCAAGCGATCTCGAGGCCTGGCAGCAGGGGTGCACGGGTTATCCCATCGTCGATGCCGGAATGCGCCAGTTGTGGCAGGTCGGCTGGATGCATAATCGGGTGCGGATGATTACCGCCAGCTTTCTGGTGAAACACCTGCTGATCGACTGGCGCCATGGGGAACAATGGTTCTGGGATTGCCTCGTCGATGCAGATTACGGCAACAACGGCGTCAACTGGCAGTGGATCGCAGGCACCGGGGTGGACAGCAACATGTTCACCCGCATCATGGCGCCCCTCACGCAGAGCGAGAAGTTCGCCGCGCAAGCCTACATCCGCACCTATGTGCCCGAGCTTGCCGAGTTCGATGACGAGGCGATCCACGATCCGCCGGACGATCGGCGGGGCAGCTATCCGGTCAAACGCATCGGCCATCGCGAGGCCCGGGAACGGGCGCTCGCCGCCTACCGGAAAAGTCGCGCCTAGCGGGCTTGTCGGCGCGAAGGCTGCGCGGCATAGGCACGGCATGGATATGCCGGCCACGCCCCGCGGAACCGACTTGACCGAGCGGGCGGAGCCCTTTGTCCGGCGGCCCGGATGGCTGGCCCGGGCGATCGCTCCGGCGCTCGGTCGTATCCTCGACCGGATTGACGCCGCGCTGGAAACCGGCACGATCCACGGCCGCCTGCCCGATGGAACGCGCCGCACCCTGGGCGGCCGCGCCCCCGGCTTCGAATGCGTGGTCGAGCTGCGCAGCTGGAATGCGCTGTTCCGGCTTGCGAGCCATGGTTCGGTCGGCTGGTATCAGGCGTGGGAGGCGGGGGAATGGTGGAGCCCCGATCCCGTGCCGTTGTTCGCCTTGTTCATGCAGCATGCGGTGCGCCTTGGCGACACGGCGCGGGCCAAGGGGCCGTTCCGGCTGGCGCTGAAGGCGGCGCATCTGGTCAATCGCAATACTCACGCGGGCGCGCAAAGGAACATTGCCGCGCATTACGATCTCGGCAATGATTTCTACGCTGCCTGGCTGGATACGACGATGAGCTATTCGTCAGCCTATCAGATAGGCGCCGATGGTCTCGAAGTCGCTCAGCGGCGGAAGTGGGATGCCGTTGCCCGGCGCCTCGGGGACGCGACCACCGTACTGGAAATCGGGTGCGGCTGGGGCGGGCTGGCGAATGATCTGGCGCGGCGGGGCAAGCAGGTGACCGCGATCAGCCTTTCGGAAGAACAGCTTGCCTGGGCCCGCCGGCAGCAGGACGCCAACGCGGTGTTTCGCAAGCTCGACTATCGCGACGTGGACGGCCAGTTCGATGGCATCGTCTGCATCGAGATGGTCGAGGCTCTCGGCCACGATTACTGGGGGACCTTCATGGACTGTCTCGCTCGCACGCTCCGCCCGGGCGGGCGGGCGGTCGTGCAGTTCATCTCCATCAGGGACGAACTGTTCGATCGCTATTCGACCAGCGCCGATTTCATCCAGGCGTATATTTTTCCCGGTGGCTTGCTCATCCGGACGAGCGAGTTCCGGCGCCTTGCCGAAGCGCGCGGTCTTTCGTGGAGCGATCAGGAGGATTTCGGTCAGGATTATGCGGAAACGCTGGCCCTTTGGCGCAGCAATTTCGACGATGCTGTCGCCGATGGCCGCATCCCGGCGGGGTTCGATCAGCGCTTTATTGGCCTGTGGCGCTATTACCTGATGTATTGCGAGGGCGGCTTCCGCGGCGGCGGGATCGACGTGCACCTCGTCACGCTCGAAAAGGGGGTTCAGTCTTGAGGAAAGCGATATCGATCATCGTCGCGTCGTTGCTGGCGGGTTGCGCGAGCTATCCGGCACCTTCGCCGGAAGCCGTGCCGCGCGTGACCGCTGTCCAACCCGAAACCCCTCCCAGCATGGACCCGAAGGATTCGATCCTGTTCTGGGACGCAGAGCGGCGGTCGGCGGCGTTCCGCAAGATGGAGCGATACTTTGCCGGGCTCGACGTTGCGCCGGCACGCACGGTCAGGCCCTTGCCGGAGGGGCCGCCCTTGTCATCGGCCCAGCAACAACGGCTCCGCGAGTTTGCCCGGCAGACCGACGCCGCCGGGCTGATGGTCCTGCAGGACGGGAAAATCCGGTTCGAGCATTACGGGCTGGGACTGACGCCTGACGATCGCTGGACGAGCTTCAGCGTGGCGAAGAGCGTGACCTCGACCCTGCTGGGTGCCGCCATCGCGGATGGAGCCATCGCGAACGTGGAAGTCCCGGTGACCTCGATCCTGCCCGAACTGCTGGGGACCGCTTACGACGGAGTGACCGTCAAGCAGGTTGCGACAATGACCTCGGGCGTGGCCTGGAACGAGGATTACACCGATCCGGCCAGCGATGTCGCGCGGATGCTGGCGGTGACGCCGGTCGCCGGGGAATCGCAGGCGGTGACCTATGCCCGCACCCTTAAGCGCGAGGCGCCGGCGGGTGAAAAGTGGGTGTACAAGACTCTCGAGACCAACCTGCTCGGCCTGATCGTCGAGCGTGCCACCGGCAAGCCGCTGGCCGAATATGCCGCCGAAAAGATCGTCGAGCCGGCGGGTCTGGCAGGCGGAATGTTCTGGATGCAGGATCTTACCGGCGGGAACATCGCCGGTTGCTGCATTTCCCTGCGTCTTGCGGACTATGCCCGGGTCGGGCAATTCGTGCTTGAAGGCGGGGACGGGGTGGTCCCCGATGGCTGGTTCGAAGAGGCGACAGACGCAGCCGTCAGCTTCGCTCCGCGGGCCCCCGGCTTTGGCTATGGCTATCAATGGTGGACTTATCCGCAAGGCACCTATGGGGCGCAGGGTATCTTCGGGCAGGCCGTGACCATCGTACCGGACAAGCGCATGGTCGTGGTCGTGATCAGCAACTGGCCGACGCCGACCGATAGCGAAAATCGCGATGCGTTTCGTGCTGTTGTCGGGGAACTGGCGGCGGCCTTGTAGCCGGGCGGGGCAGGGGCCCCGTTTCAGTACGAGCGGTAGGCACCCTGACCCGAATACCGGGCCAGGATATTGTCGTGCACGATCGGTGAAATAAGCTCGCCGAATGCGCAGCCGACCATGCAGTTTTCCCACCAGACCACCTGCGCCTGAAGCGATTCAAGACCTGGCAAGGTCAGCCAGCACAACTGCCCTTCGTGCATCCGGTTGATGGCCGCAGCCGAGAACCCGGACAGCGAAAGATCGTGCACCACGGTCTGAAAGGCTCTGCCGCCGCTGGCCCGAAGCTGTCCGGGTATGGTCAGCCGGGTGCGCGGTGCGCAACGATCCTCCTGCGCAGCCACGGAGTAGCGATCGGTCGTCTGGTAGGTCATCAGCCGTCCACCTTTGCTGTCGCGTTCGAAAGGCCTCATGCGCAGGCCCCTCCGCGCGTCTTCGCCCCTCATAATGTCGCCACTAGATTGAGGAAGATTATCTCGATTTGGTTAACTCAGCCGCCGACGCGCTCGCGGTGATGGGCGGGGAAGTCATTAACCAAGAGGTCGAGCAAGCGGGCCGCGACGGTCTGCGGGTCCTTCACCGTCTGCGGGTCTTCCCCGGGATAGGCTTTGGCGCGCATCGCCGTGCGTGTTGCGCCGGGATCGACGATGGCGACGCGCACATCGCCGATCTTTTCAACCTCGCGGCCATAACTTTCGAGCAGGTGCTCGAACGCTGCCTTGCTCGCCCCATAGGCTCCCCAATAAGCGCGGGGGGCACTGCCTACGCTGCTGGTAAGGCCGATCACGCGCCCATGCTCTGCCCGCTTCAGCAGAGGATCGAAATTCGCCAGCAAGGCCTGTGTCGCAAGAACGTTCACAGTCAAAGCGCGGTTGAATTGCTTGCCTTCGATCTGCGTGACCGGGGTGAGGTTCGGCAAGTAGGCGGCTGCAATCACCAGAATATCCAGCCTGTCCCAGCGCGAGCCGACTGCGGCGGCAAGCCGTGCGATCCCGTCACCCTGTTCGAGATCGACGGGCGCGATCGTCGCCTGCCCGCCCGAGGAATGGATGAGGTCCTCGACACTTTCGAGCGCGCGGACATCACGGCCGGTCAGGATCACATGCGCTCCGGCTGCGGCAAGGGCGACCGCAGTGGCAGCGCCGATCCCCTTGCTCGCACCCGTCACCAGCGCAAGTTTGCCGTCAAGCGATGCCGGCATCAGGCGACCTTGCCGACCGGCAGGACAAGCTGATCGTCCTGCCGCTCGCGGCGGGCGAGATCAGTCAACGAGGTAGGATAGTCACCGGTAAAGCAGGCATCGCAGAATTGCGGGCACGCAGCATCGCGCCCCTGCTGCCCGACCGCACGATAGAGACCGTCTATCGAGATGAAGGCGAGGCTGTCTGCCTTGATGAACTCGCGCATCGGATCGAGTTCGAGGCGAGCGGCAAGCAGCTTTGAGCGCTCCGGCGTGTCGACCCCGTAGAAGCAGCTATGTGCCGTAGGCGGACTAGCGACGCGAAAATGCACTTCGCTTGCCCCCGCATCGCGCATCATCTCCACGATCTGGAGCGAGGTCGTGCCGCGAACGATGGAATCGTCGATCAGGACGATGCGCTTGCCCCGGACCAGTTCGCGATTGGCGTTGTGCTTGCGCTTCACTCCGGCGTTGCGCGCACCGTCCGAAGGCTGGATGAAGGTTCGCCCGACATAGTGCGACCTGATGATACCCAGTTCGAACGGAATGCCGGACGCCTGGGCATAGCCGATCGCCGCCGGAACCCCGCTATCGGGCACCGGAACGACAAGATCCGCTTCGACGGGGCATTCGCGGGCGAGTTCGGCGCCGATCGCCTTGCGCGCCTCATAGACGCTGCGACCGGCAAACACGCTGTCGGGCCGGCTGAAATAGACGTGTTCGAATATGCATGGCCGTGAGGAATGCGTCCCGAACGGTCGTAGGCTCTCGGTCTGTCCGTCGAAGTCGACGCGGATCAGCTCGCCCGGCTCGACCTCGCGGATCATCTCTGCACCGACCACGTCGAATGCGACGCTTTCGCTGGCGAACAGGGTCGCATCCCCGATCCGCCCCATGACCAGCGGACGAATGCCGAGCGGATCGCGGCAGGCGATCATGCCTTCCGGCGTCATCACGATCAGCGCATAAGCCCCTTCGAGCAGCCGCAAGGCGTCGACCAGCCGATCGACGATGGTGGGATAGCGGCTGGTTGCGACCAGATGGATGATGACCTCGGTGTCGGAGGTCGACTGGAAAATGGCACCTCTACGGACCAGGTCCTCGCGCAGGGTTCCAGCGTTCGAGATGTTCCCGTTGTGCGCCACGGCAAATCCGCCGCTGGCAAGGTCGGCATACAGCGGCTGAACGTTGCGCAAGCCGGCACCGCCGGTGGTCGAATAGCGCACATGGCCGGCGGCCATCGTCCCGGGAAGTTCGGCTATCGCTTCGGGTGCCGAGAAATTCTCCACGACATGGCCAAGCCCGCGCCGGGCGCGAAATTCGGTACCGTCGAAAGCGACGATCCCCGCTGCCTCCTGCCCGCGATGCTGCAGCGCATGCAGGCCCAGCGCAGTGGCCGCTGCGGCATCCATGGCGTTGATGGCACCGAACACGCCGCATTCCTCGCGCAGCGTGTCGCCATCCGCGTCATGAAACGGGTGGGTGATGTTCATGGACGATACCGTTGCCGCGTCGTGGAGAGACGCTCCAATGGCGATCTTGCGCCGCGATTACAAGTGCGCGGCCGGTAACCGGGCCCGAGGCCGCGGCAGACATTGCGCGTTACGCGATGTGTGCCTACAGGCAGCCGAGCAGACGGACACAGATACGGACCCGCCTTGATCCTTTCCCCTTTCGAACGCACGATCGCCCGGCGTTATCTCCTGCCTGGACGAAGCGAGGCCTTCATCGCTCTTGTGGCAGGGATTTCGATCACCGTGGTCATGCTGTCGGTGGCGATGCTGGTCATCGTGATGAGCGTGATGAACGGCTTCCGTGCCGAACTGCTGGACAAGATCGTTGGGCTGAACGGCCATGCGATCGTGCAGGCCTATGGCGGCCGGCTCGACGATTGGGAAAGCGTGCTTCAGGACGTGCGCCACACGCCCGATGTCGTTGCCGCCTCACCCCTTATCGAACAACCCCTGCTCACGACATTCAACGGCCGGGTCGAGGCCATCCTGCTGCGCGGGAATACCATGCAGGATATTCGCGCGCTCGGCAGCAAGGTGGTGAGCGGGAACATCGCGCAGCTTCAGCCCGGGGCCAGCAAGGTCGCCATCGGCGCGCGGCTGGCCGAGAACATCGGCGCGCGGGTTGGCGATACCATCACCATCATCAATCCCCAGGGCCGGGCGACTCCCTTCGGAACCGTCCCGCGTCAGGTGGGGTACGAAGTCGCGGCGATCTTCGAGATCGGGATCTACGACTATGACGGCGCCTATGTCGTCATGCCGATGCAGGATGCGCAGACCCTGCTGCTTATCGGCGATGCGGTGCAGATGATCGAGGTGACGGTTACGGACCCCGATACGGTCGAAACGATCATGGCACCGGTTCAGCAGAAGCTGGCTGGACGCGCCGTGGTGCAGGACTGGAAGACGATCAACGGAACGCTGTTCGAGGCTTTGCAGGTTGAACGCGCGGCAATGGCCTTCGCGCTCAGCTTCATGGTTCTGGTGGCCGCCTTCAACATCCTTTCCAGCCTGGTGATGCTGGTCCGGGCAAAGACCAGGGATATCGCCATCATGCGAACCATGGGCGCTTCGCGAAACAGCCTGGTCAAGATATTCGTCACCACGGGCTTTACCGTGGGCGCGATCGGCACGCTGGCCGGTCTGGCGCTGGGCGCGCTCGTCCTGACCTTCCGCGAACAGATCGTCTGGCTCATCGGACGGGTGACGGGGCAGAACCTGTGGGATCCGCAGGTTCGCTTTCTGTCCGCCATCCCCGCAAAGGTCGATCCGATCGAAGTCATCGCGATCGTCCTTCTGGCCTTGCTGCTGAGTTTTCTCGCCACGCTCTACCCTGCGTTCAAGGCGGCGGGGACGGATCCTGTTCAGGTGCTGCGCTATGAGTGACCCGGTCGTCGAACTTCGCGGGCTGACCCGCAGCTTCGAACAGGGCGGCGAACGGATCGACGTCCTGCGCGGTGTCGATCTGGCGATCATGCCGGGCGAGATCGTGGCGCTGCTCGGCCCTTCGGGTTCGGGCAAGTCCACCATGCTCCAGGCGGTCGGCCTGCTGGAAGGGGGGTTCGGCGGCGAAATCCGCCTCGCCGGGCAGGCGGCCGCAATATCGGATGCGCACGCCCGTACCGTCCTGCGGCGGGAGCATCTGGGTTTCGTCTATCAGTTTCATCACCTGCTCCCGGATTTCGATGCCACGGAGAACGTCGTCCTGCCGCAGCTGGTCGCCGGCAAGCCCAAGGCCGAAGCCGAGGAACGCGCGCGAGACCTGCTTTCGGCGCTTGGGCTGCAGCATCGCCTGACCCATCGCCCCAGCCAGTTGTCCGGCGGCGAACAGCAGCGAGTGGCGGTTGCCCGCGGGCTCGCCAACCGTCCCAAGCTGGTGCTGGCAGACGAGCCGACCGGCAACCTGGACGAGGCGACCTCGGACAAGGTGCTGGCGCAATTTCTCGAGTTGGTGAGGGGCGAGGGAAGCGCTGCCCTCATCGCCACCCACAACGAGCGGCTGGCCGGGCGGATGGACCGGATCGTCCGGCTCCATGACGGGCTGCTTTCCTGATCGCACGATTGCCGGAAACGTCGGTCGCCCCTGCTCGTTGACCGGCAAAAGGGAGCCCTTGATGTCCGATCATCCGACTACATTCCGCGCCGAACCCGCCTCGACCGGAGAGACCGCCTGGGAAGACCGCGCGTCGCTCCACCGGGTCGATGATGGCAATGGCCTGTTCGACAGTGCGAAGGGCGTGCGCAGCGGCACATTCGCCGAGGTCATCCATTACCTCACCTTGCTGCCCGAGGCGGACCGGGATCGCTACGTTATCCACAAGGCAGGGGATCGCGAATACAGCGTTGCAGAAGCGCTCGACCTTGCCGCACGCGACGATTTCCCCGGCGGCGTTACGGCCTGATGGCATCGGTTGCGGATTTTACCGTCCGTTCGGGGCGGGGCGAAGACGTGTCCCTGGCGGATAAGCTCGGGAAGGTGCTGCTTATCGTGAACACCGCCAGCCAGTGCGGCTTCACTCCGCAATACGCCGGGCTCCAACAGCTTTACGACCGGTACGCCGATCGCGGGCTCGAAATCCTCGCGTTTCCGAGCAATCAGTTCGGCGGTCAGGAACCCGGATCGGACGACGAGATCGCCCAATTCTGCTCGGTCAATTTCGGTCTGTCGTTTCCGGTGATGGCGAAAGTCGATGTCAACGGAGCCCACGCCGATCCCCTGTTCGACTGGCTCAAGGCTGAGGCGCCAGGCTTGATGGGCACGAAGGCAATCAAATGGAACTTCACCAAGTTCCTGCTCGATCGCGAGGGCCAGGTCGTGCGGCGCTATGGGCCGACCGACAAGCCTGAGAGCATTGCTGCCGATATCGAGGCCCTGCTGGGCTGATCCTTTGCGGCGGGCCCGGGTGGGGGAGAAAGTCGCCTCCGGGCCTTTCGGTTTGCGCAGAAATTCCTAATCTCGCGCAATGTCCTTCAAGCCGTTCGTTCCCCTGCGAGTCCTGTCGTCCTACTCGATGCTCGAAGGGGCGATCGACCCCAAGGATATGGCGAAGCTGGCGCGGGAACGCGGCTTTCCGGCCATGGCAATCGCCGATCGTAACGGCCTCTACGGCGCGGTCATGTTCGCCGCGGCGTGCAAGGCGCAAGGGGTGCAACCGATCATCGGCGGCTTGCTGGGCGTCGGGCGTGATGCCGATGGCAAGATCGTCGACTACCTGCCTCTCTATGCCCAGGACGAGGCAGGGTACGACAACCTGTGCCACCTCGTTTCGGCGGCGCACCTGGAACGCCCGCTCGAACTCGAACCGCACATCCAGTGGGCTGATCTCGAAGGCAGGACCGACGGGCTGCTGGCCCTGACCGGGGCGAGCGAGGGAGCGGTCACCCGGTTGCTCGCCGAAGGGCAGGCGAGCCATGCCGCCGCCGTCCTCGACAGGCTCCAACGCCTGTTTCCCGAGCGGCTCTATATAGAGCTTGCCCGGCGCGGGGATGCGATCGAGGACGCCGCGGAAGGCGCGCTCATCGATCTGGCCTATGCGCGCGATCTGCCTCTCATTGCGACCAATCCGGCCAATTTCGCCGAACCCCACATGCACAAGGCGCATGACGCCATGTTGTGCATCGCCAATTCGACGCACATTGACGCAGAACAGCGCGCCCGGTCCAATCCCGAAAGCTTCGTTAAGACCGCGCACATGATGCTTGAGGCGTTCGACGATCTTCCCGAAGCGACTGCCAATACGCTGGTCTTCGCCCGGCGCTGTGCTTTTGCGCCGCCCTATCGCGCGCCGATCCTGCCCAGCCTCGCCGGCGATCTTGAAGGCGAGGCGCGCATGTTGGCAGAGGATTCGCGCAAGGGTCTCGATGCGCGCCTGTCGTTGTATCCCGCCATGTCGGCCGAGGAGCGCCGGGCCTATGAAGAGCGCCTGGAATTCGAAGTCGGCATCATCAACCAGATGGGCTTTCCCGGCTACTTCCTGATCGTTGCCGACTTCATCAAATGGGCCAAGGAACAGGACATTCCCGTCGGCCCCGGCCGCGGTTCGGGGGCGGGCAGCCTTGTCGCCTGGTCGCTGACGATCACCGATCTCGACCCCATCCGTCTCGGCCTGCTGTTCGAGCGTTTCCTCAACCCCGAGCGCGTTTCCATGCCGGATTTCGATATCGACTTCTGCGAAACCCGGCGGGGCGAGGTGATCCGCTATGTCCAGGCGAAATACGGCCACGATCACGTCGCGCAGATCATCACCTTCGGCAAGCTGAAGGCACGCGCGGTCCTGCGGGATACGGGGCGGATCATGCAGATGAGCTACGGCCATGTGGACCGGATCTGCAAGCTGGTCCCCAATCACCCCACCGATCCGTGGACCTTGATGCGAACGCTCAACGGGTCGTCCGAATTCAAGCGCGAATACGATAACGACAATCAGGTCAAGAAACTGGTCGACCTGGCGATGCAGCTGGAAGGCTTTCCCCGCAACTCGTCGACCCATGCCGCAGGCGTCGTCATCGGTGACCGTCCGCTGGCGCAACTGGTGCCGCTTTACCGCGATCCCAGATCGGACATGCCGGTCACCCAATACGACATGAAGAACGTCGAGAGCAGCGGGCTGGTCAAGTTCGATTTTCTCGGGCTCAAGACCCTTTCGGTCCTCAAGAAGGCGACCGACCTGCTGCAGAACCGCGATATTGCAATTGACCTCGCGCAATTGCCGCTTGACAATGCGGGCGTCTTCGAATTGCTCAAATCGGGCAATACAGTGGGCGTCTTTCAGCTTGAATCCGAAGGCATGCGGCGAACGCTGACGGCAGTGAAGCCGACCAAGTTCGAGGATATCATCGCGCTCGTCTCGCTCTATCGGCCGGGTCCGATGGACAACATCCCGCTGTTCGGCAGGCGCAAGGCGGGCGAGGTGCCGATCGAATATCCCCACCCCAAGCTCGAGGGCATCCTTGCAGAAACCTACGGCATCTTCGTCTATCAGGAACAGGTCATGCAGGCCGCGCAGATCCTGGCCGGATATTCGCTCGGCGAGGCTGACCTCTTGCGCCGGGCGATGGGCAAGAAGGTCCAGGCCGAAATGGACGCACAGCGGCAGCGCTTCGTGGACGGCTGCAAGTCGATCAGCGGCATCGAGACGGGGCAGGCCAACGAACTGTTCGACCTGATCGACAAGTTTGCCGGCTATGGCTTCAACAAGAGCCATGCCGCAGCCTATGCCCTGCTCGCTTACCAGACCGCGTGGCTGAAGGCGCATTATCCCGAGGAATTCTACGCCGCCTCGATGTGCTTCGACATGCACCAGTCCGAAAAGCTGGCTGTTTTCGTCGACGATGCCCGGCGGCTCGGGGTGGACATTGCCCCGCCGTGCATCAATCGCTCTGAAGCGGAGTTCACCGTCGAGCGGACCGATGACGGGTTCGCCGTGCGTTATGCCCTTGCCGGTATCCGCAACGTTGGCGAAAAGGCGATGGAGGCGATCGTTGAGGAACGGCAAGCAGCCGGCCCCTTCGCAAGTCTTCAGGATCTGTTCGAGCGCCTTCCCCGAGGCGCAATGAATTCGCGCCAGCTCGAGGCGCTCGCGTGTTCCGGAGCGCTCGACGTGCTGGAGCCGAACCGGGCCCGGGTGGCCGCCAATGCGGACATGCTGCTCGCGGTTGCCGACGCGGCACAGCGCGAGCGGACGAGCGGGCAGGGGGGGCTGTTCGGCGGGGAAGACGAACCGGGCGATACCTTGCGGCTCAAGCCGGTCGAGGAATGGCCGCGTGCCGAGCGCATGGCACGCGAGCGGGAAAATTTCGGCTTCTATTTTTCCGCCCACCCGGTCGCCGCATGGCGCGATATCGCATCGGCCAACGGGGCGCGTTCCTACGCCTCGCTGATGAGCGGGGGCTCATCCGCCGGGCGCAGCAATGCGGTGATGGCGGCGATGGTCGAGAGCGTCAGCAAGGGCACCACCCGCCGCGGCAAGCCCTTCATCCGGGCGGACTTTTCGGATGCGACGGGCCAGTTCAGCGCAGCCTGCTTCGAGGAAGGCATGGTCGAACGGTTTACCCGCTGGGCCGATGAACAGACCTGCGTCCTGTTGCAAGTGGAACTCGATTCCGCCGGACCGGACGAACCGCCCCGGATTACGGTGCGCGGCGGTACCCCTCTCACCGAAGTTCGCGGCTCGACGCCGATGATGATGACGCTGGAGGCGAGCGATCCGGCAGCGATCGAGGCGCTGGCCGCTGAGCTTTCGCGTGCCGGCGCAGGAAAGGACGAGGTCGTTCTCGCGCTGCGGATAGAGGGCGAAGATCAGCCGTTATTCTGCCTTGGCCGCGACTTTGCGCTCGATGGCGAGCTTGCCGAACGCTTGGCAAGCATCGCCGGGATTGCCAAGGTCCAGCTCAGTAAACGCCGGGCAGCGCCGCACTTGCGCCTGGTTGCCTGACTGGCCCGGTAGAGGCCGCGCGAAAAAGGAGAGACGAATGCTGGGTGCGATGCAGGATTGGCCGATGCGGGTCACCCATGTCATCGATTACGCCGCGCGGGAGGCGGGGACGCGCGAGATCGTCAGCCGCTGGGCCGATGGCAGCGAAACCCGTACCACATGGGCAGGTATCCGCCGGGATGCGCTAAAGATGGCGCAGGCCTTGCAGGCGCTCGGCATCGACAAGGGCGATCGCGTGGCCAGCCTGGCGATGAACCACGCGCGGCACCTCGTCAGCTGGTATGGCGTCGCGGGGATGGGCGGGGTGCTGCATACGGTGAACCCGCGCCTGTTCGACGATCAGCTCGAATATATCGTCAACCATGCCGAGGATCGCGTGCTTCTGTATGATGCAGCGTTTCAGCCGATCGTGGACCGTATGCGCGGCCGCTGGCCTACGGTCGAGCATTACATCTGCTACGATCCGCCCGAAGGCGGCAAGGCACGCGGCTTCGAAGACTGGATTGCGGAACAGGATGGCGATTTTGCCTGGGTGACGGGCGGCGAACGCGATCCCTGCATGATCTGTTACACCAGCGGAACCACCGGCCATCCCAAGGGGGTTCAGTACGAACATCGTTCAACCGTGATGCACGCCCTTGCAGGGCTTCAGACAAGCGCGTTCAATTTCAGTGCCTCGTCGGTGATGCTCCCCGTCGTGCCGATGTTCCATGCGGCCAGCTGGGGACTGCCCTATTCAGGGGCGATGGCGGGGATCAAGTTCGTCTTTTCGGCCGTCAACGACCCCGCGGTGCTGCACGATCTGATGCTGCGCGAAGGGGTAACCGACAGCGCCGGGGTGCCGACGGTATGGCTGGCACATTTCCAGTATTGCGATGCCAATGGGCTGGACCTGCCCCCGCTGCGGGCGGCCACGATCGGCGGATCGGCGGCACCGCGCTTCATGATCGAACGGCTGATGAAGAACGGCACCCGCGTGCAGCACGCCTGGGGCATGACCGAGACGTCGCCAATCGGCACGGTCGGAGGTCCGACTGCGGATTGGGACATGCTCAGTTTCGACGAGAAGGTCGCCATCACGATGCGCCAGGGACGCCCGATCTTCGGCGTGGAACTGCGCACGGTGGATCTGGACGATCCTGCCAAGGTCCTTCCCCGTGACGGGCAGACATCGGGTGCCTTGCAGATCCGCGGCCCGTGGGTGCTGCAACGCTATTTCAAGGCGGACGAGGATGCCGCCGACCCCGATGGCTGGTTCGATACGGGCGACGTCGGGGTGTTGCACCCCGACGGGACATTGCAACTGACCGATCGTACCAAGGACGTCATCAAATCGGGCGGGGAATGGATTTCCTCGGTCGAACTCGAAAACGCCGCGGTGGGCCATCCGGCGGTGGCAGAGGCGGCGTGTATCGGCGTCTATCACCCCAAGTGGGAAGAGCGCCCCGTGCTGTTCGTCGTTCGCAAGGAGGGGGCCTCCTGCGATGGCGAGTCCATCCTCGGCTATCTGTCGGACAAGGTCGCAAAGTGGTGGTTGCCCGATGCGATCGAATTCGTTGACGATATTCCGCACACCGCCACCGGCAAGATCAGCAAGAAAGACCTGCGCGACCGCTTCTCGGACTACCGGCTTGGCTGAGCCGCGGGTCCCGGCCACTCGCCATGCGCGCACGGTATTGGCATGAGCCGCCTGATCCTGCTCAACAAGCCTTATGGCGTGCTGTCGCAATTCAGCGGCGGGAGCGGGGGGCAAGCTGACACGCTTGCGCACCTCATCGATATACCGGCGGTCTATCCTGCGGGCCGGCTCGACAAGGATAGCGAGGGTCTTCTCCTGCTCACCGACGATGGGGCGCTGCAGTCCCGCATCGCCGAGCCGCGGTACAAGATGCCCAAGACCTATCTCGCACAGGTCGAGGGCGACGCGGGGGAGGATGCAATCGACCGGCTCGCTGCCGGGGTTGACCTTAAAGACGGCCGCACTCGGCCGGCCCGGGCAAAGCGGATCGAACCGCCGCCGTTGTGGCCGCGGGATCCGCCGGTGCGCTATCGCAAGAGCGTGCCTGATAGCTGGATTGCGCTCGAGATAACCGAAGGACGCAACCGGCAAGTGCGGCGGATGACCGCGGCGGTCGGCCTGCCGACGCTGCGTCTTGTCCGTTGGCGCATCGGCCCATGGGGTGTCGACGGCCTGAAACCCGGTGAATGGCGGGAAATCGACGTTTGAAAGGAATTGGCGATGAACGAGCGATACATCGATCCGGCGCCGGGCAACTTCGCCGCCTTCAAGGCATTGCCGCGGGACACGCCGATCCAGATGCTCAACCTTCTGCGTTATCGGGAAAAGGCTGATTATCCAGCAGGCCATCCCAACGCGGCAATGGGGTGGAGCGGACGGCGTGCGTACGAGGAGTATGGCAAGACCAGCGGTCCGATCTTTCGCCGGGTCGGCGGCGAAATCGTCTGGCGCGGGGTGTTCGAGGCGGTTGTGACCGGACCAGACGCGATGCGCTGGGACGATGGCTTCATTGCCGCCTATCCGCATGCGGCCGCCTTCTTCGAAATGATCAAGGATCCGGTGTATCAGCATGCCGTCGTCAATCGGAGCGCCGCTGTAGAAGACAGCCGGCTAATCCGGTTCGCACCCGGCCAGCCCGGCGGGACATTCTGATCTTCTAGAGCAAACGCAATTGCCCCCCGCTTGTGGGCGGGCGGAACCGGGTGCAATCGAGCTCGAACTTGTTCTTGCCCACGCCTGCCCGCCTGCAGGCAAGGCGGAAGCGGGCCCGGAACAGGTCTGCCCATACTCCGGTTGGCCGGAGGCGGGAAAAGAAGTTCGGATCATTGTCGCGCCCGCCGCGGATCGATTGGACAATGCTCATCACCTTGTCGCCGCGTTCGGGAAAATGCACGCTGAGCCACTCGCGGAATAGCGGCGCGACCTCGTGTGGCAGGCGCAAAGGTATCCAGCCCACGCTGCCGGCACCGATCGCCGCCGCGCGCTGGACGATCTCCTCCATGAACTCATCCGTGATTGCCGGAATGACCGGCGCGATCGAGCAATGGGTCGGCACCCCTGAAGCCGCAAGTTTCTCGAGCGCCTGGAGCCGTTTGGCAGGAGAAGCTGCTCGCGGCTCGAGCTTTGCCGAGAGCGTTGGGTCGAGACTGGTGATCGAGATTGCGACCGCCACCAGTCGCCGCTCGGCCAATTCGACCAACAGCGGCAGATCGTCCAGCACGCGGTCCGACTTGGTCGTGATAGTGACAGGGTGCCGGGTATCGAGACAGACTTCGAGCAGCTGCCTGGTGATGCGATAGCGCCGCTCTATCGGCTGATAGGGATCAGTGTTGCTGCCGAAGGCAATCGGTTGCGGGCGGTAGTTGCGCTTCGCAAGCGTCTCGCGCAGCAACTCCGCGGCATTCGACTTGGCGAACAGCCGCGTCTCGAAATCGAGACCGGGCGAGAGGTCGTGATACGCATGGGTCGGCCGGGCAAAGCAATAGACGCAGCCGTGTTCGCAGCCGCGATAGGCGTTGATCGAGCGATCGAAGAAAATGTCGGGAGACTGATTGAAGCTCAGAATGGTGCGCGGACGCTCTTCCGTAACCGTGGTGGTCAGGCGTGAAGGAATCTCACCCTCGTTCCTTGCCAAGGCTTCCATGTGGTCCCGCCATTCGCCGTCGACCTCCCGGGTGGCGAGGCCGAAACGGGTAGGCACGGCGCCGGATTGGGCGCCGCGTCCACGGACAGGTGGTTGGCCGGGCGATTCCATGATGAAGAACATACACGGAACATAGATATTCGGAAATGCGTTTTCAGCGTTCCCGCAGGCGAGGCATCAGATCAACAAAGTTGCAGGGGGCATGGCGGTTGTCGAGTTGATGGACGAGTATCTGGTCCCAGCCATCCTTCACCGCCCCTGTCGAACCCGGCAACGCAAAGATGTAGGTTCCGCGAGCGACCACTGCACAGGCACGGCTCTGGATCGTGCTGGTCCCGATCGTCGCAAAGCTGAGGTAGCGGAAAAGTTCTCCGAAACCGGGGATGGCCTTGTCGCCAACCCGCTCCAGCACTTCGGGTGTAACGTCGCGGCCCGTTACCCCGGTACCGCCGGTGGTGATGACGACATCGACCGTTTCATCATCGATCCAGCGATGCAGGTGGGCGGTGATTATGTCCGTATCGTCGCGGCTGATGTCACGGGCGACAAGCTTGTGGCCGGCCGTGGTTATCCGGTCCGCCAGAATGTCGCCCGAACGATCGTCGGCCGCCGTGCGGCTGTCGGACACCGTGAGCAGGGCGATGTTGACGGGCTTGAACGCCTTGCTTTCATCGATACCCATCACCTGGTCCTCGGGAACTGGGGCCAGTCATTTTCCGCTAGCGCCTTGCGACTGGGCGCCGCGGCATCCGCCTGGCGCAGATACATCCAGTAATTGCGCATCACGATGGAAACATATCCGCGGGTTTCCCAATACGGGATCGATTCCATCCACAGCAGGGGATCGTTCTGATCGACGATCTCGGCATTCCATCGCGTCACCGGGGTAAGACCGGCATTGTACGCCGCCATGACCTTAGGCAGCGCCCCGCGCGTCGCGGACGATTGGCTCAGAGCTTCCAGTGCCCGCTGCCCGAAGGCAAGGTTGGTCGCCGGGTCCTTGAGATCGGCCGCGGCGCTGAGACCGATCGAATTACCGTATTCCCGTGCCGCAATCGGGCGCACCTGCATGAGGCCGATGGCATTGGCCGGGCTGACGACACTCTCGCGAAAGTTCGATTCCTGCAAGGCGTGCGCGAAGGCAAGCGCAGGATCGACCTTCCAGCCGCCATGCGGGCGATGATAGGCGACCGGCCAACGCAGGCTGGGCGGCGAGACGGCGCCGCGCGGTGCGTTGTAGGCCATGAATGTCTGCGTGCCGGCCAGACCCAGCGCCCGCGCCAGCTTGGTAAGGGCGGGGTAATCGCGCGCGCTGGTCCGGCGAACCTGCCAACGCAGTGCCTCGTCGGCCTCGGCGCGGCGTCCGATTTCGGCCAGCATGACAGCCTGGCGCACGGCAGGTTGATTGCTTATCCGCTCCCAGTCGTCGCCGGTAAGATCGGGCGTGGCATGGCGCGCTGGCAAATCCTGCCCCAACTGTTCGAGCGCCAGCATGCCGTAAAGCGTTTCGTCGTATCGCGCGGCAGCTTGCAGATGCCTTTGCGCCTCGGCCGGCTTGCGGCACCGCAGCAGCGATCGGGCCGCCCAGTAATGGGCCGCGGTGCTCAGTTCCGCGGTCGACGCGCCGCCCAACGCCACGGCGGCGAAGGAGTCCGCCGCCGCGGCGCAATTTCCCAACCGCCAGGCGGCAAGACCGGCGACCCAGTCCCCTTCCGCGACCCACGGGCCGCTGCCTTCGCGCACCATCCGCGCCATGGCCCAGGCATCGGCGTCGCGGTTTTCGATGTAATAGGACCATGCCACCCGTTGACGCCATTCGGCCCGCGCCTGCGACGAAAGCGCGTTGTCGATCCCGTCCAGCAAAAGCCGGGCGCCATCGGGATCGTCGGCCACGATCCGCTCGAGTATAGCGGCGCGCACTTCCGCCGGCATCGTCCCGTCCTCGATCGTGCGAGGAAGGATGCGTTTGGTCATGCCCGGCTGGCGGACAAGCTCGCCGCCTGCCGACAATATGGGCGCATCGACCAGTCCGCGTGTCCGGCCCAGCCGGATGATCGCTTCGGTATCGGGCGTTTCGCCATACCGGGCCAGCCATTGCTGGACCCGCCCGAGTTCGATCCGCGGGCTGTTCGGATGGAGATAGTATCGTGCCAGCGCAACCGAGTGGAGAGGCCCATCGGCGCGCTCTGTCAGAAGGACTTCCACCCGGGTCCAATTCTCGGACGCGATCGCCTCGAACAGCGAGCCGTAATAGAGCCGGTCCTCGTTCGATAGCAGGCTTGGCAGAGCTGCCGAATGGGACCGCGTGAAATATGCCGTGCTGTCGGCATGGGCGAGGGATGGGGCCATTGCGGCAATGCCCGCAGCACAGGACGCGAGAAGGAGGCGCAGGGTAGTCATGAGGTCCAATCGAGCCAGCGATTCCAGAAGGCTTTGCGATGCTCTGGCGACCGGACAAGTTCTCCAAGTCCGGGGCCGAGCAGAAGGGGGACGGGGCGGCCGGCAATCGTCAGCATTTGCGGCATGCGGGCGTGGGCCGCGGGAACCGCGAAGACCGGCGCAAGCGCACGATCGAAGGCGATTATCCGGGCGGGTCGCGCAAGGCCAAGATGGTGGTGCGTAAGGTCGGCCAGCCCGCGTTCGGCAAGACCGGTCCATTCGGGAAGCGTCACCGGCGTCGGCAGGACGCTGGCAAGGAACAGTTCCTGCTGCACGAGGCCCATCGCCTGCAGGATCGCAGCCATCAGCCGCTGGTCACTTTCGGGCACAGGAAAGGGAGTGACGATGGCAAGCGGCGCATCCGCCGGCCCGGTAGAGGGTATCCT
>NZ_JBHWMI010000085.1:0-14030 GCF_043423005.1 Qipengyuania sp. | reverse complement strand
GCGACCGCCGCTCTTCAGAGCATGGACAATCCCGGAGAGCACCCGACGGTCATCGACCCTCGGCATACCACGCGTATCCTGCGGCAGAAGCGGTTCAATCCGCGCCCACTGCTCATCCGAAAACCAGAAGAAATCCGCCATCCACCACACCTCACTCGCTGGAGGCTGGTGAATCACATTGCAACGCCGCTGTGAATCCCGTTTATGGGTCCGGACCCTAATTCCTCTACTTTATTCGATCTCGCCGCGTCGCCGTTATCCGTGACGGCATTCGTTGCAAACCCAAGATAAACAAGGCTTCCCGCAAGCATAATTGTCAAACCGAGGGCAGAATATTTAGCAATCCTGAAAGCAATTTCACCGGATTTTACCCTGCTCGACTCTCTTTTTAAAAGCTTTTGAGAATGTAATATTAATTTATCTTCGAGACTGCGTACCTTTTCAGATGCGAGATTATCGTCGCTCAGGGAGGCATTTTCGATTTCATTCATAACGTTAAGTACAGCTTTGGCCTCTACCTCGTCAGGATTCAGTCTAAGCTTTATAGAATTTGCTGCGGAATTAATGGAAACGTAAAACGGTGAGAGATATTTCAGCTTCTCGTTTTTATCTACAAATTCAAAATTGAGCTGGTCAGATATTGCGCTTACGTTTGTAACGTAAGATGCTATTTCTTCTCTAAGTTTATTTATCCATTCTTGTCGAAAGTCCGATGTTTTTTGCTCTTTGCCGAGAACGAGACCTATCAACGAGACCGCTGCTGCAATAAGCGCCGCGCCAATCGCGCCAAAGGTTAATCCACCCATATCCTGAAAATCCCCAGATTTTCTCAGATCGATACTATCCGTTTTGTGATTTAGCTGTCAATTCGCGGGCGAAGGCTTGGGGATCGAAATTTGAGCGAGAAAATCGTCTTTCAGTTCGACGGCGCATTAGCCGAGTTGCATAGAATGAATTTCTACGAGGCTGCCAGATTCCAATACGCTGCGGCCAGGCTGCTGGTAAAACTCGCGCAATTTAGGAACTCTGGCCGCTTTCGCCAGAAGATTACCGACATTTCTAATTTGGGGATCATTTTAGAATCACAATCGAAGGGTAGTTTTCGAATAAACACTGATGCGCCGCCCCCAGCTCCTCAGTCCGGGCTCAACGATCAAGGAAGCTTTTTAGACATAGGCTTAGCCGATCTGCTTGCATACCTGATCGAGAGGGTAATCGCCAAGACGGATGACGACGACCTCGTTGCGCTGTTCAATGCGATACCGGCGATAAGTGAACGCTTTGGCAAAATTAACCCTCAAGACAGCGAAACCCTCGAGCTGATCGTTCGTGCTCTAATCGAGGAGTCTGACTTAAGGGCGGTCATTTTTCCAGAAGCTTCGGAGTTGGTGGAGCGGCGCATAAGTGAGCTTACGAGGCAAGACCGATTGGCCGCCGTCGGTGGGCAAATCGCCAGAATCGATGCCCCACGAGAACAGAAACTCATTTCTATGGCCGCGCCATTAATTTCGGAAATGGCGACTGCCCTGCGCAGAAGTGCGGACACGCTCAAAATTATTGGTGGCTCCGACCGCACGACCTCGAATGTATTGTTTCTCAATCAGCCTATGGCACAAGGAATCCTGTCATCGAGGGTCGACGATCAAATCACTCCCATCCTTGGCAATATCATTCAATACAACAAGGAAACCGGCTGGGGTAAAGTCCGGTTAGGAAATTATGAACAGCCATTAGGTTTCAGCGTCCCATCGGATAAAAAATTTGGGGGTGTATCCCCTTCGCATAGGTAATTGACTCCCGCAGTTTTGCGCCTAGCCTTCCTGTGGCAAGGGGAGGTGCAAATGGACCGTGACGTAACGATTCGATTTTACGAGATTCAATATCTTGATGACGGCGCGCCTCAACTTGCGGACACTCTTCGGCAAATTTCAGGGCTCTCGAAAACCCAGCGCGAGCAGGAGGTCGTTGGATCGATAACGCTCCGGCTTGAGCATCTGGAAGAAACCGACGACGGACTATTCCTCGGGGACCTCACCCGAGTTCAGACTGACAATCTGCCCGGCCATGTGACGGACGAGAACAACGACCGATTGCCAGTGGATCGGATTGGCCATCCGGCGGCCTTCTGCTTTGATCCAGAAACGAACTGCATCGCCTTACAGTTCGACCTGAAGATCGGCATAGGTCGCGTGCGACTACTTTAACCACTTCAATGGAAGCAGTCGCATCGGCAATATGCCAATTCTCCGACCGGACGCGATGGATCGATTTGAGCGGGAAACACCTACCAAGTTGACAGTTAGGGTCGCACGTCGGCGCAATTTCGAAAACGCAGAAACAGAGCTGACCGAGTTTGAGGACATAATTGACAACATGGGGCGTCTGTTTGGTGCGCCATCTGTCGAGGTGACGGTATCATGCAAGGGCGCGGACGGTGGCCTAAACGCGAGCACCGTAGTGCAAACAGTCAGGCGCTGGCTCGGTTTCAGGGACGAGATCGAGGGCATTACCAAGGTGAGTGGTGCCACGCTTGAGTCGGACGAGGCTTTCAATTTCATCAAATTTCTGCTAAACGAGCACGAGACTTTAGACCTGCCCCGCAACGACCCCGCTGACGGTCAGGCGCGCCGTCTCCGTTATGTGAGGTCTAAATATGTCCAGCACCGTGGCTATCTCCGTGAATTTACCGGAGTGGCGTAGTCTCTGGAAACCCGTTCGGAATCGGCTTGAATGGATCGCCGCCGGTCTCGCCGGTGTGGGCATTGTTTCACAGAGAGACCGGATCGTCGGGAGCTTCGTAGAGAAGGCGTGGGACCTTGGTGCGTTCTACTCTGCCGTCTTTGATTGGGCATCAATCCAAGGAGCATTCATCTTCGGCGTGTATGCCTTCTTTCTCTCAAGGTCGGAACCTTTCATCCAGGCAATCGCTCCTTCCCCTGCATTCAAGATGCTCCGCCGGTATGTTGTCCGGACCCTTTATCTCACGCTGATTTTGACTGTCGCGGCGCTGCCGATGGTGGTCTCGCCGTGGGAAATGGCGCAGGACGGGTTCTCGGGTGGCTTCGCAGTTTTCCTTATGCAATCGATGCTCGCCGTTTATACTTTCTTCTGTTTTCTGAAGGTGATCCGGGTGTTCGGAAAGATTGAAAGGCGCAGCTAATGAACCTTCGCGAAGCAATAGAACAGGGCAAGCTCGATCAGTTCATTGCCGAACGCAAAGGCGATACCGGCGATGTCGAAGGCTTTGACGCTACCCTGCGTTCAATGGCCGGAAAGTCGAAAGAAGCTCCGCCAGCATCGTCTCCGCCCGATTGCGACGATTGAAGCGATACTCGAACTCTTTGACGTAGCGGCCAAGGTGCTTGGCGCTGACGCTGGTGTGAGTGCCTTGGATGGAGCACTTAAGGTGCCGCCAGAAATTCTCGATGCCGTTGACCGAAACCGTCTCCGCTAAGCGATAGTCGTAATAGGCATATTCCATCGCGCCGTGGTTTACGCGGGCGTGGCGATAACCGGCTTCCGAGAGGCTGGCATAGCTGCGAAGCTCGTCGGTGTGGACGTTGCCGCCAATGCGGACGTTGGCGGTCACGAAAGGCTCTAGGGTGGCGCGGCGCTGGTTGGGCACCACCTCGCAAACAATGTCGCCACCGCGCTCTAGCGCGCCCACAACCACCGTCTTGGCGGCGCTGCCACGGTTATGCTTGCCGCGCTTCACGCCGCCCACGAGAGTTTCGTCAATTTCCACGTTGGTGCCGGGTCCGCCGATGGCACGATCGCCGTCAACGTCCGCCATGTGTTCACGGATGAGCGCGGCCATGCGCCATGCCGTCTTGTAGGTCACGCCTAGCTGGCGCTGCAATTCCTTAGCGCTGACGCCGTGGCGCGTCGTGGTGAACAAGTGGATTGCGTAGAACCACGACTGGAGCGGGGTGCGGGTCTTTTCGAACGGGGTGCCAACGGTCGGATGCAGGTGGTGGCCGCACCACTGGCAGGAATAAGCCCGCTCCGCCTTGATACGGAACCACTTGGAAGCGCGCTCGCACTTGGGGCACTCATAGCCTTGCCCGAACCGCACGTTGAACAGGTGCGTGAGGCACGTTTCATCGTCCGGGAAGAGGCGGAAGAACTGGGCGGTGGTGATGGGCTTCTTGCTCATAGCCCATCTTATAGCCAATCAGATTACGTATGGCAAGGGGATACACCCCAAAATTTGCATTGCAAGATACTCTTCTAGCGCAAATGGGAAGGGAGCAGGTTTATCTACAAGTTTACATGGTGCGTGATAGGGCTAGGGAGCCGATCCGTGTCATTATTGCAGGCATCCTGCCGCTTCCAGAGTAAAGCGGTCTTGCTGGACGCCTCGCCCATTGCCAGCGCAGCAACAACCGCCTCCGGCGGGATCGACATATTGCCAATGGCCTTCGCGCGACCGCGCCGACCTCCCGGCGCGCCCGCATTCTCCGAATGCGTTCACTCCTCCCCCATTCGCAACGCAGCGATAAACGCCTCCTGCGGGATGCTCACATTCCCATACTCCCGCATCCGCGCCTTCCCCTTCTTCTGCTTTTCCAGCAGCTTCTTCTTGCGGGTGATGTCGCCGCCATAGCACTTGGCGGTCACGTCCTTGCGCAGCGCGGCGATGGTTTCGCGGGCGATGATCTTGCCGCCGATCGCGGCCTGGATCGGGATCTTGAACAGGTGGCGGGGGATGAGGTCCTTCAGCCGCTCGCACATGCCGCGGCCGCGATCTTCCGCGACGTTGCGGTGGACGATCAGGGACAGCGCGTCGACCGGCTCGTTGTTGACGAGGATGTTCATCTTGACGAGGTCGCCCTCGCGCAGGCCGATCTGCTCGTAGTCGAAGCTGGCATAGCCGCGGCTGATGCTCTTCAGGCGGTCGTAGAAGTCGAACACCACCTCGTTCAGCGGCAGCTCGTAGGTCACCTGCGCCCGCCCGCCGACATAGGTGAGGTCGGTCTGGATGCCGCGGCGATCCTGGCACAGCTTGAGGATCGGGCCGAGATATTCGTCAGGCGTGTAGATCACCGCCTTGATCCACGGCTCCTCGATCATGTCGATCCGGTTGACGTCCGGCCAGTCGGCCGGATTGTGAATGTCGATGACCTTCGCGTCCTCGGTCTTGGTGTGGCCGAGGTGGACGCGGTACACCACGCTCGGCGCGGTAGTAATGAGGTCGAGGTCGTATTCGCGGGAGAGCCGCTCCTGGATGATTTCGAGGTGGAGCAGCCCGAGGAACCCCGCCCGGAACCCGAAGCCGAGCGCGGCGCTCGATTCCATCTCGTAGCTGAAACTCGCGTCGTTGAGGCGCAGCTTGCCGATGCTTTCGCGCAGCTTCTCGAAATCGGCGGCGTCGACCGGGAAGAGGCCGCAGAACACCACCGGCTGCACTTCCTTGTAGCCCGGCAGCGCTTCCACCGCCCCGCCCTTCACCGTGGTGATGGTATCGCCCACGCGGGCCTGCTCCACCTCCTTGATCTGCGCGGTGATGAAGCCGATCTCGCCCGGGCCGAGTTCGGGCAGGTCGGTCCGCTTGGGCGTGAAGCAGCCGACCCGGTCGACCAGGTGCTGGGTGCCGCCCTGCATGAAGCGGATGTTGAGCCCGCGGGTGATGACGCCGTCGATCACCCGCACGAGGATGACGACGCCGAGATAGGGGTCGTACCAGCTGTCGACCAGCATGGCCTTTAGCGGCGCGGTGCGATCGCCCGTGGGCGGCGGGATGCGGGCGACCAGCGCCTCGAGCGTCTCCTCGATGCCGATGCCGGACTTGGCGCTGGTGAGGACCGCATCGCTGGCGTCGAGGCCGATGATGTCCTCGATCTCCTGGCGGACCTTGTCGGGCTCGGCGGCGGGGAGGTCGATCTTGTTGATGACGGGGACGATCTCGTGATCGTGATCGATCGACTGGTAGACATTGGCGAGCGTCTGCGCCTCTACCCCCTGCGCCGCGTCAACCACCAGCAACGCGCCCTCGCACGCGGCCAGGCTGCGGCTGACCTCGTAGGCGAAGTCGACATGGCCGGGCGTGTCCATCAGGTTGAGCTCGTAGGTCGCGCCGTCCTTGGCGATGTAGTCCAGCCGGACGGTCTGCGCCTTGATGGTGATCCCGCGCTCTTTCTCGATGTCCATGTTGTCGAGCACCTGCTCGGACATCTCGCGGTCGGTCAGACCGCCGCAGAACTGGATCAGCCGGTCGGCAAGCGTGGACTTGCCGTGATCGATATGCGCGATGATGGAGAAATTGCGGATCTTGGAAAGGTCGGTCATTTGCGCTGCGCCTTAGCGCCGCCGCCCCGCCCTGTCATTCGCCTTTCGCGCCTCAGGCGGCCTGCGCCCCCGCGGTTTGTGCAGGGGCATTGGCGGAAAGCTTGAACTGGGCGAAATTGCCCGCCGGGGCGACCCCCAGTGCGCGGCGCGAGCTGCCCCCGGGCAGCGCCTGGAGCGGCACCCCGGCCGAGGCCAGCTCGTAGGGCGAGACGCGGTGCCGGGTGCACAGGCCGCCCGCCCCGTCATCCACCAGCTCGCTTTCGAATTCGAGCCCCTGGGTATCGTCCATCGAGCGCTTGACCGTGCAGACTGCAAGCTGTCCGCCGCCGAAGTCGAGCACGAACTGGGTCCCGGTCGGCACGTCCTCCAGCCCCTGGATCATCGCTCCGGTGCGCGAGAGGTTGCGCAGCGTGACCTCGTAATAATAGTCCTCGTGGATGAGGCCGACGCGGCGGAACACCGTGCGGCGGTTGGCGCGCTGGCTGCCGGCCTCGCTCGGCGCGATGCACCATTCGCCCTGCGCGATCTCGCTGTCGACCTTTTCCGCGCTGAGCGGTTCAGAAAAGACGAAGCCCTGGACCTGATCGACGCCGAGCCTGCGCAGCTCTTCCATCAGTTCCATCGCATGGACCCCGCTGGCGGCGGTTTCCATCCCCATCGCATCGGCCAGCGCGATGACCGCGCGCACCATCTCCATGTCGCCAAGGTCGCTGCCGAGGATCGGCTCGAAGAAATTGGCGCCGATCTTGAGCGTGTTGAGCGGCGCCCGGCGCAGGTAGCTGAGCGAGGAAAGCCCGGTACCGAACCGGTCGAGCGTGAGCCGCACGCCCAGCCGGAACAGCCCGGCCATCGCGCGTTCGACCTTGGCCGCATCGCCCAGCAGGACGCTTTCGGGCAGTTGCAGTTCGAGCCGCGAGGGTTCGATCCCGCTGTCCTTCAAGACCGCCTCGATCAGTTCGACAAAGCCGATGGCCTCGAACTGCACCGGGCTGACGGTCATGATCAGGCGGATCGGATCGGGCCAGCGCACCGCATCCTCGCACGCCTTGCGCAGCCCCCATTCGCCGATCGGAATGATCAGCCGGCTGCCCTCGGCGATCGGCAGGAAGGTTTCCGCTGGCACCCGCCCGCGCTCCTCGTCCTGCCAGCAGAACTGCGCCTCCAGCCCGACGACCCGGTTGGTCGCCAGTTCCACCACCGGCTGATATTCGAGGTTGAAGTGCCCCTCGTCCATCGCCTGGGCGAGGTCGTCCTCCATCCGCTTGCGCAGCTGCGCCTCGTGTTCGAGATCGGCGGCGTAGAACCGGAACTGCCCGCGCCCGCCGTTCTTCGAGGCGTAGAGGGCAAGGTCCGCTGCCCGCGTCAGTTCCTCGCGCTCGACCCCGTCGTAGGGGGCGATGGCGATGCCGACCGAACAGCCGATGATGCAGCGCCCCTCGTCGACCGAATAGGGCTGCGACAGGATCTCGATGATGCGCTTGGCGATCTCGCCCAGTTCGCCGCGATCGTCGACATCGGGGATAAGGATCTGGAACTCGTCACCGCCAAGCCGGCCGATCTCGCCCCGCCCGCCCAGTGCGCCGCGGAGCCGTTCGGCCACCTGCTGCAACAGCTGGTCCCCCGCGGCGTGGCCCAGCGTGTCGTTGACCTGCTTGAACCGGTCGAGGTCCATCATCATCAGCGCCGCCGCGCGTTCGGCATTGCGGAAGGCGTGAAGCGTCGAATCGATCCGCTGCGCCATCCGGTGGCGGTTGGCGAGCCCGGTCAGCGAATCGAACTTGGCGAGGCGATTGGCCTCCTCCTCGCTGCGGAAATCCTCGGTGATGTCGGTCGCGCTGCCGCGGAAACCGACGAAGACGCCGGCCTCGTCATGCGACGGGCGTCCCGACAGGCGAAGCACCGTATCGACGCCCGGCGCGTCCAGCCGGACGACGATGTTGGTGAAGCTCTTGCGTGTACCGAGCTTGAGGCCGAGCGAGCGGGCTTCCGAATCGCCTTCGATCGGCAGGAAGACCTTCTGCACCGGCTGCCCGACGATCCGGCCCGCGGCATCGCCCAGTTCGGCCGTGATCGCGGGGCTCAGATATTCGAGCCTGCCGCCCGCGTCGCTGGCCCAGAAGGCGACGGTTCCGGCTTGTTCGAGATGTTCGACGATCGCCAGCTTGTCGGCCGTGGCGAAGGGCCGGGACGCCGCGCCGCGATCCTCGCCTTCGGCCGGGCGGCGTCCCTTGAACAATTCGGAAAAGGGCATAGCCCCCATCACCGCTCCTAATCCTGCTGCCTGCTGCCTGTCCCGCGGCGTCTGCCAAACCTAGGTCTGAATGGTTAGTTTTGACTTAATTTTCGACCTACCAGGCGCGGGAGGACGGCTTGGGATCGACCTGCAGGAACCGCCGCGGGCTGTGCTGCGCCGCGGGTCCGGCGATCAGGCTGTAGGCATCCTGCGGCAACGCGGCGAGCGGGCGCCCGGCGGCCTCGATCTCGTAGGGCGAGACGCGGTAGCGGGTGCACAGGCCATCGGCCCCGTCGCTGATCAGCGGCGTCTCGAACTCCAGCCCCTGGCTGTGCACGAACGAGCGCCTGACCGTGGCCACCGCCAGCTGGCCGCCGCCCAGATCGAGCACCACCTCGGTACCCAGCGGCACGTCGAGCAGCCCCTCGACCATCGCGCCGGTCTTGGAGATATTGCGCAGGACTACGCGGTAACGATGGTCCTCGTGGATGAGACCGATCCGCCGAAACACGGTCTTGCGTTCGGCGCGGTACTTGGCCGGCCCCTTGGGCTCGTATGTGAGATCGCCGCGCTCGAGCCGGTCGAGCACCTCCTCGTGCGAGATCGCGCGCGAAAAGATGTATCCCTGCACACTGGTTGCGCCGCGGTTGGTGACGAGCTTCAGTTCGTCATGCGTTTCCACCCCCTCGGCCACGGTCTCCATGCTGAGCGCTTCGGCCAGGCCGACGATCGCGCTCATGATCGCGGCGTTGTTGTTGCCGTCCTCGGTCGCGCCGCGCACGAAGCTCTGATCGATCTTGATCTTGTCGAACGGGGCAGTCTGCAAATAGCTGAGCGAGGAATAGCCGGTCCCGAAATCGTCGAGCGCCAGACGCACGCCGAGCTTCTTGAGCTCCTCGAACATTCGCTGGGTGCGGTTGTTGTCCCCCATGAAGACGCTCTCGGTGATTTCCAGCTCGAGCCGGTCGGGCTTGAGGCCGGATGCCTGGAGCGCGTGATGGACGGTCTGGGGAAAGTCGTCGTGCGCGAACTGGATCGCCGAGACGTTGACCGCGATGCGCAGTTCCATCGGCCATTCGCTGGCCTGCCGGCAGACCTCGTGCAGCGCCCAGTCGCCGATCTGCTTGATGATCCCGATATCCTCGGCCACCGGGATGAACTGGGACGGCGGGACGTTGCCGCGTTCCGGATGATCCCACCGCATGAGCGCCTCGAGTGCGATCATCTTGTGCGTGCGCGCATCGATGACCGGCTGGTAGAACATCCGCAGTTCGTCCTTGACGATCGCGTCGCGCAGATCCTCCTCGGTCTGGCGGCGCAGCTTGGCGCCGTCCTTGAGGTCGCTGGAATAGAAGCGGTACTGCCCCCGGCCCCCGCCCTTGGCCGCATAGAGCGCAAGGTCGGCGGCCTTGACCAGCTCTTCGGTGTCGAGCCCGTCGTAAGGTGCGATCGCCACCCCCAGAGACGTCCCGATGATCGCCCGCGAGCCGTTGATCGAATAGGGCTGCGAAATCATCTGGATCAGCCGCGCGCCGAGCTCGCCCAGGACGCCGCGATCGTCGACATCGGGGAGCATGATGTGAAATTCGTCCCCCCCCAGCCGGCCGATCTCGCCCTTGCTGCCGACGATCCGTTCGAGCCGGGCGGCCACCTGCTTGAGCAGTTCGTCCCCCGCCGGATGGCCGAGCGTGTCGTTGACCTGCTTGAACCGGTCCAGATCGAGGATCATCAGCGCGCACACGCGCTTGGAATTGCGATAGGCCTTGAGCGTCGCCGACAGCCGCTTGGTCATGCGGTGGCGGTTGGCAAGGCCGGTGAGCGAATCGAACTGGGCCAGGCGCTCCGCATCACGCTGGGTTTCGCGCGTGGTTGTGATGTCCTTGGCGCTGCCGCGATAGCCGTTGAAGCGCCCCTTGGCGTCGAACTCGGGCTTGCCAGCGATTTCCCACCAGACTTCGTCCTGCCCGCCGAGCAGCCGCACCGGCAACTGCGTGATCGAGTTGCGCGCGCTGAGCAAAAACGCCAGCGGGCGTTCGTTGCGGTCCGGATCCTCGTCCGGCTCGGGCATGAACAGATCGGTCAGCGGCTTGCCGATGACGTCGGCCACGCTCCACCCCAGCTTGTCGCCCGCCGTGGGGGATAGATAGATCAGGCGCCCCTGCCCATCGGTCGCCCAGAACCAGCCCAGCCCGGCCTTCTCGAAACTGTCGAGCAGTTCAACGCGGCGGGCATGATCGCTGTGTTCGATGGGGGCGAGCGGCGCATCGGCTGATTCGTCTGCCGCCTTCGCAGCGCGCAGGGTTCGGGCGAAAAAGCCGGTCATTTCTCTCCCGTCTCCCATGCTGATACGACGAACGCCCGCGCATCGGGGCACCCTTCCCCCTACCCGCAAGGGGTTACCAAAGGAATAACCATGCTCCCCGGCACGCTCCGCAGCCCGGCTTGCCCTGACTGCGATCGCAGCGCATGACGGACGCCCAGCAAAAGGAGCCGTGCCTTGCGCCATATCGCCATCGTGGGGTCCGGCCCCGCCGGCTATTACGCCGCCGAAGCCGCGGCCAGGGCCTGGGGCGACGAAGCCCGCATCGACGTCATCGACCGCATGCCGGTGCCCTTCGGCCTGATCCGCACCGGAGTCGCGCCCGATCACCAGTCGATCAAGGGCGTGGCACGCCGCTACGAACAGACCGCGCTGGCCGACAATGTCCGCTTCGTCGGCAATGTGACGGTGGGCGAGGACATCGCGGTGGACGAACTGCGCGACCTCTACGACGCGGTCATCCTCGCCACCGGGGCACCGGAAGATCGCGCACTGGCGGTCGAGGGCGCCGGGCTTGCCAATGTCTTCGGCAGTGCCGCCTTCGTCGGCTGGTACAACGGCCATCCGGGCTTCGCCACGCTCGATCCGGCGCTCGATGGCCGGACCGCGGTGGTGATCGGCATGGGCAATGTCGCGCTCGACGTGGCGCGCATCCTTGCCAAGACCCCGGCCGAGTTCGAAGGGTCCGACATCGTCGCGCACGCCCTCGACGCGCTGGCCGCGAGCCGGGTGGAACGGATCGCCATCCTCGGCCGGCGCGGTCCGCACCAGTGCCAGATGACGCCCAAGGAACTGGGCGAGCTGCTGCACCTGGAACGGGCGGTGCCGCTAGTCGATCCCGCCGACCTGCCCCCGCCGGCCGAGGATGACGCGCTCGAACCGGGGCAGCGCAAATCATCGGCGCTGCTGCGCGAATTCGCGCGGACCGAGGACGGCAAGCCCATCGTCATCGCCTTCGATTTCTTCGCCAGCCCCTTGCGCTTCGTCGGTGACGACAACGGCCGGGTGGCGGCGGTGGAGGTGGAGGAAACGGCGCTGAGCGATGGGCGGGCGGTTGCGACGGGGCGGACCTATCGCATTCCCGCCGACCTCGTCGTGACCTGCATCGGCTATCGCAGTGCCGCCCTTCCCGGGGTGCCCTTCGACGAGCGCGAGGGCCGCTTCGTCAATGTCGACGGGCGGATCGCGCCGGGCCTCTACTGCGTCGGCTGGTCCAAGCGCGGGCCGACCGGGACCATCGGCACCAACCGCCCGGACGGCTTCGGCGTGATCGATCTCGTCAAGTCCGACATCGGCGACGGCGAAGGCAGGCCGGGCCGCGAGGGGCTGGACGCTCTGGCGCAGGAGCGCGGGCTCGACATCGTCACCTTCCGCGACTGGCAGGCCATCGAACGCGCAGAAGCCGCCGCCGCGCGCGAAGGCTCGCCGCGGGAGAAGTTCGTCGACATCGCCGCCATGATCGCCGCCTCGCAGCGCGCCCCCTGACCATGCGCCCCTATCGCCTGCCGCAACCGGTGTGCTAGGGCGGCGCATCGAGGGGCAAGACGAACACGATGCATCACCAGACACCGCCGGCACGAGGCGCTCGGATCGACCTGATCGAGGCCGGTGGCCATCGCCTGCGCACCGCGACCTGGCGCCTCGACGAGGATACCGCCGCCCCGCCGCTGTTGTTCTTCAACGGCATCGGAGCCAATATCGAAACGATCGCCCCACTGGCCGAACGGCTGACCGACCGCGCCGTCATCACCTTCGACATGCCGGGCATCGGCCGCAGTCCCGATCCGGTGCTGCCCTACAATCCGCTGACCATGGCCTGGAGCGCGAGCCGCGTGCTCGACACGCTGGGAATCGGGCGGGCCGATGTCATGGGCTTTTCCTGGGGTGGCGCGCTCGCGCAGCAATATGCCTTGCAGCACCCCTCGCGCACGGGGCGGCTGGTTCTGGCAAGCACCTTTGCCGGCATGTTCATGGTGCCGGGCGATCTCTCCATCCTTGCCCGCATGGCCTTGTCGCAGCGGTTCGCGGATGCGCGCTATCTCAACGAGCATCTGCTGGCGCTGTACGATCCGGCGCCGGCCCGGCCGCTACGCAAGTTGAAGGTCGCCAGCCGGCTGATGGCGCCGAGCACGTGCGGGTTCATGCAGCAGATCGCGGCGCTGGCTGGATGGACGAGCTATCCGTTCCTGCCCTTCCTTTCCGCCCCGACGCTGGTGCTGACCGGGGACGAGGACCATATCGTGCCGCCGGCCAATGCCGAGCTGCTCGCCGCCGCCATTCCGGGGGCACGGCTGAAGACGCTGGCCGGTGCCGGGCATCTGGTCCTGCTGACCCATCTCGACGAGACGGCCGCGCTGCTCGGCGGATTCCTCGAACGCTGAACCCGCCGATCAGACCCGTTGACGGTAGTAAAAGTGTAAAGTTTACATTCTCAGACACCGAACCCCCTGTTATATAGGGTTTTGCCTCACCCTCGCCCTCATAGTTGCCGATGTTGTAAAGAACGATCACATATTGAGTGCTCAACGGACTTCGAAGTTCACTTCGAAGTCCGTTGAGCGCAACCGCCGCAGGCGGAAATTCACCAACGACACTGAACACTTCTCTGGCAAACTGATGTGATAACCTACATAGATCGCCGACATTCCCATGAAGGACCATCATCAAATGAAGACAAAAGGGAGGTACGGCGTTTGCCACTCTTCGCCTGGACCGTGTACACCTATAAATAGAAGTCTGGAGAAGGCGGCAGACATTCTTCGCCTGGGTGAGGAGGACCGAACCAGATTTACTTCTGTCAACGAGTATGCGTGCAGGTCTCATTCACCCGTGCTTCCCCCGAGAAATTGACGAGTCGAATCCTCCCATTCTCTGAAGATTATCGGAGCAAGGCCGTCGGCCCCCGTTACTCACGGAAACTGGAAGACCGCTTTGCGCCGTCAATGCGGTCATTTCACGGGCAGAATGCTGATCCCGGAAGCGGTCATTCCGGGAAGACATCTTCACACGATGAACGAGAGCGAATTGCCGAAATTGTGAAGCAGAACTGGCAGGAGCAGGCTTCCGGTGCGCAAACGCAGCCAGACCGCGATAAAGGCTGGGATTGCCGTCAGCGCCATCGTGATGGGATCGAAGGCAAAGCTGTCGTCCGAGAAGCCACAGGCATGTGCCAATCCGAACAGGAAGCAC
>NZ_JBHWMI010000091.1:0-4973 GCF_043423005.1 Qipengyuania sp. | reverse complement strand
TGACTGCCACGCGGCCGGCCGGCGCGGCCCCCGCAGCTTCGGCGCCGGCGCGAGGCGACTACAACATCCAGCTCGGCTCGTATTTCTCGATGAGCGATGCAAACGCCGCCTGGGTTCAGTTCCAGAAGGAATATCCGCAGTTCCGGAATGCCCAGCGCCAGATCACCAAGGCGCGGGTGAAGGGCAAGATCTACTACCGCGTGGCCGCCGCCGGCTACGCGAAGGATTCGGCGCGTGCCCTGTGCTCCGCCGTTCGCAGCAAGGGTGGCGGCTGTTTCGCCTATGCGGCCAACAGTCCGCTGCCCGGCACCATTACCAACGGAAACGTCCGGGTAGCCGCGCGGTAGCCACGCCGCGCCGTTCCACACACCACCACCGAATGCCCACATAACTCCCCCCGCCCGATCCGGCGGGGGTTTTTTCTAGCCGGCGATGCGGACCCCGCCCTTGAAGAGGGTCAGCACCCGCCCCTGCACCGGCTGGCCATCGAACGGGGTGTTCCCGGCGGCGGCGGCCATCTTCTCGCTGCGCACGATCCACGGCTTGTCGGGGTCGACGATCGCCAGGTCTGCCTCGTAGCCCGGCTCGAGGCGCCCTGCCCGCACCCCGAGCAAACGCGCCGGCGCCCCCGCGATCAGGTCGAACACCCGCGCCATGTCGATGACATCGTCGCGTTCGAGCAGCAGCATCATCGCCAGCAGGGTCTCCGCCCCCGCCATCCCCGGGGCGGCGTCGGCAAAGGGCAGGCGCTTGTCCTCCGGCCCGCGCGGATCGTGCCCGCTCGAGACGACGTCGAGAGTGCCGTCGGCAAGCGCTGCGCGGACCGCCTGGCGATCCTCCTCGCCGCGCAGCGGGGGCGACAGGCGGGCGAACGTCCTAAAGTCCGCGGTCGCAAGATCGGAAAGCATGAAATGCGCCGGAGTTACCCCCGCAGTGACCGGTTGCCCGGCCGCCTTGGCCTGCCGCACGAGATCGAGGCCCGTACGGGTCGTCACTTGGCGCAGGTGAAGGCGCGCGCCCGCAAGCCGCGCCAGGGCAAGGTCGCGCGCGATGGCGATCGCCTCGGCCTCCGCCGGCGCGCTCGGCAAGCCGCGGCGAGTGGCATATTCGCCGGCGGTGGCGACCGCGGCGCCGACCAGCCCGCTGTCTTCGGGATGCGCGATGACGGTAAGGTCGAGCATGGCGGCATATTGCAGCAGGCGCAGCATGACGCCGCTATCGGCGATCCAGCCGCGCCCGGTGGCCACGCCCCGCGCGCCCGCCTGGCGCATCAAGGCCAGTTCGGCAATTTCGCGACCGTCCAGCGCCCGCGTTGCCGCAGCGAAGGGATGAACCCAAAGGTCGGGCTTGCCGCTCTTCGCGATATAGGTGACGCGGCTCGGAAGATCGATGACGGGCGCCTGATCGGGCATCAGCGCCGCGCGGGTGATGCCGCCGAAATGGAAGGCCGGCTTGTCGACCGCGAACACGCCGTAGTCCACCAGCCCCGGCACTACCAGCCGCCCGCGGGCATCGATCGTCTCGTCGCCGGCAACAGACGACAGATTGCCGACCGCCTCGATCAGGCCTTCGGCAAGGCGGATGGCCCCGGCCGTGACGCCGGCGGGGGTCACCAGCTGCGCATTGACGATGGTGATCGGGGCGGCGGGCTTCATGATCCTTCGGCCCAGCCGGCCACCCCGCGGCGGCGGCGGGTGAGCACATCGAGGCAGGTCATCCGCAAGGCGACCCCCATCTCGACCTGCCGGGTGATGATCGAGCGATCGAGCATATCGGCCACCTCGCTGTCGATCTCGACCCCGCGGTTCATCGGCCCGGGATGCATGACGAGTGCCCCGTCGGCTGCCTGTGCCAATCGTCGGCGGGTAAGGCCGTAGAGATGATGATATTCCCGTTCCGAAGGAATGAACTGCCCGCTCATGCGCTCGGCCTGAAGGCGCAGCATCATGACCACGTCGGCCCCGGCCAGCGCGGTATCGAAATCGTGGACCGCCTCGGCCACCATCGCCTCGATCCCGGCCGGCATCAGCGCCGGCGGGGCACACAGCGTCACCGAGGCGCCCAGCGCCTGAAGGCACAGCAGGTTGGAGCGGGCGACGCGGCTGTGCAGGATATCGCCGCAGATCGTCACCTTCATGCCGGTGAAATCGTCCGCCCTTTCGCCCCGCGCGCGCAGGGCATGGCGCAGCGCCAGCGCATCGAGCAGCGCCTGTGTCGGATGCTCGTGCTGTCCGTCCCCGGCGTTGAGCACCGGGCAGTCGACCTTGCTGGCGATCAGCGCCGTCGCTCCGCTCGCCTCATGCCGTATGACGATCGCATCGGCGCGCATCGCATTGAGCGTGATCGCGGTGTCGATCAGCGTCTCGCCCTTCTTGAGGCTGGAGGTCGCCGCATTCATGTTGACGACGTCCGCCCCCAGCCGCTTGCCCGCAATCTCGAAACTGAGCAGCGTGCGAGTGGAGCTTTCGAAAAAGGCGTTGATGATCGTCAGCCCGGCGAGCGTTTCGCTGTGCTTCGTCCGGCGCCGGTTGAGCTCGACCCACTGTTCCGCCTCGTCCAGCAGGAACAGGATCTCGTGGCGCTGCAACTGACCGATGCCGAGCAGGTCGCGATGCGGAAAGGCCTTGCCGCCCGGCGGATAACGGGTGGCAGCAGACGGGTCGGGCGCAAGGCTCATCGGGATCGGGGCATTAATCGAGTGCCGCCCCCCTCTCAAGCACATTCGGGTGGCGCGACCCTTCGCCCTCGCCTAATGGGTAGGCCTTGGTAATCGGGGACGATCACATGCATTTCGCGGGCAAGGTCTGGCGCTTGCTGGTCGGCATCAAGGACGCGCTGGTCCTGCTGCTGATGCTGCTGTTTTTCTGGGCGCTGTTCGCGGTGCTCACCGCCCGCCCCAGCCCGGCGCAGGTGCATGAAGGCGCGCTGCGGCTGACGCTGGACGGCGTGATCGTCGAGGAACGCACCGAGATCGATCCGTTCCAGCTCCTGCTCGCCTCGGAAGCGCCGGTGGGCGAATATCAGGCGCGCGATCTGGTCCATGCGCTTGACAGCGCAGCGAAGGATGCGCGGATCAAGGCGGTGGTGCTCGACCTCGAGATGTTCCTTGGCGGGGGGCAGGTCCACCTGACCGAGATCGGCGAGGCGATGGACCGGGTGCGCGCAGCCGGCAAGCCGGTGCTGACCTACGCCACAGCCTATGCCGATGACGGCATGATGCTGGCCGCCCACGCCAGCGAGGTCTGGCTCAATCCCCTGGGCGCGGCGGTGATCGCCGGGCCCGGCGGACAGACGCAGTTCTATGCCGGCCTGCTCGACCGGTTGAAGGTCAATGCCCGCGTCTTCAAAGTCGGCAGCTACAAGAGCGCGGTCGAACCTTTCACGCGCGATGGTTTCTCGCCCGAAGCCCGCGAAAATGCCGAGGCGCTCTATGGCGCGCTGTGGGAGGAATGGCAGGCCAACGTCGTCAAGGCGCGGCCCAAGGCCCGTATCGCCGAGGTGACCGGCAATCCCGTGGCGCTGGTGGCCAACGCCAACGGCGACCTTGCCACGGCGGCTCTGCGCGCAGGACTGGTCGACAAGCTGGGCAGCCGCACCGCGTTCGGTGAACGGGTCGTCAAGCTCGCCGGGGCGGACGAATGGGCCGGCACCCCGGGGGCGTATCGCGCAACCGATCTCGATCCGTGGCTCGAGGCCAACCCCCTCCCCCGGGCGGGGCGCGAAATCGGCGTGATCACGGTCGCTGGGACGATCGTCGATGGCGATGCTGGCCCCGGCACCGCCGGGGGAACCCGCATCGCGCAATTGCTCGACGAGGCGCTGCAACGCGACCTCGCCGCCCTGGTCGTCCGGGTCGATTCGCCCGGCGGCTCGGTCATGGCGAGCGAGGAAATCCGCGAAGCCATCGCCAGGCACAAGGCCAAGGGTATTCCGGTGGCGATCTCGATGGCCAATGTCGCTGCCAGCGGGGGCTACTGGGTGGCCACCGCGGGCGACCGTATCTTTGCCGAACCGCAGACCATCACCGGCTCGATCGGCATATTCGCCGTCCTGCCGACCTTCGAGGAAACCGCCGCCAGCATCGGCATCACCAGCGACGGGGTGCGGACCACGCCGCTGTCAGGTCAGCCCGATCTCATCGGCGGTCTGACGCCCGAGGTCGAACAGATCCTGCAGGCCAGCATCGAGGACGGCTACCGCGACTTTCTCTCGCGCGTTGCCCGGATGCGGCGGATGACCTCCGATCAGGTCGATCGGATTGCGCAGGGCCGGGTCTGGGACGGCGGCACCGCACGCCAGATCGGACTGGTCGACCAGTACGGCGGCCTGCCCGAGGCACTGGCCTGGGCGGCGGGACGGGCGAAGCTGACCGACGGGGGCTGGCACCCCGTCCATCTCGGCAATCAGCCCAGCCCGACCGATGCGATGCTGCGCCAATGGCTGAGCGGAAGCGGCGAGGAACCGCGCAGCGCCGACGTCTTCAGCCTCCTTGCCCGGCGCAACGAATCGGCTCTTGCCCGGATGTCGCGCGACCTCGATCGACTGATGGGCAGCCACGGCGCGCAGGCCTATTGTCTCGCCTGCCCCGCAAGCGCCGCCGCACAGGCCGAGAATGTCAGCGCGCAGGATGGCTGGGCGGCGCGCCTCGCAAGGCTGCTGGCAAGCTAGCGACCACCGCTTGCCAAGCCCGGCAGCGCGTCGTAAAGGCGCGCTCCTGTCCGGCGACGAGCCGCGGACGGGCGCGTAGCTCAGTGGTAGAGCACACCCTTCACACGGGTGGGGTCACAGGTTCAATCCCTGTATCGCCCACCATCTGCTCCCCCGGTTTCGCTTCGACTTTCTCCATCCTGAGCCGGTGATGCGCATAGCCGCGCAAAACCTGTTCGCTCACGAAAGTGTCGGCTTTTCCGCTCCTGCCCACCACGGCAGCACTACTGCTCGGCGAATCGGGCGCAGTTCACGTCTTCTAGAGA
>NZ_JBHWMI010000083.1:0-5100 GCF_043423005.1 Qipengyuania sp. | reverse complement strand
CGCCGCTGCCATCGGCGTCGACGCGGCGGATCTTGCCGCCCGCCCAGAACACGATCGAGCGGTTATCGGGCGTCCACGCCATGCGCGGATAGACGCCGTAGACCGCCCAGGTTTCCTGCATGTCGAGGTCGAGCGCGTCATAGATCATCCGCTCCTCGCCCGTGACGAGGTCCTTCGTCCACAGCTGAGTCTTGTCCCTGTCGCGCCGGACGAAGGCGATGCTCTTCCCGTCGGGCGAAGGCAGCGGACGGACCGAGCCGCCATAGCCGCCGACCGCCGTGGTGACCTCGCCGGTATCGATGTCGTAGCGCTCGATGTTGAAGATGCCTTGCGTCGAATCCTGCGCGTATTCGAAGATCGGGCCCGAGGTAATGTTGCGGGTATAGTAGATGGCGTTGCCGTCGGGCGCGTAGATCGGCTCGCCCAGTTCCTTCTGCAGCACCTCGCTGGCGCGCTTGACCAGCTGCACGCCGCCCCCGCCAGAGACATGGTAGAGCCACACTTCGCCGGTGCCGAGGCTGCGCTCGGTCGTGAACTGTTTCTTGGCGACGATATAGCGGCCATCCGGCGACCAGCTCGGCTGGTTGAGCAGGCGGAAATCTTCCTTGGTCACCTGCTGCTTGTCGGACCCGTCGACGTTCATGATCCAGATGTTGTCGCCCCCGCCGCGGTCCGAGGTGAAGGCGATCTTGCGGCCATCGGGCGAAAAGTCGGGCTGCACCTCCCAGGCCAGCCCTTCGGCGATGCGGCGGGGCGTGCCGCCGGTGATCGGCATCGTGTAGATGTCGCCCAGCAGCGCAAAGGCGATCGTCCGCCCGTCGGGCGAGACGTCGACATCCATCCACGTGCCTTCCTCGGTGCGGATCGGCACGTCCTTCAGTGCGGCTCCGCGCGGCGCGAGGACGTCCCACTTGTCGTCCTTCTTTTCTTCGCCGGCGATCGGCACGGTGGCGGGCGCGGCATCGACCGCCTGCCCGCTGCCTTCGGGCGGCAGGTCTTCCTGCGAGGCGTCGACCTCCTGCTCCTCCACCGGGTTCGGGCTCGGCTGGGGAGGCTGCTGCTGGACCTGCGCCTGGGCGGAACCGGCCGCCAGGACCAGGGCGAGGGCGGAGGCGATGCTGATCGTCATGTCGGGGCTTCTCCCTTGCAGAGTCGGACGCTCTTCGCCTGCCGGCCTAGCGCAGCGATCCAGCTTGTGCCAGCGCCTGCCTTGCGCCGCCTCGCGGATCGTGGAACAGCCGCCCCATGGCGCAGGCGGGGGCGGAGATGAAGGCGGCGGGCGGCGTCACGGTGTCGGACGGACCGCACAGGCTGGCGCTGCCCGTGCCCCTGCGCTTCGTTCATATGGAGCGCAAAGGATGGGCCGAGGCGGTGGCCGCGCCCGATTTCGATGCGCTGATGAGAGCCTCGCCTACAGCGCTGGAGGCGTTCTCGCTTAATGGCGACCTCCTGTGGACGGTGCAGACCTGGTGCCGTCTGCGCGAAGCGGGCTATGGCGGGATCGAACTGGCCGCACGGCCGGCGCCCGGGCGGATCAATATCGCCAAGAGCAAGGTCTGGTCGCGGCTTGGCCGGCCGCGGGGTTGCTTCGCAGTATCGATCCAGGCGGATTACCCCCGCGTCCGCTGGGCCCAGTGCCATATCCAGCAGAACCGCGATCTGACCGCGCATGGCGATCTCTACCAGACGCTGTGGCCGCAGGCCGCGATCATCCCGCGCGATCCGGCGCGGCGGCAGGTGCGGCGGGTGGGCTTTCTTGGCAAGGCGGACGGCAATCTGGCGCTGGACGAGCGCGAATGGACCGCCGTCCTGGCGGCGCGGGGGTTCGAATTCGTCGCCCGCCCGCCCGGCCGGTGGCACGATTTCAGCGATCTCGACATCGCTCTCGGCATCCGCGATTTCACCACCCGGCGCCATCCGCACAAACCTGCGAACAAGCTGCTCAATGCCTGGATCGCGGGAGTTGCGTTCGTCAGCGGGAGCGACAGCGCCTTCGCCGATGTCGGACGCCCGGGCCGTGATTACCTGCGCGCGCTGACCCTTGCTGAAGCGCTGTCCGCGATTGAGCGTCTGCGGGCCGAGCCAAGGCTCTACGACGCTCTGGTTACCGCGGGGCGCACCCGCGCATTCGCCTTTTCGACCGCCGCGATCGTGGACGAATGGGTCGCCAATCTGGAGGGCCCGGTGGCCGAGCGGTATCGCGCCTTTGCCGCCGCGCCCGGGCAGGAGGCATTGCGGGCCGCTCTTGGCGGGGCGGCCCAGCATGGCATCGATACCGCCAAGGCTGCGGCGCGCATGCTGCTGCGCCGGCCCTACGAACCATGAGCGCGAGGCGACTGCGGCGCGGGCTCGGGGCCAATGCGCTGTCGATTGCGATCCGCATCGCGCTCCAGTTCGCGACCCTGCCCCTGCTGTTCGCCGCCTGGCCGGCGGGGCAGGTCGGGGTATGGCTGATGCTTTTCACGCTGCCGGCCTATGTCGGGATCGTCGGGACGGGGTTCGCCGGCGCCGGAGGAAGCGAAAGCCTCGCCGCGGCGCAGGCCGGCGACTTGCCTCGCGCCCGCCGCCTGTTCGTTGGCGCCTGGGCCGTGACGAGCGCGGGCACGATTGCGCTCGCGCTTGCCTTTCTCGCGGGCGGGGAAGCGCTTGCGCGCCTGATGCCGCTGGCCGAGGCCGACGTCGCGACGGCTGAGATAGGCACCGCGCTCGGCTGGCTGGCGCTGTATATAGTCGCCAGCAGCCAACTGGCGGTCGCCGATATCCCTTTTCGCGTCGCCGGGCGGTATCCCGACCATATCCTGCTGACGAGCCTTGCCGGACTGGCCGAGATCGCAATCATCGCCCTCTGCGCACTATTGTCGGGCGATCTTGCCGTCCTCGCGATGGGGCTTGCGCTGGGCCGTACCGGGATGGCGGCGCTCACGATCGTGTGCGCCCGGCGCGCGGCGCCGGACATGTTCGCCGGTTCACGGCGGACGGACCGCCGCACCATCGGCGCCTTGTGGCGTCCATCTCTCGCCTTCATGGCGATGCCGGTGATCTTCGGGCTGAACCTTCAGGGCTATCTGCTTCTGGCAGGGGCCCGCTTTGGCGCGGTGGCGCTGGCCGCCTTCGCCGCCACCCGCACGCTGACCCGGATGCTCGATCTCCTCACCAACCTTGCCTATGGGCTGCACTACTACGAAAGCGGCTATCTTTCAGATGACCGGACTGGCGTGCAACGCCGGATCCTGGCGACGACCACCGCCGCCTTGCTGGTAGTCGCGCTGACGTTTGCCGCCGCCCTGCTGGCGACAGGGCACTGGCTTCAGCCGCTCTACACCGGCGGACAGACGCGGTTCGATCCCGCCCTTGCCGCGGTGCTGCTGGCGGCGGCGGGGCTGCGTGCGCTGGCCGCCGCCCCGCTGGCGGTGCTGGCGGCGGAGAACCGCCACGGTCCGACGGTCGCCATCTACCTTGCCGGATCGCTTGCCGGTCTGGCCGGGGCGTCCATGCTGGCGGCGGCGGGCGCGCCGCTTGTCGCCTGTGTCGGCTTTCTGGTGCTGGCGGAGGCGGCGCAGACCATTCCCGCGCTCGGCGCCGCGCTGCGCCGTCTGGGGATGACGCCCGGCGCCTTCGCCCGCGCCGTCATCTCCCGCGACCGACTGGGCGATCTTGCCGCGATGATCCGCATGCTGCGCCGCCCGGCCTAGCCAATCCGCTTGTCTCGACGGCGGAGCATGCGATACGCCGCATGCCGCACCTCTGCCTCAAGGCCGCTTCGCCCGTGTACGATTTCACCCTCGCCGCATCCTGCCTCGTCTTCGCGATCGTCGCGGCGATCTTTGCCCGGCATCGCGCGGCCAGCCTCTATCATCCGGCAAGCTTCTATCTCGCCTTTCACGGCTTCGTCTTCGTGCTGCGACCCCTCGTTGCGCGCTGGTACGAGTTCGATTTCGTCTATCGACTGTACGAGTTCCAGCCCTCCCCCGCCGACAAGCTGACTGTGATTGTTGCCGCCAACCTCGCGCTGGTGGTGTTCGTGGCCGCAACCCTTGCGATCGCCCGCGATCCCGCACGGCCGACCGAGGCCGGCGCGGCGGACGAGGCGCGCCGGGCGCTGTTCTGGCCGATCGTAATTGCCGCTGGCGTGCTGACACCGCTGGCTCTGCAATCGCAGCTGTCGAACTGGGAACGGCGGGTCAATAATTTCGAGACCATGATGCGCGATGCCGCCACGGGCAATGCGATCAACCTTCAAGGCAACGGCTGGTTCACCGACAGCGCGCTCATGATGGCCCCGCTCGCCGTGATGCTATTGTGGGTGTCGCGCTATCGCTGGTGGGGATGGGGCTATCTTGCGCTGTTCGTCTTTCTCCAGGCCGGCACCGGCACAAGGCAGGCGATCATCTTCGCCATCGCGGCGAGCGGCGTCGCTCTCCTGCTCGAAAGGGGAAAGCGCTGGTTCGACTGGCGCTATGTCCTTCTCGTTCTGGCAGCCGGGGCAGCGTTCAACCAGCTGGTCATCGACCGCGGCGGGGCAGTGCGCGCCCTGGTCGCACCCGATCGGCCCGCCACCTTCGTCGAGGATCGCGCGCTCGCCCCGCTCGAGCACATGGATTTCGCCAATCTCGAGTATTTCGAATATCTCGTCTACGCCGTGCCGCAGCGCACGGGCACCTACGATTACTTCGCTCATATGCTGCAGATCGCCACTGAGCCGGTCCCCCGGGCGCTATGGCCGGACAAGCCCGCCGGCTCCCCGGTGCAGCTGTTCTCGCTGTGGGATTATGGCCAGCCGATCGGGATGACTGCATCGCTCCCCGGCATGGGGTGGATGAGCCTCGGCTATCCCGGCGTGGCGATCCAGGCGCTGATCTTCGCCCTGCTGTTCGGCGGGGCCTACCGCGCGCTGCTGATGAACCGGGGCGGGCCGGTGGCACAGCTCGGCTATGCGCTGATCATAGGCGCATCGCTGATCGGCTTTCGCGACGGCACGCTGCTTACCTTGCTGCGGGTGGCACCCTTCTATCTCGGCCCGCTGCTGCTTGCCGTGGCACTTGCCCGGCTGGCGCAAACGCGCGGCCCGGCGGCAGGGCCGAGGCCACGCGCCGCCACATA
>NZ_JBHWMI010000088.1:0-33320 GCF_043423005.1 Qipengyuania sp. | reverse complement strand
TATGTGGCCGCGCCGCTGGCTGCTTGGCAGCCGCCGGGCGCGCTGCCGGCTTGGTCGCAGGTGCGGCGGAGGTGCGCGGCGTTGCCAGCTTTTCCTGGGCGGCCTTCTTCTCGCCCGGCTTGACCGGGGACGGGCGTGCCTTGAGGCCGAGACGGTGCGCCTTGCCGATCACCGCATTGCGGCTGACCCCGCCCAGTTCCTCGGCGATCTGGCTGGCGGTCGACCCGCCTTCCCACATCTTCTTCAAGGTCGCGATGCGTTCGTCGGTCCAGCTCATACCAAGATCCTGCAATCCTTCTTGCGCCCGGGCGCGCTTGCCAGCGAGGGTGCCCGGCCCTAGGCGCGACGCCATGACCGATCAAGTGCAACCCGCCTCGTTCGATACCGGTCGCGAGGGACAGTCGCCCCCGCCCGGTGATGCCCCGCCCGTCGCCCGGTTTCCGGCACGCGGGGTGCCGATAATCACTGGGGTCAACCGGGTTGGGCTGTGGAGCCTTTATCTAAAGGAAGTGCGGCGGTTTTTAAAGGTGCAGACCCAGACCATCTGGGCGCCTGCGGTGACGACACTCCTTTTCCTGGTCATCTTCACCGTCGCCCTTGGCCGGTCGGACCGCACGATCCTGGGTGTCAATTTCGCGACCTTCATCGCGCCCGGCCTCATCGTCATGGCGATGATGCAGAATGCGTTCGCCAATTCGAGTTTCTCGCTCCTCACCGGCAAGATCCAGGGCACGATCATCGACCTGCTGATGCCGCCGCTGTCCACAGGCGAACTGATGACCGGGATCGTCGCGGCGGCGATCACCCGTGCCGTGGCAGTCGGGGTGGCGGTGGCGGCTGCGATGGCATTCTATCCGGGCGTCGATCTGGAACTCGCGCATCCCTGGGCTGTCGTCTGGTTCGGGCTGATGGGGGCGACGATGCTGGCGCTGATCGGCCTGCTCGCCTCGATCTGGGCAGAGAAGTTCGATCACAACGCGGCGATCACCAATTTCGTCATCGCACCGCTGAGCCTGCTGTCGGGCACGTTCTACGTCATCGACAACCTGTCGCCCCTGTTCCAGGCGATCAGCCGGGCCAATCCGTTCTTCTATGTGATCTCGGGCTTTCGTTTCGGCTTCTTGGGCGAAAGCGATATCGGCAACACCAATCAGGCGGTGATCCACGGCGCAATCGGGCTGGCGGTCTTCAACGTCGCCCTCGCCTGGGGGGTTTACCGGGTGCTCAAGTCCGGATGGAAGATCCGCAGTTGACCCGCCCTGTCAGTGGGTGAGCTTGCGCCGCATGCGGTAACGCCCGTCTTCGAACATCTCGAAATAGTCATGGACATCCGGATGCGAAACCGGCCCGCCGAGCGCGTCGGCAATGAGGTTCTGCTGGCTCACATAGGCGACGTAGTCGCTGTCATCGCTTTCCGCGAGCAGGTGATAGAAGGGCTGATCGCGGTCCGGACGGATGGGCTCGGGGATCGAGGCGTACCATTCCTCGCTGTTGGCGAAAACTGGATCGACATCGAAGATGACCCCGCGAAAGTCGAACGCCTTGTGCCGCACCACGTCGCCGATGGTGAAGCGCGTCTTGACGTGACGGGGAACCTCGATCGTGCGACCGGCCTGGGCGGAAAAATAGGAAACCTTGTCCATATGTTCACAACATATGGGTGAGGCGGCCGCATAGACAAGGCGGTGCAAGCGACTGTCCCCCATGGGGATGCGCGAAAGGGCTTGGCAAGCGGTAGCCGACAGGCTAACCGCCGCCCTCGCTTCGACCCGGGCCCCGGCCCGCTTGGCGTACCCGGCACGGAGAGGTGGCAGAGTGGTCGAATGCGCCGCACTCGAAATGCGGTTTACGGGCAACCGTAACGTGGGTTCGAATCCCACCCTCTCCGCCATCGTCTTTATAAGCAAGCAACTCAAACGCAAAAAGACGTCCGGACTTCTTTGCTCAGCCCTTTACGGTTACACTGCTTATAGCATCATAGTGGCAGTTCTTCATAACGAGGCTCTCCAACGTTTTCTAAACAGTCGAGAGTAGATCTTCGACTTTAGGTGAGCTAAAACGAAGATAGTCAGTCTCAAGTAGGTTTATCTGGATCGCACTTCGGATCGTATGCTCTCAGGCAGTCACTGCTTTACGCTTTCAGTCTGCTGTTTCAGCAGCCCAAACGTCGATCAAATTCTGAAAGTTTTCCATCGAAACGCCCGTTCGATTCTCTGAGGCCTAAGGAAATCACGACAGCGATGTCGAACCTGGGCTGTTAATATCAGACGGTGCTATCGGCGTGCCGCACGAAACGAGTGCGTCAAGAAAGGTTCGCGTCCAGACTTCCAGGTTCTGCGTGCGGACGCATTCGAACATTGGTTGCCAGCGGGCCTTGCGCTCGTCGAGCGGCATTTCGAGGGCGATCGCGATGTTTCGCGCGATGTCGTCGGGACTGTGCGGGTTGACCTGCAGCGCCTGTGTCAACTGCTCTGCCGCCCCGGCGAAGCGGCTGAGGATCAGCACGCCGGGATCTTCCGGGTCCTGCGCCGCGACATACTCCTTCGCCACCAGGTTCATCCCGTCACGCAGCGGGGTCACGAGGCCGATCTTGCAGGCCCGGAACGCCCCGAAAAGTTCCGCTGCCGAAAGCCCCTGATTGACGTAGCGCACCGGCACCAGATCGATCCGGCTGTAGGCGCCGTTGATCTGCCCGGCCTTCTGCTCGAGCACGGCGCGGATCTGCTGGTAGCTCTCGATATCCTCGCGGCTGGGCGGGGCGATCTGGATGAAGACCAGGTCGTTGACCTGCTCGGGATGGCGCTCGAAGAAGCGGCTGATCCCGTCGAGCCGCTCGGGCAGGCCCTTGGAATAATCCAGGCGGTCGACGCCGATCATGGCGGTGCGGCGGCGCGTGCTCGAAAGGAGGCGCTGGGCCGTCTGGCGCGCCTCCCCGGTCTCGCCTAGGCCGATGAAATGGTCGAAATCGATCCCGATGGGGAAGCTCCGGGCCACTGTGCAATGCCCGTCGATCCTGATTTCGCCACTGTCCTCGCCGACCGACGCCCCGAGTTCTTTGGCGCAGTAATGCTGGAAACTGTCGAGCCATTCCGCGCTTTGAAAGCCGACCACGTCATAGGCGAGAAGCGCGCGCACCAGCCGTTCGTGATGGGGGAGAGAGGTCAGCAGCCGGGTCGGCGGCCAGGGAATGTGAAGGAAGAACCCGATCCGGTTGCGAAAGCCGCGGCGGCGCAGCGCATCGCCCATCGGGATAAGGTGATAATCGTGGACCCAGACGACATCGTCGGCCCGCAACATGGGCGAGACGCAGTCAGCGAAGCGTTCATTTACCGCTTCATAGCCGATGCCCGTATCGCGTTCGTATTCGGCAAGGTCGAGCCGGTCGTGGAACAGCGGCCATAGCGTCGAATTGGCATAGCCTTCGTAATAGTCGGCGATCTCTTCGGGGCTGAGATCGACGGTGGCGAAAGTGGCGCCGTCCTGCGTTACGACGGCGGGCTCGTTCGACGGCGCCTCAGCGGTTTCTCCCGACCAGCCGAACCACAGGCCGCCGCGGCTCTTCAACGCCCCGAGAAGCGCACCGGCCAGCCCACCCTGCGCTCCGCCAGAGCCGCGCGAGTTCGGCGCGGCCACCCGGTTCGACATGATGACTAGGCGAGTCACAGGAGAATCAGCGGATGGTGTTCCAACTCTTGGACAACAGCACGGCGCAGTTGATCACCCCAACCAGCGAATAGGTTTGCGGGAAGTTCCCCCACAACTCCCCGGTCTCGAAATCCATGTCCTCGGATAGCAGGCCCGATGCGGTGGCATGGCCCAGCATCCGCTTGAACAGTTCGCGCGCCTCGTCATCGCGGCGGGCGAGGTGGAGCGCCTCGATCAGCCAGAAGGTGCAGACGTTGAAGGCAGTTTCCGGGCTGCCGAAATCATCCTCGGCGGCATAGCGCAGCATGTGTTCGCCGCGGCGAAGCTCTCGTTCGACCGCGTGCAGGGTCGCCTGGAAGCGCACATCATCGGGTGCGATATAGCGGACCTCGGCAAGCTGGAGCAGGCTTGCATCGATGTAATCGCTCTCGAAGCTGGCTTTGTAATGGCCGCCGTCCTCGTCATCGACCCAGGCGCGGCTCTCGATCGTCTGGCGGATGGTGCGGGCACGCTCGCTCCACAGCGCCTGTCGCTCTGCCTTGCCGAGCCGTTCGGCGATGTTGGCGAGGCGGTCGCACGCGGCCCAGCACATCATCGCCGAATAGGTGTGGACCTCGGTACGGGTGCGGAATTCCCACAGCCCCGCGTCGGGTTTGTCATGCATGGCCCAGGCAACGTCGCCGACCAGTTCCAGCCGGGCGAAATCGAGCTCGTCCGACATCCGTAGCAGGCGCCGGTCGAAGAAGGCATGCGCGCTCGGCAAAACTATCTGGCCGTAGCAATCGTACTGACGCTGGAGATAGGCGGCATTGCCGACGCGTACCGGGCCCATGCCCCGATAGCCGGGCAGGTGCTCGGCGATCGCCTCGTCGAGCCGGCCTTCCCCCATCACTGAATAGAGCGGCTGGATGTCCCCGTCGCTCGCCGCATCGACCACGTTGCGCAGGAAACCGAGATATTTTTCCAGCACGTCGAGCGCGCCCAACCGGTTGAGCGCCTGCACGGTGTAGTAGCTGTCGCGGATCCAGCAATAGCGGTAGTCCCAGTTGCGCTCGCTGTTGCGGGCCTCGGGAATGGAGGTGGTGAGCGCCGCGACGATGGCGCCGGTCTCCTCGTGCTGACAAAGCTTGAGGGTGATGGCGCAGCGGATCACCTCGTCCTGCCATTCGAGCGGGGTGGCGAGCCCGCGAACCCACAGCTGCCAGTACTTGCGGGTCTGCTCCTCCATCGCGCGCGTTTCGGCGCGCAAGTTGCCGCTGAACGGCTCGTCGGGGCCGAGGAAGAAGTGCTGGTCGCTCTCGACCCGGTAGGGACGCCCTTCAAGGACATGGCCGACCGGCGCATCGGTCGACAGGCGCAGCCCCTCCTCGGCACCGAGGAAGCGGACATGGTTGGTGCCGCGCACGGTCGGCGCCGTCTCGGCCCCGTAATTGCGAGCAAGCGAGAGCGTGACCTTTAGCCGCGGCGCTCCGGCGACTGGACGCACTGTGCGGACATAGGCGACTGGGCGGTACATCCGCCCCGAGCGTTCAAACCGCGGGCAAAAATCGGTGATCTCGACCGCGCTGCCGTCTGCGGCCTCCAGCCGGGTGACGAGGATCGGGGTATTGCGCACGTAGCTCTGGCGGACCGCGACCTGCCCTACGAGTTCGAACCGCCAGACGCCGCGATCCTGCTGCTCGCCGCCAAGCAGGCTGCAGAAGACGGGGTCGCCATCGACCTTCGGCACGCAGCCCCAGACGAGCCCGCCGCCGCGGTCGATCAAGCCCGAAACCTGGCAATTGCCGATGGGGCACAGGTCGAGGGTCGTGGTGGGAGGCGCGGTCATGCGCGAAGCCAATCGCTAACCGCCGCCGGATCGGCAAGGGCGAATTGGGCGAGCGGGGCGGGCCTCTCTCCTACCGCAATGGCGATCCCGCCGTGTTCGCGGACCGCAGCAAAGCCGTCGTCGTCGGTCACGTCATCGCCGATGAAGACCGGGCGCGCGCCCGCGAACGGCGGCGTTGCCATGAAGGCGTGCACTGCGGCGCCCTTGTCGGCACCCGGCCGGGCGAGCTCGGCGACGAACTTGCCCTGCTTAAAGGCAAGACCGTGACGCGCGGCGAGGCCTTGCATGAAGACGCGGCTGCACCCTTCCAGCTCGGGCGCGGTGCGCGAATGGAGTGCGGCGCCATGGGCCTTGCGCTCGAACCGCGCGCCGCTGCTGCGGGCAAAAGCCTCGACCTCGGCGATCACTGTAGAGTCGAGCGGGAGAGCGGTCGCATCGAGCGCGGTCCCATCCGCGCCCCGCCGCGATGCGCCATGCGATCCGGCGCAGGCGATCGGCAGTTCGCCTAGATGCTGCGCAAGGTCGGTCAAGTCGCGCCCGCTGACGATCGCCAGCCGCCCCTCGAGCCGTGCCGACAGCCGAACGAGATTGGCGGCGAGACCCTCCGGCACCACGATTGCGTCGGGTGTGGACGCAATCTCCACGAGCGTTCCGTCGAAATCGAGGAACAGCGCCGCTGGACCGGCGGCGATGATCTCGCGCAGGGCCGGCGGGGGCGGGGGCGGGAGCGGGGTCGGATCCAGCATCGCTGCCGCTTGCGAGATGGGTCCAGCTTGGTCAACCCGGGTCGACGCGAAGGCCCCTGCCACAAAGCCCACCAAGGATGGTTCGGCAACCGAGGGGGCCGTCGCGCGTATCGGTTAGGCCCCCTTCAGCGAGGACTGCCGCCCTGAAATACTGCGATATGCCTCCGCCACAAGTCGATGCCGGGTTCCGTTTCGGCGCAGACCACCTTGCTGCACTCCTCGCCGCGGCGCCGTTCGGCGGGCGGGTGACGGTGCGCGGCTTCGCGCAGAACGTTACCGAGCCGCTCGATTACGCAGTCGCGCTGCCGGTGCGGAACGAAGAGGGCTACCTGCCGCGCACGCTCGCCGCGCTGGGGGCCGCGATGAAGGCAGCCCCGCAAGCGGGCGGCCTCGTCGCGGTGGTCAACAACAGCAGCGATGCCTCCGCTGCTCTGATCCGGGCCTGGGCGGCGGAGGGCGGGGTACCGCTGTGCCTCGCCGATGTTGCGTTCGACCCCGCGATCCGCAACGCTCCGCATGCGCGCCGGCTGGCGCTCGATGTGGCGGCCCGGCTCGTCCCTGGCGGGCTGCTGCTGACGAGCGATGCCGACAGCCGGGTCGCGCCCGACTGGGCCGCCCGAATGGTTGCCCTGTGGCAGCAGGGCTGCCAGCTGCTGTGGGAGGACATCCGGCTGGACGAGGCCGAACTTGCCGCCCTGCCCGCACGGGTGCGGGCGGTAGGCGATGCTGAGCGCGACTTCTTCGCTGCCAGCAGCCGCCTGTGGCGCCGCTGGACCGATGCCGATACGCCGCCCTTCGCGGTTCGCGCATCGGGCGCCAGCATGGCAGTATGCGCGGCAGCTTATCGCGCGCTCGGCGGCCTGCCGACCCCCTCGGTGGGCGAGGACAAGGCGCTTGCCCAGGCGGTGCTGGAGCGCGGGTTCGCGATCGGCGAGCTTAAGGACGGCGGGACGGTGACCTCGGGCCGCTTCGAGGGGCGGGCCGATGGTGGCTGCGCCACCGCCTTGCGCGAACGCGCGACCCATCCCGATCCGGCCTGCGACGAGGCGCTGATCCCAGTCCGCGCGCTGAGGCGGCGCGCGGCGCTGTGGAACGCCTTGCCCGCGGGGCACGAGCGCTTCCGCCTGTTTGCCGAGCGCCTTCGCTGCGACGCGCAATCGCAGCTACCCCGGATGCATTACGCCGAGGTGCTGCGCGAGCTCGCCATCGCCGAGGCCCTTCTCGCAGGTGAGGACGGCGGGGACTACGAAGGGCTGAGCGATGTCGCCTGATCCCGCCGCGCCGGCGCTGCTTGCCGCCATCGCCTCCCGTGCGGGTGCCGCCGATCACCGCGAAGGCGATGTGGCCGCCGATGTTGCGGCGCTCCACCAGGCGGGGTGGCTCGCGGCTTGCCTCCCGCACGCGGCGGGCGGGGCGGGGTGGGGCACCGAGCCGGGCGGCACGCTTGCCGCTCTCGACGCCCTGCGCGGTCTTGGACGGAGCAACCTCTCGGTCGCGCGACTTTTCGAAGGGCACATGAACGCGGTGAAGCTCGTCGCGCTTTATGCAGCTGAGGAGTTGCGCGAGAAAAGCTTCGCAGCTGTTCGCGACGGGGTGTTGTTCGGGGTCTGGGGGGCGGACGATCCTGCCCGCCCGCTTGCACTACGGGATGAGGGAGATGCGCTGATCCTTGAAGGTGCAAAGCGCTTTGCCTCGGGTCTGGGCATCGTACGCCATGCCGTCGTGACGGCAGGAGACCGGCTGCTGCTGGTCCCCACCGACGACGACACGCGCGCCGATCCCGCCGGCTGGACGATGGCCGGAATGCGGGCGACCCGCTCGGGCAGGTATGACTTTACCGGCCTCGCCCTGCCGCCCAACGCCCTCCTCGGTGAAGCAAGCGACTACTACCGCGAGCCCTTCTTCGAGGGCGGCGTGTGGCGCTATTGCGCCGCGCATCTCGGCGGGGCGGAAGCGTTGCACGACGCGGTCTGTGAGACGCTCGTCGGCCTTGGCCGCACCGGCGACCCGCATCAGCAGGACCGCATCGCCGTCAGCGCGATGGCGCTAGAGACCGCGCGGCTGTGGCTGCTGCGGGCCGCGAGCGAGGTCGAGGCAGAGGGCGCTGACCCGCGCAAGGCGGCCCTGTCGCTGTTCGCCCGCGAGGTGACCGAGCGCAGTTGCCGCGAGGTCATCGCAGCCGCCGAACGCGCGCTCGGCATGGCGGCCCATGTCGAGGGCAGCGTGATCGAGCGGATGCGCCGCGACCTCGCGCTGTTCCTGTGCCAGGCCGCGCCTGACGCGAAACGCGCGCGGGCGGTCGGCACGCTACTCGACACCGGCACCCGGATCGAGGAGCTGTGACGGTGCCGCGCGAGGCCGCCGGATCACTGCTGCGCGATGCGACAGGTGCGCCCCACGCCTCGCTCGACGAACTGACCCCGCCCGGCGGGCTTCTGGTTGTGGTCCCCCACCCCGATGACGAGGCGCTCGGCTGCGGCCTGGCGCTGGCCGCGGCCGCGGATGCCGGGCGGCGGATCGGGGTGCTGCTCCTGACCGATGGCGAGGGCTCGCACACTGGCTCGGCCCGGTTCGAGCGCGAGCGGCTGATCGCGTTGCGGCAGGGCGAGCTTGCCCAGTCGCTGGCCGAGCTTGCCGGCGGGGCTGAAATACCCGTCCTACGCCTCGGCCTGCCGGACGGGTGCAGCGAGGAACGCGATCTTACCGCGCACCACGTCGAAAGCGCGCTGGATTTCGCACGCCCGTTCGAACCCCGCGCGGTCTGGACGACGTGGGAGCACGACCCGCATTGCGACCACCTGACCGCCGCCACGCTCGGCCGCCGCCTGGCGAGCCGGCTCGACGCAGTGCTGTGGCGCTATCCGGTGTGGGGCCGCTTCGACGAAGGCTCGGCGCATCGCGAAGCCGATCTGCGCCTGTTCGCATCCGCCCCGCACCTTCCCCGCAAGCGCGCTGCGATCGCCGCGCACCGCTCGCAGTTCACCGACCTGATCGACGACGATCCCAAGGCCTTCCGCATGCCCGACGCCCTGACCGAGCATTTCGCCGCCCATCCCGAGATCTTCCTGCGTGACTGAGCCCCCCTCCGAACGCGCGGCGACCTTCGACCGACTCTATGCCGCCAACCCCGATCCGTGGGAGGTCGAGACCAGCGCCTATGAACAGGCCAAGCGGGACGAGACCATGGCAGCGCTGGGCACGCAATGCTTCGCAAGCGCGTTGGAGATCGGCTGTTCGACCGGCATCCTTACCGAGCGGCTGGCGCCGATCTGCGAAAGGCTTGTCGCCATCGATGTCTCGGCCGAGGCGCTTCGGCTGGCAAGAGAGCGATTGCAGGGCCAGCCGCATGTAACGTTCCAGCATGGCGAGGTGCCCCGTGACTGGCCGGCGGGGCGGTTCCACCTGATCGTCTTTTCCGAAGTGCTCTATTTTCTCTCCGCCGATGAGATCGTCCGCGCCTCAACGCTGGCGCGGCAGGCTCTTGCCGACGACGGGAAGTGCTTGCTGGTCAACTGGACCGGGCCGAACGATCTTCCGATTGGCGGCGATCGTGCGGTCGATCTGTTCGGTGGTCAAGGTTGGCGGGTGGCCGAGCATCGGACCCGTCCGAACTACCGCATCGACCTTTTCGCCTAAGCCTCGAAGATGTTTTGGCTGCCCGGCACTCGGCCGCGAACCACTGGGCTTTCGTCAGGCGCCCCCAACCAAGCCGCCACTCAGCCGGACGCGCGCATCGAGCCCTCCGGCCTAGATCACGCCGAGCGAGCGCATTGCCTCCGCGACCCGCACGAAACCGGCTATGTTGGCACCCAGCACGTAGTTGCCGGGGGCTCCGTATTCTTCAGCTGTCGTGGCGCAGGCATCGTGGATCGAGTGCATGATTTCCGCCAGCCGAAGCTCCGTCTGTTCGAAAGACCAGCTGTCGCGCGATGCATTCTGCTGCATTTCCAGCGCAGAGGTGGCAACCCCGCCGGCATTGGCCGCCTTGCCCGGGGCAAAGAGAACCCCCGCGTCCTGGAACAGCCTGACCGCTTCCGGCGTCGAAGGCATATTGGCGCCTTCTCCAACCGCCACAACGCCATTGTCGATTAATGCGCGCGCATCTTTCCCGGTAAGTTCGTTTTGCGTCGCTGACGGCATGGCCACATCGCAAGGCACGGTCCAGATCGATCCGTTATCAATGAAACGCGAACCCGCGCGTCCGGACGTATAGGTAGATATGCGATCGCGCCTGATCTCCTTGATATCCTTCAGGAGTTCGAGATCGATCCCCTCCTCGTCGACGATAAAACCACTGGAATCCGAACAGGCGACGACCTTCCCGCCCAGTTGGTTGATCTTCTCGATCGTATAGATGGCGACGTTGCCCGAGCCGGAAACCACCACGCGCTTTCCCGCAAAGCTGCTTCCCGCTGTCCCAAGCATGCGCTCGACAAAATAGACCGCGCCGTAGCCGGTGGCCTCGGCCCTCGCCCGCGACCCCCCATAGGCCAGGCCCTTACCCGTCAGAACCCCGGCTTCGTATCGGTTGGTCAAGCGCTTGTATTGACCGAACAGGTAGCCGATCTCGCGCCCGCCGACACCAATGTCGCCAGCAGGTACGTCGGTATATTCGCCCATGTGCCGATGCAGCTCTGTCATGTACGACTGGCAAAATCGCATGATCTCGCCATCGGATCGGCCGCGCGGATTGAAATCCGAGCCGCCCTTGCCACCGCCGATCGGAAGGCCCGTGAGTGCATTCTTGAAGATCTGCTCGAACCCGAGGAACTTGATGATACCCAGATTGACGGAAGGGTGGAACCGCAATCCCCCCTTGTAGGGCCCCAGGGCCGAGTTGAACTGCACGCGAAAGCCGCGATGGATCTGGACCTGTCCCTTGTCGTCCACCCAGGGGACGCGGAAGATGATCTGGCGCTCAGGCTCGCAAAGGCGTTCAATCAGGGAGTCTTCAAGATAGTGCGGGTTCTTCGCAACGACGCGCCCGAGACTTTCCAGAACCTCGGTAACCGCTTGGTGGAACTCTGCCTCACCAGCGTTCCTCTTCAGAACCTGGTTCAGTATGCCTTCGAGCTTCTCATCGATCTTCATCATGTTACCCCCGCTGAATGTAAGCTTTTTCGATCGTAACTCCCGGTTCTATAAGGCGAGACTCAGACGTCCGGCTGCAACACTTGATAGCTTATGACGGCGTGATCGCTTCGTTCAGCGGCACGCCGGGCGATCCGATCGCGGCGTGAAAAGCGACGTGGGCCTGTGCGAGCGACGCTTGCGCATCGATCAGCGCTTCGCGGCTGGTGATGAGCTGGCGCTGCGCATCGAGGACATCGAACAGCGATGCGAGGCCTTCGCGATAGAGCGCGTTGGACTGTGCCAAGGCGGTCTCGCTCTGCTCGATTGCCTGGCGCAAGGATTCGATCCGCTGGTTGTAGGCATGGATGGCGACCAGCGCGTTTTCGACTTCCGCCAGCGCTTCGAGGAAAGTGAGCCGGTAATCGGCGAAGCTGGCATCGGCGATCGCTTCGGCCGCGGCGATCTCGGCCCGCCTGCGGCCTCCGTCGAACAACGGCAGGTCCAGCGCCGCGCCGACGGTCCCGAGAAAGTTCGACAGGACCCCGCCAAGGCTCCCGTCACCGATAACAAGACTGGCCGGGATCGACAGCGATGGGCGAAGGTCTGCCTGTTCGATGCCGATATCGGCTGCTGCGCGCACCAGGCGGGCTTCCGCGGCAAGAATATCGGTCCGCTGGCGCAATAGGTCGGCGGGCACACCTGCGGCAGGTCCGCCCCGGTATCCCGGAATGCGAGCGCCGCCCGGATATGGGGCGGGCGCAAAGGTGCCCGCTGGTTCGGCCAGCAAGACCGCCAGAGCGTTGGCCGCTTCTGCGCGATTGATGGCAATGAGACCGCGCTGGGCCTGCGTTTGCGCCAGATCGGACGCCGCGCGGCGAACGTCGAGGTTGGCGGAAAGGCCGGCCTCGAACCGCAGCGTCACGATCCGCAGGGTCTGTTCCTGCAGATCGGTCGATTCGTCGAGCAGTTCGAGCTGCGCCCCCGCCTGCCGGTAGGCGATGTACTGGCTGGCAATCGCGGCGGCGAGCAGGCGGCGTTCGTCCGCGAGGACATATCCCGCCTCGGCGTAATCGGCGGCCGCCGCGCGCTCCTCTGCGGCAAGGCGCCCGGAGATGTCGGGATCGAACAGGCCGAACAATCCGGCGCCCGCCGTAATTTCGTTGTCACTCAATACCCGCACGCCGGCATCGACCCCGCCGCCGAGCGACGGGAGGCGATCGCTGCGTTCCGCGCGCAACAGGGCGGCTGCCGCGCGGACCCGATCGGCAGCAGCGTCAGCCTGAAGGTTGGACGCCAGCCCGCGCCGGATCAGTTCGGCCAGCACCGGATCCCCAAAGCCGTCCCACCAGGCATCCACTGCAACTGGGGCGGGGAGGGTGGCGGTGTACGAGGGCGGGGGCAGGACCAGTCCGCGGGGGCGGCTGTCGGCGGCGGTATCGGCGCAGCCGCCGAGCAGCGCCAATGCTGCCACGAGCAATGGGACCCTCATGCAGGTTCTGCCACCAGCTCGTCGTCGGCGGCCTCGATTTCCTCGTCGATGCGGGCAATGTCCAGCTTGCGCGGTTTGCCGAAACGCGCGACCCCCAGGTAGATTACCGGGGTCAGGAACAGGGTGAAAAGGCCGGCGATGCCGAGTCCACCGAAGATCGCCCAACCGATCGACTGGCGCGCCTCTGCGCCCGCACCGCTGGCAAGGATGAGCGGCACCGCGCCGACGACGGTGGAGATCAGCGTCATGGCAATGGGTCGCAGGCGGATGGCCGCAGCCTCCTCCGCAGCTTGGCGGACGGTGCGGCCCTGATGGCGCAGCTGATCGGCGAACTCGACGATGAGGATGCCGTTCTTGGCCATCAATCCGATCAGCATCACCAACCCGATCTGGGAATAGATATTGAGCGAGGTGCCGGACAGAAACAGCGCGAGGACCGCCGCCGCCAGGGCGAAGGGCACCGTCAGAAGGACGACCAGCGCACTCGTGAGACTCTCGAATTGCGCTACCAGCACCAGAAATACAACGATAAGCGCGAAGAGATACGTCAGCAGGAGGTCGTTCGAGGTTTCCTGGAGACTTTCCGCCTCGCCCTGCAGCAGCATGTCGATCCCCGGCTCGACCACCTCGTCGGCCAGTGCGGTAATCTCGTCGACCGCGTCCTGCAATGGCGCACCCGGCGCGATATCGGCGCTTACCTCGATGGAGCGCCGCTGGGCGGTGCGGTTGAGTTCCGCCGCGATACCCTGTTCGGCAATGGTGGTGACACTCGATAGCGGCACCAGCGCACCGCCGGTCCCCCGCACATACAGATTGCGCAGGTCCGACGGGTTGGTGATCGCGACCGCCTGCGCCGTCAGGAAGATCGGCACCGCCTGGTCGCCGACATTGAGGTCGACGATATCGTCACCGCCGACCATTGCGCGAAGGGTCTGCGCAAGATCCTCCAGATCGACGCCGAGATCGGCTGCCCGTTGCCGGTTGATCGCGATCGAGAGCTGCGGTTGGGTCGGCTGATAGGATATCTCGGCGTTGGAGAGGATGCTGGACCTGGTGTCGATGGCCTCGGCAAGGGCCTGCGCCGATCCATAGATCTCGTCGTAATCGGCGCCGGTCAGGGCGACTTCGATACCATCGCCGCCTCCGCCGAAGTTCAGCGTGCCGCGCCCGCGCGCATTGGCCCGTGATCCTGGTATCTCGCGCAGCGGACCGCCGAGGGAATCCACGATCTCGGTCTGGCTGCGCTCGCGTTCGCTCCAATCGGCCAGCTGCGCCTCGATCTGAACGCGATTGGGATCGTACCTGCCGACGATCGAGAAGGTGCTCTGCACCTCGCCGCTCGCCAGATAGGGTTGCAGCACCCGTTCGATCTCGTCGAGCTCGCGGTCCATGAAATCGATGCCGACACCGTCGGGACCGGTCGCACTGATGGTGACCGCGCCGCGATCCTCATCCGGCACGAGTTCGTTGTCGAGCTGGGTGTAGAGCAAGCCGGCGACCGCGGCGACCGCCACGGCGACGATAGCGGTGAGCCGGGGCCGGTCGAGGCAGCGACGAAGGCCGGTGGCATAGGCGTGGTTCGCCCGCTCGCCCCACCGCGCCAATCGACCGGTGGCCGCAGCGCCGCTGGTGAGATCGAACCGGGCGGCGAGGGCGGGAACCAGCGACAGGGCCACGAACGACGACAGGATCACCGCGACCGCGAGGACGAAGCCGAATTCGCGGAACAGTCGGCCGGCTTCGGAGGGGAGAAAGCTGATCGGCACGAACACCGATACCAGCACCGCGGTAGTCGCGACCACGGCGAAGAACACTTGCCGGGTGCCGAGGACGGCGGCGGCGCGGCGGCCCATGCCGGCATTCTGGAGGCGCTGGGCATTCTCCAGCACCACGATCGCATCGTCGACGACCAGACCCGTGGCCAAAACCAGCGCCAGCAGCGTCAGGAGGTTGACCGAAAAGCCCATCAGCCAGATGCCGGCGACGACACCCACCAGCGCCACCGGGATGGTGGTGCTGGGTATGATCGTGGGCCGCCAGGCACGGAAGAAGAGCAGCATCGTGGCAATCACGACGGCCACCGTGAAGCCGAGCGTGATGAGCACCTCTTCGACCGAGATGCGGATGAATTCGGCGTCGTCGGACACGATCTCGACTTCCAGCCCGTCGAACCGCTCGTTCAGGCGATCGACCCCGTCGCGGATCGTGTCCGAGATCGCGATGGTGTTCGACGCCGCCTGTCGCACTACGCCGAGCCCGATGATCGGCCGGCCGTCCAGCCGGACGAAATTGGTCGCGTTGGCCGGGGCGAACTGGGCTGTCGCCACGTCGCCGACGCGGGTGGTGCCGGAAATGATCACGTTCTCGATGCGCTCGGGCTGGTCGGCGCTGGCATCGGCCCGAACGACCAGTTCCTGTGCATCGGAGCGGAACGAGCCCACCGGCACATCGAAGGGTGCGCCTTCCAATGCTGTCGCCACGTCGCTGATGGTCAGGCCGTACCGGTTGAGCCGGGCCGGATCGATGGCCACGCGCATCTGGCGCACGCGGGTGCCGAACTGTTCGATGGAGGCGACGCCATCCGCCGTCAGCAGTTCGGGCACGATGTCGTTCTCGACGATGCGGGTCAGCTCCGCCTCGTCGTAGCGGGTGGACGATACGGCCAGCGTCATGATCGGCTGGGCGTTCTGGTCCGCCTTGGTGACCGTCACCTGCTCGACCCGCTCGGGCAGCTGGCGGGTGACCCGGCTCACCCCCTCGCGCACATCGGCGGCTGCGGTATCGAGATCGACCCCGGGGTTGAACTCCACCCGGATGCGGGAGTTGTTCTCCTCGGACGAGGCGGTGATCTTGCGGACGCCGGAGACGCGGGCGACCGCATCCTCGAGCGCGCTGGTGACCTCGGAATCCATCGTCTCGGGCGCCGCGCCGGGCAGGTTGGCGGTGACGCCGACGATCGGGCGATCCACGTCGGGCAATTCGCGCACCTCGACCCCGAGCAGCGCGGCCAGCCCTGCCAGAACGATCAGGACGTTCAGCACGCCGACCAGCAGCGGCCGCTTGACCGCCAGCATCGGCAGGTCGGTGCGGTTGCTCATCCGGCGCCGACCCGCACGTTCTGCGCGGGCACGCCCGGTGGGCGGACGAGGCGGATGTCCTGCCCGTCACGGACCTTTTGTACGCCTTCGGTGATGATCCGGTCCTGCGGCCGGACCGCGCCGTCGACGAACACCAGACCATCGCGCCGCGAGGTGATGGTGACGGGAACCCGCCGTGCCTTCCCGTCGCGAATGGTGAACAGGTACGAGCCTTCGCCGCCCCATACGATCGCCTGTTCGGGCAATGCGGCACGCGCCTCGCCGTTGCGGGTGAAGATCACCCGAAAACTCATTCCCGGGCGCAGAGTATCGTCGCCATTGTCGATGACCGTGCGGACGATGAAGTCACGCGTATCGGCAGCGATCCGGCTATCTGTCGTGACGACTCGCGCGTCGATGGAACGGGACTGTTCGGCAAACGGCGTTACCTCGACGACCTGCCCCGGCCTCAGAGCGGCGAAGACGGCTTCGGGCGCAGGGAAATCCACGAACAGCGTCGCGCGGCGGTCGAGCTGGGCGATCGGGGTCGAATCGTTGACCCGGTCGCCGACGTCGATCTCGGTCAGCCCGATATAACCGGCAAAGGGCGCCCGCACCGTTCTGTCGGCCAATGCCGCCTGCGCTTGCTCCAGGGCGACGCGGGCCGAAGCAAGCGCGGTTTCCCCGGCTTCGATCTGGCTGTACGAGATGGCACCCGTATCCTCGATCCGGCGATAGCGGCCAAGGAGCTGGTCGGCCTCGCGCACCTGGACCTGGGCTGCCTCGACAGCGAGCCGTTCCTGCCGTGCGTCGAGCTCGATCAGCGGCTGTCCCGCGCGCACGAAATCGCCAGCGGTAAAGAGGACCCGGGTCACGCGCCCGGCGGTTTCGGGAAAGATTTCGGCCGATGTTTCGGCTCTGGCCGAGCCGATTGCCTCGACCTGCAACTGTTCGGGCAGGAACCGCACCGCTTCGGCAACAACCGGCACGACCGGCCGCGGAGGTTCCGCTTCCGTTTCGGTGCAACCCCCCAGCAGCGCGAGGAAACACAAGCTTGGAAGCAGGAAAGGACGCATCGCGCCGGTCTAGAGGCGCGCTCGCGATTTAGGAACCCGCGATATGCGCGAATTGCAGGCTGTCGGGGCGGTCGCCCGCCGGCCACCCCCGGACGTCTGGCTAACCGCTTGCCGTGGATGCTTCCGGATCGCCCAGGCCGGCGCCCATCACGAAGAAGCGCGTCCGCGCGAGCAGCCTCTCGGGCGAATGGTCGAAGCCCATGCCGTGACTGATCGCCTCAGCGTGAATGTCGCTGACGAAGAGGTCCAGAAACAATTCGGCGAGGATAGCCGGGCTTGCAGTCAAATCGCTGCCCGAGGCTTACCAGCCCTCGAACATCGCCTCGAGCGCGGTGCGTGTGCGGGTCGAGGTGCGCTCGAAGAACTGCCGGGCGAAATTCGGCTCGGCCATGCTGCGTGCGATAACGATACGAACGATCGCGACGGTGTCGGGATGAAGGAAATGCGGATGCAGGCTTTGGGCCAGCCGGTAGAGGATCTGTTGCGGCGTACAGCCCACAGATAATGCATCCGCAATAAGCATGTCCCCCGAAGGGCTGCCCTGCGATATGACCGCTTCGAGCAGGCCATCCTTGTTGCCGAACAGCTTGTAGAGCGTGGACAGCGAACCGCCGGCGCGTTCGACGATATCGCCCAGCGTCGTGCCTTCGTATCCTTTTTCGATGAACAACGCCTTCGCCGCCGCGACGAGGGCGATCCTGCGCCGATCGAGCCGGCATTCGGCGATTTGCAAATTTGTCATCGAAATCTTCGGATGCTCGCTTGCGGCCTCGAAATGTAATGCCTATTACACCTTCGCACCTGCACACAAGCTGACCGAAGGCCTTTTTCCCGATGAGAGCGATTGTTTCCGGTTTGGCGGCGTGCCTGCTGCTTGGCGCATGTTCGGGTGAACCCGAGGTGCCGGCACCGCCGCCGGTGCAGGTGCGGACGATCACCGTAGCGCCACAGGAAATCCCCAACGTCGTCGAACTTCCCGGACGGGTCGAGCCGGTGCGGGTGGCCGAAGTCCGCGCCCGGGTGACGGGGATCGTGCAGGAACGCCTTTATCAAGAGGGCAGCGATGTGCGGCAGGGCCAGCCGCTGTTCCGGATCGATCCGCGCGAACTGCGTGCCGCATCGGCCCAGACCCAGGCTGCGCTCGCCCGGGCCCAGGCAACCGCGACCAACGCCCGCGCCGTGGTGGAACGGTATCGCCCGCTGGTGGCCGAGAACGCGATCAGCGGTCAGGAATTCGACGCCGCGCTGGCCGCCTCGCGCGAAGCACAGGCCAGCGTCGCGCAGATCCGCGCGCAGCTCGACGCGGCGCAGTTGCAGCTTGGCTACACCACCGTCCGTGCACCGATCAGCGGGCGCGCTGGCCGTGCCGAAATCACCGAAGGCGCGCTCGTCAGTCAGGCCGAAGGCACGCTGATGACCAGGATCGAGCAGATCTCGCCGGTTTATGTCAGCTTCGCGCAGGCGGCGAGCGAGGTTCTCCAACTGCGGCGTGCCGTGGCCGAGGGAACCGTAAAGCTCGACGCGAATGATCGGGTCGAAGTGCGGCTGACCTTCAGTGACGGGACTGCGTATCCGGTCCCCGGTTTTATCGATTTCCTCGCCTTTTCGGTCGATCAGCAGACCGGGACGGTCGAATTGCGGGCCGAGTTTCCCAATCCGCAGGCGCTGCTCCTTCCGGGCGAGTTCGTCCGCGCACAGATCTTCGCCGGCGAGGTTCGCCGCGGACTGACGGTTCCGCAGCGCGCGGTATCGCTGACGGAAGAGGGCGGCACCGTCTTCGTCGTCGACGGCGAGGGCATGGCCGCCATCCGGCCGGTCAAGCTGGGTGCGCTGGTCGGCGGCAATTGGATCGTCGAAAGCGGTCTCAAGGCGGGTGACCGGGTGATCGTCAGCAATCTTCAGAAGATCCGCCCGGGCGTCCCGGTGCAGATCGCCAATACGCCGACCGGCCGGCGCCCCGCCGCCGCTCCGACCGGACAGGGGCAAACGCAGAGCGCCGGCGGCGCGCGCTAGACCATGGCACAATTTTTCATCAGCCGTCCCATTTTCGCATGGGTGGTGGCGGTCGGCATCCTGCTTGCCGGCTTCATTGCATTGCGCGCCTTGCCGGTGGAGCAATATCCTGAGGTCGCCCCGCCATCGCTGACGATCAGTTTCGTCTATCCCGGCGCCGACGCCGAGACTCTGGAGCAGAACGTCACCCAGGTGATCGAACAGCAGCTCAACGGGGTCGACGGCTTTCTCTACATGTCGTCGACCAGCGCGTCGAACGGGGCGGCGAGCATCTCTCTGACCTTCGAGGCGGGGACGGATATCGATATCGCCCAGACGCAGGTGCAAAACCGGCTGAGCACGGTCGAGGCGCGTCTGCCGGAGGAAGTCCGCCGGCAGGGCATCACGGTTCGCCAGGCGAACGCCGGGTTCCTGCTGATCATCGCGCTGACATCGTCGAGCGGCGAGCTGTCGACGACCGATCTCGGCAATATCGCGAGCAATCAGGTGGTGGACGAGTTGCGCCGGGTGAACGGCGTGGGCGATGTCACCCTGTTCGGCTCGCCCTACGCCATGCGTATCTGGCTCGATCCCGATGCGCTGGCGTCCTACAACCTGTCGCCCGGGGCCGTGCTGGCCGCGATCCGCGAACAGAATTCGCAGACCGCCGGCGGTGCGATCGGCGTGCAGCCGCTGGCCGATGGTCAGCAGATCACCGCCACCATTACGACCGAGGGCCGCTTCTCCACGGTCGAGGAATTCGAGAACATCATCCTGCGCGCCAACAGCGGCGCGGCCGTGGTACGTCTGGGCGAGGTCGCGCGGATCGAAATCGGCGCGCAGAGCTATGCCACCTCGACCACCCTCAATGGCCAGCCGATGGCCGGCATGGCGATCCAGCTTGCCACAGGCGCCAACGCGCTTGCCGCGGCCGAGGGCGTGCGCGAGCGGATGAAGGAACTGGCCAGCGGCCTGCCCGCCGATGTCGAATGGTCGACACCCTATGATACCACGCCCTTCGTGGAGGCGTCGGTCAACGAGGTGATCAAGACCCTGATCGAGGCGATGGCTCTCGTCTTCCTCGTGATGTTCCTGTTCCTGCAGAACTGGCGGGCGACCCTGATCCCCACGCTGGTGGTGCCGATCGCTCTGGCAGGTGCGTGCCTCGGGCTGTGGCTGTTCGGCTTTTCGATCAACGTCCTGTCGCTTTTCGGCATGGTGCTGGCAATCGGCATCCTCGTCGACGATGCGATCGTCGTGATCGAGAACGTCGAGCGGATCATGCACGAGGAGGGCCTGTCGCCCGTCGCGGCGACTCGCAAGGCGATGGGCCAGATCACCGGGGCGATCATCGGCATCACGCTGGTGCTTACGGCGGTGTTCGTGCCGATGGCGTTTTTCCCGGGCTCCACCGGCGGCATCTATCGCCAGTTCTCCGTGACCCTGGCGATCTCGATCCTGTTTTCTGCCTTGCTCGCCCTCTCGCTGACCCCGGCGCTGTGCGCCACCTTCCTCAAGCCGATTGCCAAGGGGCACGGCGAGGGCGGCGAGGTGCCGATCGACCCGCAGGCCGAGCAGCAACCCGGCTGGCGCGGGCGCCTTGCAAAGCTGCGCAATCTGTCCTCGCGTTTCTTCGCCGGCTTCAATCGCTGGTTCGGGCGGATGGAGGGGAAATACAGCCGCGCCAACGATCGTATCCTGTCGCGTCCGTGGCGGGGTTTCGCGGCTTTCGCGCTTGTCGTCGCGCTTACCGGATTGCTGTTTTTCCGTCTGCCTTCGGCCTTTCTCCCGACCGAGGACCAGGGTTTCCTGATCACCGCCGTCCAGACCCCCCCGGGCGCGACGCAAGAGCGTACCGACGAGGCGCTGAAGCCGGTGACGGACTTCTGGATGGCCCGCGAGGAGGTGGCCAATCTCGTCGTCATCCGCGGTTTCAGCTTCTTCGGGCAGGGGCAGAACAACGCCCTCATGTTCGCTTCGTTCAAGCCGTGGGACGAGCGTACGGCCGAGGGCAGCGGGGCCGAGGAAATCCTTGGTCAGGCGATGGGCGTCTTCAGCCAGGTGGAAAACGCGGTGGCCTTCGTCATCCAGCCCCCAGCGATCCCCTCGCTGGGGCAGGCCAGTGGCTTCACGCTGAAATTGCAGGACCGCGGCGGTCTTGGGCGCGAGGCGTTGATGAGCGCGCGCGATCAGCTGCTCGGAATGGCGGCGCAGAACCCCATGGTCGCGAACCTGCGGCCGGAAGACCAGGGCCCCAGTCCTGAACTCGCTGTCGATATCGACCGGGTCCAGGCGCGCGCGCTCGGGCTCTCGCTTGCCGATGTGAACTCCGCACTGTCGATCACGTTCGGCTCGGCCTATGCCAACGATTTCAATCGCGATGGCCGGGTGCTGCAGGTGCTGGTTCAGGCCGATGCCCCGTATCGGATGACCCCGGAAGACGTCCTGTCGCTGCGCATACCCAATTCCGATGGCGAACTGGTTCCGTTCAGCGCCTTTGCCAATGTCGACTGGTCGGCGGCCCCCGCCAGCCTCGCCCGCTATAACGGTTATCCCGCGATGACGGTCTCCGGCATGGCGGCGCCCGGCGAATCGTCCGGGGCAGCGCTCGCCGAAATGGAGCGCATGGCCAGCCAGTTGCCGCAGGGCATCGGTTTCGAATGGACCGGCATCGCGTTCGAGGAAAAGCAGGCCGGCGGCCAGATCGGCCTCTTGCTCGGGCTTTCGGTCGTGGTCGTATTCCTTGTCCTCGCCGCACTTTACGAAAGCTGGGCGGTGCCTCTGGCGGTCCTCCTGATTGTGCCGGTGGGCGTCTTTGGTGCGGTGCTGTTCTCGATGCTGCGCGGCTTGCCAGCCGACGTCTATTTTAACGTCGGCCTGATCACGATCATCGGCCTGGCCGCAAAGAACGCGATCCTCATCGTCGAATTCGCGATCGAGGAAGAGGCGCGCGGATTGCGGCGGATCGAGGCCGTAAAGGCCGCGGCACGGCTGCGCTTGCGCCCCATCATCATGACCTCGCTCGCGTTCACGATGGGCATGGTGCCGCTGGTGCTGGCGAGCGGCGCGGGCGCGGCAAGCCGGATTGCAGTGGGCACCGGGGTCATGGGCGGGATGATCGCGGCGACCGTGCTGGGCATCTTCCTCATCCCCATGCTCTATCTGCTGGTGAGGCGGACGATCAGCCGCCAGCAGCCATCCCCCGCGGGCGGGCCAGATAGCCCCGGCACCCCGCCCGCGTACGAGGAACCTGCCCGATGAAACATTTCGCACAGCTTGCGCTGGCGGCGGTCCTGCTGTCGGGTTGCGCCAGCATGGCGCCCCCGCACCAGCGCCCGCCGCTCGCCTCGGCGGCGGGGTTCGATCCCGAATACCGGCCCGATGGGGAGGTCGTGGCATCGCAGCTGTCCTACCGGGACTGGCTCAACGATCCGCAGCTGCAAAGCCTGATTGCCACCGCACTGGAAAACAACCGCGACCTCCTTGCGGCCACCGCCCGCATCGAACAGGCGCGGGCGCGCTACCGCATCCAGGACAGCCGCCGCCTGCCCGCTGTTGTCGCCAATGCGAGCGGCACCCGCACCCGCCAGCCGCTGGGGGTCAATCCCGCGGTCACCGGCGGCGAGGTGGAAGGAGGGCCGGATGCGATCACCTTCAGCCGGTTCGATGTGGGCGTCGGCGTCAGCAGCTTCGAGATTGATTTCTGGGGGCGGATCGCCAGCCTCAGCGAAGCCGCACGAGCCGAATATCTGGCGACCGTAGCGGCGCAGCGCGCGTTCTACATCGCGCTGATCGCCGATACGGCGAACACCTATTTCGCGATCGTCGAGGCCGAGGAACAGATCGCTCTGGCCGAGGCGACCGCCGAAAGCCGGCGCGAGGGCCTGCGCATCGCCCGGCTGCGGCTCGAGAATGGCGTGACTTCGGCGCTGCCCTACCGGCAGGCGGAAACCTTGCTGACCCAGGCCGAACAGCAGCTGGCGAGCGAGCGCCTGTCGCTTGCACAATTGCGCAATCAGCTTGCCGTATTGGTCGGGGGGACCATTCCCGACGGCCTTCCGCAAGGCCTGCCCCTTGCCGCACAGGCCGACGGGCGGCGGCTTGCTGCGGGGCTTCCGTCCGACCTCCTTCTGGTCCGGCCCGACATCATCGCTGCCGAGGAACGGCTGCGAGCGGCTCGTGCCAACATCGGGGCGGCCCGGGCGGCGTTCTTTCCCACGATTTCGCTGACCGGCAACACGGGCCTCTCGTCGAGCAGCCTCGACGGGCTGTTCTCCGACACCGGTTTCGGATGGAGTTTCGGTCCGACCATCTCGCTGCCGATCTTCGATGCCGGGGCACGCGAGGCCGATCTCGATCTGGCCGAAGCTTTGACCGTGGAACAGGTCGCCAATTACGACCGTACCGTTCAGGCAGCCTTTCGCGAAGTGTCGGATGCGCTCGCCGGTCGCCGCTATCTTGCAGAGCAGGTCGAAACCTTGACCCGGGCGGTTGAGGCGCAGGAGCAGATCGCCCGGATCGCCCGCCTGCGTTACCGTGAAGGCGTGGCCAATTATCTCGAGGTGCTCGACGCCGAACGCAACCTGTTCACCGCTCAGCAGCAATTGCTGGCGACCGAGCGCGCCGCATTGCAGAACGGGGCGACGCTGTTCGTCGCGCTCGGCGGTGGGCTCGGTACGGCTGCGGACGAGGCGGCGCCGGAACTCGTGCGCGATCCTGCCCCCGTCCAGCCCTGATCGGGCGCCTTCATCTTAAGTGGGGAATGTCGTCCGCAGAGCGGTTCAGGCCGCCGCCGATCGTCGAGCCTGCGTCAGGCGCACGACCGTCCGTGTATCCGTCATTGAGATCCAGCCTTTGCGCGACCTGAGCGGCCTGAACGCGAATGTCGGGCACGGCGATGATTTCCCAGAACGCGCCGCGGCTCATCGGACCGATGGCAAAAAGGCTGTCGGAACTGCCGCCGTGGCAATCGAATGTGCGGCTATGCCGGTCGACATCGATGCCGAGGCCGAGGCCGTCTGCGCGGATCAGGCCGCGATCGGCCAGCCGGCGAAGGATGGGCTCGTCCGCGCGGCGAACATCGCTGAGCGGACCCATGCAGTTGATGACCCGGCGAAAGCGTGCCGTTTCCGGCGCTCGCCGGCCGCGCCGCTGGAAGACCACTTCGATCATGTCGCCGTGTTGCGAAAGCGTGGCGACCCGGGCGGCGAAGATCGTCAGCGAGCGCTCCTTCAGTAGCCCATCAATTTCATCCGCTACGCGCGGCGCGATGCGGTGGCGGTGAATGTCCCACCACGGCCGCAGGTGACGCATGAAGCGTGCCCGCCGAACCGGGTCCGCGCCGCTCCATAGGGCTTGCGTAAAGAGTCGCAGTTCGTCGACGGCATTGCGCCATCCGATTGCCGCGCTGCGCGCCCTGACCCTTTTTACCAGCAGGGACAGTTCGGCAGGCGGAAAGTGGTCCAGCGGCTGATAGGGAGACTGGCTGGCATGGCAGTGCGGCATCAACCCGCGCCGCGACAGCGCGGTGATCTGGCCGGTAAAGCCTTCAAGCCGGAGCCTCAGCACCATGTCGATCATGGACAGCCCGGTGCCGAGGATCAGGACCCTGTCGTCTGGCAGCAGGCCCGCGGCAGGATCGTGCTGCCACGGATCGCCGATATAGCTGTCCTTTTCAAAAGCCGCCGGATCGAGGCCCGCGGGCGCTCCCGGAGGGAGGTTGCCAACCGCAAGAACCGCGACGTCCGCCTCGATCGCGCTTCCGCTTGCCCGCGTCAGGCTCACGCCAGCGCACCCGATCTGAAGATCAACCGCCCTATCCCGGACGATAGCCAACCGGCCGGGAAAGCGTGCCTTTGCTTCGGCCAGAAGATCGCGAATGTAATCGCCAAAGACGCGGCGCGGGATGAATGCCTCGGCGCTGTCCGCACGACCGTTTGCCTCCAGCCAGCGCACGAAATGGTCGGGGCGGTCGGGAAAGGCGCTCATGTTGGCGGCGGGCACATTCAGCAAATGGACCGGGTCGGCATCGCCATAGGCCAGGCCCACCCCGGCCGCCGGGCGGCGTTTGATTATCGTCGCTTGCAAACCCCTATGCATCAGATGGATCGCCAGCATCGTGCCAAAAAACCCGCCGCCTATGATCGCCACATGTCTCGTCATCGTGCCGGTTCGTTCGTCCAGTTGTCTGCGGAAATCGGCCACTTGATCCTGCGTCTCGCCGGCCCGGGATGCCCCCGTCCTACGGAGTGCCTGTACGGACAAGCGGCATACTGTTTCCGTCCTGGGTGAAGACTGCGCCGGTTATCCTTCCGTCCTCCTCGGTAAACACAATCTCGGCGTTCACGGCGCGCCAGAAGAATTCGAGCGGCGCGCGAGGGAACAGGGGCAGGGCCCCTTGTCCGGTGATCGCTGCGGTAAGCCCGCTGCCTGCGCGGGCAATCACCATGTCGACACCGGGCGCCATCCGGTAGGTTCCGGTCACACGGTTCATTTGTTCGTCCGCAAGAGTGACCTCACGCCGTTCGACCTGTGCCGGCGCACGCATTGGCGGGGCCGCCGTTGCGATCGGCGCGCCGACCAGCATATGCAGTCCCAGATCCTGGGCCGAAGGCTCGAGCGCACTGTTGGTCAGCACAACGACTGCGCGATCGGTCGCTGGCTGGATCGCCATGAACGAACGGAAGCCGCCGGTGCCGCCCGAATGCATCGCCAGTTCGCCGCCAGGGGCGGGGACCCTCATCCAGCCAAGCCCGGCAGCGAACCCGGGTGCGTCGCGTCGCTCGGCCAGGGCAAGCTTCATCGCCGGCGCGATGGGCGACTGCGGATTAAGCGCGGCGCGCAGGAAGGTGGCGACATCGTTCGCAGTGGAACGCAAAGCCCCGGCCCCTGCGAGGCTGGGCAGCGACCATGCGCTGGTGGGTCGCAGGAATTCGTCATGCCCGGTCACGAACCGCTGCTTCTGACCATCGGACAGGGTGATCGCCGTGTCCTTCATGCCCAGCGGATCGAGAATGCGTCGGCGCAGCAGCGTTTCGAAATCCGTGCCTTCCGCCCTTGCAAGGGAATAGCCGAGCAGCCCGACCCCGAGATTGGAATATTCGTATTCGCTGCCGATATCCCGGCGAAGCGCGAACCGTCCCAGGAATTCGAGCAGCTGTGCCTCGGTATAGTCGGCGTAAGGGTCGCTGATATCCGCGGGCCTCATGTTGTCGGGCAGGCGCGGCAGGCCTGAATCCTGCTGGGACAGGTTGCGCAAGGTAATCTGGCGTCCGCCACGCTCGGGCATACGCGCGTCGGCGGGAAGATACTTCGCGACCGGGTCGTCGAGCTTGACGGTCCCGTCGAGCGTCATCTGCGCCAGCAGCAAAGCCGTGAACACCTTGGTCATCGAACCGATTTCGAAGACGCTGTCGGCATCGATCCCGGCGGGGCCGCCCTTCGTGGTCTGCTGCCGGTCGCCATCGATCGCAGTGATGACCATGCCGATCCCGGGGCGTGACGCCAGCCGGCCGTCGATCAGGCGATCGACCTCGGCGGGGGCGGGAATAGTCCAGTTGGCGGGCAGGGCGGATTTTCCCGCGGGCTTCGTTTCGGGCCGCGTTCCCGCCGTCAATTCAAGCGGTAGGCGCATGCCGGCTTGCTCGAACACTCCGTCCCAGCGCTGTTCCGCGGCGTTCCAGGTTGCCGCGTAGGTGGCGCCGATGGCCGGTACCCTGAACGCGAACCCATCGTCGCCCGCCCGGACGTTGTCGAGCGCGATGCCGTATGACCCCTGATCCGGGCTGTCGAGCGTGCCGGTAAGGCTGCCGTCTGCAGCGGCCTCGATCGCGACACCGATGGTCAGCCGGGTCGGCCCGATCTGGAGTGCCCCTTGCCAGTATCCGCGCGCATCTTGCGCAGCCGCCGGAGAAGCCGCGCAAACGGTGGCAATCGCAGCGATACTGATCAGACCCAAACGATAGTTCATTCCCTCTACCCCCGATGATGCGGTGCCCCGCGCCGGTCTGCCCTAAGTCGGCAGGATGCCCAAGCGCTATATCACCGCGATCCGGCAACGTCTGAAGCCCACGTCATGGCAATTGCGCCGACGGCTTCAAAGCGACAGGGTCGCGTTATGTGCAATCTCTATCGCATCAAGGAAACCGCGGCCGAGATCGCGGGGCTGTTCGAGGTCGCGAACGAGGCCATCGGCAGCAATGCCGCCGAACTGGTCTATCCAGGCTATCCGGGTTTGGTAATCGCGGCGGGCGCGGTGCGCAGCATGGTCTGGGGCTTCCCTCTTCAGCAGGCGAGCAAGCGGACCGGCCAACCGCTCAAACCGCGGCCGGTGAACAACGCCCGGGCAGAAAATCTCGGCAGCTTCATGTGGCGCTACAGCTTTGTCGAACGGCGCTGCCTGATCCCGCTTGGCGCTTGGGCCGAGGCAGAGGGCCCGCGCGGGGCGATGACGCGGACCTGGCTAGGGCTGCCCGATACGCCTGTTTTCGCCGTCGCCGGCCTATGGCGCGACAGCGTCGAATGGGGGCCGTGCTACACCATGATCATGACCCAAGCCGCCGGCGATGCCCGCGCGGTCCATGATCGAATGCCGGTCATCCTCGACCCGCGCGATTTCGAGACCTGGACCAAGGGGCTACCCGATGATGCCTTTGCGCTATGCCGGGGGTATGCAGGCGGACTCGCGATCGACCGGACAGGCGAGCCATGGGCGGGCTGAACCCTGGCCGCCGGCAGCATCTCGCGATAGTGCGGCGTGATAGGTGCGGGGGACAATGATGCAGCTGGCAATTCTGTTCGACGGCGAGCAGGCGCGCGAATTGACGGTGGAGCAGGCGCGCACCTGCCGTCCCGACCGCGGCTTCCTGTGGGTCCACCAATGCATCGGCCCGGACACCGAGTTCCTGGTTATCGGCGACGTTCCGGCAATCGCGGTTTCGGCCTTGCTGGCCGAGGAAACCCGCCCTCGCTGCGATCGGATCGAGGATGGTGCCCTTATCAATCTGCGCGGCCTTGCTCTCGACCCTTCGCAGGCGGAGGAAGCGCTGTCGTCGATCCGGTTGTGGGCGCATGACCGAACGGTCGTCTCGACCGGGCGGACCGGGCTTGGCGCGCTCGACAAGGTGGCGCAGGCCATGAGAGCCGGCGAACTTGTCGATCCCGGCGACCTGGTCGCCCTGCTTGCGCGCGAGATCAGTGCAGCAGTCGATCCCGAGGTCGCCCGGCTCGGCGACACGCTCGACGAATGCGAGCAGCAGCTGGACGATGGCGACATCTACACCCTGCGGCGCGATATCGCGCGCGTGCGGTCGCGTGCGATCGAGTATCGCCGGTTCGTCGCGCCCGACCGGGATGCCCTTGTGGAACTCGCATCGATCCAGGTGCCGTGGCTGACCGACGAGGACCGGCAGCATGTCCGCGACGGCGCTGACCGGTTTGCCCGGATGAGCGAGGAGCTGGATGCCATTCGGGACCGTTCGGCACTGGTCCATGAACAGATCAGCGACATGCGCACCGAAATGATCGATCAGCGCAGCCTGATGATCGCCGTGGTGGCGTTCGTGTTTCTGCCGCTGACCTTCGTCACCGGGCTGCTGGGCATGAATGTGGAAGGCATTCCGTTCAAGAACGAGCCGTGGGCATTCTGGGGCGTCGTCGCCTTCTGCGGGGCGATGGGGCTGATCACCTTCGCCTGGTTCGCAGCGCGGCACTGGCTGCGCCGCTGATGCGGCTTGCGCCGTCTAGACCGCGGTTCCCACGACCTGCCCGATGCCTGCAGTCAGGGCCATTGCAAGAATGCCCCAGAAGGTCACCCGCAAGACCGACCGGGCGACCGGTGCTCCGCCCGCCCGGGCACCCAACACGCCGAGCAGCACCAGGCACAGGATCGAGACCGTAGCCACGACCGGTACGATCCTCGCCGCCGGGCTGGCGACAGCCGCGATCAGCGGCGCCGCCGCGCCGATCGCGAACGTCAGCGCCGATGCCAGCGCCGCCTGCAGGGGGCGGGCTGCTGTCAGGTCGCTGAGGTGAAGCTCGTCGCGCGCATGGGCGCCCAGCGCATCGTGTTCCATCAGCTGCTCTGCGACCTGTGCCGCCAGCGCATGATCCAGTCCGCGTTCCCGGTAGATCGCAGCGAGCTCGTCGCGCTCGAAGGCGGGTTGGGTGGCCAGTTCGTCGCGCTCCCGTGCAAGATCGGCCTTTTCCGTATCGGACTGCGAGCTGACCGAGACATACTCGCCCGCCGCCATCGACATCGCCCCTGCGACCAGCGCGGCTACGCCGGCAATGAGGATCTGGGAACGATCGGGACTTGCGACGGCCACGCCGACGACGAGGCTGGCGGTCGAGACGATCCCGTCATTGGCCCCGAGGACGGCGGCTCGCAGCCATCCGATCCGGCCAACGGCATGGCGTTCCTGTTGCATCGGTGTACCCCCACGACCGCGACCCGCCGGCCATTGTGCCCTGTGACCCGGCGCAAGGCAATCGCCCGTCAGCGCGGGGGCAGGTCCATCGCCTCGAGCATTCCGGGATACCATTCGCCGTTCTGCGTATCGTACATGCCGAACGGCCCTTCGTAGGACCACGCGCAAACAGACACGCCAAGCGGGGCGAACGTGTCGTAGACCGCGGCCAGATATTCGACTCTCTGGCCGAGCGGGGTGTAGAGCTTGTAGGTGCCGGTCTCGCCCAGGAACGGGCGATGCCCGGTCCTGCGGATGTAGGCCTCCACTGCCTCGCCGGCGCGGCGCAGGGCGGCACGATCCTCTTCGCTGCCGAAGGTCCGCAACTGCGCCGGCGCATCCTGCCCGGCCCAGCGTGCGCCTTGATGGGTGAAGGGGGCGGGGGCGTAATAATGGAAGGTCGGATAGACGTGCGGGTCGTCCGGCAGGTCCATCGTAACCATCGCCGTCAGCGAGCCGTAGCCGCCCCCGCCCATGATGACGGGCCGGGTCGGATTGCTTTGCCGCACTGCGGCAAGCGAGCCTTCGAGAATGTGGAGGACGCTTTCCGTCTCACCGTTGCCGTAAGGCTCGTTCTCCAGTTCGAAGAACAGCCGATCCTCGGGGTAATCGGCAAAGCGGGTAGCGATTTGCGCCCAGATTGCTGCATGGACCGGCGCCCGCGTCTGGGGCCGGGTGAACAGATCGGCGAAATGATGGCTGTCGAGCACCACATTGAGGTTTTCGGCCAGCGCCCAGTCGACCACCTCGGCCACGCGCGCCATCCACTCAGGGTCGACCTTGTGGGGCGGCTCGGCGCTGCTGCGGGTATCCCAGCGCACCGGCAGGCGGATGGTATCGAACCCGGCAGCGGCCACACGGCGGATATCCTCGCGGTCGAGCACGGTGTTACCGTAAAGCCCTTCGGCCTTCCGCTCGAGCGTGCCGCCAAGGTTGATGCAGCGCTTGATCGGCAGCGGGGCCGGGGAGAGGGCCGGGGGCGGGGAGGCACCCGATTGCGCCGCGGCGGGCAGGGGGGCGGCCAGCATGCTGGCAGCAACCAGCACGGAGGAGAGCGTCTTCACGGCGGCATTCCTTTGTCGACGATACGCCAGGGCATCTGAAGGATCGCACCTGAGCCTAACCTAAACGGCTCGCGCAAAGACGGGCAAGGGGGGCGGCCGCGGGCGCTGTTTTTGCTTTGCATCCCGGGCACCGTTCGCTAAGGCGCGCGCCTGCCGCATGGGATGACCCTGCGGCGCAGCCTGGAACGGGGCCGTAGCTCAGTTGGGAGAGCGCGTCGTTCGCAATGACGAGGTCAGCGGTTCGATCCCGCTCGGCTCCACCAGGTTCCGCTGACGTTCTCGAACCCTGTCACCCGCGTCCGCGATACGGCGCAACCCTCTGATCGGGCAGCCACAGCCCGGCCGGCGGAGCACCGCTTTGCCAGAAGACGTCGATAGGGATACCGCCGCGCGGATACCAGTAGCCGCCGATGCGCAACCAGCGGGGCGCCATTTCGTCGAACAGGCGCTGGCCGATTCCCACCGTCACGTCCTCGTGAAAGCCGCAATGATTGCGGAAACTGCCAAGGAACAGCTTGAGGCTTTTCGATTCGACGATCGTCTCGCCCGGCGCATAGTCGATGACCAGATGCGCGAAATCCGGCTGGCCGGTAACCGGGCACAGCGAAGTGAATTCGGGCGCCGCGAAACGCACCATGTACAATTGCCCGGCACGCGGGTTGGGCACGTAATCCAGCGCCGCCTTTTCGGGCGAGGATGGCAGCGGAGTCTGGCTGCCGAGAAAGCGGGGGGCGGGTGTGTCGCTCATGCCGCGCCTCTGCCGCGAAAGGGCAAGCGGCGCAAGCAAAGGGGTTTCGGCGTCGCGCTTCACCGCCTATTCAGCGGCGCCTTTCCACACAGCCGGCCTCATCATGCACCTGCGTTTCCGCCTGCCCTCGACGGCGTTTGCCTTGCTCCTTGCGCTGGGAATGGTCGTGCCTTCGGCGGCGCCGGCGCAAAGCGTCGAGGACTACCGGCTTCCGACAGCTCCGACGCCGACCGCCAATCCATCGGTTCAGGGTCCGGTCGATACGGAAAGCGGCATCATTCCGGTGCGACCGCGCGTCATTCCGACTGCCCGGCCGAATCCCACCGCAACAGCGCCTATCGTGCTGCCCGAGGTTCGCCCGGCCCCTGCTCCGCGCGCCGCTCCGCCCCCCGCCGGGTCGCCGCAGCGTGCGGTCAATCCTGCACCGGCCCGGGTGACAGCACAGACACCGTCCCGCCCTGCCGGCGTGCAGCAACCGTCGCCGGCGCAGCAGGAGCCTGACCTTCCTGCAACCCCGCCGATCGACCAGGTGCCGATCGCGCCGGCCGATCCGGTCGTGCCCGCGGCATTGCCGGCACCGAGCTTGCCCGCGGCATCATCGCCTGCAGGCGTGCCCGCGACGGCCGACGCCGATGCGGGCGAAGGCTTTCCTCTTGCCGCCATGGCAGGGCTGGCCGCGTTGCTGGTGGCAGCCGGTGCCTTCTTCGTGCTGCGCCCGCGGCGCCCGGACGGCATGGTGCCCGAAATCGAACGGCCGCAAGTCGGCACCGGTCCCAGCGCGGGGCTGGCCGATCTCCAATTGGCAGCCGATGCGGTCAAGCTCACCCGCTCCATGGCCTATGCCACGCTCGACTATCAGGTAACCTTGTTCAATCGCGCGGCGAGCGCGGCGTGCGATATCGTGCTCAGCGCCGATCTCGTTACCGCGCATGGCGGCGCTCCGATGGAGAGCCAGCTTGCCTCGACGGCGCAGTCGCTCGAACAGCGGCATGTCTTTGCCCGCATCTCGCCCGGGCAGACGGTTCGCCATCAGGGAAAGTTGCAGATCCCACTCGCCCAAGCGCGCATCATCCGCCAGGGCAGCGCATCGCTGATCGTGCCCCTGTTGCGGGTGCGGCTGGATCGCGAGGGCGATGGGCCAGTCGTGCGAACCTTCGTGATCGGACAGGGCATCCCGGGGGGCGAACGGGTCGCGCCATTCCGCCTTGATGACGGCCCGCGCAGCTATGCGCCCGTCGCCGCCCGCGCCCTGGACTGACATCGACAGCGCGGGCACGGGGCGCTAGCAGGACAGGATGGATATCCTCGTCGACAGTGCCTGGCTCAAAGAACATCTCGGAGCAGACGACCTCGTCGTGCTCGACGCGACGGCGCACCTTCCCGATGCGGGGCGCGATGCGCGGGCGGAATTCACCGCGGCGCATATACCTGGCGCCCGCTTCCTCGACCTCGAAAGCTTCATCGACGAAGGCTCGCCCGTTCCGAAGGCCGTGCCCAATGGCGAACAGTTCGCGGCGCGAATGCGCAGTCTCGGCATTGCGCCTGGCGCCCGCGTCGTCCTGTACGACGACAGTGCGGTGCGCTCGGCCGCGCGCGCGTGGTTCGTCTTCCGCCTCTACGGCCATCAGGAGGTCGCGATCCTCGACGGGGGTTTCGCCGCATGGCGGGCGGCAGGCGGCCCATGCGAGAGCGGCGCCGGAGACGAACCTCGGCCAAGCGAATATCCGGTGCCTGACGCAAAGCCGATCGTGCGCCGCAAGGCCGACCTCCTCGGCATTCTCGGATCGCAGGCGGAACAGGTGGTCGACGCGCGCGATGCGGCACGGTTTGCCGGCGAGGATGGCAGCGGTTCGGCGGGGCATATCCCGGGCGCTCGTTCCGTCCCCTTCGGCAGCGTGCTGAACGAGGACGGCACCTATCGTCCCGCGCAAGAGATCGCGCAGGTTTTTGCACAGGCCGGCGTCGCCCTGGATCGCCCGATCGTCACCAGCTGCAACAGCGGCGTGACGGCTGCGGTCCTGTTCTTCGCGCTGGAGCGGGCGGGGCATCGGGGCGCGGCGCTCTATGATGGAAGCTGGCTCGAATGGGGCAGCGACCCCGCCACGCCGAAGACATT
>NZ_JBHWMI010000080.1:0-35369 GCF_043423005.1 Qipengyuania sp. | reverse complement strand
TTCCGCGAAGGTGGGCGCAGACATGCTGGGCTCGTCAGGATCAAACTGCACTATGAGGCGGCGGTTCATACCGCGCCAGGGGAGCGAATGGACAGCGAGGAGCCTCCGAACGTTCGGGTCGCCTGCTCGGGTGATATCGATCTACCTCTTGTCCTCATCCATACCAGCCTAGAATTTTTTGCCTCGCTCGCTACACGCTTCGAGAAGAACCATACGGGCTGGTCGACGATGCGAACAGCGCATCGCACCAGAGCAACGGGGATAATACCAATGCCAATTCCGGCTGCCTATAAGCATCGCTTTGTCTACCATTTCTCTCACATCGACAATTTACCTGGCTTGCTTAAGCTCGGCTTCCTGTCGAATAATCATTCCCAGTTCCCGAAGAAGCACCGGTCGATCGCCGCTGCTGGCATCCAGGAACGTCGTGCCAAAATGCAGGTAACCTGCGGGCCGGGCGGATGCGTTCATGATTACGTGCCGCTTTACTTCGGCTCGGTGAGCCCAATGCTGCTCGGTGTGGTGAACGCCAAGAATGTCGACCAATACGACATCCTCTATTTCGAGTTTCCGATCGCCTTGGCAGACCGGGCCGACGCGGTGTTCTCAGGCGCCTCAGCGAATACGCAGGTTCCCCCCGCATTCTACAGCGATCCCACGGACCTTGATAAACTTGACTGGGCCGCGATCGACAGTCGCAAATGGGGCAATGTCGACGAGGCCTTTCGGCATCGGCGCATGGCCGAGCTGCTGGTTCACAGCGAGCTTCCGGTCACCGCGGCTACACGTTGCGTGGTCTGGAACGGGGACGTGAAAAAGCGCGTCGAGGCAATAGTGGGCCCGCAGCCGTTTCCCGCCATTGAGTTCCAACATCAATGGGATAGGCCCCATTGGTTCACCGACTTCGCCAGCGGTGGCAACGCGAGCGTCGTGAAAGGGCCCGGTGAGATCGCCACGATCTTCGAGCTTGCCTGCGAATATGTGGACCAGCATGCGGGCTCGCATGCCGACACCGCGAAATTCAAGAATTTGAAAGAACTGCGCGACGCACTGCGCGCGGACTTTGGCTGCCTGCCCGAAACCGCCGAACTCGTTGGTCTAAAATCTGCAAATGGCGTGCACAAGCGGACTGTCGACGTCCACACCAGGGAGGTAGTCGACAAGCTTCTGTCGCTTCCCGAATTTGCAGCACTTGACGCAAAGCCTCAGCGTCTGGTCGAAATCGCCGCGTATCTCCATGACATTGGCAAAGGTCCGCGGGCGCGCTGGGACGATAATGGAGGGCTGCAGAAGGTTGATCCCAATCATCCGGTCGGCGCAATGCCAATGATGGCAGAAATCCTGACCGAGCATGTCGGCACAGTTGGCAAGACGTCGGCCAGGAAGTTGATGAAGCTAGTCTGCTACCATGATTTAGTCGGCGACGTGCTCGGCAAAGGGCGCGAGGAGCAGCAGATTGTCGATGTCGCCGATAGCAAGGAAGAGCTCGACATGCTCTTTGCCCTTGGCAAGGCCGACGCTACAGTGCTTGTTGAACATTGGTGGAACGAATGGGCGGCGAACGCACTCTATGATCGCTGCCTCGAAGCGATCGAGGAGGCGTTGTAAGCGCACGCTATGCTGGAATTCACGCAAGGGGACATGTTCGAGGCTTCGGCGGATATCCGCGTCAACACGGTGAACTGTGTCGGCGTAATGGGCGCTGGCGTCGCCCTGGCGTTCAAGCAGCGCTATCCCGATATGTTCAAAGACTATAAGGCCGCCTGTAAGGACGGGCAGATATCGCCGGGCCGGATGCATGTGTGGAAGTCGTTGGAGGGCGACTGGATCATCAACTTCCCTACTAAACGCGACTGGCGCAATCCATCACGCTACGAAGATATTGAGGCCGGGCTCGACGATCTACACGCGTATCTCAAGGGAGTCGGACCGGTTACGGTGGCGCTCCCGGCGCTTGGCTGCGGCCATGGCGGACTCGATTGGGAGCGAGTCTCGGCCATGATCCGCGAAAAGCTCGATGACCTCGATGCGAATATCCTCGTTTTTGCACCCTCGGCTTCACGCCAGGCAGGACGAGTGGCTACCCAAGCGCCCACCGACGACGAGCGCGCAGAAGCAGCGTCGCTCGGCTATGAAATGCTCGAGCTCGGTGAGATGCCGGCGCTCGCTCAGTCTGGGCCGCTCTTCTTGCTCGGCAACCCACGATTGCTGTCGCGAAAATGGATTGCGCTGCTGCCTTCGCGTGCGCCCGGGGACCGGGAAATGCAGGCGCTTCACACTATTGCCGCCGAGTTGGCGCGATCTGAGACCCGCGCGGCAGTTGCGCTCGTCCATGGCGCAAAGGTGAGCGTAGATATCAGCCAAATCTTCGTCAATCAGGGGATCGACACGCTGCTGCTGCTGCCTTTCGGAGTCCTTACCCGCAAGGCGATCGCTCGTCAGCCGGCGATGCAAGCTGATCGCTTCCCAACACTCGCTTCCACCGCGCCGCCCAGCGCCAAATGGTCGCGCCAACTTTTTGCCCAGGCACAGGATTTGCTCCGTACAAATGCAGCCGCGATGCTGCTTTCAGACCCTGAACCCGACTGGTTGACCGACAAGGGACTTGGCAGATGGGCGGAGACCCCGATCTCGTATGTCCGTTACGAGACGACGCCGATCCATATGCGCGAAGCGCTGGCAGGAGTTGGTGCGCGTCGGATCGCGCGCCGAGGCGAAGACGGATCACCCGACATCGATGCGCTTATCGCTGCGGTATATCCGGACGGCAGCGACCCACCGGCTAATATTGTCGATCGGGGAGTCGAAACGAACAGGGCCGACTCGCCCCCCAATCTTCAGGAGCTGGATGAATCGATGGGCAAGGCCGAGGTCGTGACTATCGCTTGGGACACAGTTCCTAAGGCAGCTCGCCACGACCTACTTGCCTGCTTGACTGACCTCGACGCAACCGGGATCACTCTATCAATGAGGCTGCCACCAAATCTCGACGAAGTACATCGCGAGCGCCTTAAAGCGATCTTGCCCCTTCACGACGGGAATTAATTGGACACCATCGGATCGATGTTGCCGCGTACGATGCGTATCAGAACTTGCCGAGCAGGGACAAGCCTACTGCGTTGTAGTCCCTGCCAAAGCGGCGATGAACAAATATTCTTCGTAAGGCGCCGACAATGGTCTTAACGTCAGATTGTCGTCTCGAAAACCCGCAGTTGGGCGACCGTCCCAAGAGGAGCCAACTACCGCCGTCACAGAGACATTTGGCGCTCTGCTACGCGTGGAAATGCGGGCAACCTGCTTTTCAAGTAAACAGAAAAGCGAAGGTCAATTCGACGCTTTAGTGACGCCCCTGTCACTATAAATCGTTAACCAAAGAAACCGCTGGCCAGCCGCAGAACTTCTGATATCCGATCGATGTGGGCAGATGCTTAGGCGTTCACCCTCGGCTCTTTGAAAACGTCGAACTATCCTCGCCCCACTTTCGTAGGCGACCACACCCTATGCAGGGTTCGGTCGGTCTACCTCGACCGCGTTGGTGCTACCCGCTTGCGGGTACTCAGGTTCAATTCCTGTCGCGGCCACCAACCGGCACAATCGCCGGGTTTGGGCGCGTAGCGGGCTAAATCGCTGCACTTCGAGGATAGACGTAATGAAGATCATGAACATCGATGAAGCGCTGCTGGCAGTCAACGATTACCACGGCGCTTATAAGGCCGCCCTTTCGTCTGAACAGGCCGACAAGGACTCGTTCAAGACGAACGGCCACGAGCGTAACTATGTCCTGTTGGCGGAAGCGTCGCGCATCTGCGCTGCGCTGCTCGCCAATCCGGAGGTAATGGCTCAGGTGTTGACCAGCTTCGGCATTTCGGCGGCAGGTGAGAACCAGAACCCGTTTGGCCCACTCGTCCGCGCCTTGTTCCGCAAGGAGAAGAAAGGGGGGGGAACAGAGTTCAACAAGAGCTGCTGGAAGTTCGGTAACATCCTGCGTTTCATCCGCGACGAAGGATGGAAGCCGGAGGAAGTAGCCGACCAGCTCAGGTCTTTGGAACGACCCGTCGACGGGAAGGTGAAGAAGAAGCTTCTTTGTGCCGAATTGCTCGACCGAGCCAAGTACTCACACGAGGACGACGACACCCGTCGCACCAACGCCCTTGCTCTCCAGTACATGTTGGAGAGCGATGGGATCGGGGTTGTGGAAGGTGACATCGAAGTCGAGGATAAGGCGGATGGCCGCCTTATCACCTTGGCTGCGAGCTGGTCCGCAAAGCAGGGCAAGTGGATTATCAGGGCAGTGGCCGTCACTAATAATGACGCCGTTGCCAAGGCAATCATGCCCGAGGCATTGAAGGCTTATGAGGCCGGGTCGATGGATCTGTTGAAACGCGTTGCGCAACAACACATCCAAATGAACGCAGCCAACCTTACCGCTAGTGAGACACGCATGTTCGCCGAAATGCAAATCGGCGACTTTGTTTGGCCGGTTCCTGTTCCGAATGCCGCAAAGGCGAGATCCAAGGCGAAGGCCAAGGACGAAGCAAACGCGGTGGTAGCTTGATGATCGTGGGCCGGGGGATACCCGGCCCTCGTCACTTGTGACGGAGCAGGACATGAAACTGACTAAGGTACAACGCTATCAGCTTCGTAAGATGGTCGAGGGCTTGGCGGATTACTCGTTGGAAGTCTTAACTGACGATCAGATGCGCGATTGGTTGGGACTAGACTTCATCAAGTATGCGGAGGAAGGGATTGCCGCTACTCTGAAGGCCAGGTCCGAAGGTTACAGAGCGAAAGCCACCGCGACGAATTGGCCGCGTGAAGTTCACAGCTACTTTGACGTTAGGAAACTGGCCGAGAGAAACGCTCGCAACCTACCGGCGAGGATCGCAACTCAAAAACGCATCATTGAAGCCGCCACCCGTAAGATTGTTGGGATGGAACAGGCGCACGAAGCGCAAGTGAAAGGCGCATGGAGGCGGTACCACGAGGTACAACCCCGTGCTCCGTGGTGGTTCGTTCCGGGCACTGAGGAAGCGGGGTTGCCCCCCAACATTTGGGGCGATGACAATCCACCATACGAAGCAGTCATGGACGGCGAAATGAACCCGCGAAGACGAAGCCAGATTGAGGCGATCACACGGCTCCTTGAAACTGGCAATGATCAAAGAACAGATGATCTATACGGCGGTGATGACGTACTTCCGTAGATTTGGCTGAAAACCTCGGGACGGTGATGCCGAGCATCTGTATGACCTCATTATCGAGACGTTGAATCGTCTAGAAGCCGAGTTCGAGTAATCGATCATCAAGGGGCTGACCGAAAGGTCGGCCCCTTATTTTCGTGCGTCCTCTTCTCCCAACCAACCTTCGGCAACGCCAAGTGCACGGTAAACGCTCGTGCGGCTGATGCCGAGCGCGCTAGCAATGGCGGTAGGCTTCGTCCCTTCGCCGTGCAGCCGACGCACTTCTCCGAGGTCCACGGTGCGCTTGCGGCCCTTGTAGACCCCGCGTTCCTTGGCGCGGGCAATGCCGTCGCGCTGTCGATCCTTGCGCAGATCGTTCTCGAACTCCGCCACGGCCCCTAGTATTGCAAGCGTCAACTTACCGGTGCTGGTTGATGTGTCGATAGCTTGGCGCAGGCAATGGAATGCGACCTCTTGCCGGGTCAGTTTCTCCAGCAGCGCGTAGAGGTCCGACAACGAACGCGCAAAGCGGTCGAGACGGACAACAACGAGCGTATCGCCCTCGCGCACGAACTCCAGCATATCTGCAAGTCCCGCCCGAGCGGTATTTGTGCCGGTAGCTTTGTCCGTGAAGATGCGTTCGCAGCCGTGCGCTTCCAATTCGGAAAGCTGCACGTCAAGATTCTGGTCGGACGTGGACACGCGGGCATAACCAACGATCATACGCTGCTCCTGTAGCAATAGGGACTAAGACCCACTGCCGATGCTGTCACATTGCTAGGAGAGCGACCTTTTTGTGACGCTCCTGAGCGGGCGTGGTGACGTCGCACACGGGTAAACCTCAAAAGTGCGAGTTCGCCGCGAAGTTTTTGGGGTGTCCAAAACCCGCTCTCCACCATCGACAGGGAAGCGGGGCCGACATAAGGCTCTCAAATGAAAGCGGGATTGACGGCATGACACCAGACCAACGTGCGACTTTGATTGAACTTCTGTCCAAGGGGGAGACGCCTTCGCCGGAATGGTCGAGAATTGTTTTTCCACCGGAGCGGCGAGAGTACGAGCTTGTCTACGGTGGTAAGGCGAGAGACGAGGAGATCATTTCCGAGACAATAGCCGTCCCAATCCAGCGTGTTCGCAAATTCGGGAAGCCTGAGGCCGAAGAGGACCCAGAGAACCTTCTAATTTTTGGCGACAACCTCCAAACGATGAAAACGCTATTGGAGGACAAGAAGCGTGGCCGTTTCAAGAACGCAGATGGCTCAGATGGTTTCAAGCTAGTCTACATCGATCCGCCTTTTGCCACTAAGCGGGATTTCACAGGCACGGCAGGTGAAAAGGCCTACCAAGACCGGGTCATAAATAGCGAATTTCTTGAATTCTTAAGGCGGCGGCTGGTTTTCATCCGAGAACTGCTCGCAGATGACGGCGTCCTTTTCGTCCACACCGACTGGAAGAAGGGTCATTACATTAAAGTCCTTCTTGATGAGATAATGGGTGAATCCAGGTTCCGAAATGAGATCATCTGGTGGTATTATAATAAGATGCAGGGAAATATCGGCCATTTCCCGTCAAACCACGAATGCATCTACTTTTATTCAAAAGGGCCAAAGTTCAAATTCGAGGCCCAGTATCTCGAGAGAGAGGACACTCAGCGTTTGCTCAAGCGGGCATGGGACCCGGCATCGAAACGTCTGGTCAACGTGCGCGGGAAGGATGGGAAGGTCGAATATATCGAAACGGACGAGCGTCGCATGGATGACGTTTGGCGCATCTCGATGCTTCAGCCAGCTGATAAGAAGGAGAATTTACGATATCCAACGCAAAAACCTGAGCTGTTACTCGCACCAATCATCTCATCGTGTACCGTTGAGGGAGATTACGTTCTAGACGCCTTCGCGGGCTCTGGCACGACCTTAGCAGTTGCCGAGAAGCTTGCGCGGAAATGGGTCGGCATCGATGTCGGAAAATTGTCGATTTACACTATCCAAAAGCGGATGATGAAATTGAGGCAAGGCATTGGAAATACGGGCCGGTCCCTGAAGCCGAAGCCTTTCGCACTTTGTAATGCCGGTCTCTACGACTTCTCGAAACTTCGCGATTTGCCGTGGGATGCATGGCGCTTTTTCGCATTAGAACTTTTCCAATGCAGGGACGAACCGCACCGCATAGGTGGCGTGCAATTCGACGGCTTTCTACGCGGGGCGAGCGTACTAATATTTGACCACAAGAAGCACCACGGGGCACGTATCGATGAAGGTACGCTCCAAAGTATTCATGAAGCTGCTGGCTCGAAGTTGGGCACTCGTTGTTTTGTCGTCGCCCCTTCTCTTACTTTCGATTTCCAACAGGATTACTTACAGATTGGAGATGTTCGATATTACGCTCTCCGTATTCCCTATTCCATCGTTCAGGAGCTCCATAAGAGAGAGTTCTTGGCTTTGCTTCAGCCCGGTGGTGCCGATCAAGTCAACGCTACGGTTGAGGCGGTCGGATTTGATTTCATTCGAACACCCGAGGTTTCTTACAAAACGGGTGTGAAAATGATCAAGGGCAAGCCGATGGCGAAGCTCAAGGTCAGTGCTTTTCAAAGCGAAGCCTCAGTACAGGCACCAATCCAGTCTGGGGATTTGGCTTCACTTTCAATGGTCATGATCGATCCGGCCTTCGACCCAGAGACTGACACCGTGGACGTTCAGCACATTGCCTACGGCGATGACATAAGATCTTCTGAGAATGAGATCCTCTTTCCGATTCCCTCGACGGGAAAAGATGTGATGATCGTGTTCGTCGACATGTACGGTAACGAGGCACGGGAATTGATTTCAGCCTCAAAATTCTCGCCACCGCAGAAACCGCTTCTGAAGAAAGCGCCGCAAGCCAAGAAAAGAAAGCGCTAGAAATGCCAGCAGATTCGAGAATTTTCCGTAATGAGGAACTCGTTCTGGATATGCCTACAGATGTCGATCCCGATATCTGGAACGAGGACCCTTACGAGCCTTTCATTGATGAACTTTGCGGTCATCGCGAATACCAAAAGGACGCGATCCGAGCCGCAATGCGGTTCCTGGCGGGCGGTAGGTTTTCAAACATCGCAGAACTTGCAAGCTGGAATTTCGACCGAAAAGAAGCGCTGCGAGATAGATACAGGTCGGAGGAGAGCTTCCGTAACCAACTGCTTTTGCCTGATAAGCTGGCATGTTCGTTAGATATCGCCACAGGAGCAGGGAAGAGCTACGTCATGTATGGCGTCGCAGCAATCATGCTCGCAGAGGGCCTCGTTGACAGAGTTTTGATACTCTGCCCGACCCTCACCATCGAGGCAGGATTGCGAGAAAAGTTTCGAGAGCTCTCGTCCAACGCAGACCTAAACGACCTACTGCCAGCCGGTTCCAAGATCCGCAATCCCAGCGTCATTTCTGCAGCTGGGAGCCTAATCAACGGATCGATCTGTGTAGAGAACTATCATGCTGTGCTCGAGCATGTCAGCTCTTCTATCCGGGAGAGCTTAGAGGGGCAGGGCTCACGGACCTTGGTATTGAATGACGAAACACACCACGTTTGGAACGCTCCGGGTGGGAAAGTTCATGAGTGGAAAAATTTCCTCGCCGACGACGAATTCGATTTCCGGTATATCCTGGGAGTATCTGGGACCTGCTATGTGAATGACGATTACTTCACCGATGTAATTTTTCGTTACTCTCTGCGGCAAGCGATTGAAGAAAGGTTTGTAAAAAGAATAGAATACATAGCGGAAATGCCAGAAACGAGTGCCATAGAGGAGAAGTGGCAGCTCGTGCACCAGCGACATTCTGATAATAAACGGAGACTGAAATCCCGCGGTATCAAGCCGCTGACCATCTTGGTCACTAAGGATATAAGGTCCTGCAAACAAGTGGCTCAAGACCTCATAGAATTTCTGTCAGATCTTCCGGAATATGAGGATGTAGACACTTCGAAGCTCGTCTTGCCAGTCACTTCTGCCCGTGAGCATCAGCCAAACGTTGCTGAACTATCTCGTGTGGACCAATCGGAAAGTGCGGTAGAGTTCATAGTCTCCGTCGCGATGCTGAGTGAAGGGTGGGACGTGAAGAACGTGTTTCAGATCGTTCCACATGAGGAGCGAGCTTTTAACAGCAAGCTGCTAATCTCTCAAATTCTGGGGCGTGGCTTGAGGCGACCCGAACCTTGGGTAGGCAAAGACCCGGTTGTGACGGTATTCAATCACGACGCTTGGTCCGTTCGCATCCGTCAACTTGTCAACGAGGTTTTAGAAATTGAGCGAAGAGTTACAAGCCGAATAGATCCATCTTCACCATTTAATTTCGAGCTTCACCATCTAGATTATACTCGATTGGAAGACGTTTCTGAGTTCGCAAAGAAAGGTGAGTATAGACTATTTAAAAATGGGTACGTCGAGCTGCCAACTCAGGTTGAAGCAGAAGATGTCTCCATCGGCTATGTTGATGCGACCACGGAGCAGGAAACCCAGTTTAGAGGCGTCATTGAACATAAGACTTGGTCGGCCGCCGAGATAGCCCGTCAAATGCACAACCGCCTTCGAGCGATCGACGAGGAGTCGAAAGATGCTGACGACCCCGAAGATCGGACGGCTTACTCCTCCAAATTTACCGCGGCGGCCTGTGAAGAAATTGTAAGAAAATCTCTTGAAAAAGCCAATGTGACGTCTGGTCGTGTGATCGATGCTAACCGGCAAAGGTTTTTACAGGCTCTAGGCACTCTTCGTCGGAAATCGGCAAAGCGTGTCGTGTACAAGCTGCGGGCGGAAGGTCTCAAAATTCTCAGCACCAGTGATCGCCCGGCCGACAGCATTAGCGCTGCTGAAATTCGCAGAGGTTCTAAGACAATTTATCATACTGAAGGATCGGCAGGTCTTATAGCTGAGGAACAGCAAGAATTTTTTGCTGAAGTGGTTGATCCTGATGGTGATTTTGCGGCAGGCCAAGTCCTCGTTCAGAATGCCTTAGACTTTAAAACACCGCTTAACTTTGTAATAGCTGATGCTACTCCAGAGCGCCGCTTCGTCAGAGCACTCGTTACTCGACAAAATGCAATGGCAATCGACGCCTGGCTGAAGAACAGTGCGGCTCGGTTCTACGGGATCGAGTTTGCCTGGAAGAAAGGCGACCATCCGAAGCGCGGGGAATTCAGTCCGGATTTCTTCGTGTTGCAAGGCGATGTTTGCATTGTTGTGGAAATCAAGTCCGACGATGAGATTGCTGATCCATCTGCGGAGAACGTTAAAAAGTACCAATTTGCTCGGGATCATTTTGAAGCGGTAAACGAAAAGTTGCGGAGCGAAGGCGAGTTACGGCGCTATCACTTTACTATGTTGACGCCGGCCAACTTCAACACGTTCTTTCAAAAGGTCCGTGAAAGAGAGCCAACTGGGTTCATGTCCGAGTTGGATGTTGTTTTAAGGGCGCAGCTTGATTGAACAGCAGACTTATTATGATCGGTGAGCTTTCAACTAAGTCAAATTGTCTGCTTTCTTCAGCGTGGGCTGCGCTGGCTTGCAAACCCTCAGATGCGCTTTGGATAAATAGAAATGCAACGGCACGTCGGAACGCTGTCGTGGCGTTCTGGCTCGCCGTTCACCCAAGCAGAGCTTGACCCGCTAGGTATCCGACGTGCCCTAGCGGGTCATTCTTTGACATTTTACATACCGATTTTGAAGGTCCCTACCCCGAGTGACTGCGGGATGGATGAGCTGCGGTGGCGAGCTGGAAGAGGACGACGCGAGAGCGCATGGCACCAGCCTAATAAATGCACTCCGGAGGCAAACCATGGCTGTATGCAAACCGTCGCTTTGGTTTGGCTCGTGAAATGATTGTTGGTAAAATCTTCTAAAACCAACCTCTGTGGGACCTGCTGTTTGATAGGTGGTCATCCCGCAACCGTTGCTCAGCGGGAATCGCCCTTAAACGTGCTACCATGTAACCGGCAGGTCCGAACGGACCGGGCGTATCAAATGTGTTCAATGCTTACCTAGCTGCAAGACACACCGTTCCCCCATCCACGTCGGACTGCATCGTTCGGCGTGGAGGGGGGGTAAAGTGTGATCCAGCTACCTGCTGCAAGTCGATGCTTCGCCGCCGGGTAGGAGCTTAGCATCTCGCCGCCGCTGCCGAGGAGCGCGAAGCGTGATTGGGCAGCAAGGCGAAAGGACCAACGCCCTGCGTTGGGCCTCAAATGATTCGATGAAATCGAAATTGCCGATTCCTTTTCAAGGCGAAATGCCTGGATCTGTGGTTCTGGCGGAGGAATTATTTTTTGGATTTAGTGTTCATGACGCGAAGAGCCGACAAAAAGCTCTTTAAATGCTGCGCGATTTCTGCGTCGGTGAGTTTGCGAGGGCGACAAAAGGGAAGTGCTGGCATGCTAATCTCCGGAATAGTTCGAGTTCAGCTATTTACCGCACCTGATGCGTGACAACAGAAGGTTCGGCTTCTAAATCCCGTCGCCAAAGAAATCCTCATCGATCCGCTTGATCTTGATCGCGCGACTGATCCTCACCCCTACATCATGCTCAATCATCAGGTCGGTCAACCGCGCGCCGTCAATTAAGATAATCCGCTGAGGAATTTGCTCCGCATACTGCCGGGCGCCCGAACTGAAGGTCGAGGTGGTGACGAACACACCTTTGTTCGCCCCAAATCCCACCAAGCTGCCGACGAAGCCCTGCACCTCAGGCCGCTGTACTGAATTGGTCTCTGCATACCGCTTGGCTTGCACATAGATGCGATCCAGACCAAGCCGGTCCTCGTCAATCACACCATCCACTCCGTTGTCACCGCTCTTACCCAGCTTAAGCGCAGCGTTCTCGTGTGTCCCGCCGTAGCCCATAGCAACCAGCAAATCGACGATCAGATGTTCGAAAAATATGGGCGAATTGTCGAGAATGCGTTGGAGTAGGTCTGTGCTTAGAGCGGAATGCAATACAGCTTGAGCGGCATCGATTTGCTCTTCAGGTGTCGCCGAGGAAACGGTCGTGGGTTGAGCTTCAGGTATTCCTTCTTTCGCCTGTCCGCTTGCACTGGCTTCCTGAAACTCGACGAAGGCCGGATATGCCTTGAGCGTATCATTATCGATATTGGTGGGATTGTTCGCCAATACAGATTTGCCCTCGGCGGTAGCGCGGAATACTCCGCGTTTCGGGCTTTCTATCAGCCCTGCTTTGCTCATGTAGAACTTAGCCCAGTGGATGCGATTATGCAGAACCCTCTGGCGCCCGCTTGGGAGGACTTCTTCCCGCTCCTCATCACTGAGCCCAAACTCATCCGCGATCTGCTCCGCAGCCTTTGGCACACGCCACTCACCTTCGGCAGCTAGCCGAAGAACAGGCAGCATGAGTGTCTGGTAATCTGGTATCGGCAATAATTTCCCCCTTACGACCAGATGTTCCATACTGCTGGACCAGTGGCAAGTACCAGGCTGCGGGGAGAACCTGATGGTAAGCGCAAAAGAGACCGCTCTTGGTATCGCCGCAGTGCTCGGATCGGACCAAGGACCAAATCCCCTCCCCATAACGTTTAGAGGACAGTCGCTTCAAGAAGCTGCGGACCTCGTTCAACTGGTAATTGCCGAATGCGGAGACGCAGGTATCCCGCTAGATAAACTCGAACTCGATCCGGAATTTTTTGAAGTTTTGGTTGGTCGGCTCGAGCTTCCGCTGCGACCCGACGTGCGGCTCCAAGGATGTGTGAAGTTCTATCGCAGTGGACGATAGCGGTCATATTCCCCACTTCTAGCAGCTTTTGCTTCCGCGCACTTGCATCCCGAGCAGATCTTTGGTCGCTCTCTGTATACGCGGCATTACCGATGCCTTGTTAGCAATCGACAAGGAGAATGCGTGATGACCATCCTAAAAACCCTCAAACTCGCAGCCGCCACTCCGGCCAGTCAAGGCCCATCTGAATTCAGCTTCCGCGATAAGATGCTCGGCTATCTCAACGAGCAGAAAGCCTTGGCGAAGGCGGAGATGACAGGAACCGAGTTTAGTGCAACACGCATAGTGACGCGCAAGAACGAGGCTGGCGAGAGAATCCGCGTCGAGGCGCCTCGACGTGTGCGTAAAGGCTGGTTCACCGATGCTGATGGTAAGATGTTCTTCCAACTCCGCTACGGGAACCGACCGGTCGAGCTTTCGAAGGGCAAGAATGCTGTCGAAGTCGAGGGACTGGCAGAAATCCCGGCTGTCATCGGCTCAATCATCGACGCCATCGACGCTGGAGAGTTGGACGCGCAGCTTACCGCCGCGCGCGATGCTCGCAGGGCCAATTTCAAGTCCACAGCGAAGAAGCCAAACTAACGGAGAACTTGGAGGTGGACGAACATTCGTCCACCTTCACCATGATTATTCGCCACAGCGATCACCAAGAAAGAAGTTGGCCAAACACGCTCTGCCAGGGCAAATGGCGTTTAGAGACGACTGCGTTACTGGAATGGCTGATCTGGCCCGTGTTGACGATCTCAGGGCAATCATCGGGTTAAAAATCGAGGGGCGGTGGATCAGACTTCTTATCCGCTGACGGATCAATGAGCTGCACGCCTTCGAGCAGTGCGCCTTCCTCGTCGAATTCAAACCAAGCATTGTCGTCAGGCTCCACCCGAAATCCGCCGACCTCGGTTATCATGATGCGCTTGATGAGCCTTCGCAAGCTCATGTTCGTCCGCCCCCGGGCATAGATGCGAACGTCGTCATTCTCGCTTGTCAAATCGGCCCTCAATGTTTCGACCAGCGCAATATCGTCGTCGCCGCGAGGTTTAGCCGTCTCTTCAGCAAGAACTTTTTGCACCGCTGCAATCTCGCCGGTAAACCGCTCCAATTTTTCCTCGACCGAAGCCACACGCTGAACAATTGCCTTGGGGCCGCCCTCCGCGAGCGCGTCGAGCAAGTTGTTGAGCTTGGCCTGTTCCGCGTCCTTCAAACGGACTAATTCCGCGATTTGTTCGCGCAACTTGGTTACCTCGTCGTTCGCATCTGGCTTACGCACCAACTGTGGGAGCATCTCATCGAGGATGGTTCTTTCAACCACATCGTAGTTTAGGATCGTATCGTTATCGCAGGTGTGGTTTCTCCGTGCCCTATCGCACCGGAGCTTGCGGTAGGTTTTGCGCCGGTAGTGTACAATCTCACCGCTGACCTTGGTGTACTTCTGCACCGAATTAGTGGTGTGTCCGAAGTGAGCGCCACCGCCGCATTTTTCGCAGAAGACCATTTGACTAAGCAGGTTGCGGTTTCCGAACACCTTTACATTGCTCTGGTTGCCCTTTCGCAACGACAGCGCAGCCTGTGCCCGGTTCCACTTGTCCGCTGTGATCGCCTGGGGGTAAAAGTTGGTCGCAAGGATCTTCCCATCGCTGGTCACGTATTCGCCAAGCACGGCGCGCTTAGTCAGCAGGCGATAGATGTAGCTGTAGAACCACCCGTTGTTTCCGCGCCGTTGCCCATCCGGTGTCCAACTCGCAACCTTCCGCTCGTGCAGTATAGTGACAATGCGGTGGATGCCCATGCCGTCGATGTAGAGGTCAAAGATCAGGTTGAGGACTTCGGTGCGCTCTGGGTTGAGGACATACCCCTCGTCGGCATAGTCGATCCATTTCGGTTTGTTTGGCATCGGCCCCCTGTAGGTGCCGTCTGAAATCTGCTCGAAGCGCTTCTTCCAGGATGCACTTGTGCGCTTACTCTTCTTGTCGCTTTCCTCGAACGCCATCTGAGCTTTGATGATGACGGAGAATAACTCCATGAGGTCGCCGTTGTTGCCCGTTTGATAAACGTACCCGTCCTGCCACGTCGCAACGTCCACGCCCTGCTCATTTAACGACCAAATAAGCTGCGCTGCCGCCTTCGCGCCCTGACGGCTGAGCCGGTCCACGTTTTCGACAAGCAGCACTTTGCCGCGGTGCAGGCCATTGCGGGCCTCTAACTCGAACTCATGAAAGGCGGAGCCTTCAAGCCGGTTGGTTCCGTGGAAGGCGCTGCGCCCCTCGTCGATGATTGTCTTCTCGACTAACCATCCATTATGAGTGGCGAATTGAATGCCGTACGTCCGCTGCCGTTCTAACGAGTAACCCTTGCTTTGCTCTGCGCTTGAGAATCGGGCATAGATAATTGCGCTCTTAGACATAGGAGCACCATAGTGGTGTGGATGTTATCTTTTTGTCTACGTGCGTTACAAAATGCGTCCAGCTCGTCGCGGCAATGAATCCCTGTCGCTGCGGCCATCTGGGCGATCCGGCCCTCGCCTGCAGCAGGGCACCCAAATGCGCGGCCGACTATCAAAGCAAGGTCTCGGGTCCGCTACTCGACCGGATCGACCTGCATGTCGAAGTCGAACCGGTCAGCGCCGCCGACCTTGCCCTTCCTCCGCCGGCGGAAGGCAGTGCGGCAGTCCGCGCAAGGGTCGCCAATGCGCGCGATGTGCAGGCCCAGCGCCGCGAATCAAGCGGCGCGCGCACCAATGCCGAACTCGACGGTGACGCGCTCGAGACTTACGCCGGACCGGACGAAGGCGGACGCGCGCTGCTGATGCAGGCCGCCGACGCGATGAGATTGTCGGCCCGCAGCTACACGCGGCTGCTCCGTGTGGCGCGAACCATCGCTGACCTGGCCGGAGCCGAGCGAGTTGGCCGCATTCACATCGCCGAGGCGTTAAGCTATCGACGACAAGCCCCGCGGGCGTGATTGCGACGGAAGAGAGATGCGGCTTCTTGACGGTGTGAGGCTGGTCATTCCACCGCGGTGATGATCACCTGCGGCCGTCGTGATCGTTGGCCTTAAACGCCTGCGACGGTGATTATTCCTCGCTCATGTCGAGGGTAAGCTTGACCGGTTCATGCTCCTTCGCCCCTTCGAAGCGGGCGAGGAATTCCTCGATCGGCATCGCCTGGTGCGGAACCGAAGCCTTCATCGCCGGAGCAAGTGTTTCGCCATCGCCGCCGGGGGTCAGGCGTACGTGAAGGTAGGGCACCCACACCGCGCCGAAGTCCGCTTGCTGATACCACACGTCAAGCACATCATAGCTCGCCCAGGCACCATCCGGCTCTTGCAGGCGCAGCCCTTCGCCGATTCGCGGCACGGCAAGTGCCTTGATGCGAAACTGGCTCTGGTGCGTTTCGTTCTGAATTTCGATTTCGATCACGGATGCGCGCAGCCCGCCAAGATGCCTTCGATGATCATCGTTCTCGCAGAAAGATATTTAGAGGGTTTTAACGATCCGCCGCTGGTTTCGCGTCATCGGCATAGGGCGTGTTGCGAAGCATCCGGCGGTTGTAATCGGGTGCGCCATCATCCCACCAGACCGGTCCGCGCTCGCCCAGCGAGACTTTCGCGGCATGCACTCGCTGGCGCGCGGATCGTTCGGCCAGCGCGTCTCCTGCTCGCAGCGCGGCACCGACTGCGCGGCGCGCGTCCATCAGTTCCCGCACCAGACCGTCACGGACATCGGCGGCAAGGTTCGGGTTCGCCGCCCGCCAGAGCCGCTCGCGCACGATGATATAGCGCCCGTCGGGCGTAAGTTGAGGGGGCGGGCTCAGGCAGCCGCCTGCGAGGCCGGCGGGCGGGCCACCTGCCCGCAGCCAGACACGCCGCCGAACTGCGCCGAGCGATCCGACCTGCTGCCATCCTCGCGCAGGCCGATCTCCTCGGGCGCGATCAGGTCTAGCTCTTCGGCCGCAAGGACCCGGCCATCGTGCGACAGGATCGCCACCGGCCCGATCGGCTGCCGATCGCGCGCATCGACCAGCACCGGGTTTTCGACCACTTCTTCCCCGTACTTCTGCCCCCATTGGCGCAGCGCCACCAGCGCAGGCAGCAGGTCGAGCCCTTTTCCAGTAAGCCGATACTCGATCTTGCGCCGGTCGTCCGCGCATGGTTCGCGGCGCAGGATGCCGTGCGAGACCAGTCGTGCCAGCCGGTTGGAGAGGATATTGCGCGCAATGCCCAGTTCGGTGAGGAATTCCTCGAAATGCAGCAGCCCGTTGTAACTGGCGCGCAGGATCATGAAGGACCACCGCTCACCCATCACCTCGAGCGCGGTGGGCAAGCCGCAATCGATCAGTTCCCGCAGGTTTTCACGCAGTCTTGCCATCGCTCTTCCCGCTCCTGATCCATCGGAATCCTTAGCCCCTGCCCCGTCAAAGGCCAAGCCTGCGGCGTCGACGCCCTAGATCAGCCCACGGGCCGAGAAATCGTCTGCAAGCGATGCCGCATCACGGAACCTGTGAACCTGCCAGCCCAGCCTATGCGCCGCGGCGATATTGTCGTCGTTGTCGTCTACGAAGAGCATGCGCCCCGGCGGAAATCCGAAACGGTCCGCTGCCAGCACGAAGATCGCTGGATCGGGCTTGGCTACCAGTTCCTCACCAGAGACGACGATCTGGCGGAACAGGTCGAAAACCGACGCGGTAGGACGAAACCCGGCCCAGAACTCGGCCCCGAAATTGGTGATCGCGAACAACGGCACCCCGGCACGATGAAGCTGCTCGACGAGTTCGATGGACCCCGGCATGGGCGCGGGGATCGTCTCGTTGAAGCGGGTCGCATAGGCCTGGAGATGCGCCTCGAACTCGGGATATTCCGCGATCCGTTCGGCCACCATTCCGGCCAGCGGGCGTCCGCGGTCATGCTGGAAATGCCAGTCCTCGGTGATCACCGACGAAAGCACCTTCGCCAGCTGCGCCTCGTCCGGTTCTACCTTGCGGAGCAGGTGGGCGAGATCCCATTGATAGAGCACCCGCCCCACATCGAATACGACGGCATCGACGCGGTCTGCTTCGGCAATCGCGGTATTTGGCGAAACAACGGCAAAAGGCCCGCGCTCGTCACGAGAGCCGGGCCTGCTGCCTTCAACCGACCGGGCATCGCCGCCCGGCACCGCGATCAGCCCTGGCGGGCCTTGAAGCGGCGGTTGGTCTTGTTGATCACGTAGGTCCGCCCGCGGCGACGGATGACGCGGCAATCGCGATGGCGGTTCTTCAGCGACTTGAGGCTGTTGCGGACTTTCATGGTTCTCTCGTGATGGGTTGCGGGAAGGGTGCAGGATTCGCCCCCTTCCAGATCAAGCGCGCCCGTTAACGGCGGGTCGCCCATGCGTCAATGGGCCGGGCGGATTTCGCTCAGCCGCTTTTCCCATTGCAGGGCATCCGCGATGATCCGGTCAAGATCGTCGTGCCGCGGTTGCCACGGCAAGGCCTGACGCAGGCGCGAGGGATCGGAAACCAGTTCCGGCGGGTCGCCGGCGCGGCGCGGTTCGAAGCTGCGCGCGATCGTTTGCCCGGTCACCCGGTCGACCGCATCGAGCACCTCCAGCACCGAAAACCCGCGGCCGTATCCACAATTCATCGTGAACGACACGCCGGGCTCGGCGATCAGCGCCTCGAGCGCGAGAACATGGGCCGATGCCAGATCGCTGACATGGATGTAGTCACGCACGCCGGTCCCGTCGGGGGTGGCAAAATCGGTGCCGAAAACACTGACGCCGGCGCGCTTGCCCGTGGCCGCTTCACAGGCGACCTTGATCAGATGAGTCGCCCCCGCGGTCGACTGGCCGCTGCGGGCCCCGGGATCGGCGCCGGCAACATTGAAATAGCGCAGCACGCCGTAATTGAAGGGATGCGCCGCTGCGGCATCGGCCAGCATCTGCTCGGTCATCAGCTTGGACCAGCCGTAGGGATTGATCGGCACGGTCGGCGTATCCTCGCCGATCGGCGAAACCTGCGCCGCGCCATAGGTCGCCGCCGTGGAACTGAAGATGATGTGCCGCACCCCGCCCGCCAGCGCCGCCTCGATCAGGGTCCGACTCTTGGCGGTGTTGTTGTGATAATAATCGAGCGGCCTCTCGACCGATTCCGGGACCACGATCGATCCGGCGAAATGCAGGATCGCCGCCGTGCCGCGTTCCGCGAAGATCCGCGCCAGCAAAGCAGTATCGCCAATGTCTCCTTCGTAGAGGGGAACACTGTCCGGGACGGCGAAGGCGAACCCCGTCGACAGGTTGTCGATCACCGCGACATCCCAGCCGGCGTCCTTGAGGGCAAGGACGGCATGGCTGCCGATATAACCCGCCCCGCCGGTGACGAGGACCGGCACTTTCTGGTGTGAACTCATGTGCGCGGGCCTAGCACAGGGAATTGCAGGAGCAATCGGCTGCGCATCGAATCCTTCGCAGCTTTAGGGGGAGCAGATCACGGAGCCGTGCGTTTGACGTACTGCATCTCATGCTGCCCCCCCGCGTCTTTGGAAGGATCGCCCGATGACCCGCCGACTTGTGCTCCCCCTCGTTGTTCTTCCCGCCCTCGCCCTTGCCTCCTGCGCCACGCCCTATGCCGGCCCGGTCGAGGTCACGCGCTTCGTCGCACCCGACAGCGGGCAACGGCTGGGCAGCGGAACGATCTTCGTCGAGGGAATGGGCGCGGATGCCGGATCGCTGGCCCTGTCGCCCTATACGACTGCGGTGGCAGCAGAACTCGAGCGGCTCGGTTATCGTAGCGCCGCGCGCGCCGATGCCCGGCAGATCGCCGTGGTCAGCCTCGAACGCTACAGCCAGGGTCGCGACGGTCGCCGTTCGCCCGTCAGCGTCGGCGTCGGCGGCAGTACCGGAAGCTATGGCTCGGGCGTGGGGCTGGGTCTCGGCATCAATCTGGGCGGCGGACAGCGCGACCTTATCGGCACACGCCTGTCGGTAATGATTCGCGATGCGGCAAGCGGGCAGTCGCTATGGGAAGGCCGCGCGGACTTCCGGGCGAGCGACAACTCGCCGCTTGCCACTGGCCCCGGCAACGCCCAGACGGTCGCCGCCGCGCTGTTCCAGAACTTTCCCGGCAACAATGGCGAAACAATCGAAGTAGAGGTTCCGTAAGTGAGCGACATCCTGATCGATGCGGAGTTCGACAGCGGCAACATCGAGGTTCATGCGATCGAAGGTACGCGCGCCCGGCTTGCGCTGCGCAAGGACAATCAAAGCGATTTTGCCCAGTGGTTCCATTTCCGGGTATCCGGCGCGGCGGGGCGTGAACTCGAGCTCAAGATCGGCAACCTCAACACCAGTGCCTACCCCGGGGGGTGGCCGCAATACGACGCCTGTGTTTCGGAAGATCGCGAATACTGGGGCCGCGCGTCCTCCTCGTTCGACGAGAACGAGGACAACGGCACGCTCACCATCCGTTATGTTCCTGCCGGCGACCTCGCATGGTTCGCCTACTTCGCGCCCTATTCGATGGAACGGCATCACGACCTGATCGCCGAGGCGGCAAGCCTCGAAGGGGTCGATCATGTGCGCCTCGGCACCACGCTTGACGGGCAGCCGATCGACTGCCTCGAACTCGGGCAAGGCGAGATCAAGGTCTGGCTCTATGCACGGCAGCATCCGGGCGAGACCATGGCGCAGTGGTGGATGGAAGGCGCGCTCGACGTGCTGACCGACACGGCCGACAGCGTGGGCCGGCGGCTGCTTCAACATTGTCGCTTTCACATTGTGCCCAACTGCAATCCCGATGGTTCGCGGCGCGGGCATCTGCGGACCAATGCCGTCGGCACCAATCTCAACCGCGAATGGGCCGAACCGAGCGGGGAAAAGTCCCCCGAGGTGCTGGCGATCCGCAACCGCATGGATGCAACCGGGGTCGATTTCGCAATGGACGTTCACGGTGACGAGGCGATCCCGGTCGCCTTCCTCGCGGGCTTCGAGGGGATCCCCGGCTGGCGGGACGAGCAGGGCGAGGATTTCTATCGCTATCAACGCATTCTCGACCGGCGCAGCCCCGACTTCCAGACCGAGCAGGGCTATGCCAAATCCGCCCCGGGGCAGGCGAACCTCACCATGAGCACCAATCAGCTTGCCGAACGCTTCGGTGCGGTGGCGATGACGCTGGAGATGCCGTTCAAGGACAATCCTGCCGATCCCGAGCCGGAACAGGGCTGGAGCCCGGAGCGCAGCATGATGCTGGCGCGCGATTGCCTTGCAGCGCTGTTCGAATGGATCGAGACCCGGGACGCGGCACAGCGCTGAAGCCGGCGCCGCTACCCGAGCCAACCCGGCGCTAAGTCATCGCAGCCGGGCCGAAGGCATGGGGTAGGAGTGCGGACAGGGGCAATCGCACCACCTCGTCGGGGCCGACACACAGGATCTGCGGATCGGTTTCGCCGAGCTGGGCAAGTTCGTTGAGCACCTGCCGGCATCGCCCGCACGGCGTCAGCGGCGCCTCCCCGGGCCCGGTCACCGCGACCGCCAGCAAACCACCGCGGCGACCCTCGGCCATGGCACGGGCCACGGCCACGGTTTCCGCGCACAGCGCCAGGCCATAACTGGCGTTCTCGATGTTGGTACCGGTCACGATCCCGCCATCGGCAAAGCCGAGTGCGGCGCCAACCGCGAAACCCGAATAGGGCGAATAGGAAGTTCGTGCCGCAGCGCGCGCGGCGGCGATCAGTTCGTCATCGTCGATCATCATGTCAGCTCCTCGGCCAGTCACGGGCGGACGACCAGCCAGCGCAGCGGGGCATCGCCTGCAGCGGTGTCGAAGGCGCCGTTGGCGGTCCACATGCGCCATGGGCGGGCGCCGTAATCGGGTTCCAGCCAGTCCCGATCGAGCCACAAGGCCCGCTCGATCCGGCCGGTCACTCCATACCGCGCCTCGAACACGGCGTCAGGTGCCAGCACCACCGGCGATCCGGTATGGATCTCGATCTGGTTGACCAGCGTGATCAATTCGCTCTGCACGGCTGCATCCCGCACCCGCCGCGGGCAATGGGCTGCGTCCCCCGTCATGCTGATTGCCGGGGGCAGCAGATCGGCCTCGCGCGGGACCATGGTAAGGAAATTGGCCGATTGCTCGTCCGCCCGGCGGCACGGGTCGAAGGCGTGGACCGCGCCCACCATAAGACCGGCTTCGCGCGCGGCGGCAAGGTTGCGCGAGAACATCGGGTCCTTGCCGCTCGCCCCTCGGCTGGCCTCGATATAGACGAAACTTGCGCCGAGCCCCTTGAGGGTGGCGAAATCGACCGTTCCGTCGCCGGCCCCCACCACCGCCCCCTGATCGGGCCACAGGGCCTCGTCCGGGCGCCAGCTGCGCGCCTCGTTCCACAGGTAGAAGGCGCCGGCCGCCGCGAGCAGGACGAATGCACCGACGACCCCCCGCCGCAGCCCGCCCTTCCGCGAACTGCGCCGCTTGCAACGCCCGCTTCCGTGCCGTGATCCTGCCGCTGCCATCCCTGCCCCCTCAACCCTTGATATGAAGGACGCAGATCAGGGTGAACAGCCGTCTTGCAGTGGCGAAGTCGGTTTCGATCTTGCCATCGAACCGTTCGAGCAGAAGTTCCGCCGCGCGATTGTGGATGCCGCGCCGGGCCATGTCGATCGTCTCGATTTCGGCCGGCGTCGCTTTCCTGATCGCCTGATAATAACTGTCGCAAATCGCGAAATATTCGCGGATCGGGCGGCGGAAGCGCGCAAGGCCGAGCAGCAACTCTTCGAGCACGGCCCCGCCTTCGTCCGCAACAGTCAGATGGAGGCGCCCCTCATAGACCGCCAGCCGCAGATGATAGGGGCCCTGTGCCCCGCGTGCCGCGGCCCGGATCGGACGGAAGGTGTTGTCCTCGATGAGGTCGAAGATCGCGATCCGGCGTTCCTGTTCGATGTCCGCGCTGCGCCAGATGATCGTCTCCTGATCGAGATCGATCCGGGCGATGCGATGGTCCTCGGGGGCGGGCGGGGATTCGGTCATGGGCGGCCCGGTGCTTTCGCAAGCACATGGCTGCGGGGCAAGCGCGAAACCATCCCCGCTATCCACATGGTGCCGGGGTCACACCGCCCTTGCCACCCGGCCCCCCGAACGGGCATCGCGGCGAAATGGCCGCCACCGACCTTCTCGCGCGCTTCGGCGATTCGACTGCTCTTGCCGAACAGGGCCAGACCCTGCCGAGCAATATCGAGGCCGAAGCCCTGTTCCTGGGCGCGGTCCTGATCGACAACAAAGTGATCGAGGAGCTGCAAACCCCGCTCCGGCCAGAGCATTTCTACGAGCCGGTCCATCAGCGCATCTACGAACGCGTCCTGAAGCTGATGGACCGTAATTCGGTCGCCACGCCGGTGACCTTGAAGCCTTATTTCGACAGCGACGAGGCGCTGAAGCAATTGGGCGGGGTGACCTATCTCGCGCAGCTGACCGCCAACGGGCAGGGCCTGTTGGCGAGCGGTAAACTGGCCGAACAGATCTACGATCTCGCCCTGTTGCGCGAACTGGTCCATGTCGGCCGCAATCTGGTCGAGGGTGCGCTGGATACATCCGAAGACGTCGCGCCGATGGACAAGATCACCCAGGCCGAAGCCGATCTCTACCGCGTCGCCGAAGGCGCAACGGGGGGGAGCGAAGCGCAGGATTTCCGCACTGCGGCGCTGGGCGCGCTGAAACTGGTCGAGGCGGCAATCAATTCGGGCGGACGGTTTTCCGGCAAGACCACAGGGCTGGACACGATCAACGACAAGACCAGCGGGCTGCACAATTCCGATCTGGTGATCCTTGCCGGACGACCGGCGATGGGCAAGACCTCGCTTGCCACCAACATCGCCTTCAATGCCGCCAGCAGGCTGATGGATGACATCAAGCTGGGCATCGCACCGGGCGATTCGCCCGGCGCGGCGACCGCGTTCTTCAGCCTCGAGATGAGCGCCGACCAGTTGGCCACCCGCATCCTTGCCGAGCGGGCCGAGATCTCGAGCGAGAAGCTGCGTTCGGGCAAATTGAGCCGCGAGGAATTTCAGCGCCTGAGCTTCGCCAGCCAGGAACTGAACGAACTGCCGCTGTATATCGACGATACCCCGGCCCTGACCATCGGCGCATTGCGGACCCGGGCCCGCCGTCTCAAACGGCGGTACGACATCGGCCTCATCATCGTCGACTACCTGCAATTGCTGCAAGGTTCCGGCCGCGCGAACGACAACCGCGTGAACGAGATTTCCGAGATCTCGCGTGGGCTGAAGACGCTGGCGAAGGAACTCAACGTGCCCGTCATCGCGTTGTCGCAGCTGAGCCGCGCGGTCGAACAGCGTGAGGACAAGCGCCCGCAATTGGCGGACCTGCGCGAATCAGGGTCGATCGAGCAGGACGCCGACATGGTGTGGTTCATTTTCCGCGCCGAATACTACCACAACGCGATCAAGCCCGACACGCCGGACGAAACCAGCAGCGAAGAGACCCGGCGCAAATATGCAGACTGGGAAGCGCGGCACCTGGAACTGGTCAATCGCGCGACCCTGATCGTGGCCAAGCAACGTCATGGGTCGACTGGCAATGTCCCGCTCCTCTTCCAGAGCGAGATCACCAAGTTCACCTCGCCCGAGATGCGCGATTATTCGGACTACGAATAAGGCGTGCGCGTCAGATACCGAGGTTGAGCTTGCGGGTGATCGTATAGTCGATCACCGAAACCAGTACCCAGCCCGCCCACCAGCGGACCCGGTTGAACAGGGTCGCCCGCTGCCGGTGCAGTTCCGGGGTGATCCGTTCGGATACCGCCAGATGCTCGCTGACGAATTCGCGCATTCTTTCCGCCAGCGCTGGATCAGTGATCTTCAGCACCAGTTCCAGATTGATGTAGAGGCTGCGCATGTCGAAATTGGCGCTGCCGAGATACACGGTATCGTCGAGCACGATCAGCTTGGTGTGCAATTTGGTCGGCGTGAATTCCCAGATGCACGCCCCGCTTTCGAGAAGCCCCGAATACAGCGCCCTCGTCGCGCCGATTGTCGCCCCGTTATCTGACTTTGCCGCCATCAGAAGCCTTGTCTGCCCCTTGCGGGCGATTCGCCCGATGCGCCGGCACAAAGTGCGGGGCGGGGAGAAATAGGCCATGATGAGATCGAGGCGCTGACCCTGCGCCAGCGCGGTGCTGATATCGCGCGCCCACGGGGATAACGACGGGGTCGGCCCGCCGATAAGCCACCGGACCTTATCGTCGCCCCATTCGCGGGTACGCACTGCCCTGCGGATGACGCGATAGGGTGTACGCTCCTTCTCGGTCCACGACCGCAGCAGGGCGAACCATTCGTTCAAACCTTCGAGCGCGCTGCCCTCGATCCCGATCGCCAGATCGTTCCAGCCCTCGTCAGCCGCATCGGCAAAGTAATCGTCGGCGATGTTGAAGCCGCCGATCATCGCCCGTTCCCGGTCGGCAATGACGATCTTCTGGTGGTTGCGGATGAGATAGCGCCGGGTCCAGCGGCGGCTGAAGCACATGTATCGGCCACCGCTTTCGACCAACGGGCGCAGGAACTCGTCGCTCGCCGCCGCTCCGAACCGGTCGATGATGAGCGTGACATCGACCCCACGCTGCGCCGCCCGGCACAGGGCATCGCGAAACTGGGTGCCGATCTCGTCCTCGTCGAAGATGTAGAAGCACACGTCGAGCTGATCACGCGCATCGTCGACCAGCGCGAACAAGGCCTCGCGCCGGTCCGCTCCTCCCGGATAGAAAGCAAGCTCTTGCCCGGCTGCGGATAGGCTGAAGGGCGGCGGGCTCTGGAAACCGGCCCCGCCTGCGCTGCTTTCGTCTCCCATTCGCCCATCCTTACCTGTATGCCCCCCGGGCGCAAATCCTTGACGGAATGCGCCTGCAAGCCTATCGAACGCGCTTTCCCCGATCTGCTGAAAGCTGGAGTGCCAGATGGCGCGCGTTACCGTTGAAGATTGCGTCGACAAGATCCCCAACCGGTTCGATCTCGTACTGCTTGCCGCGCAGCGCGCGCGCGAGATTTCGGGTGGCGCGGAACTGACGATCGATCGCGATCGCGACAAGAACCCCGTTGTGGCCCTGCGCGAGATCGCCGAACAGACGATCAAGCCGAACGATCTGCAGGAAGCGGCGGTGCTGAACCTGCAGAAGATCCTGCCCGACGACGAGGACGAGGCTGACGAGGTCGGATCGCTCAGCCAGTCGGCCGAAGCCCTGCGCCTGACTGCCGCGGCCCCGGCCCGCTCGACTTCGATCGGCGGCGATTACGACGGCTGACCGATACCGTTGCTTAGATTCGAAGGGGTCGTTCTGCATCGCAGGGCGGCCCCTTGCTGCATTTGCCGTGGCCCGGATAAGGCGAGAACGCTAAGGCGGCCATGGGGGAGATGCCGATGCCGCAGCGACGCACGGTCAATGACAGCGCGCAGACCGCAACCGACGACGATCTGCGGGCCCGGGCGGGATCCGATCGCGGACATTTCCGTGAAATCGCGTGCCTCAATTGCGAGACGCCGTTGCTGGGATCGTATTGCCATGAATGCGGGCAGGAGGCCCACCTCCATCGCACCGTCGGCGCCTTCCTGCATGATCTGCTTCACGGCGCCCTCCATCTCGAGGGCAAGACCTGGCGCACCCTGCCCGAACTGGTTGTGCGTCCCGGTCGCCTGACGCGTCGCTATATCGACGGAGAGCGCAGGCGTTTCGTGTCGCCCATGGGGTTGTTCCTGTTCTCGATATTCCTGATGTTCGCCGTGTTTCAGGCGTTGGGCATAACCCCACCGAGCGAGCCGACGCTGGACGGCGGCCTCGATCGCGCGCGCGCCGCCGCGCAGGCGGAGGTGGCGCAGGCGGAAACCGCATTGGCCGCCGCGCCACCAGACAGCGCGGCGTACCGCGCGGCACGCCGGGCCCGAGACGAAGCACTGGCAGATCTTGCCGAGCTCGACGAACTACGGGACAATGTCGATATCTCCGTCAACACCGATAATACGGCCTCCAACGGAACCGAATTTAGCGGCGGTCTGTCAGAACATGCCTTGGAAAAGTGGCGCAACAATCCGGGGCTGATGCTGTATAAATTACAATCGAACAGCTACAAGTTCAGCTGGCTTCTGATCCCTCTCTCGTTGCCGTTCATGTGGCTGCTGTTCTTCTGGAAGCGGCGGTTCGGCACCTACGATCACGCGGTCTTCGTGACCTATTCACTCGCGTTCATGTCGCTGTATTTCACCGCGTTGTCGCTGGCGATCAAGGCGGGCATGCCGGACGGCATCCTGCTTGCGCTATTCCTCGCCATTCCGCCGCTGCACATCTACCGGCAGTTGCGCGAAGCCTACGCCCTGTCGCGTTTCAGCGCATTGTGGCGGCTGGCAGCCTTGATGACCTTCATCACCGTCACTCTGGCCCTGTTCGCATACCTGCTCGTCCTGGTGGGCAGCTACTGACCAACGAAACAGGGCGCCCCGCAGCCGGAGCGCCCTCCATCGTAATAGCCTGCGGGTCACGCGCCCTGCGGGGCGCTTTCGCCGCTGCCGCCGAACTTGCGGCCCGCCTTGGGGACCGCGCTTCCGGTCACGGGGCGCACCTTGACGTCGTCCCGCCGGGTATCGGTGCGGTCGATCCGCCCATCCTTGATGAGTTGATCGATTTCCTGCCCGGTCAGCGTCTCATATTCGAGCAAGGCCTGAGCGATCAGGTGCAGTTTGTCCTCCTGCTCGCTTAGAACGGTTCGCGCTCGGTCGAGGCCGCTTTCTACCAACTGCTTGATTTCGGCATCGATCAGCTTGTTGGTTTCGGCACCGGCCATGGTCCGCTGCGTCCCGCTCATCCCGAGATAGCCTTCCTGGCTCTGCTCGTATTGAAGCGGTCCGAGCTTGTCGCTCATGCCCCACTTGGTGACCATGTTGCGGGCAAGATCGGTCGCATACTGGATATCGCCAGAGGCGCCGCTCGAGACCTTGTCATGGCCGAAGATAATCTCTTCCGCCACGCGCCCGCCCATCGCCACCGCGAGGTTCGCATGCATCTTGTCGCGATGGTACGAATAGCTGTCGCGTTCGGGCAGGCGCATCACCATGCCGAGCGCGCGGCCGCGGGGAATGATCGTCGCCTTGTGGATCGGGTCGGACGCCGGCTCGTTGAGCGAGACGAGGGCATGACCGGCTTCGTGATAGGCCGTCATCTTCTTCTCATCGTCGGTCATCACCATCGAGCGGCGTTCCGCGCCCATCATGACCTTGTCCTTGGCGTCCTCGAATTCCTGCATCGCGACCAGGCGCTTGTTGCGCCGCGCCGCCAACAAGGCAGCCTCGTTGACGAGGTTGGCAAGGTCCGCGCCCGAAAAACCCGGAGTGCCACGGGCAATCGTCCGGCTGTTTACATCGGGAGCGAGCGGCACCTTCTTCATGTGCACTGCGAGGATCTTCTCGCGCCCGTCGATATCGGGAATGGGTACGACCACCTGACGATCGAACCGGCCCGGGCGAAGAAGCGCGGGATCGAGCACGTCGGGGCGGTTGGTCGCAGCAACGATGATGATGCCTTCGTTCGCCTCGAACCCGTCCATCTCGACCAGCAGCTGGTTGAGCGTCTGCTCGCGTTCGTCGTTGGAATTCCCAAGACCGTGCCCGCGCGAACGCCCGACCGCGTCGATCTCGTCAATGAAGACGATGCAGGGGGCGTTCTTCTTGGCCTGCTCGAACATGTCGCGCACCCGGCTGGCGCCGACGCCAACAAACATCTCGACGAAATCCGAGCCCGAGATGGTGAAAAACGGCACCCCGGCCTCGCCGGCGATCGCGCGCGCGAGCAGGGTCTTGCCCGTGCCTGGCGAGCCGACCAGCAAGGCGCCCTTGGGAATCTGTCCGCCGAGCTTGGAGAACCGCTGCGGGTCCTTCAGGAACTCGACCACCTCCTGCAGTTCCTCGCGCGCTTCGTCGATCCCGGCCACATCGTCGAAGGTTACCCGGCCCTGCTTTTCGGTAAGCATCTTGGCCTTGGACTTGCCAAAGCCCATCGCCCCGCCGGCCCCGCCGCCCTTCTGGACCTGGCGCAGCGCAAAGAAAGCAATACCGAGAATCAGCACGAAGGGCAGGATATTGATCAGCGCATACAGCAGGATGTTGCCGCTATCCGGCTCGACACCGGAATACTGGACCCCGTTCTCTTCGAGAAGCGAGGTCAAATCCGGATCATTCGCGACAGGAATGGTATTGAAGGCCTCTTCGCTCTTCGTAACCCCGGTGATCCGGTTGGGCGCAATCTCCACCGATTCGATCGTCCCTTGCGCAACCTTCGCCTTAAAGTCGGAATAGAGGATCTGCGTGCCAGTCGCCTGGGTCGAACCGCCGAAGACGGAAACCAGCATCAAGAGACCCATGAAGACGCCGCCCCAGATGAGGAGGCTCTTGATCCAGGGATTGGAACCCCCGCCTTCGGGATCGTTAGGCTGGCCAGAGTTCTGATCGCGCATTTGCGGAAGGTCCTTTCGTACCCGGCAAATGTAAGCGCAAAGGGGTGAATGACAAGTTTAGCAGCGCCCCGCCGCGCTAAATCGTGCAGGCTTGGCCGGCCAGCACCGGAATCCTATGTCTGGCGGCGCAGCAAGGCCGATCTTTCGCACCGACAGACCACTTCGCCCCGCTGGTTGATGGCCTCATGAAGGAAAGTCGCAATTCCCGCTTCGGGCCTTGAGCCGCTGTCCCGCAGGCCCACGACTTCGCTGGTCGCGTGCAGCGTATCGCCGATGAATACCGGGCGGGGCATCACCAGCCGGTCATAGCCGAGGTTGGCTATGAGCGTGCCGAGCGTCGTATCGCCCACTGTAAGCCCCACCATCAGGGCAAAGGTGAAAGTACCGTTGACGAGGATCTGGCCAAATTCGCTGGCCCTGGCCGCCTCGATATCGAGGTGAAGCGGCTGCGGGTTGTGCGTCATGGTAGTGAACAGGAGGTTGTCGGTTTCGGTTACCGTCCGTCTAATGTCATGAGTCAGCTTGTCGCCGACGATCCACTCGTCGAAGAACCGTCCCGCCATCAGTCGCGGCCCTCCGCTTGGCCAGCTCGGGACGCAGGTTCAGCGCCCCATCGTGCGATCACAGCCTCGCCGTCCTGCGCGCTATCGCGGATGCCACCGGGCGTTCGATTGAAACGGGGTGCGGGGGCAGTATGCCAGGTGCCGCCGTGCTCGATGAACGCCTGCCGCGCCTTGAGGTGCGGATGATCGCGCGCTTCGTCGAGCGGAACGACGGGGGCGAAACAGGCGTCGGTTCCTTCGAGAAGCGCACACCATTCCGCCTGAGTCTTGGTGGCGAAGAGTTCTGCCATCTGTTCCGCATGTTCGTCCCACCGGGCAGGATCGAGCTGCGCCTCGCGCAGGCTGGCCGGGGCATCCGCACGCTCGAGCAATTCGGCATAGAATTGCGGTTCGATGGCGCCGACGGTGATTTCCTTGCCATCCTTGCAGCGGTAGCAGCGATAGAAATGGGCCGCCCCGCCCAGCAATCCGCGCCCCCGTTCGACCGTCCGGCTGGCACCCCGCGGCTGGCCGAAGAAGAAGCTCATTAGGCTGGTCACGCCATCGACGATCGCCGCATCCACGACCTGACCTTTGCCGCTCGTCTGACGTTCATACAGCGCCGCCAGGATACCCAACGCACAGTAAAGCGATCCGCCCCCGAAATCCCCGACGAGGTTCTGCGGCGGGACCGGCAGTTCGCCCTTGCGGCCGATGGCGTCGAGCGCACCGGTAATGGCGATGTAATTCAGATCGTGCCCTGCGGCCTGCGCCAGGGGGCCGTCCTGGCCCCACCCGGTCATCCGGGCGTAGACAAGCTGCGGGTTCGCGGCGAGAGCTTCCTGTGGTCCGAGGCCCAGACGCTCCATTACGCCAGGACGATAGCCTTCGATAAGGACATCGGCACCCGCGATCGCCTCGAGACAAACGGTCTTCCCGTCCGCCGACTTGAGGTCGAGCGAGATCCGGTGCCGGCCTCGTTCGACGACGGGATTCATGACCTGATAACCCGGACGTTCGATCCGGACGATCTCCGCCCCCATGTCGGCCAGCAGCATCGCGACATGCGGGCCGGGGCCGATCCCTTGAAATTCGACCACGCGAAGTCCGCTCAACGGTCCGTTCGACATGCGCTTCTCCCTGCAGTCCAAGCCCACCGGTCAATCTGGCTCCCGGCGTACAAGCAGGACTGCCACAGGCGGCCGACCGCCACCAGTGAACGAACAAAAAAAAGGGGAGGCCGAAGCCTCCCCTTCCTAAAAACCTAGGATGAACTCTTAGGCGAAGTTGAAATTCGTCTTCACCGAAGAGTTGCGACGCGAACGAAGCGCACCGCCGATGAAGCCGAAGCCCAGGATCATCAAAGCCCACATGCCCGGCTCGGGAATGGCGCCACCCATGTCCGGCGAGAAGGTGACAACACCGCTGAACGCGGCGTTGGTGCCCGGGGACGCGGTCGCGATGCCGTTGACGATAAGCGTCTGAACGCCCGTCATCGTGTCGAGCAGGATGCTGCCGAATTCGAACTGGCCGTTCGGCGACAGGGTGAAGGTCTGGCCGTTAAGCGTAACCGACGTGAAGTCGATATTGCTGGCCATGTTCACCGCAGCCGTGGTGATCGACGCGGCGGTCGTTCCGGCTTCCGGAAGCACGAACGTGAATTCACGCGTGAACGGACCCGAACTGCGGACAGTGCCGGTGAACTCGCCCGTCAGCGTGCTGCTGTCGGGTTCGGCCTCGAGCACGATGGTCGCGGCGCTGGCAGGCGCAGCGATGGCGAAAGCGGCACTTCCAGCCAATGCAAGAGCAATTTTCTTCATATGGTATCCTATCTTCCCGGCTGGGAATTAAGCCAGCACAGGACTGGCGACGAACTGACAAACGCTTCACACCGATGAGGCGGTATTAACGGAAAGATAACCTTTTGGCAACGCATTACGTTCCGCACAAAAGACAGGTATCCCGTTGTTCTCACTTCTGAACCATAACGGGACAGTTTGGCAGTTCAGTCGACTCGCTCGAACATCAGCCGGTGTGCATCGACAAAGCGCCAGATTCTTTGTCGTGCGAGGGTGGCAATGGCCCGGAGACGATCACCCCCTGTCGACAGGCCACCGGATCGCAACGCTTTTATCGAATGCGGCAGAATAGACGCGGGCAGCAGCCAGGTTCGCGCGATCCATTTCAGATCGGACATTCCGTGCTGCTTTTCGAAGGCGTAGGTCTCGCGGTTGATCCGCCGCCATTTGGCTATCAATTGCGCCCACGTCTCGCGTGCCGGATGCTCGACCATTGCGGCGGGTTCATACCCGAGCGAGAAACCCTTGCCGGTTCCTCGTATCGACCATTCCCGATCTTCCGAAACGACCGTCTTGAATGGGCCGACCGCGGCGAACGTCGTTCGGAGGCAGAACAGATTTCCCGAACCCGTGAAGCCTTTTTCGCGGATGTAGCTTTCGTTGTCGAAGGCAAAGACCCGCTCGAAGGCCTCGACTCCATTCATTCCCTCGGAACGCGAAACCGACGTGACGACCTTGCCGCCGACGATATCGTATCGCTCCAGCGCCCGGACGCCACTGATAAGCCACCCCGGGGAGGGCACGCAATCGCTGTCGGTAAAGGCGAGGATCCGGCCGTTCGATTCGGCGACCCCCGCATTGCGGGCCGGGCCGGCACCTTTTTCGACCGCCACGATCACGCGAGCGCGCCCTGCGACGACCTTCTCGACGCTTACCCGACCGCATGGCGAGTTGTTATCCGCCACGATGATTTCGATTGCGAGGTCCTCCACACCTTCCTGCCGCTCAAGCGCGTCGAGGCATTGGTCGAGGTGGGCGAGGTCCTCGTAGTGAGGAATGATGACGCTGACGTCGGGGGAGCCTGCGGCAACGGCCCGCCCTTCAGGCCGCCGCCCGGCCTGGTCCGCCTCAAGCTCCTTAGCGCTGTCCGGCACGGCTCGCTCGCAACCAGACGAAGGGGATCGCGGCTTCCTCCCGGAAATGCCAGCTTTCGCCTTCAGCATCGGATTCCGCTTCTAGCAGCGCGTCTTTCGAGGTCGGATCGAGCCCCGCAACATCATTGGCCAATAGTCTGCCATGGCCAATCATCCCGCGCTCGGCGATTGAACGCAAAGCGGGCCAGCCGCTTCGCTCCGCCGCCGAATCGATCGCGCGCAAGATCCTGTCGGACAGCCGCAAACCGATCTCCTCCTCGGCCTGTGCGGCGGCGGCAACCACGTCTTCACGATTCACAGCCTCCCCGCCACGCCGCGCAGCATGGAAGCTGGCGTGCAGGCCGAGAAGCTGCGCCAGGTACGGCAAGCCCCGCGACAGATCGGTGATGTCCGAAACCGCTTCGGGAGCGAAGGGAAGGCCGCTCTGACGTGAACCCGCCTCGATCACTTGCGCGGTTTCGCGGCGGTCCAGCGGAGCCACGGGCACGCCGATCAGATTGCGGCGTATGGACGGAATATGCGCCACGAGGGCGGTGAGATTGGACGCCACTCCGGCGATCAGAAACTGGATCGAGCTTCCCCGGTCCGACAGATTCTTGATCACTTCGGCGATCTGTTCGCGCATCCGGGCCGACGCAACGCGATCGAATTCGTCGATGATCAGGAGAATGCGGGTGCCCTGCACTTTTTCAAGGACGGCAGTGACGTCCGCCACCGTGAGCGGCTTGTCCCCGATGAGGGTAGCAAGCGTTCCCCCGGCTTCGACCTCCGGATGGGTCGGCGCATAGTCCTTGTGAAACAGCAGCGGGATTTCTCGCGCGAACTGGCGGAACAAGCTGTCAAACGACGTATCCGAACCGCACGAGGCGTATGAAACATGGTATTCCGCATCGCGCGCGAGGTTGGAAACGATGCGCAACAAAGAAGTCTTGCCGATCCCCCGGTCGCCATAAAGGACGACATGGAGCTGCTGATCTTCAATCAGGTGAATTAGCTGCTCGAGAAGCCCCCGCCGGCCGGCGAAGCGCTGGGCCTGCGCAATCGGGTGAGAAGGCGTGAAGGCTTCGCGTAACCGGTTAAGTCTGCTTGCCTGCCGGGCCGACCCGGGATCGCGGCTGGCAGCGCGGCTGAATTGGGGAAGCTTGTCAGGAGCGGGGTTTGCCTGCCCCCGCATCCGCACCTCGCGCGCGGCGATCGAAGCGGCGGACATGGCGCGCGCATCGGCCTGCGGGTTTCCGGCGGTCGGATCGCCCCCGTCCCGGTCGGTATTGGTTCGGCCCAGCAGGCGGGAGAAAAACCCGGGCTTATCGCTGTCACTCATCAGATATCCGTTCATCGTTCGCCGGCTGGGGTGCCGCTGACGCATACAGCATGGCGATTAACGGCCAATTCGAAAGGGGGCGAGATATACCGTAAACATATCGCCGAATACCTTGGGCAGCGACCCGCCCTAGGCTTTGCGTAGCGGCTTGAGCACCACGAAAATATACCCGATCACGGCCACGATCATTGCAACCGCGAACACGGTCATCCCCTCGTTACCGAGGTAATTGGCAACCGCACAACCGATTGCCGGCGGCATGTAATGCCAGATCGTGTCCGGCGGATCATCCATCGAGGAGCGTTGGAGAAAAAGCGTGATCAGCCCTGCAAAGATGAGGACCGTGACCCAGTCATATACCGTTTCCAAAGCGTATGCCCCCAATCGCCCAGATCTGCGAAGGACCAGATCCGCCCTTACCGCAACCTATCTCACTGGCAAGTTGCTGGCGATGTCAAAGTTCCATTACAGGACATGCAATCCGGAAGTGTGGGGCACGCGAGGCCCGTTGCCAGCTGGTGTCAGAAGATCAGCTTGGCCGCCGCGACATAGCCTGCGCCCAGTGCAGCGATCCCGACAGCGGTGGAAAAGCGGCGCTCGACCTTGTGGGCGATGGGTTCGTTGCGCGGAGCATAGACGATGGGGTCATCCCAATCCATACCCAGTTCCTGTTGAAGGCGCTGGTGCAATTGTCCCACCGCGCCCCCGGCGACAAAACTTTCCGCCTGCGTTAGCGGCGCAATCGGCCCATCGGTATCCGCCTCGATGCCGTTACTGTGCTTCAGACCTCTCCCAACCATGGGATCTCTCCTTCCCCGATAGCTATGCTATTTTCCCGTCAACAAGGTGTTAACCCGGCGCTCGGGGAATTGCCAGAGACTGTCGCGAATATTCCATCTTAGTCGTTTAGGTCCGGCGTTTAGACCGTTTCGGATCGATCTTGTCATGCCAAGCAATCGCATTCCGTGTTAGGATGGATGCTGTCTTCGGCAGGCCTCACAACGTCAAAATGCCGTCCGCAATGCGCGGCGACCGAAGACGTTTCCGGGATTGCTGTAGCGGCAGACAAGGATGTCCCGCCTTTCCCCGCGTGCCAGTCCGCAGCCGACCTTGCGCGTATCGGCCCAGATTATCTGCGTGAAATGGCTTACA
>NZ_JBHWMI010000075.1:0-31624 GCF_043423005.1 Qipengyuania sp. | reverse complement strand
GTCCGCCAGGCCGCCGAGGTGGCCTTCGCCCATGTGCGCGAAGGCAATGGCCCGGTGCTTATGGAGTGTAGCACCTATCGCTATCGCGGACATTCGATGTCCGACCCGGCGAAATACCGCACGCGCGAGGAAGTGCAGGACATCCGCGAACATCGCGATCCCATCGAGGGGCTGAAAAAGCTGCTTCTCGATCAGGGGGTCAGCGAGGACGACCTCAAGGCGATCGACAAGGACATTCGCACGCAGGTGTCCGAAGCCGCCGACTTTGCCGAAAGCTCGCCCGAACCGCAGCCCGCGGAACTGTATACCGATGTCCTCGTCGGGGAGTATTGAGCGTGGCGATCGAACTGAAGATGCCTGCCCTGTCGCCGACGATGGAGGAGGGCACCCTCGCGCGCTGGCTCAAGCAGGAGGGCGATGAGATCGTCTCGGGCGACATCATCGCCGAAATCGAAACCGACAAGGCGACGATGGAATTCGAGGCGGTGGACGAAGGCACTCTTGGCAAGATCCTCGTCCCTGCGGGAACCGAAGGCGTCAAGGTCGGCACCGTCATCGCGATGATCGCCGCCGAAGGCGAAAGCGTAGACGAAGCGCCTGCTTCCTCCGCCCCGGTCGATGAAAGTGACGCGCCCGGCGACATTCCGGGTGAAGGGAAGGATGTGGGCCGCGATGAAAGCGCTGCGGAACTCACCAAGCCCGAGGCGAGCCCCCAGCCCGACAATGCGACTGCGCGCGGAACGAACATGGCCAGCGTCTCGGTTCGCGAAGCGCTGCGCGATGCCATGGCCGAGGAAATGCGCCGCGACGAACGCGTGTTCGTGATGGGCGAGGAGGTCGCGCAGTATCAGGGTGCCTACAAGGTCACGCAGGGCCTTCTCGATGAGTTCGGACCCAAACGCGTGATCGATACGCCGATCACGGAATACGGGTTTGCCGGCATCGGCACCGGCGCGGCGATGGGCGGGCTTCGTCCGATCGTCGAGTTCATGACATTCAACTTCGCCATGCAGGCGATCGATCACATCGTGAACTCTGCTGCCAAGACGAATTACATGTCGGGCGGGCAGATGCGCTGCCCCGTCGTCTTCCGCGGACCCAATGGCGCTGCAAGCCGGGTGGCGGCACAGCACAGCCAGAACTTCGGGCCATGGTATGCCAGCGTTCCCGGCCTTATCGTCATTGCGCCCTATGACAGCGCGGATGCCAAGGGGCTAATGAAAGCGGCAATCCGCAGCGAGGATCCGGTGGTCTTCCTAGAGAATGAACTGCTTTACGGGCGCAGCTTCGAATTGCCCGAACTCGACGACCACGTGCTTCCGATCGGGAAGGCTCGGGTCGTTCGCGAAGGCAGCGACGTGACCATCGTCGCCTATTCGATCGCCGTGGGTCTGGCGCTCGAAGCGGCCGAGCAACTCGCAGGTGAAGGGATCGAGGCCGAAGTGCTGGACCTGCGTACGTTGCGTCCGCTCGACAAGGAGGCAATCCTGGCTTCGTTGGCGAAGACCAACCGGGTCGTGGTCGCGGAAGAAGGCTGGCCGACCTGCTCTATCGCATCGGAAGTGGTGGCGATCTGCATGGAAGATGGCTTCGACGATCTCGATGCCCCGGTCGTGCGGGTTTGCAACGAGGATGTCCCCCTGCCGTACGCGGCAAATCTCGAAAAGCTGGCACTGATCGACAGCGCGCGGATCGTCGAAGCGGTGAAGCAGGTGTGCTACCGCAACTGAACCAGGGCGCTTCGCATCTGGCCGCCCTGTCGAGCGAATGCGATGAGGTAGGGCGCCTCGCGCTGGGTTCGACCCCGGTACATTTGCGCGAGGTCTTCGCCGTTGCGCTTGCGCTCGACACGCGCTTGGCACGGCTTGTCAGCTTAGCACGCGAGCCGATGCTGGCGCAGATTCGCTTGGCCTGGTGGCGTGACCGCCTGCAGGAACCCGAAGACGTGAGGCCGCGGGGCGATCCGGTACTCGACGCGGTCAGCACTCACTGGCGGGGCATCGAGAGCGCCTTGCAAAAACTGGTCGATGCGTGGGAACATCTGCTGGGTGACGACCCGCCGCCCGATCGGGCCCGTGCGCTGGGCACAGGGCGGGGCGCTGTTTTTGCCGCACTGGCGGATTATGCCGGTGCCGCCGGGTCCGCCGGGCAGGCGAGCGCGCATGGCGAGGTCTGGGCTATCGCCACAGTGCAGCAGGAAGCCGGCGTGGCGCTAGCCGATATCGTTCCGCCACTTGCTCCGCTCCCGCGATCGCTGCGCGGCCTAGCCCTGATCGGCGGTCTCTCGAAGCGGGCCGTGCTTCGCGGGGACGGGGTTTTGCTGGGCGATCGCCTGAGTCCATTGGCGGCGGCGAGGATCGCATTGCTGGGTCGTTGACCAAAGTTTAGGAGCTTTGCCGTATCGCGCCCGCATGACAAAAGGTGTCGTCCTCGGCGCGGTCGGCGCGCTTGTCCTGACGGGTGTGGGAACCTTCTGGTGGCAAGGGCGCGCCGCGGTCGAAGCTGCGGCGCCCCCGCCGCTGGCCGAACCGCTCGCCACGCCTGATCCCGAGATGCTGCCCATCGCCGATGTCGGTTCGCTGCGCGGCCCCGCACCTCCCGAAGCGACAGAGTTGACCAAGGAAGAGACGCGGTTCTTTCGCTACGACCGCAACCGCGACCGGCGGATCACACGGTCGGAAATGCTGTCGACCCGCAGCGATGCCTTTCGCAAGCTCGACAAGGACGGCAACAACCTACTCGACTTCGAGGAGTGGGCCGTATCCACGGTGACCAAGTTCGAAGGTGCCGACGCCGACGGCAATCGCGAACTCAGCCCGCGCGAATTTCTCACGACCAAGCCCAAGCCGGTCAAGAGACGCAGCTGCGCCTGCTAGCCTGGTCAGGCCGCAAGGCTGCCGGTCTGCGCCAGCCACCCACCGAACTCGGCCTTCGCCCGCGCGGTGTAGGCTTCCTTGCGCTGCTTTTTTCCCACCTCGTGAAGCGGCGGGAAGAGCCCGAAATTGACGTTCATCGGCTGAAAGGTCTCGGCCTCCGCATCGCCGGTGATATGCGAGAGCAAGGCCCCGCAGGCGGATGATCGCGGCGGGGGCACCCATTCGCGTCCGCCCAGTTCGGCCGCGGCCATCATCCCGGCGAGCAGCCCGATCGCCGCACTCTCGACATAGCCTTCGCAGCCGGTGATCTGCCCGGCAAAACGGATATGGTCGGCACGCTTCAGTCTCAGCTGCTGATCAAGGACCAGTGGCGAATTGAGGAAGGTATTGCGATGCAAGCCGCCGAGCCGCGCAAACTCGGCGTTGGCAAGTCCCGGGATCGTGCGAAACAGTTCGATCTGTGCGGCATATTTCAGCTTGGTCTGGAATCCGACCATGTTCCACAAGGTGCCAAGCTTGTTATCCTGCCGTAGCTGGACAACGGCATAGGGCCAACGTCCCTGCGGAAACTCCGGCGTGGTGTCACGGGGATTATCGAGGCCAACCGGCTTCATCGGTCCGAAGCGCAAGGTATCAACACCGCGAGCCGCCATAACCTCGATCGGCATGCAGCCATCGAAATAGGGGGTGTTCGCCTCCCATTCGCGAAATTCGGTCTTTTCGCCATCGATCAGGCCGCGATGAAATGCGAGGTATTCATCCCTGGTCATCGGGCAATTGATGTAATCCCCCTCCTCGTTGGATGCGTCGGTCCGCTTGTTCCAGCGGGACTGGATCCAGCAGATGTCCATGTCGATGCTGTCCCGGTGCACGATCGGGGCAATCGCATCGAAGAAGGCGAGCTTGTCCTGTCCGGTCGCCGTAACGATGCTTGCCGCCAGCCCTTCGGCGGTGAGAGGCCCGGTGGCGACGATCGTCGGTCCGCTGGCGGGCAGGGCGTCGATCCGTTCGCGCACGACGGTGATGGAGGGATGGGCGGACAAGGCTTGCTCGACTTCGCAGGCAAAGGCGTCCCGGTCGACGGCCATTGCCGAGCCTGCGGGCACCCGTGCCGCTTCCCCGGCTCGCATCACCAGACTGTCGAGCCGGCGCATCTCGTGATGCAGCAAGCCGACGGCATTGCGCTCGTCGTCATCGGAACGGAAGCTGTTCGAGCAGACGAGTTCCGCAAGCGTATCGGTCTGATGGGCGGGGGTCGTCGCCCCGCTACCGCGCATTTCGGACAGGCGCACGCGAAAACCGCGCTGGGCCAGCTGCCATGCGGCTTCGCTCCCGGCGAGGCCACCACCGACGATGTGAATGTCATGATCCATGTGCGCCGCCTAGTGCTTGCATGACCTGGCTCGCAAGGCCTAGCAGGCCAAAAAGCGAAGGGGGGGGGGGATCTCATGCCGCGGCGCGCGCTGGCCGAACACCGACCGTATCTGTTGCTCAGCCTGCTGGCCGGCATATCCTATTACTTCGTCGCGGATGGTGCGATCGGCGGCCTGTGGCTCATGCTGTGGAAAGGGGCGGCGGTCGGTTTTCTGGCCCTTTACGCCGTGCGGCGGGGGCAGGGAGTGAACGCCCGTCTGCTCGCGATTGTCTTGGCGATCTGCGCGCTTGCGGACATGATCCTCGAGGTGAGCTTCCTTGCGGGCGGCGCCCTGTTCGCCGCCGCGCATCTGATCGCGATCGGACTGTACTGGCGCAATCGTCGTCCGGCGCGCACTCCGTCGCAGAGCGCTGCGGCTGTCGCACTCGTGCTTATGGTCCCGCTCATCGCCGGCCTGCTGACCTTCCCGCTCCCCAATTGGGAACTGGCCGCAGGTTATGCGACGATCGTCGGTGCAATGGCCGCCGCCGCATGGATAAGCCACTTTCCCCGTTACCGGGTCGGCGTCGGCGCGGTCTTCTTCGTCCTCAGCGACCTGCTGATTTTCGCACGAGAAGCCGGCACCGGGGCCGACGCGATCGCCGACCTGCTGATCTGGCCGCTCTACTTCGGCGGCCAGTTCCTGATTGCCACCGGGGTAATCGATGCTGTTCGCCGTTCACCCGCCTGATCGCGGCGTGCCCGCGGGCGGCATCAGCCGTCCTCGTCATCCTCCATATCGCTGTCGCTGTGGAGAGTGGTTTCGGGCATCGTCCTTTCCGACCCGCGAACGATGATCTCTTCCGCGATTGCAGCTTCCGCCTCGTTCTCGGGCGCTTCGTCCTCGTCGAGGCGGGCGACGCTGACGATGTGTTCGTCGGCCGCGACATGGAACAGCCGGACACCGGCCGAGCCGCGCCCGATGACCCGCAGCGTGTCGAGCCCGATGCGAATGAGCTTGGCCTGATCGGTGACGAGCATCAACTGATCGCCCTGCGTGGCGCAGAAACTTGCCACCACGGGTCCGTTACGGGCGATATTGTCGATATTGGTGATGCCCTGGCCGCCCCGATTGGTACGGCGGTATTCGTAAGCCGACGAGAGTTTGCCATAGCCATTGGCGCAGACGGTCAGGATGAACTGTTCCTTGTCCGCCATGTCATCAAAGCGCGCGGGATCCAGTTCGGGTTCGCCATCCTTTTCGGCCTTCCATGGGGCGAAACGAAGATATTGCTCGCGCTCTTCCATGGTCGAGCCAACGCGGTGCAGGATCGACAGGGAGACGACCTCGTCATCGCCTTTGAGCAGCATGCCGCGGACCCCGGTCGAGGTGCGGGACGTAAACTCGCGGATATCGTTCGCCGCGAAGCGGATCGCCTTGCCGCAACGCGAGGCCAGCAGGACATCGTCGCTCACGTCGAGCAGCGCCACCCCGATCAGCTTGTCTTCGCTGCCGTCGTCGAACCGCATGGCGAACTTGCCGTTCGAGGGAATGTTGGCGAAGGCGTCCATGCTGTTGCGCCGGACATTGCCCTTGGCGGTGGCGAACACCACGCTGAGCGCCCCCCAGCTTGCCTCGTCTTCGGGCAGGGGGAGAACGGTGCGAATGGTTTCGCCCGGCTCCAGCGCCGGCAGGAGATTGACGATTGGGCGACCGCGGGTGGCGGGCCCGCCTTCGGGCAGCTTCCACACCTTCAGACGATAGACCTTGCCGGCAGTGGAGAAGAACAGCACCGGGTTGTGAGTGCTGGTGACGAACAGCTCGCTCACCGCATCCTCGTCCTTGGTCGCCATTCCGGCCCGCCCCTTGCCGCCGCGGTGCTGCGCGCGGAAGGTGGAGAGCGGCGTGCGCTTGATATAGCCGTCGACCGTGACGGTGACGACCATCTCGTCCCGCTCGATCAAATCCTCATCGTCCAGACCGTCCCACGCGGGTGCGATCTCCGCGAGGCGGGGCGTCGCGTAGGTAGCCCGGATTTCTTCCAGTTCCCCCCGCATCACGTCGTACAGCTTGATCCGGTCAGCAAGGATCGAAAGGTATTCCTCGATCGCGACGGACAGCTCCTTCAGCTCGTCGCCGATCTCGTCGCGGCCCAGGGCCGTAAGGCGGTGCAGCCGAAGGTCGAGAATGGCTTTCACCTGCCGGGCGGACAGCCGATAGGTTCCCCCGTGTTCGTCCGAACTGGGTTCGATCGCCTCGACCAGGGCGATGTATTGGGCAATGTCGCCGATCGGCCATTCCTTGGCCAGCAAACGGGCACGGGCATCGGCCGGGTTCGCCGCCCCGCGGATCATCGCCACAACCTCGTCGAGGTTCGACACCGCGACCACCAGCCCGAGCAAGATATGGGCGCGTTCGCGGGCACGATTGAGCTCGAACTTGGTGCGCCGGGTGATGACCTCTTCACGGAACCCGATGAAGCTCTGGATGAACTCCCGCAAGGTCAGCGTTTCCGGGCGGCCGCCACGGATAGCCAGCATATTGGCCGGAAAGCTCGCCTGCGCCGGCGTGTACCGCCAGATCTGATTGAGCACGACTTCTGGCGAGGCATCGCGCTTGAGTTCGACGACCACACGCACGCCTTCACGGTTCGATTCGTCGCGAATGTCGCTGACACCCTCGATCCGCTTGTCTTTGGCTGCTTCGGCGATCTTCTCGACCAGCGCACTCTTGCCGACCTGATAGGGGATCGAGGTCAGCACGATCGAGCGGCGATCGTTGCGGCCCGTCTCCACCTCGTGACGCGCCCGCATAAGGATGCTGCCGCGTCCGGTGGTGTAGGCCGCACGGGCGCCCGCCTTGCCGAGGATCAGGGGGGCAGTGGGAAAGTCCGGACCGGGAATGATTTCGAACAATTCCTCGCTGGTAATGGCCGGGTTCTCGATGAAGGCGAGGCAGCCGTCGATCACTACGCCCAGATAGTGGGGCGGGATGTTCGTCGCCATGCCGACCGCGATGCCGCCCGCACCGTTGACGAGGAGGTTCGGGAAGCGCGCCGGGAGAACGGTAGGCTCCTGCCGCGAACCGTCGTAATTGTCGGCGAAGTCGACCGTATCCTTGTCGAGATCGTCGAGCAGCGCGTTGGCGACCCGGGCAAGCCGCGCCTCTGTATAGCGCATCGAGGCCGGGGGATCGGGGTCCATGCTGCCGAAATTGCCCTGGCCATCGACCAGGGGGACGCGCATCGACCAGTCCTGCGTCATCCGCGCCAGCGCATCGTAGATCGCAGCATCGCCGTGCGGGTGGTAATTGCCCATCACGTCGCCGACGATCTTGGCACTCTTGCGATAGGGCCGCCCGGCAACGAAGCCACCTTCCTGGCTGGCGAACAGGATGCGGCGGTGCACCGGCTTGAGGCCATCGCGCACGTCCGGCAATGCACGGGCGACGATCACGCTCATCGCGTAGTCGAGGTAACTGGTCTTCATTTCCTCGACGATGTCGATACGCGCGTAGCGATCGCCTTCGGGGGCGGCAGGTTCGAGGATCAAGGTTTCATCGGCCAAAGGGGAAGGTCCGTTCTGATGCGGTGATGTCTTCGCCCCGGCCTAGGCGAAACCCGTCCAAGGCGCCACCGAAGACGGGAACCGGACTCCCTCATCGCGCGCTTTTTCCACAAATCGCTGCCCAGCGGTGGTGGAGGAGCACACTTGTGATATTCAAATCGCATTCACTTCGCGAAGGCTAGCCACAGTCACCGAATGGGGTTTAGCGCCTCGCCAGCCCGAGCGGGCGCGCAGTGACGAAATCGTTTCGAGATCAATTTCTGGAGAGATTTGAATGAAGGTCCTCACTTATCAGCGCTCGCGCAGCTCGGCCCTGGCTCTGGCCCTTGCATTTGCGGGAGCGGGCGTCCTTGGCATCGGCGCGTTCGAAACGCCTGCCTATGCGCAGAAGAAAGCCAAGGAAGACAAGCGCGCCGCCAAGCAGGATTACTCCAAGGAATTCGTGGCGGTTTACGAGCCGCTCGCCAAGCAGATCAATGCCGGCGGCGATGCGGCGGCGATGAAGGGGCAGGTGTCTTCTCTTGCGGCGGCAGCGACTACCGCAGACGATCGCATGGCTGCTGGCGGTCTGATCCTGCAGATCGGTCAAAAGTCGAGCGATCCTGCATTGCAGCGTCAGGGTCTCGAGATGATGCTGGTAAGCGGCAAGGTGGCAGCAGAAAACCTTGGACAGTACAATTTCTTCGCTGGCCAGCTGGCCTATAATGCGCGCGAATTCGCCAAGGCTCGCCAGTTCTTCGAGCAGGCGCTCGCCAACGGTTCGCAGGATAATCCCGAGGCGCTGATCGCCGAAACCTATTTCCAGGAAAACAATTTCAACGAAGGGCTTGCGTACCTGTCCCGGGCGATCGCGGCTCAGCGCGCGGCCGGCAAGCCGGTGGACGAGGCGTGGATCAAGCGCGGCATGAGCGTCGCCTACAACAACCAGCTGGCCCCGCAGGCCAGCGAGTATGGACTGATGTTCGTCGAGAACTACCCGACGCCGTCGAACTGGGCCGACGTGATCATCATCCAGACCCAGCAGAACCTGGCGAACCCGGAAATCCTCGATCTCATGCGGCTTGCCCGCGAGGCCAAGGCGATGCGCGAGGAAAGCTTCTTCGCCGATTACGTCGATGCTGCCGATTACCGGCGCCTGCCGGGCGAAGTGGTCGCAGTCATCGATGAAGGTTATGCATCGGGCAAGATCGTGCGAAACAAGGCGTTCATGGACGACCTTCGCACGCAGGCGCAAAGCCGCGTCGCCGGAGACCGCAAGGAGCTTCCGGGGATCATCCGGACGGCCCAGGGTTCGAGCGACATGAAGACCGTCCTAGCCGCGGCCGACATGGCGCTGGGATATGGCGACTATGCCGCGGCAGAGACGCTTTACCGCAAGCTCGCCGACATGCCGGGGGCGGACAAGGGGCTGGTGCAGACCCGCCTCGGTATTGCGCAGTACAAGCAGGGCAAGGTCGCCGATGCCAAGACGACCTTCGATGCGGTCACCGGGCCGCGGGCGTCGATTGCAAAGCTGTGGTCGGTCCTCGCGAGTCAGCAGGGCGCGTAAGCAGAGCGATCAAACGAATTGCGACAATGGACGGCGCGTTCCCTTGGCGGGGAGCGCGCCGTTCCCGTTTTCAGCGCAGCCGCTTGATGAAAATCTGTCCGCCTTCCCGCCGGTCGACGGCGAAGTTCGGAACCGCTTCGATCAGGTCGATCAGCCTGGCAAATCCGTAATTGCGAGTATCGAAGCTCGAGCGATTACCAGCCCGCTGGCCCACCTCTGCCAGTTTCGCAAAGCCGTTTTCGTCGCGCCTGCTGGCGTTGTAGGCGTCGAACAGAAGGTTCAGCACCTCGTCGTCCGCGATCCGGGCGGGATCGCTCCGCCGTTCTTCCTTCTCGGCCCTGACGAGCGCGTTGACATCGATGAAGCGGGTGCAGGCCTCCCTGAACGCTTCGGGCGTCTTTGCCCCGCCGAAGCCATAGGCGGGGATGCCGTCCTGCCGGATCCGCATCGCCAGCGGAGTAAAATCGCTGTCCGAACTCATGATGCCGAACCCGTCCACCCGCCCGCGATAAAGCATGTCCATCGCATCGATGGTCATGGCCATATCGGTGGCGTTCTTGCCCTTGGTGAGGTCGAACTGCTGCTGGGGCTGAATGCCATAGCGATGCATGATATCGACCCAGCCCTTGAGGCTGGCCTTGCGCCAATTGCCATAGGCGCGGCGGATGTTGACCTGGCCAAGCTCGGCCAGAACCGTCAGGACGGGATCGATGCCGGCAGGGCTGGCGTTGTCGGCATCGATCAGCAGCGCGATATTGCGAACCTGGAGGTCGGCCATCGATCAGGCCGGCCGGAAGTCGCCGCTCGTCTCGTCGAGCAGATGCAGCAAGCCGTCGGAAATGGCGAAATAGGCCCCGCGAAGAGTGAGGCTGGTGTCAGCCTCCTTGCTCGCGATGTAGGGAAAGGTCCGCAGGTTACCGAGACTGACCTTGACGGCGGCCAGTTCCATTGCCCGTTCCGCGTCCCGGCCTTGCGTGCCAAGTGTGCCGGCGATCGGCCCGCGCACTTCATCGAGCATCGAGACCCAGTTGGCAACGAATCCGCCGGCGCCAAGCTCCTGTCCGTGCAGCGACTGCGAGAGGGCCGCCTGACACCCCCCGCACATCCCATGCCCCATGACCACGATCTCGCTGACCTTCAGGAACTGCACCGCGAACTCGAGCGCGGCCGAGACGCCGTGCTGACCGGGTGTGGTTTCGAACGGCGGCACCAGCGCAGCGACGTTGCGCACCACGAAGATTTCGCCCGGATCGACGTCGAAAATTTGCGCCGGATCAACGCGGCTGTCGCTGCACGCGATGATCATGACCCTGGGCGACTGGCCGCTGCGAAGTTGCTCCCACCGGGCGTGCTGCTGGGCATATGCACCGCTGCGAAACCGGGCGTAGCCTTCGAGAAGTTCGGAAAAGTTTTTCATGAGTTGCTCCGCTGCGCCGAAAATCCACCCGACGCAAGCGCAGGCTTGCCGCGATGTCAGCTTGCGGGGGCGGGGGCGGGGCCCTAGATGGGCTGGCGATGAACGACCTGTCCTCCGCTCCCGTTCCCGGCTCTGGCGAAGAGCGGCCCTCCACGCGGCGCAAGCCCGACTGGATCAGGGTCAAGGCCCCTACCAGCAAGGGGTATCACGAGACGCGCAAGCTGATGCGCGATCTTAATCTCAACACGGTGTGCGAAGAGGCCGCGTGCCCCAACATCGGCGAATGCTGGACCAAGAAGCACGCGACGGTGATGATCCTCGGCGATGTGTGCACCCGCGCCTGCGCCTTTTGCAACGTCAAGACCGGCATGCCGCGGATGGTCGACCCGCTGGAACCGGAAAATGTCGCCATCGCCGCGGGGCAGATGGGGCTGGAACATATCGTTATCACCAGCGTCGACCGGGACGACTTGCCGGATGGCGGGGCGGGGCAGTTCGTCAAAGTGATCAAGGCTTTGCGGCGCGAAGCTCCGGGCACCACAATCGAGATTCTGACGCCCGACTTTCGCAACAAGATGCGTCCCGCAGTCGAGGCGATCTGCGAAGCCGGGCCAGACGTGTACAACCACAACCTGGAGACGGTGCCGCGCCTCTATCCCACCATCCGCCCCGGCGCCCGCTATTATGCGTCGCTCCGCCTGCTGGAAGAGGTGAAGGCGCATGATCCGATGATCTTTACCAAGTCGGGGATCATGCTGGGTCTGGGGGAACAGCGGCTCGAGGTGCATCAGGTGATGGACGACATGCGCAGTGCCGACGTCGACTTCATCACGATGGGGCAGTATCTTCAACCCACCCCGCGTCACGCCGCGGTTGCGGACTTCGTGACGCCGCAGGCATTCGCCGCCTACGGTTCGATTGCGCGGGCGAAGGGGTTCCTGCAGGTGGCGGCAAGCCCGCTGACCCGATCGAGTTACCACGCAGGCGATGACTTCGCGCAGATGCGCAGCGCGCGCGAAGCCCGCTTCGCGAAGGAGCGGGCGAAGGCGCTGACCTGATGCCGGGCATCCGCGAAAAGCGTCATCTGCCGTACTCGGCCGAACAGATGTTCGATCTCGTTGCCGATGTCGGCGCCTATCCCCGGTTCCTGCCCTGGGTCATAGCCACCCGCATACGCAGCGACGCCCCGGAGGAAATGGTCGCCGACATGCTGGTGGGCTTCAAGGCAATCCGGGAGAAATTCACCTCGCGCGTCGTGAAGAATCGGCCACGCCGTATCGACGTAACTTACGTCGACGGACCGTTGCGCGATCTGAAGAACAGCTGGCAATTCGAGCCTTCGCCCGATGGCGGATGCGTGATCGATTTCTGCGTCGACTTTACCTTTCGGAACGCCGTCTTCGAGGCGCTTGCGGGCGCTTACTTCGACCGTGCATTCAGGCGAATGGTTGGCGCGTTCGAAGCGCGCGCGGCAGAACTCTACGGCAGCAGCAGTTCGAGCGCGCAAAGCGTGGCCTGACGGCGAATTTCGCCGCGGCCGGCAGGCTCGAACTGACGTAATTCGCCTTCGGGTGGCGTGTCTGTCCCGCGTACCACCCGGCCAAAGACGACAGTCCCGACCGGCTTCAGCGCGGTGCCTCCACCGGGACCGGCAATGCCGCTGATCGCGACCGCGACATCTGCGCCTGAGCGGTCGAGCGCGCCCTTGGCCATCGCCCAGGCACAGGCGACAGATACGGCACCGAAGGTGTCGATGATGTCGCGGGGCACGCCGAGAAGCGACATTTTTGCGTCGTTGGAATAGGTCACGAAGCCGAGGTCGAAGACATCGGATGCGCCGGGAATCTCGGTCAACGCCGCTGCAACCAGGCCGCCGGTGCAGCTTTCCGCCACCGCGATACGGCGCCCGGCCGATCGGTTCTGTTCGACTACGCGCCGCGCAAGGTCCGTAATCTCGATTGGCAGGATAGCGTCACCGGTCATGGAGAGCCTCCGTCAGTTCAACAGCAGCGTTGCGGCCGCCTGGGCAGCGATGCCTTCGCCGCGCCCGGTAAAGCCCAGACCTTCGGTCGTGGTGGCCTTTACCGAGACCTGGCCAATGTCAACCATGGCCAGTTCCGCAATCCGGGCGCGCATTGCGTCGCGGTGCGGTCCGATCTTCGGCGCTTCGCATATGATCGTGAGATCGACGTTACCGATCCGATAACCGGCCTCGGCGGCCAGGAACACGGCATGGGCCAGGAACTGATCACTGCTGGCACCGCGCCAACGTGGATCGCTCGGCGGGAAATGCGCACCAATATCACCGTTGCCGATCGCGCCGAGGATCGCATCGGTGATCGCATGCAAGGCGACGTCGGCATCGCTGTGCCCGGCAAGGCCGCGATCATGCGGGATGCGGATGCCGCCGAGCCACAGTTCCTCCCCCTCCGCCAGACGATGCACGTCAAAGCCGGTTCCGGTGCGGACGGGCGGGGCGGCCGCGAAATCCTCTGCATAGGTGAGCTTGTGCAAGGCTTGGTCTCCTTCGACCATTGCGACGGTCCCCCCGGCGGCGAGCAGCACTTGCGCGTCGTCGCCGGCGTTGGGCGAGCCTGTCCATGCGGCATGGGCGCGGCGGATCGATCCGGCCCGAAACGCTTGCGGCGTCTGGACCCGGCGGAGCTGTTCGCGCGGCGCGGTGCCCGTCATTCTGCCGCCATCGGCGACGGCCAGGCTGTCGATTACCGGCAGAACCGGTATTGCCCCGTCATGCGCGGGAAGGGCGCCGAGCAACCGCTCGACGACCGCAAGAGGGATGTCGGGACGCGCGGCATCGTGAATAAGGATGGCCGGCACATCCACGTCGATGGCCCCCAAGCCGCTCGCAACCGACATTTGGCGGGTCGCGCCCCCGGTTACGAACGTCACGGCGTCAGAGCCGGCCGCGCGCTGCGCTTCGTAATGCAGGCCGGACGGAACGACGACAACGATCTGACGGGCGCCGATCCTGGTGAACGAATCAACCGAGTGGCGCAGGACCGGCCTGCCGCGGAAGCGCGCAAATTGCTTGGGCATACCCTGACGCGCACGCTCGCCCTGTCCGGCGGCGAGAATGATGACGGCAAACGCAGGCGAGGGCAGCGGTCCGGGCATTTGCCGGTGCGCTAGCGCCTTGCCCAGCCTCCTTCAATGTCCTATCGGCGCCGGCGAGCGCGAGCCCCCGCCGATGACCGTCACCTGTCCCCTGCCGCCCCGCAGCCCTGCGCCGATCGCCATCGGACCGGTGATCATCGACACGCCGGTCTTCCTTGCCCCGATGACCGGGGTGACTGACCTGCCGTTCCGGCGGCTCGTGCGCAGCTTCGGATCGGGCCTCAATGTCACCGAGATGATTGCCAGCCAGGCGGCCATTCGCGAGACCCGTCAGTCGGTCCAGAAGGCCGCATGGGATCCGATCGAGGAGCCGATTTCGATGCAGCTGGTCGGTTGCGATCCTGTCAGCATGGCCGAGGCGGCAAAGCTCAATGCGGACCGCGGGGCTCAGATCATTGACATCAATTTCGGCTGCCCGGTCCGCAAGGTCGTCAACGGACTCGCAGGCTCAGCCCTCATGCGCGAAGTGCCGCTGGCGACGAAGCTGATGGAAGCGACGGTCAAGGCGGTCGACGTGCCGGTGACCGTCAAGATGCGCATGGGCTGGGATCACGACGATCTCAACGCCCCCGAACTTGCCCGGATCGCAGAGGATATCGGAATCAAGCTGATCACCGTCCACGGCCGCACCCGTAACCAGATGTATCGCGGGCAGGCGGACTGGAAATTCATCCGCAAGGTCAAGGATGCCGTAGCCATTCCCGTCATCGTGAACGGCGATATCTGCGGTATCGAGGATGCTGCGCTCGCGCTCGAGCAATCGGGTGCCGACGGTCTGATGATCGGCCGCGGAGCCTATGGCAGGCCGTGGTTGCTCTCGCACGTCATGCATTGGTGGAAGACGGGCGAGCCAAGCACGCCGCCAGCGATCGCGGAACAATACGGCTTCATCCGCCGCCATTACGACGACATGCTGGAACACTATGGCGAGGATGTCGGCGTGAAGATCGCGCGCAAGCATCTCGGCTGGTACACCAAGGGACTTCCCGGCTCAGCCGAGTTTCGCAATCACGTGAACTTCATTGCAGACGCGATGCAGGTGCAGGGCGAACTCGAACGGTTCTACGAACCCTTCCTGAGGAACGACTATCCGGTGGCGGCCTGACGCCATCATATCTGGCGGGCGACCCCGCCGCGCACTCCGTCGCATTACCCCTTGCATAAAGGACACAGCTTCGTTGTAAGGCGGCAACGATGGCGAACGATGGCTTCCGCACCCTCCGCCGAACGCCGCGCTGGTGGCGCCGGTTTGTGGTGACGTCGCGCCGGGCGAACATCTTCACCTTCATCGAGTTCGTCGCGCTGGGTACCTTTCTCGTCATGGTGGCGAGCACCTGGGCAGCCTTCAGCAACGCCCCGGCCGACGGAACGCTGCTTCCCAACCAGCAGGTCGCAGGACTCCTGATCGGAACACTTCTTCCCGCGATGGCTCTCCTGATCCTGGCGGGCAGGCGGCTGGCCTTGCGACGGGCGGCGGGCAGCACGGCCCGGCTTCACGTCAGGCTCGTGTTCTTCTTCTCCATCATCGCCGCGGTGCCGACCTTGCTGGTTTCGGCCTTTGCCGCATGGCTGTTCCAGTCGGGCGTCGACTTCTGGTTCTCCGACGATTCCCGCGGACTGATGGAAAACGCCAACCACCTTGCCGAGAGCTATTACGAGGATAACCAGCTCGATCTGGCGAACGAAACCGTGTCGATGGCGATGGACCTGCGCGCCATCCTTCCGCAGGTATCGATTGCCGACCCGAACTTCATGCTCGTGTACGAATACCAGGCAGAGCCTCGCAATGTAATCGAAAGCGCGATCTTGCAGGCGCTGCCGGATCGTACGGTTCGCACGGCGGTGGTCTATGGGATCGAGCAGGACAGCGATCCCGTTACCTTCGCTGAAGAGTCGCTCGGTTCCCTGCGTTCGGGAGAGCCGGTCGCGGTACGCGGCAGCGCGGAGCGGATCGAAGCGGTCGCGCCGATCGACCGGGTGGCCGGCATCTACCTCTACACCGCCCGCAATGCCGAGGCGCGGGGGTTCCAGAGCTGGCAGAGCGCCCGCAACATCTCCACCGCCTATGACGATCTGACCCGGCGCGCGCGGGCGCTGCAGCTGCGCTTCAATCTGGCGCTGTTCTTCGTCAGCCTCGCACTTGTCGGCCTTGCGGTCTGGTTCGCGCTGCGTTTTGCCGACCGGCAGGTCGAACCGATCACCGATCTGGTGCTGGCCGCGCGAAAGGTCGGGCAGGGCAATTTCGCCATGCGAGTGGTCGGGCGCACCGGGCCGGACGAGATCGGCATGCTGAACCGCGCCTTCAACCGCATGACCGCCCAGCTCGAGAAGCAGACCGATGCCTTGCTGTCGGCGAATACCGAGCTCGAGGAGCGGCGCCGCTTTATCGAGGCGGTGCTGGAATCGGTCAGCGCGGGCGTCATCTCGATCGACCGGCAGCGACGCGTCCTGTTGATGAACGCGCCTGCGCAGGCCATGCTGATGGGCGACCCCAAGGCCACGATGCCGGCGACGCTGGACGAACTGGCACCGCAGCTTTCGGCGCTGGTGCAATCCGGGCTTGACCGCGGGGTGATCAGTCATTCGCGGGGCGGAGAGCTGCTCACACTGGCCGTCCGCCTTGGTGCCGATGTCGATGGCTTCGTCATCACCTTCGAAGATATCACTCGCCAGCTGCTGGATCAGCGTCAGGCGGCATGGTCGGACGTGGCGCGCCGCATCGCACATGAAATCAAGAACCCGCTCACCCCGATCCAGCTCGCGACGGAACGGTTGAAGCGCCGCTACCGTCGCCAGATCCTTGAGGATGGCGAGCTGTTCGACGAGCTGACGAGCACCATCGTTCGCCAGGTGGGCGATCTGCGCAAGATGGTCGACGAATTTTCCAGCTTCGCCCGCCTGCCCAAGCCGGTTTTTCGCCAGGAAGATGCTGTCGATCTCGTCCGGCAGGCGATCTTCCTGCAGGAAGTGGCCAATCCGGCCGTCACCTATACCTTCACCAGCGCGGCGACCGGCCCGATCAATTTGCAGGCGGATCGGCACCAACTGGGTCAGGCCCTCACCAACGTCCTCAAGAACGCCGCCGAGGCGATCGAAACCCGCGCCGCGCAGGCCGATGTCGACTATCGCGGAGCCATCCGGGTCAGTCTGCACGATACGCCGAGCGAGATCGTGGTGACCGTGGAGGACAACGGCATCGGTCTACCACATGATCGGGAACGCCTGCTCGAGCCGTATGTGACGACGCGGGAGAAGGGCACCGGGCTGGGCCTCGCGATCGTCAACAAGATCGTCGAGGAGCATGGCGGCGAGATGAGCTTTTCCGCCGTGGCGAGCGGGGGCGCCCGGGTGACCTTGCGCTTTGCCCGCGATCCCGGCGCGCGGCGACCGAGCGACAGCAGACACGAACTTGAAATGGGACATTGACGCATGGCTCTCGATATTCTGGTAGTCGACGACGAACGCGATATTCGCGAACTGGTCGCCGGTGTGCTGAGCGACGAGGGCTATGTCTGTCGTACCGCAGGCGACAGTACCGGCGCCTTGCAGGCGATCGACGAGAAACGACCAAGCCTCGTGCTGCTCGACGTATGGCTTCACGGCAGCCCGATGGACGGGCTCGAGGTCCTCGACGCTATTAAGCTGCGCGAGCCCGAACTGCCGGTGATCATCTTCTCCGGGCACGGAAACATCGACACTGCGGTATCTGCCGTCAGCCGCGGGGCAGTCGACTTCATCGAAAAACCGTTCGAGACCGAGCGTCTGCTGCATTTGGTGGAGCGGGCAACGGAAACCGAACGGCTGCGGCGCGAAAACACCCAGCTGAAGGCGAACTTTGGCGAAGAGGCCGAATTTACCGGCAATTCCGCCGCTATCAATGCCGTTCGCGCAACTCTCAAGCGGGTTGCAGGCACCGGTAGCCGGGTCATGATCAGCGGGCCCGCGGGGTCGGGCAAGGAGGTCGCGGCGCGCCTGCTTCACAGCTGGTCCCATCGTGCCGACAAACCGTTCGTGATCGTCAATTCTGCCCGCATCACACCGGAACGTTTCGAGGAGGAACTGTTCGGCGAGGAAAGCAACGGCAAGCTCGTTCGCCGCGGATTGCTCGAGAGCGCGGATGGAGGAACCTTGTTCCTCGACGAAGTGGCCGACATGCCCATCTCGACGCAGGCGCGGATCCTGCGCGTGCTGACCGAACAGAGCTTCGTGAGGGTCGGAGGTACGCGGCAAATCGCGGTGGATGTTCGCGTGGTATCGAGCACGGCGCGCGATCTCGAACACGAAATGGAAGAGAAGCGGTTTCGCGAAGACCTGTTCTATCGCCTCAATGTGGTACCCGTCGAAATACCCTCCCTTGCTGAACGACGGGATGACATACCTGCCCTGGCCGAGCATTTCTTCGCCCGCTACGCGCTGGAGCAGGGCGTATCCCCTCCACACATCAGCGAAGAAGCTAAGGCTGCGCTGCAGGCCTATGACTGGCCCGGCAATGTTCGCCAGTTGCGCAACGTGGTCGAGCGGACGGTCATCCTCACTCCGCGCGAAAGTCTCGACCGGATTGAGGCGGACATGCTGTCGGAAGAAATCGCCGGAGGGGCGAGCGGAACGGGCGGCATCGCGGCATTGATGGGTGCGCCTTTGCGCGAGGCCCGCGAAAGCTTCGAGCGGGAATATCTTGCGATCCAGATCCGGCGTTTCTCGGGCAATATATCCAAGACTGCCAGCTTCATCGGGATGGAGCGCTCTGCGCTTCATCGGAAGCTGAAGCTGCTGGGAATGGTCGATCGTCGGAGCAAATAGGGCGGCGGCAGAATTGCTGGTTATTTTCCCTGCCGCTTGCGAAACCGATCCTCTGCGCCAACCTTTATACTCCGACGAGACAATCGCGAATGCCGGGCATGGTGGGCATGCCCAGATCGCGGCGGGTGGATACGCCGCCAACAAGAGGAGTGTAATCATGGCAGGGGACAAGACACTGACCGCGCGCCCGCGGGCCGCGACACCCGCCGAAACGGGGCAGGGGAGTGGTAGCAAGCCTCCGGGATTGCAGGATGCCTTCCTCAATCTCCTGCGGCGCAACAAGACCCCGGTGACGGTATTCCTCGTCAAGGGCGTGAAACTGCAGGGCATCGTCACCTGGTTCGATAACTTTTCGATCCTGTTGAGGCGGGATGGCCAGTCGCAACTGGTGTACAAGCACGCGGTCAGCACGATCATGCCGGGCCAGCCAATGGATGCCGGTCAATTCGGCAGCCGGGGATCGAATGCCAAGCAGCGCCTGTTGCAGGACGTCTTCCTCGCGCGGGTCCGCGAAAGCGAAACGCAGGTGACGATGTTCCTGGTGAACGGCGTCATGTTGCAGGGACAGATCGCCGCTTACGACCTGTTCTGCATGCTGCTGGAACGGGACGGTTATGTCCAGCTGGCGTACAAGCATGCGGTGTCGACCATTCAGCCGGCCACCCCCGTCGATCTTACCGAGGAAGCCGAGGAGGACGCGTTCTGATCGTCGATAGTGAAGCGACCGGCGAGGTCACGCGCGGGGCGCGAGCCTTGATCGTGTGCCCGGATATCCGCGGTACCTCGTACGACCTCGATGCGGACAGCCGCCTGGCGGAAGCCGAAGGTCTCGCGCTGGCGATCGGCATCGTCATTGCCGAAAGTTTCGTTCTCGGCGTTCGCGATGTGAAGCCAAACCTCCTGTTCGGCACCGGGCAGGTCGAGAACATTCGTATCGCCTGCGAACAAGCCGAGGCAGAGCTGGTCATAATCGATGGAGCGCTGACGCCGATCCAGCAGCGCAACCTCGAAGAAAAGCTTGGCCGAAAGGTGATCGATCGCACCGGCCTGATCCTCGAGATCTTCGGCGAACGCGCGGCCACTGCGGAGGGGCGTCTCCAGGTCGAGCTTGCCCACCTCGATTATCAGCAGAGCCGCCTGGTCCGAAGCTGGACCCATCTTGAACGTCAACGGGGCGGCTTCGGTTTCCTCGGCGGGCCGGGTGAAACACAGATCGAGGCCGACCGCCGGATGATCCGGCAGCGAATGGGAAGGCTGCGGCGGGACCTCGAACAGGTCCGCAAGACCCGCGGACTGCATCGCGACCGCCGCGAACGCGCCCCCTGGCCGGTCGTTGCACTGGTCGGCTATACCAATGCTGGAAAGTCGACGCTGTTCAATCGCCTGACCGGGTCGGACGTGATGGCGGAAGACCTGCTTTTCGCGACCCTCGATCCGACCATGCGCGCGATTGCATTGCCCGGGGCGGAAAAGGTCATTCTTTCCGATACGGTCGGGTTCATTTCCGATCTTCCTACGCAATTAGTAGCGGCCTTTCGTGCGACGCTTGAGGAAGTCACTGCAGCCGACGTCATTTGCCACATCCGCGATATCGTCAGCCCCAACACCGCCGCGCAGAAGGCCCAGGTACTTCAGGTTCTGCGCGAACTGGGGGTAGCTGGAGAGGGCGAGGGGGAGGGCGAGGATGCGGCGACCATCCCGATCCTCGAGATCTGGAACAAGTGGGACGCATTGGGCGATGATGAACGCGACGAATTGGCCGAGGTGGCGGAACACAGCGAGGATATCGTACCGGTTTCGGCATTGACCGGGCATGGGATCGACGCCTTGCGCCGCCGGTTGGGAGAACTGCTGACACGCGAAGCGACGCTGCAGACCGTCGAAATCCCGATTGGCGATGGCCGCCGGATCGCGTGGCTCTATGCGCATGGCGATGTGATCGAGGAATGCGATGTCGAGGGCGAGGGGGCCAGCGGCGTGAGGCGCTTTCTCGTCCGGCTAAATCCCAAGGAACGGGGTCAGTTCGAAAGCCTTTAACGCTCCTGCGCCTTGACCGCCTGCCACAGAGCGTCCTGCCGGTCGAGCGGGAGTGCGGCGAAGGGTTTTTCGGAAGAACGCTGGGCCAAATCTTCCATCGCACGGAACCGCCGTTCGAATTTGGCATTCGCGGCGCGCAAGGCCTGCTCTGCATCAAGGCCATAGCTGCGCACGAGATTGACCACCGCGAAAAGCAGATCGCCTGCCTCTTCGGCAATGTCCGCTCCGTTCGCCGCATCGAGTTCCGCCAGTTCCTCCAGCACCTTGGCGCGGGGTCCGTCACGATCCGGCCAGTCGAACCCCTCGCGCGCAGCACGCTTTTGAAGCTTGTGCGCCCGCAGCAATGCGGGAAGTGCAAGGGCAACGCCGTCCATCGCACTGCGGGCCCCGGCGGTCTTGCGCTCCTCGGCCTTCAAATCCTCCCAGCGTGCCTCGCTCATCGCGCCTTCAACGTTCGCGAAAACATGCGGGTGCCGCGCGATCATCTTACCGGTGATGGTGCGTGCCACATCGTCAAAGGCGAACGCGCCGCTTTCCTCGGCAAGGCGGGAATGAAAGACGACCTGGAGCAACAAGTCGCCCAGTTCTTCGCGTAGCGCCTCCATGTCCTTCTGCTCGATCGCATCCGCGACTTCATAAGCTTCTTCGATCGTATAAGGTGCGATCGTCTCGAACGTCTGAACGAGATCCCATTCGCAACCATCCGCCGGATCACGCAACCGCGCCATGATAGCGACAAGTTGGTCGATTGGCTTGAGAGGGGCAGAGGACATTATGGCTTCGGTCGTCTTCTCGGAACGATAATCTGTATTATGTAAAGTCTCATGCGGGTGAACCTGTGAAGTAAGCTGTCACGAGATATGCGCCACCGATGATGATCGCCCAGAGCAAAGCCATCTTGACCATCTGCCAGTCAGACACTCCGTCTGCGCGCATCTCGGCGAGATAAAGCGCGATCAGTGCCGCAATCATCGCGATCAGGGCGACGACTCCGATGCTCAGCATTTGATGACCAACGTATCGTAACCGACAATGACGTTAGCCGGTGCCATGGCGACCAGGGTCCGGTAATCCATCGATTTGTCGAGATGCGTCAGTACCAGCCGACCGACCCCCGCTCTTCGCCCCAACTCGATCGCCATGTCATAATGGGCATGGCTTTGATGCGGCCGCATTCGCAGGCAGTCGCAGACGAGAATGTCGCTATCAGCGAAACAGTCGACCATATCCTCGGAGATCTGATCGAAGTCCGTCGCGTAACTGATTGTTTTGCCATCGGCTTCAAATCGGTAACCGGTGCTTTTCGCTGGCCCGTGCGACATTTCGATCCATTCGAACGCAAAGCCCGCCACAAGCCGGGCTTCATCCAAAGTCTTCAGTTCGACGATCGTGGGATAGCCGTGCTGACCTGCAAAGACATAATCGAACCGTCGACGCAGCCGTTCCGCCGTTCCCTTAGTGGCATAGCCCGGCAACGGGTTGCTGCGATCGTATCGCATCACCCTTAGGTCGTCGATGCCGTGACAGTGATCGGCGTGATCGTGGGTCCAGAAGACTGCATCGACCTTGTCGATCCTGTTCGTCAGCAGCTGCGCCCGCAGATCGGGCGACGTGTCCACCAGGATGCGCTGACCGGCGGAATTCTCGACGATGATCGAGACGCGCGTTCGCCGGTTGCGCGGTTCGGCGGGATCGCAATCCCCCCAGTCGTCACCGATCCGCGGCACCCCGGTCGAGGTGCCGCTGCCGAGCATGATCAGCTTCACCCGCGACGGGCCTTGGCAAACAGGCGAAAGAAATTATCAGTGGTATAGCGGCCCAGCTCTTCCGGTGATTCAGTCCTCAGCGCCGCCAGGAATGCGGCGGTGTCCCCGACAAATGCCGGTTCGCAGACCTTCCCGCGGTGAGGTACCGGGGCAAGAAAAGGACTGTCGGTTTCGATCAGCAGGCGTTCTGCCGGAATCGTGCGGGCGAAATCCTGCAACCCGGTCGCGTTCTTGAACGTCACGATGCCCGAAATGGAGATCGACAAACCCAGCTCGAGCACGCTGTGACCGAATTCCGGCGATGCCGTGAAGCAGTGGATCAGCGCGGGAAAACAACCTGATGCGGTTTCCTCCGCAAGTATGGCCAGCGTATCTTCCTCGGCATCCCGCGTGTGGATTATCAGGGGCAGCCCCGTCCGGCGGGACGCCTCGATATGCATGCGGAAGAGATCGCGCTGTGCCGCGCGATCCGAATGATCATAATGATAATCGAGACCGGTTTCACCGATCCCGATCACCCGTTCATTGCGAGTCGCTTCGATTAAATCCTCAAGCGTCAGACCCACGTGATCGTCGGCATTATGCGGATGGATGCCGACGCTGGCCCAGACGCCATCCCGCGCATTGGCGGTTCGGGTTACGGCCTCCCATTCCTCGCGGCGGGTGGAGATGTTCAGGAATGCCCCCACCCCCGCTTCGCGCGCCCGGTCGAGAACCTCGTCCTGACGATCCGCAAGACCTTCGTATTCAAGGTGGCAATGGCTATCGACCAGCATCATGCCGCTTCTGCTTCAGGCAAGGCAAGGCGCGGAAAGACGGGATCGGGCTTTGCGATAGGAATGCTCAGGGCGAGGCGCGCATCGTACCAGTTACGATCGGAGAGCGCTGCATAGTCGCGGGCGGTTGCCGGAATGCCCAGCTGATCAAGAACTGCCGCGGCCTTGGCGGGGATGACCGGCTGAATGGCAATTGCAAGATCGCGCAGCGCCAGCACAAGGGTCTGCAACACCGCCTTCATCCGCGTTTCGTCGGTCTTCCTGAGGGTCCAGGGGGCCTGTTCGTCGACATACTGATTGCAGGTATGAACTGCTTTGATCCAGCTTTCGATACCGGTGCTGAAGGACAGCTTCTCGAACGCTTCCGGAAGCGTTTGAGCGCACGCCACTCTGACGGTTTCCAGCAAGGCATCGTCGGCCGCCGTGGTGACGAAGGGTTCGAGACGCCCCTCCATGTTCTTGAAGATCATCGAAAGCGACCGCTGGGCAAGGTTTCCGAAGCTGTTGACGAGTTCGGAATTGACCCGGTTTACAAGCGCTTCGGCGGAATAGCTGCCATCCTGTCCGAACGTCACCTCCGCCATAAGGAAATAGCGCAAGGCATCGACACCGAAGCGATCGGCGAGGTCGGCGGGATCGGTCACGTTTCCAAGCGACTTCGATTCCTTCTGCCCGCGATTGAGCAGGAAACCATGGCCGAACACCTTCTTTGGCACCGGCAGGCCGGCGCTCATCAGGAACGCGGGCCAGTAGACGGTATGGAACCGGACGATATCCTTGCCGATCAAATGGAGATCAGCGGGCCAGAACGTCTCCCACATCGTACCGCCATCGGGATAGCCGAGGCCGGTGATGTAATTGGTCAACGCGTCGACCCAGACATACATCACATGTTCGTCATGTCCGGGGACTTTCACCCCCCAGTCGAAGCTTGTTCGGCTGATTGAAAGGTCGGTCAGCCCGCAGTTGACGAATGCCAGCATTTCGTTGCGCCGACTTGCAGGTTCGACAAACCCGGGTGTTTCGAGCAAAGCGAGCAGGCGATCCTGATAGGCGGACAGTCGGAAAAACCACGTATCCTCCTCGGTCCATTCGACCGGGGTGCCCTGCGGCGAAAGGCGCTGCCCCCCCTCGCCCTCGATCAGTTCCTTCTCGTCATAGAAGGCTTCGTCACGAACCGAATACCAGCCTTCGTAGCGGTCGAGATAAATGTCACCGCGGGCCTCCATGGCCTGCCACAAGGCCTGGCTCGCACGATGATGATCGGCATCGGTTGTGCGGATGAAGCGGTCGTACGAAATATCAAGACGATCGAACAGGTCACGGAAATGCGACGACATTTCGTCCGCAAGCGCCCGTGGGGAGATCCCGAGTTCGCGCGCTTTCTGGGCCATCTTGAGACCATGCTCGTCGGTTCCGGTCTGGAACCTGACGTCTCGCCCGCGCAGCCTCTGGAAGCGTGCCATGACATCCGCGGCGATCGTTTCGTAGGCATGGCCGATATGCGGCCTGCCGTTGGGGTAATGGATCGCGGTCGTTATGTAATAGGGCTCAGGCATCGGCCCTGTCGCTAGCCTCCGCGGCTTTGACGAGCAAGGTGCCGATTTCCATGGCCAGAAGCCCGGCATCGTAGTTGAAGGTTGCGTGCTCCCCGGTCAGCCGGACGAGTTGCTCGTGCGCGTCTATCACCGGGCCGGGATGATGGACGACGCCGGCAAGATGCTGGGCGAGGGACTGGCGCGCCATATCCAGCATCGCGCTCATCCGGTCGCGATCCGGCCGGGCACCGATCAGCTCGGCGAGAGCAGCGCGGCGGGCAAAGCCACGATCGCCCTCTTCAAGAATGGATTGCATCAGCCGGGCCACCTTGCCGAGATCGAGTTGCAGATAGGACAGTGCCGCCCCGGGCGAACCGGCCGCCGCGGCAATGGCAGCCGCGCGCGCCGGTGCATCGGCATCGGGTGCGTTGCGCTCCAGCTGGCGATGAAGGGCGTCTGCGGAAACCGGGGGAAAGCGCAGTACCCGGCAGCGCGATCTGATCGTCGGAAGAAGCTGCGCCGGACGATGGCTGACGAGCAGGAAGATCGTGCCTTCCGGCGGTTCCTCGAGGCTCTTGAGCAAGGCGTTTGCAGCATTGCGTTCCAGATCGTCAGCCGGATCGATGATCACCGCGCGCCAGTCCCCCGCCGTGGGACGGGTGACCAGACGCTGCTGCATGGCCCTGATCTGCGCGATCCGAATGCTGCGGGCTTTCTCGAACGGCTTGCCGTCGAGCCGTTTCTTGTCTTCCTTGTCGTCCTTCGCCGCATAGGTGAGGACATGAATGTCGGGGTGGTCCTCTCCCGACGCGCCGACGAGTTCGCGGGCGGCGGCGTGGGCGAAGCTTGCCTTGCCCAGCCCCTGCCGCCCTGACAGCAACCATGCATGATGCATGCGAACCCCGTCGCGGGCCCGTCGCCACGCCGCCCAGGCCTCCGAATGGCCGAGCAAGGTCAACGCCCGGTGTCCTCGAGGAGGGGAGCGATCGCGGACCACACATTCCGGTGGACGTCCTCCACGCTTCCGACCCCTTCGATGGTGACAAATCGTTCGGGCTCCGCCTTGGCAAACCTGTCGAACGCGGCGGCAACCGTATCGTGATAGGCCGGCAGGCGTCCGCCAATGGCATCGCTGTCCCCCCCGTCCCGCTCTATCAGGCGCGCTTTCGCGGTGCCGTTGTCCGCTTGAAGCAGGATCGTCAGGTCCGGCAGGAGATTGGCGCTGCCGATGCGGTGCAGCGCGCGAACCTGATCATCGCCAAGCCCGCCCGCCGCCCCCTGATAGGCACGGCTGCTGTCAACGAACCTGTCGCAGACGACCCATGCTCCGCGCTCGAGGGCGGGGAGAATGAGGCGTTCCACATGATCCGATCGCGCCGCGGCAAACAGCAGCGCCTCGGCTCGGGGCCCCCAGCCCTCGCCCGGCGGTTCGAGAAGGAGGCGGCGGATAATCTCCGCCCCCGGTGTTCCGCCCGGCTCACGCGTGCGGATCACAGACAGACCCCGCGCCTCGAGCGCCTCGGCAAGACGCGCAGCCTGGGTCGACTTGCCGCGCCCCTCCCCCCCTTCGAAGGCGATGAACCGCCCACGGGTCATGAAAGCCATCTCCTCAGACCGTTGATTGCGCGCTGGATCAGGGACGCCTCGCTGATGTTCGCCCCGGCTTTCAGCGGGATCGTGTATGTCGGCAGCCCGCTGACCGACACCTCGAGCATGGCGACCGTCTCGCCCTCCACCACGGGGGCTTTAAGAGGGCCACGGTAGACGATCCGGCTGGCGATTTCGGCCTGCCGTCCTTGTGGAACGCGGACATCCACCGGGCGATCCGTTATCAAAGGCACAACGGGCGCGGAACCATCTTGCACCATGGCCTTCCCGACCATGCTTCCGGGGGCCGCCACTCGTTCGATGTCGAACGCTGTGAAGCCCCAATTCACGAGCTGCCGCGATGCCCGGTTTCGTGCCCCGTTCGTGGGGCTGCCGGCGACGACCAGGATCAATCGCTGCGCCCCCCGTTTGACCGAACCGAGATAGCCGTACCCGGCCTGATTGGTGAAGCCGGTCTTGATACCATCGGCACCGGGGACGGCCCCGCTCAATGGATCGTGATTGGGTTGCAGGATCGAGCCGTAGCGGAACCGCTGCTTGCCGATGTAATGCTGGTACTTGGCCGGATGCTTCATCGTCAGCGCCTGACCAAGCAGCGCGAGGTCGTGAGCGGTGACGAAGGTTCGTCCCTCGTCCATCCACCCGTTCGGGCTGGCAAAGTAGCTGTCGGCCATGCCGATCCGCCGCGCCGCGCGGTTCATCAGCGAGGCCCAGTTGGCAACCGACCCCGCCGCACCTTCCGCCAGCACGATCGCGCCGTCATTGGCGGATACGGTCGTGACGCCATGCAGCAGATCGTCCACGGTCACGCGGTCGTTAGCGCCGAGGAACATCGTCGAACCGACCCCGCGCCATTGGCTGAAGGTCTGCGGACGCACCGTAAAGGCCTGCGTCTGGGTCAGCTTGCCCTGCTCGAGCAGGTCGAAGGCGACGAGGGTGGTCATGGCCTTGGCGATCGATGCCGGCATGAAGCGGCGATCTTCTTCGCGGGCGAACAGCACCTGACCGGTCGTCGCATCCATCAGGTAGGCAATCGGCGCATCCTCGACCAAGGGAATGCCACCGGGCGCGCTTGCCGCGCCTCGGCCATGAGCCGCCGGCACGCCCGGTCCGACTAGCAGCATTGCAGCCATCGCCGCCTTTAACGACGTCGCAAGCCGCCGCCGCCTGGCATCGCGACCGGCCAGTATGTGCTTAGGCTTTGTCATTGCGGGTTATTGCCGGATCCGGTCGGCGAGCAGGCCCACGCTCAGCGCGTAATAGTTCGAGCAATTGTATTCCAGGATGACGCGATAGTTGGAGGTCAGCAGCCATGCAGGCGTGCCGGGGCCGTCGGGCTGGAACAGGGTGGCCAGCGTATCGCCCGGCAGCGCGCCTTGCGGCTGCACCCCAAGTTCGCGCCACTCCGCTACCGTTTTGTACTGGCTATGGCGCTCGTGAACCCGGCTGCATACCGGCGACGAAAGCTTCGTGGCATAACGTTCGGGCGCAAAGCCGCCGGGCAAGGTCGCACGCACACCCCAGGGCTCGCCGCTGCGCCATCCGGCATCGCGGAAGTAGTTTGCAATCGACGCAAGGGTATCGGCCCGGTTGCTCATGATGTCCGCTCGTCCATCGCCATCGCCATCCGCTGCGAGACGCAAATAGACGCTGGGCAGGAACTGGGGATAGCCGAACGCCCCTGCCCAGCTGCCCTTGAGCTGGTTGCGGGAATAGCCCCTGTCCGCGACCTTCATCAGGGCGACGAACTCACCTGCGAACAAGTCGCGCCGGCGGCCCTCCCAGGCGAGTGTGGCGAGTGCTTGCGCAAGATCGAACCCGCCGGTTACAGCGCCATACGCGGTTTCATGCCCCCAGATCGCGACGAGGATTTCGCCCGGCACGCCATAGCGCCGTTCGATCTCGGCCAGCCGCACCCGGTTGGCGGCGTACTCCCGCCGCCCGCCGGCAATACGCGGAGCATCCACGTGGCGGGCGAGATAGTCGGACACCGGCGCGAACCCGCGACCCGAAGAGGTGGTCCCGGGCTGTGCCCGGTCCAGCTCGATCGCCCTCATGCTTGGCGTCAGGCCGGCAGTCATGCGCGACAGGGTCTCTTCGCTGACGCCCTCGGCACGGGCACGGGCGACGAGCAACTGAAGATACTGATCGAACGACAGGTCCTGCGCCGCCAGCGGGGCGGAAGCAGGAAGGATCAATGCGGCGGCAAGTACCAGAATACGGCGGGTGAATTTCATTCCCCATCCATTGCATAGTGCGAACGGCCCGCCAATGCCGTTCCTCGTACCGACAGCGCGCTTCGACCAGCGCGAAAGGACGTGACACCCCGAACCAAGGCCGCTAGCCGGTCAGAACCTGCCGGACAGGTGGCAGAGCGGTTGAATGCAGCGGTCTTGAAAACCGCCGTGGGTTCACGCCCACCGTGGGTTCGAATCCCACCCTGTCCGCCAGGTTTCCGAAGCGAGCCCTAGCCCTTACCCTTTTCGGTGACGAGCGACTGGTCCTGGCGATCCTTCAACGGATAATCTTCCGGCTTCACCCGCGACTGGTTCTGCAGACCCTGATGATCTTCCAGCCCGCCATCGCGGTCACCCTCGGGACGGTCCTGCTCGCCTTGCGGCTCGTCGTGAATCTCGAATTCCATCATCTCTCTCCTTCAGCGAGGAAACGAGCGATGGGGGCGGCGTTTCCCGCGGCCAGCGCCGAAGGGACACATTCCTGCGACCGGGATGGCCGGCCCTAGATGTGGAGCGCCCGGCCGTAGCTGGCGAGCACGCTTTCGTGCATGCTTTCGCTGACCGTGGGATGGGGAAACACCGTCTGCATCAGTTCGGCCTCGGTGGTCTCGAGCGTCTTGCCGATGACGAAGCCCTGGATCATCTCGGTCACCTCCGCGCCGATCATGTGCGCGCCGAGAAGCTCGCCGGTCCGGGCATCGAACACGGTCTTCACGAAGCCTTCCGCCTCGCCCAGCGCGATGGCCTTGCCGTTGCCGATGAGGGGGAAAGTGCCCGCCCGGACCTCGCGCCCCGCTTCCCTCGCCTTGTCTTCGGTCAGCCCGACGCTGGCGATTTGCGGATGGCAATAGGTGCAACCCGGAATGTTCGCCCGGTCGAGCGGGTGCGGATGGACATCGCTGTTGCCCAGCTCCTGTGCGATTGCCTCGGCGCAGGTTACGCCTTCATGGCTGGCCTTGTGCGCAAGCCACGGCCCGGGGGTGCAGTCGCCAATGGCCCACACGCCCTTGGACTTCGTGCGGCCGTAGGGGTCGATCTGGATGAACCCGCGATCCATATCGACCAGCTGTTCGAGCCCGATGTTCTCGGTATTAGGTACGATGCCGATGGCGACGATGCAGTGGCTGAAAGCGCTCTCGGCGATCTTGCCGTCCTTGTCCTTGATCTTCGCGGTAACGCCATCGTCGGTGACCTTCAGATCCTCGACCCCGGCGCCGGTCATGATGGCGATGCCCTGCTTGGTTAGGCTTTTCTCGAGATGGGCCGAGATGTCCGCATCCTCGACCGGCACGATCCGGTCGAGCATTTCGACTACCGTAACCTCGGCGCCCATGTCGTTGTAGAAGCTGGCGAACTCGATGCCGATGGCGCCGCTGCCGATCACCAGCAGGCGGCTGGGGATTTCGGCGGGGGTCATCGCGTGGCGATAGGTCCATACCCGCTTGCCGTCGGCAGGAGCGAACGGCAGGTCCCGCGCGCGGGCGCCGGTGGCGACGATCACGTGCTTCGCGCTAAGCGTTTCTTCGCCCTTCTCCCCCTTTACCGTCAGGCTGGTCGGCCCGGTCAGCCGGCCCTCGCCCATGTGGACCGCGATCTTGTTCTTCTTCATCAGGTGCGTGACGCCCTGGTTAAGCTGCTTGGCGACCCCGCGGCTGCGCTTCACCACCGCGTCGAGATCGGCCTCGATGGAGCCGGCGAGCTTGAGGCCGTAGTCCTGCGCATGCTGGGCGTAGTGCAGCACCTCGGCACTGCGCAGCAGGGCCTTGGTCGGAATGCAGCCCCAGTTGAGACAGATCCCGCCCAGCAGTTCGCGTTCGACGATGGCGGTCTTGAGCCCCAGCTGCGCACAGCGGATCGCCGCGACATAGCCGCCCGGGCCGCTGCCGAGCACGATAACGTCGTATTGGGTATCGGACATTCAGTTACAGCCTTTCGAGCCTGAACGGTGTCACACTTGTCACACTGTCCTGGCGGGAAACTATCGTGGGGTGCGCGAGGGCGCGGGGCAAGCGGGGCGAGGACGAGGGACGGTACATCGGCACGCCTTTGCCACGGGTGGCGCGGGGTAGGAAAACGATCATACCTCGTTCGCCGCCTGCCCCCCTGCGCGGACGGGGCGCGGGGTGCCGTCATCGTCGGCGAGGACGAAGGTGAAGGTCCCCTTGCATACCAGCATCGTGGTCTCGCCATGCCGCTCGCGTGCGATGCCCTCGGCAGCGATGGTTATCGAGGTACGCCCTTCGCGAACGATGTCGCAATAGACGTTGAGTTCGTCCCCGCACTTCATCGCCGCGGGGAAGCCGAAATCGGTGGCGGCGACGACATTGGCCCGCCCCTGCCCCACCCGGCTGGCGAGGCTGCCGGCGGCAAGCGCCATCTGGCCCATCAGCCACCCGCCGAAGATCCCGCCATAGGGGTTCATCTCGGTCGGCATGGCGGTGACGCGGATTTGGGGTTGGCGGTCAGTCATGGGCGGTCACTGCGTTGAGGATCGCGTCGGCCACCGCGTTGGTTTCCGACAGGATCTGATTGTTCCAGAAGCGCAGCACGCGAAAACCCTGCGAACTGAGCCACTCATCGCGGAGGCAATCACCTGCGCGATCTGCATGGTGGGAACCGTCCGCTTCCACGATAACGCGAGCATCGTAACACACGAAGTCGACGATAAAGTTGCCGATCTGCTCCTGCCGTTTGAACTTGGCGCCATTCAAACGCTTTGCCCGGAGGAGCGTCCAAAGACGGCGCTCGGCGTCAGTCGGTTCGCGGCGCATCCTCTTGGCAAGAGGCGTCAGATCCTGCCGCCCCCCTCTCCTTCCCACCGCTTTGCGGCGGGCCCCTTCCTCTCCCGCGAGGGGAGAGGAATTTAGCCCCTCTCCCCTCGCGGGAGAGGGGTTGGGGAGAGGGGGTGAGCAGGTCAAACCACCAACCCCATCGGCGCCTCGCACAGCTGCTTGAACGCCTCCA
>NZ_JBHWMI010000062.1:0-3548 GCF_043423005.1 Qipengyuania sp. | reverse complement strand
GGTGTGATCGGCATGGTCAGGGCGTCATCGGCCAGCCCACCCCAGTAGTCAGCCGATTTCCAAGTGCCGTTCAGTACAGACTCAGTAGTGCGGATGTAGAACGGCGCCCAGTTGTATTCGATGGAGGTAATTACCGACTTGGGGCCGAAGCACGAACCCGCTTCGCGGGAGGGGTGCTGGCGGCGCGGGTGACGCCAGAGCAAGAACGTAGCGAGTAGATCGAACAAGGCCGACCATTCCGGCTCCTTCAACCGAGGAGTCGAGAGATGAACGATCTTGTACCTGTTTCGCCCATCAGCCCGCTGCGCCAGCGGCTGATCGAGGATATGACCATGCGCCGGTTCAGCCCGGAGACGCAGCGCAACTATCTGCGCGATGTCGGGCGGTTCGCGACCTGGCTGGGGCGCTCGCCCCACACCGCGACCGCCGAGGATGTCCGGCGGTTCCAGATTGAGCAACGGGAAGCCGGGGTGCCGGCGCCGACCATGAACAGCATCGTGGCTGCGCTGCGTTTCCTCTTCACCCACACCCTCGACCGGCCCGGGCTTGCCCGCAAGCTGGTCCGCACCGCTCATGCTCGCAAGATCCCGGTGGTGCTGACCCAGCCCGAGGTGAAGCGGCTCCTCGACGCCACGACCTGCCTCAAGCACCAGGCCGCGCTGTCGGTGGCCTACGGTGCGGGGCTGCGGGTCGGCGAGGTCTCGGCGCTCAAGGTGTGCGATATCGACAGCAAGCGCATGCTGCTCAGGATCGAACGCGGCAAGGGTGGACGCTATCGCAACGCCATGCTGCCCGAAGGTCTGCTTGTGCTGCTGCGGGAGTGGTGGCGCGCGGGGCGGCAACAGGGTGTGCTTCATGCCGATGGCTGGCTCTTCCCAGGTCAGAACGCGACGGTGCCGATCAGCACCCGCCAGCTCTACCGGGTCGTCGTTCAAGCGGCAGAGGCAGCCGATATCGCCAAGCGGGTCGGACCGCACACCCTACGGCACAGTTTTGCGACGCATCTGCTCGAGGACGGCGTCGATATCCGCGTTATCCAGGCACTGCTCGGCCATGCCAAGCTCAACACCACGGCCTTCTACACCAAGGTGGCAACGAAGACGATGCGGGCAGTTGTCAGCCCGCTCGACCGACTGGCCTTGGCGGCACCGGATAACGAGGTGCCGAGCGGCTGAGAGCCGGTGCGCACCTCGCTCGAGGTTGCCGACGTCTTCCGTGCTGCCGGGCCTGCTTATCGGGCCGCCCATGCCGGGCACCTGAGCCTGCATCAGCTCAAGGTCATGTCGGCGATCGAGCACTGTCGCACCGCCGCGCTGGGCGGGCACGTCGAGGCCTGCACCGACTGCGGCCATTGGCGGATCGCCTACAACTCCTGCCGCAACCGCCACTGCCCCAAGTGCCAGGGCGCCGCCGCGCGGACCTGGCTCGCCGCGCGCGAGGCCGACCTGCTGCCGGTCGGCTATTTCCACCTCGTGTTCACGCTGCCCGCCGAGATCGCCGCCATCGCGTTCCACAACAAGGCTCTGCTCTACGACCTGCTGTTCAAGACCGCCTCGCAGACCATGCTGACCATCGCTGCCGATCCCAAGCATCTGGGTGCGCGCATCGGCATCACCGCCGTGCTCCACACCTGGGGCTCGGCCATGACCCATCATCCGCACATCCACATGATCGTGCCGGGCGGCGGTATCGCGCTGGACGGGGACCGATGGATATCGTCCCGCCCGGCCTTCCTCCTGCCGGTGCGCGTGCTGGGCGCTTTGTTCCGCCGTCTGTTCCTGACCCGGCTGCTGGCGCTTCACGATGCCGGCAAACTCGCCTTCTTCGGTAAGCTGGCGGAGTTGGCCGACCGCCGTGCGTTGCTGCGCCATCTGTCACCGGTGAGGAAGAAGCGCTGGGTCGTCTATGCCAAGCCGCCGTTCGCCGGTCCTGAGGCCGTGCTCGCCTATCTCTCGCGCTACACCCACCGGGTCGCGATCTCGAACAGTCGGCTCATCTCCTTCGACGAGGATGGCGTAACGTTCCGCTACAAGGATTATCGTCGCTCTGCCCCAGACCGGCAGCAGATCATGACGCTCGGCGCCGACGAGTTCATCCGCCGCTTCCTGCTGCACTGCCTGCCTCGTGGCTTCCACCGCATCCGCCACTATGGCCTCCTCGCCGGAAGCACTCGCAAGGCCCGTCTCGAACGCGCCCGCCAGCTGCTCGCGGTCGCACCGCCTGCCGTCGATGAGGCGCCCGTCGAACCGCCCGATCCCCACCCGCCATGCCCTTGCTGCGGCGGGCACATGGTCATCATCGAGACCTTCCAGCGCTGCCATCCGCCACGCGGTCCGCCGAGCGCAGCCGCTCCATCCGGGCAACCTGCGCCGTGACCCGGCTCGGCATGACACTGTTCCACCCCGCCGCAGCCACGCTTCCGGCGGCGATGACGTCCGCATATTACCCGCCCAAAAGCAGTAGTCGCATCACCAAAATCGGACGAACCGGCGTCCTACGGCTGCTTTGTCATCGCAAAATCGGACCGGCTGCTATCGGACCCTTCCGCTTATCGGCACCGTCAGCAGCCGTCGGGATCAGTGCAAAGTCGAAATCCCCATAGCGCACCGCGTGCGGCCCGCGGGTTCGGGCACCGTCGACTTTCCGACGCCTCGCGGCGTCCGAAACTCTAAACGGAAGCGGAAAGGCAGCTTTTATATCTTTGAGCGGATTAAGCGGACAGCGACTGCTGACCGAATCGCGAGCCGGTGCATTAGAGAATAGTCTGGAGAAACCCCTCTTGGCATAGACTTTTGCCGTCGTTGAAACGCCCTGCAGGACAGCCAACACGGAGCCGAGAGCCACAAACTAAATCGGTTTACTATTTAGCGCGCCTTTCCTACCATCCAGAGATGGCGAGAGAAACCTTTACGATTGAGGGCGCAGGCGCAATTTCTCTTACAGCCGAGGCTGAGGGGGATGCCTACGCTAAACCCGTCCTTCTTGCGCACGGCGGCGGGCAGACACGGCGCGCGTGGAGAAGGGTGGTCAGCGAGCTGGCTCAAGCCGGCTTTCGCGCAATCGCCTTCGACATGCGCGGTCACGGAGACAGCGATTGGTCGCCATGCGGAGCTTATGAAATGCGCGACTTCGCGGCGGATCTGGTCGCTGCAGCGTCGCGCCTGGACCAGAAGCCAGCGCTGGTCGGCGCTTCACTGGGCGGGCTCGCTGGACTGATTGCCGCAGGGGAGCTTGCTCCAGGTAGCTTTGCTTCACTCACATTGGTCGACATTGCCCCGCGCATGGAGCCCAGCGGTGTGATGCGCGTGGTTGGTTTCATGGAAGAGCATGTCGATAGCGGCTTTGCCTCACCAGAGGAGGCGGCCGACGTGATCGCTCGCTACATGCCGCATCGTCCCAGGCGGGGCGCGAGCGATGGTCTGAAAAGCTATCTGCGGCAGAAGCCGGATGGGCGCTTCTATTGGCACTGGGACCCTGTGTTTATCCGTAAAATAATGTCAGCCAGACAAGGCGACCCAGACAGCCAAGAACGTCAATCGGCAAAGAAT
>NZ_JBHWMI010000055.1:0-6058 GCF_043423005.1 Qipengyuania sp. | reverse complement strand
CAGAGGGAAATAAGGCTCGATCCGGCGCATCTGCGCCTCGCTCAACAACCACAGATCTGACAACAGCACCACCTCCTTGATGCTGCCATTGAATCAACCGATTGCCTCCCGCGCAAGCGATTTAATGGGTCCTGAACTTAGCTCACACTGGGATCGACCGGAGCAGTTTCGGCTCACTCAATTGGTTGGGATGGGAACTAGTAGTCAGAACGCTCTCTGCGACCGGTGACGAGCAACGCCTTATGGATCACTGGGAAGAGTCGTTGATGGAAATCCTTAGGTATCCGGACGACTATTCCGATGAGCCCGTAGACTGGCGCTGGGAAAATACAGGCGAGCCGGCCAATCTACACGAACTACAGCCCGCCGCTGATGAAAGCAGGAGATTTCAATCGGCGATCAAGACGGTCCTCGGACCTGTTGGCGACAAGCGGCTCTGCTTCAATCTTTATAACGATGGAAACTACCGATTCACGCTTGAAGCGCTGTTACGGGACGGAGACCTTTCGGCTTGGGTGCCCCGAGAGTGGTCGAGTGAACACCAAGACTTAGCGAGCGCCGAGGAAGCCGCCCGAAGGAAGTTCGATTGGTTGGATTAGTCAGTCGGCTAGGGTCCGCTTCCCACCCCATCCCATCCCTTCCCGCATGTGCCGCGCTCTACCGAAAGCGGTCAAAGAATGTCCGCGCAACCCAGTCAATGTGCCGGCAACGAATAGGCGTCCACCCCCGGCAACGTCGCCTTTCCTACACACCCGCCCCCCGCCTATAAGCGCTGCCGCAACGGGTGCGGTGGCGGTGGCGCTTCGTTTACCTCGCCGTGTTGACAGCCGGTGCCTGGCGCATGGTTCTTGCGGACCTTGCGTCACGGCAGCCAGCGGGAGCGGGCCGACCGAGCCTGCCGTCGGCGCCCTTGCACAAGGGGGCCGCACGCAACCGGGGGTATGCCCCCGCGGCACGAGGGAAGGACGCGCGCCCGCACCTCTCGCCGCCCGCCGGCACAGGGCCGAACGGATGCTCACATGTGCGGCGGCAATTCCGTCACCAGCTTCTACAAGGCCGCACGAAGCACTGCCCGTGATGCTCGGGCCTGTCGCACCGGCTGTCGCCCGTTGCACCTGATGCTGGCCGAAAGGTCCGGACTGGCCGCCGGATGCGCGCCTATACCCGTTCCGCCTGGGCCACCGCATCGCTCGCCCGCACCGCGCTCAGCAGGCGGTTGAGGTGGGCGAGATCCTGCACCTCCAGATCGATTTCGTAGGTGCTGAACGGATAATCGAGCTGGGTCTGTTCGAGGCTTTTGACGTTGACCTTGTTCTTGGCGAAGATGCCGGCCATCTCGGCCAGCGTGCCGGGGCGGTCGTAGAGGGTGACCCGCATCCGCCCGACCGCGCCCATGCTGTGGCGGCCCCATGACAGGTCGAGCCAGTCGCTGGCGATCCCTTCGGCCAGCCGGTGGCAGTCGATCGAGTGGACCTCGACCCCTTCGCCCGGCACGCGCAGGCCCACGATCCGGTCGCCCGGCACCGGATGGCAGCATTCGGCAAGGTTGTAGCCCACCCCCGGGGTCAAGCCGCGGATCGACAGCGACTTGCTGCCGCCCGTCCATTCCTCGGGTTCTTCCATGTCGGCGGTGCAGCCCGGCACCAGTGCCTCCATCACGGTGCGATCGTCGATGCGAGCCGAACCGATCGCGTGGTACAGGTCCTCCTCCTCGTCCATTTCCAGCCGGGCGAGCGCGGCGCGCAGGGCCTTCTTGCCGATCTTGGCCGGCACCCGCACCGCGATCTCGTCGAACAGCTTGTGCCCGATATCGGCGATCTCGGCCCGTTCCTTGAGCCGCACCGCACGGCGGATGGCGGCGCGCGCCTTGCCGGTGACGACGAAGCCCAGCCAGCTCATCTGCGGATCGGCGATGCTGCCCTTGAGGATTTCCACCACGTCGCCATTGGCGAGCTGGGTGCGCAGCGGCATGTGCCGCCCGTTGATCTTCGCGCCGACCGTCTGGAGCCCGAGATCGGTGTGGACGGCGAAGGCGAAATCGACCGCGGTCGACCCCTTGGGCAATTGGAACAGCGCGCCTTTCGGGGTGAAGGCGAAGATGCGGTCCTGATAGATCGCCAGCCGGGTATGCTCGAGCAGTTCCTCGGCATCGTGGCTGGCATCGACGATCTCGATGAGGTCGCGCAGCCAGCCGACCTGCCCGTCAGGCCGGTCGCCCTGCTTGTAGGCCCAGTGCGCGGCGAGGCCGAACTCGTTGAGCCGGTGCATCTCGCGGGTGCGGATCTGCACTTCCACCCGCATCGACTTGCCATAGAGCAGCGAGGTATGAAGGCTGCGATAGCCGTTGGTCTTCGGGGTCGAGATATAATCCTTGAAGCGCCCGGGCAGGAACTGCCACGTGGTGTGCAGCACCCCCAGCGCGCGGTAGCAATCGGCCACATCCTCGCAGATGATGCGAAAGGCCATGATGTCGGTCACCTGCTCGAACGAGACGTGCCGTTCGGCCATCTTGCGCCAGATCGAATAGGGATGCTTCTCGCGCCCCGAAACCTCGACGTGGAGCCCGGCGCTGGCGAGCGCATGCTTCATGTCGAGCGCGATGGCATCGACCTGCCCGCCGTCCTGCTCGCGGATCTGCTCGAGCCGCTGCATGATCGTGGCATAGCCTTCGGGCTCGAGCTGCTCGAAGGCGAGCAGCTGCATCTCGCGCATGTATTCGTACATCCCCACCCGTTCGGCGAGGGGGGCGTAGATATCCATCGTCTCGCGCGCGATCCGCTGGCGCTTCTCTTCCTTGGAGATGAAATGCAGCGTGCGCATGTTGTGCAGCCGGTCGCCCAGCTTGACGAGGAGCACGCGGATGTCCTCGCTCATGGCGAGCAGGAACTTGCGCAGGTTTTCCGCCGCCCGGTCGTTCTCGGGCATCTGCTCGATCTTGGACAGCTTAGTCACCCCGTCGACCAGCCGGGCGACCTCGCCGCCGAAATTGCGCTCGATATCGTCGATCGTGGCGAGCGTGTCCTCCACCGTATCGTGGAGCAACGCGGTGATGATGGTTTCCTGATCGAGCTTGAGATCGGTCATCAGCCCGGCGACCTCGACCGGGTGGCTGAAATAGGGATCGCCGCTGGCCCGGGTCTGGGTGCCGTGTTTCTGGACAGTGTAGACGTAGGCGCGGTTGAGCATCATCTCATCCGCGTCGGGATCATAGGCCTTGACCCGTTCGACAAGCTCATACTGGCGCAGCATCACAAACGAATGTGTTGCGCCTTGCGCCGCAGCGCAATGCGTAATTTTTTCGCGCTGCGCCGAGTGCCCGCCCCGCGGCCGGGTCAGCGGCGGCGCATGACCCGGTCGATGCCTTCGCGGGTCACCGTGTGATAGCTGTCGCGCGTCCGGGCATAGATGCGCGTGGCATGGCCCTGCCCCCATTCGCCGCCGCTCCACAGCACCTCGTAAAGCGGTCGTACGAACTTGCCCCGCCCGACCGTGCCGAGGAACCGTTCCGCCTGCGGGATCGCCGCGTCGTAGCGGTTGGCCAGCGCCAGTTCGAGCCACAGGAACAGGATTTCGTTGTTGCGCGTCTGCGACAGCCCCAGCGCGCGGTCCAATTCGGCCAGCTGCGCGGCGCTGCGCTGTTTGGGGATATTGTCGAGAAAGCGCATCCGTTCGGCGCTGGTCCAGCCGGAATAAGCCGCCGGGATGGTGCCGCCGCGGGCATAGGCGGCGACCGCGGCATCGACTTCGGCGAAAGCGGCGGGATCGGGCCGCACGACATTGGCGGGAAGGCCGGGCGCGAAGATCCATTCCTCAAGCTGCAAAGCGGCAGCCTCGGCCGGCGAGCGCGCGAGATTGGCGCGCATGTCGTCGAGCAGCATCCTGCTGGTGGCGGGCTGGAAAGCGTGATTGTCGAACCACTGGCGCAGCCAGGCATCGAACCGCTCGCGCCCGACCGTGCGTTCGACGGTGCGCAGGAAGAAATGCCCCTTGTCATAGGCGATCGCACTGCCGACGAGTTCGCCTTTGCCATCGTTATGCAGCGCGGTGCCCGGCGCATCGGCGCCGACTTCGCGCAAGGTCTCCTCGATATTGGCAAAGGCGAGCGCGGCTTCCTGTTCGGCGCGCTTCTTGCCGTAGACTTCCTCGACGATGCGGTTCTCGAAATAGGAGGTCACCCCTTCGTTTAGCCAGCCGTCGCCCCACACCGCATTGGTGACGAGATTGCCCGACCAGCTGTGCGCCAGCTCATGCGCGACGAGCCCGTTGTTCGAGCGGTCACCGGCGATGAAGGTGGGGGTGAGGAAGGTCATCACCGGGTTCTCCATCCCGCCATAGGGGAAGGCCGGCGGCAGCACGATCATGTCGTAACGGCCCCAGCGATAGGGCCCGTAAAGCCGCTCGGCCGCCGCCACCATCTGCTCGGTATCGCCCACCTCACGCGCGGCCTCTGGCAGCACGGCCGGTTCGGCCCATACCCCGGTGCGCGGGCCGAGCGCCTGGAAATCGATATCGCCCGCCGCAATCGCGATCAGATAGGGCGGCACCGGCTTGTCCATCATGAAGCGGAAGGCCCGGCGGCCATCGCCAAGGTCTTCGGCCTCGCCCTGCCGGACCCCGCTCATCACCACGTCGAGCGGCTTGGGCGCAGTGATCCGCGCTTCCCAGGTCTGGCGGATGCCGGGGCTGTCTTGTGTCGGGATCCAGCTGCGGTTGAGGATCGCCTGGCCCTGGCTGAACAAGAACGGATGCTCGCCCCCTGCGGTCTGCTCGGGGCTGAGCCATTGAAGGGCGCTGGCATCGGCGGGCGCGGTATAGTCGATCCGGACCTTGCGCGCACCGTTCAGCGCGATGGTAAGCGGGGTGCCCATCTCGGGCTTATCGGCCGCCGGAGCACCCACAGTGAACGGCAGCGCGCGGCCGGCCCCGTCGGTCACACGGGCAATGGCAAGACCCTTGGTATCGAGCACGATCTCCTTGGCCCCCGGCCGGACCAGCACGTCCAGCGCAGCGCTCCCCGCCACCGTCTTGCGCGCGAAGTCGAGTGCGAGGTCGAGCGCGACATGCGTCACCCGCGCTTCCTGCGGCCGGGCATGGGTCTGGCTGTCGAGCGCGTCGGGCGTGGTCAGAATGGGCGAGATCATCGCATCGCTCGCAGCCGGAGTGGTCGGCACCGTCGAGCAGGCGGCAGTGGCGAGAAGCAGGGCAACAGGGGCAAGCAGGCGGCGCATCGATCTCTCTCCGGATATCTCGCGTGACGGGTGGCGGCTGGCAGCGGCTTTTTCAAGCACCAAGCACGCCGCGCCTTGCTGATGGCTGATCTCGATGTTATAACAAGCGTATGAACAAGACCCTCAAGATTACCCGGATCGGCAATTCGGCCGGCGTCATTCTGCCGAAGGAAGTTCTCGCCCGGCTGCGCGCGGACGTGGGCGACGCCCTGTTTGTAAGTGAAGCGCCTGACGGTATTCGGCTCTCGGCCTGCGATGGCGATTTTGCGGCGCAGATGGAAGCTGCCGAGACAATCATGCGCGAGGACCGCGATATCCTGCGCGCTTTGGCGCAGTAGGATGTCGGACGTCATCGAGCCGATCTGGGTCGGCCTGCAAGTCATCGTCGCCGCACATGATCGGCAGCTGGCGGAGCATGGTGGCCCGCCCGGAGTTCGCGACATGGGCGCGCTCGAGTCTGCGCTTGGTCGGCCTGTGAACCAATGGCATTATGGAAATACCGACATGGCGCGGTTCGCTGCCGCCTACGCCTTCGGGCTGGTCCGCAATCACCCGTTCGTCGACGGAAACAAGCGCTCGGCTTGGATCGCGGCGCGACTGTTCCTGAGCCTTAATGGCGAGCACCTGACCTTCGACAGGGGGGACGCAATCCGCACTGTCCTTGCCGCAGCCGCCGGCGAACTCACCGAGGACGAGCTGGCCGACTGGTTCCGGCAGCATCTTGCCGCCGCGGCGGACTGAACCTCAGCTCCAGATCGCGCGGGGCGGCAGGCTCATCAGGATGGCATCGATATTGCCGCCGGTCTTGAGGCCGAACAACGTCCCCCGGT
>NZ_JBHWMI010000052.1:0-2636 GCF_043423005.1 Qipengyuania sp. | reverse complement strand
GAACTGCCGCGGGTCTGGTCGTCGTTGACCCCGGCGAGGCCATCGAGCGCCTTCGTGGCGTAGAGCAGCGCGGTGCCGCCACCCGGGACGATGCCTTCCTCGACCGCGGCGCGGGTCGCGTGGAGGGCGTCGTCGACGCGGTCCTTGCGCTCCTTCACCTCGACTTCCGAAGCGCCGCCGACCTTGATCACGGCCACGCCGCCAGCGAGCTTCGCCAGCCGCTCCTGCAGCTTTTCACGGTCATAGTCGCTGCTGGTCGCATCGATCTGGGTGCGGATTTCGCCCACGCGCGCCTTGATGTCGTCAGCCGAACCGGCGCCATCGACGATGGTGGTGTTGTCCTTGTCGATCGTGACCTTCTTGGCCTGACCGAGCATGTTCAGCGTCACGTTCTCGAGCTTGATGCCGAGATCTTCGCTGATCATCTCGCCCTGCGTCAGGATCGCGATGTCCTGCAGCATCGCCTTGCGGCGGTCGCCGAAGCCGGGGGCCTTGACCGCCGCGACCTTGAGGCCGCCGCGCAGCTTGTTGACCACCAGCGTGGCCAAGGCTTCGCCCTCGATGTCCTCGGCGATGATCAGCAGCGGACGGCCCGACTGCACCACCGCCTCGAGGATCGGCAGCATCGCCTGGAGCGAGGACAGCTTCTTCTCGTGGATCAGGATGTAGGGGTTGTCGAGCTCGACGGTCATCTTGTCGGGGTTGGTGATGAAGTACGGGCTCAGGTAGCCGCGGTCGAACTGCATGCCTTCGACGACGTCGAGCTCGAACTCGAGGCCCTTGGCCTCCTCGACGGTGATCACGCCTTCCTTGCCGACCTTTTCCATCGCCTCGGCGATCTTGTTGCCGACTTCCTCGTCGCCGTTGGCCGAGATGATGCCGACCTGGGCGATCTCCTGCGAACCCTGAACATCCTTCGAGCGCCCCTTGAGGTTCTCGACGACCTTGGTCACGGCGAGGTCGATGCCGCGCTTGAGGTCCATCGGGTTCATGCCCGCCGCGACCGACTTCATGCCTTCGCGCACGATCGACTGGGCGAGCACGGTCGCGGTGGTGGTGCCGTCACCGGCCAGGTCGTTGGTCTTGGACGCCACTTCGCGCAGCATCTGCGCGCCCATGTTCTCGAACTTGTCCTTGAGCTCGATCTCCTTGGCGACGGTGACGCCGTCCTTGGTGATCCGCGGTGCGCCGAAGCTCTTGTCGATCACCACGTTGCGGCCCTTGGGGCCGAGGGTGACCTTGACGGCGTTGGCGAGGGTGTCGACGCCGGCGAGAATCCGCTCGCGCGCGTCGCGGCCGAACTTCACGTCCTTGGCTGCCATGTTCTTGTCTCCTGAATTCGTCTGGTTGGTAGAAAAGCGTCAGGTGCCGGCGTTCAGCCGACGATCCCCATGATGTCGCTTTCCTTCATGATCAGCAGGTCTTCGCCGTCGATCTTGACTTCGGTGCCGCTCCACTTGCCGAACAGCACGCGGTCGCCGGGCTTGACGTCGAGCGGGATGCGATCGCCCTCCTCGTCGCGCGCGCCGTCGCCGATGGCGACGATCTCGCCCTCGCTCGGCTTCTCCTGCGCGCTGTCGGGGATGATGATGCCGCCGGCGGTCTTGCTGTCGGCCTCGATGCGGCGGACGAGAACGCGGTCGTGCAGCGGACGAAATGCCATGTCGCTAGCCTCTTGGTTGGTGATGAATCCCTTGGCACTCCCTCACGGAGAGTGCCAGCAAGGCGCATTTAGTGCACGGTCGCGGCCCGTCAAGCGCTCGGCCTGAAGAAATATTCAGGTCAGCGCGGGCAACAGCCCGAGCCGGTCGCGCAGCAGCCAGCGCGCCAGCAAGCCTGCCGCGACCACCACCAGCCCGACCAGCAGCCCGATCCACACGCCCATGCCGGCGAGCGGCGTGGCGAAGCCGAGCCACACCATCGTGCCGAGGCCGGGGACCCAGTAGCCGAGCACCGCGATCCACATCGGCACCCGGGTATCCTGGAGCCCGCGCAAGCTCCCGGCCGCGACCGCCTGGAATCCGTCGAATAGCTGGAACGCCGCGGCAACCTTGAGATAGGCGACCGCGAAGCCGACCATCGCCGCGCTGTTGGGCGCGCGCGGGTCGACATAGAGCGCGATCAGCGCGTGCGGAGCGAGCAGCATCGCGGCGGCGGTCACCGTCATGAATCCCGTCCCGACGAGGATCGCCGACCACCCGGCGCGGGCGATCCCCCCTCGGTCGCCGGCCCCATAGTGGTAGCCGACCCGGATCGCGGCGGCCTGTGCCACCCCGAACGGCACCTGGAAGGCGAACGCGGCGAGCTGCAGCGCGACGGTGTGGCCGGCAAGCTCGGCCGCGCCGATCCACCCCATCATGAACGCGGCGCTGTTGAACAGCCCGGCTTCGGCGACGATCGTCAGCACCACCGGCATGCCGAGCACGACCAGCCGCCGGAACTGCCCCCAGTCGGGGCTCCACCAGCGGCCGAAGATGCGGTAGCGGTGCAGTCGCCGGTCCCAGCCGATGAGCGCAACGTAGGCGAGCACGCCGAGCCATGCGGTGATGCTGCTCGCCAGCGCCGAGCCGACCACCCCCAGCGCCGGTGCGCCGAGCTTGCCGAACACCAGCATGTAGTTGGCAAGCGCGGCAGTA
>NZ_JBHWMI010000047.1:0-4540 GCF_043423005.1 Qipengyuania sp. | reverse complement strand
TCCGGTCAAGACCGCGGCCAGTGCCGCCGCCGGCACCATTGCCACCGGCCTTGGCGGGGCGCTGGCCGGGCGCTTCGTGCGCAACCTTATCGGCGGGCTGATGCGATAGCGGCCGGGCCCCCGCAGGCGGGGCGAGCAGCGGCTTTTACAGCGGCCGGCACTCGTCCTTCAGCCAGGAAAGGTCGGCGCCATCAAGCTGCGGAGCCAGCAGTTCCTCGACCCGCGCATGGTAGGCGTTCCACCATTCGACTTCCCGCGCACTCAGCATCGTCTTGTCGACCAGCCGCCGGTCGAGCGGGACGTGCGTCAGCGTCTCGAAGCCAAGGTATGTGCCTTCGGCCCCTTCGACGGCGGCCTCCACCACCAGCACCAGGTTCTCGATCCGGATGCCATAGGCGCCAACCTTGTAGTAGCCCGGCTCGTTCGAGAGGATCATGCCTGCGCGCAGCGGCGTCTCGGTGCCGGGGAAGGCACCGCCGGGCTTGCTGATCCGCTGCGGTCCCTCGTGGACCGAGAGATAGCTGCCCACGCCGTGGCCCGTACCGTGCCCATAGTCGAGCCCGGCCTGCCACAGGTGCATCCGCGCCAGCGCGTCGATCGCGCCGCCCGGCGTCTCGTCCGGAAACACCGCCGTCGCCAGCTGGATATGACCCTTGAGCACCCGGGTGTTGCGGTCGATCATCTCGGCCGAAGGTTCGCCGGGGCCGATCCACACGGTGCGGGTGATGTCGGTGGTGCCATCGGCATATTGTCCGCCCGAATCGCACAGGAAGATGCTCGACGGAGGAATCGGGATGTTGCTGTCCTCGTCGACCTTGTAATGCGGCAGCGCGGCGTGCGGGCCGGCGGCGCTGATCGTGTCGAAGCTCGCATCCCTGAGATCCGGGCTGAGCCCGCGGAACCCGGCCAGCTTCGCTGCGGCGGACAATTCGTCGACCCCGCCCTTCGGCGCTTCTTCCGACAGCCAGCGCAGGAACCGCGCAACCGCCGCCCCGTCACGCGCCTGGGCGTCGCGGTGTCCCTGCTGTTCGGCGGGGGTCTTGATCGCCTTGGGCAAGACGGTCGGATCGGTCGCCCGCACGACCTTTGCCCCGCTATCCTCGAGCGCGCGGAACACTGCCGCCACGGCATTGTCGGGATCGACCGCCACGGTCTTGCCGGCCAGGGCGGCCAGCGCCGGCTCGAACGCCGACCGCTCGCGGACCGTCACCGCGTTGCCCAGATGCTGGACCAGTTGCGGCGTGACCTTGCCTGCCTCGATGAACAGGTCCGCGGTGCCATCGGCATGGGCGATGACGTAGGACAGCGCGACCGGGGTGTTGGCGATGTCGCCCCCGCGGATGTTGAGCAGCCAGGCAACCGAATCGAGCGCGCTGATAACCGCCGCATTGTGCCCCTCGTGCTTCAGCCAGTCGGCCACCATCGCGCGCTTGTCGGCGCTGGAACGGCCGGCGAAGCGATCCTCATGAGGAACGGCCGGCGCGTCGCTCGGCTGCGGGCGATCGGCCCACACGGCATCGATCGGATTGCCGTCGACCGGGACCAGTTCGATCCCCTTGGCCGCCAGCACCGCCGCCGCCTGCTCCGCCCATTTGACCCCGTGCAGCCAGGCATCGTAGCCGATCCGCGCGCCCCGCTGGGCGGTGGCGGCGATCCATTTCGCCGGCGAGGTCTTCGGCACGTCCTCGTAGGCATAAAGCTTGCCGTCGACCTGATCGCGCACCTGCACGGTATAGCGCCCGTCGGTGAACATGGCCGCCGCGTCCTTCAGCACCACCGCGCTGCCGGCGCTGCCGCCGAAGCCGGTGAGCCATTCCAGCCGCCGGGCATAGCTGCCGACATATTCGCTCATGTGTTCATCCGAGATCGGCACCACGAACCCGTCCAGTCCGCGCCGGGCCAGTTCGGTGCGCAGGGCGGCCAGGCGCGCCTCGTGGGTCTGCATCAGCATGATATCGTCCTTTTCCGTGGCGGCGGCCCGGCCGGTGGGGATACGGCCTTGCGGCATCATCCGCCCAAGCATAATCATCGCCCCGTCTAGACCAAGGCGGCGCGGCTTTCCACCTTTGCGCCGCGAGCGGAGTAGCATTCATGCCAAGCAAGCATCTGATCGCGTGTCTCCTTGCGGCCCCGCTTGCGCTGGGCGCTCCGCTGATGGCGCAAACTGCCGAAGGAACCCGAGTGACAAAGCCCGCCGCCCCGCCCGTCGCCGAAAAGCGCGACCATTCCTACAGCCATCACGGCATCACCATCGCCGATCCCTATCACTGGCTGAAGGATCAGAGCTACCCGGTGGTCGATGACGAGGACGTGCTGGATTACGTCAAGGCGGAGAATGCCTGGTTCGAAACCCGCATGGCGCCGCACAAGCCGCTGGTCGAAACGCTTTACGAAGAGATGAAGGCGCGGATCAAGGAAGACGATTCCACCGTGCCGCAGAAGGATGGCGACTGGCTGTACTGGTCGAAGTTCGACGAGGGGCAGGAATACCGCAAATGGTACCGCAAGCCGGTGGCGGGCGGCGCGGACGAGCTGCTGCTCGACGAGAACACGCTGGCCGAAGGGCACGAATACTTCCGCCTCGGTGCGTTCTCGGTATCGAAGAACGGGCGCTATCTCGCCTATTCGACCGATACCAACGGATCGGAACGCTACACCATCCGGATCAAGGACCTGCAGACCGGCGACCTGCTGCCCGACGAGATCCCCGGCACCCGGTCTGGCCCCACCTGGGTGATGAACGATCGCGGGATCGTCTATGGCCTCTCGACCGAGCAATGGCGTACGCATGATGCGACGCTGCACGTGATCGGCACGCCGAACGCGCAGGACGTGACGCTTTATCGGGAAACCGAGGACGAAGGCTTCGGCGTCGGCACCGGGCTCACCGCACAGGAAGACTGGCTGGTGATCGCCACGGGCGACAACGAAACCAGCGAAGTCCGCCTGGTGCGCGCCGACGATCCCACGGGCAAGCAGATCCTCGTCGCCCCGCGCCGCAAGGGCGTGGAATACGACGTCGACGTGCGGGATGGCACGCTGTTCGTCCACACCAACGATCAGCACGTCAACTTCCGCCTCGCCACCGCCAGTCTCGAGCGGCCAAGCGAATGGACGACGCTGGTCCCCGGATCGGACGAATTCTATCTCGATGGCTTTTCGCTGTTCAAGGACTTCTACGTCACCGAGGGGCGCCTGCGCGGGCTCGATCAGATCCAGCTGCGCGATTATGCCGACCCCGCCCGGATCAAGCCGATCGCCTTCAACGAGGCGAGCTTCACCACCGGGCTCGACAGCAATCCCGAATACGACACCGACCGCCTGCGGCTGGCCTACGAATCGATGGTCACCCCGGATTCGGTCTATGACTATCACGTGGCCACCGGCGAGCTCGAGCTGCTCAAGCAGCAGGAAATCCCCAGCGGCTATGACGGCTCGAAATACAGGGTCGAGCGGATCGAGATCGCAGCGCGCGACGGGACGATGGTGCCGGTCAGCATCGTCAGCCGGGCCGACCGCAAGATGGGCGGGCCGCTACACCTCTACGCCTATGGCGCCTATGGCTATGCGACGCCGCCGGGCTTTTCGACCAGCCGCCTCAGCCTGGTGGACCGCGGGTTCGCCTATGCCATCGCGCATATCCGCGGCGGCGACGATCTCGGCCGGCGCTGGTATCTGCAAGGCAAGCTCAACGAGCGCACCAATACCTTCAACGATTTCGTCGACGTGGCGAAGGGGCTGATCGACAAGGGCTACACCGCCAAGGGCCGCGTCACGGCCAGCGGGGGCTCTGCCGGCGGAGAGCTGATGGGCGCGGTGATCAACACCGATCCCGACCTGTGGGGCGCGGTGGTGGCGCATGTTCCGTTCGTCGACGTGCTCAATACCATGCTCGACAAGGACCTGCCGCTGACGCCCGGCGAATGGCCCGAATGGGGCAACCCTATCGAGAGCAAGCAGGCCTTCGCCTATATCCTCAGCTATTCGCCCTACGATCAGGTGATCGCGCAGGATTATCCGCCGCTGCTGGTCACCGCCGGGCTCAACGATCCGCGCGTCACCTACTGGGAGCCGGCCAAGTGGGTCGCCAAGCTGCGCGACATGAAGACCGACAGCAACGAACTGCTCTTGAAGACCAACATGGGTGCCGGCCATGGCGGCAAGTCGGGCCGCTTCGCCTCGCTCTACGAGACGGCGGAGGAGTACGCTTTCATCCTGTGGCAGATGGGCATGACCCAGTGATGTGCGGGGCGGCGCCCTCCCCCCTCCTCTTCAGGGGAGGGGCCGGGGGTGGGGCCTGCCAATGCATTGCCTCCGCCCCCACCCCAACCTCTCTCCGCAATGGGAGGGGCTTGCGGCCATGAGCAAAGCCTACGAACAGACCTTCACCGCCACAGCCGGACACATCGACGAACTCGGCCATGTCAACAATGCGGTCTGGGTGACCTGGATTTAGGATGCGTCGGTGGCGCATTGGCTGACGGCCGCGCGGCCGCAGGATCGCGACCGGTTCGTCGCGGTCGTGCTGCGCCATGAGAGA
>NZ_JBHWMI010000036.1:0-111123 GCF_043423005.1 Qipengyuania sp. | reverse complement strand
CTTCGGCGGCGGCAACCGTGGCGGCGGCGGCGGTGGCCCGCGGATGCCCGCGCAGGTCGTCGGCACCGGCAAGGGGACGGTGAAGTTCTTCAACGCCCAGAAGGGCTTCGGCTTCATTCAGCAGGAGACCGGGGGCGAGGATATCTTCGTCCACATCAGCGCGGTCGAACGCGCCGGGCTCGAAGGGCTGGGTGAAGGGCAGGAGCTCGAGTTCAACCTGGTCGACCGGGGCGGAAAGGTTTCGGCGCAGGATCTCCAGGTCGTCGGCGATATCGTACCGGTGCAGGAACGCTCCGGTGGCGGGGCGGCCGGCGGCGGCCAGCGGGACGCGGCTCCGCGCCGCGAGCTGACCGGCGAAAAAGCGACGGGAACGGTCAAGTTCTTCAATTCGATGAAGGGCTTCGGCTTCCTCACTCGTGACGATGGCCAACCGGACGCGTTCGTTCATATCAGCGCGGTCGAGCGTTCGGGCCTCAGCGGTCTCAACGAGGGCGAGCGTTACGAGTTCGATCTCGAAGTCGATCGCCGCGGCAAGCATTCGGCGGTCAATCTCGTTCCGACTCAGTGAGCCAGGTGATCCCGGGCGGTTTGCGGATTTGACCCGCCAGCCGCCAGGGAATACATCGCGCCTACATTTCGCAAATGGCGACTTCCCGACCGGGGGGTCGCCATTTGCCGTTCGAGCCTACCCGGAGGACCGATGTCGATTGCCCCCCTCATGCCCGTCTATCCGCGTTGCGGGGTCCGCCCGGTCGAGGGTGATCATTGCCATCTGATCGACGAGGACGGCACCCGCTACCTCGATTTCGCCAGTGGCATCGCCGTCAATCTGCTGGGCCATTCACATGAAGGGCTGATCGGGGCGATCCAGGCCCAGGCCAGCCGGCTCATGCATGTCTCGAACCTCTACGGCAGTCCCCAGGGAGAGGCGCTGGCTCAGCGGCTGGTCGACAAGACCTTTGCCGACACCGTCTTCTTCACCAATTCGGGGGCCGAGGCAGTCGAATGCGCGATCAAGACCGCGCGGGCCTATCACCAGCATGATAGCGGCGATAACCAGCGCACCGAACTGATCACCTTCACCAACGCCTTCCACGGGCGAACGATGGCGACCATCAGCGCGTCCAACCAGGACAAGATGCACAAGGGATTCCTGCCCCTTCTCGAAGGCTTCCGCTATGCCGACTTCGACAATCTCGACAGCGCCAAGGCACTGATGAGCGAGCGCACCGCCGGCTTCCTGATCGAGCCGATCCAGGGCGAAGGTGGCATCCGCCCGGCATCCGATGCCTTCATGCGCGAGTTGCGCTCCCTGTGCGACGAGCATGATCTGATGCTGATCTTCGACGAGGTGCAGTGCGGGGTCGCTCGAACCGGCAAGCTCTACGCGTACGAGCATTACGGCATCGCACCTGACATCATGGCGACAGCCAAGGGCATCGGTGGCGGCTTTCCCCTCGGCGCATGTCTCGCGACCGAGAAGGCGGCGCGCGGCATGGGCTTCGGTTCGCACGGATCGACCTATGGCGGCAATCCGCTGGCTATGGCGGCCGGGATGGCGGTGTTGGATGCCGTCGCCAATGATGATTTCCTGAGCGAGGTCGCCGCGAAAGGCGAGCGTCTGCGCGGCCGGCTGGAACAGTTCATCGGCAACTATCCAGCACTTTTCGACTGCGTACGCGGGAAAGGGCTGATGCTCGGCTTGCGGATGAAGGAGGAAAGCCGCCCGTTCTACGTCCATTTGCGCGACAATCACCAGTTGCTGACCGTTGCCGCGGGGGATCAGACGCTGCGCATCCTGCCACCGCTGGTCGCTGACGACGCCGAATTCGACGAGTTCTTCGAGAAGCTGTCGGCAGGCGCGGCAAGTTACGAACGCGCCGCAGCCTGAGCGCGAGCGTGACACAGGCTCCGCGCCACTTCCTTGGCCTGGACGATGCCGGCGGTGATGCGATCGCTGGAATGATCGCCGAGGCGCTCGATCGCAAGCGTGCGCGGGCCGCCTGGCCGAAGGGACAGGCCGATGCCGATGCGCCGCTGGCAGGGCGCGTCCTTGCGCTGATCTTCGAAAAACACTCTACGCGCACGCGGGTGAGTTTCGATATGGCGATGCGCCAGCTTGGCGGCAGCGTCCTGGTCCTGGAAGCCGGCACGTCCCAGCTTGGCCGGGGGGAAAGCATCGCGGACACTGCCCGCGTGCTCAGCCGCATGGTCGATGCGATGTTGATCCGGACCGATGCTCACGACAAGGCAACGGATCTTGCCCGTTACGCCACCGTGCCGGTTATCAACGGGCTGACTGACTTGTCGCACCCATGCCAGATTGTTGCCGATCTCATGACCATGGCCGAAAAGGGCAAGGCGCTCCCGGGACTTCAAGTGGCCTGGTTCGGTGACAGCAATAATGTGCTGTATTCCTATATTCAGGCGGCACGACTTTTCGGTTTCAGCCTTCGGATCGCTTGCCCGCCGGGTTACGAACCAGATCCGGAATTGGTCCGGATCGCGCGGGGCGGCGGCGCGACGATCGAGATGATGCCGGACCCCCGGGCGGCGGCGGCCGGCGCCGACGTTCTCGTCACCGATACCTGGGTATCGATGGGGCAAAGCGACAGCGCGGCCCGCAAGGCGGCATTCGCCCCCTATCAGGTGGATGGCGGCTTGCTCGCACTGGCCAAGCCTGACGCAATCTTCCTGCACTGTCTCCCCGCGCATGTGGGAGAAGAGGTGACGATGGAGGTTTTCGAGAGCCCGCAATCTGCGGTTTTCGATGAGGCTGAAAACCGTCTTCACGCACAAAAGGCCATTCTGCTCTGGGCATTCGGTCTGCTCGGCTGACCCTCTTATTTCCAGCGCACAAATGACCATATCGGCGCGATGACCAAACCTGCGCCGCTACCCGAAACTTTTGCCGATCAGCCGCTGACCTTCACGATCCCCTCACGCGATGTACGGGGCCGGATCGTGCGTCTCGACGCGGCGCTCGATGAGATCCTGTCGGCCCACGACTATCCCCCGCCGATCGCCCTCCTGCTGGCCGAGGCTTTGGTCCTGGTGTCCCTGATGGGGAGCCTGCTCAAGGACGATGCATCGCAATTGACCATGCAGGCCCAGACCCAGAGTGGCGCGGTGCGGCTGCTGGTTTGCGATTACCGGGCCGGCGCGCTGCGCGGTTATGTGGATTTCGATCGCGAGCGTCTGGCCGAACTGGGCGCGAACCCGTCGCTCTATGCCTTGTTTGGGCAAGGCTATCTCGCGATCACGTTCGATCTGGCCGAAAAGCAAGGCCGGTATCAAGGCATCGTCCCCCTCGAAGGAGAAACGCTGGGCGCTGCGTGCGAGCATTATTTCGTGCAATCGGAACAAGTGCCGACCCTTGTGCGCACTGCTGTGCGCATCGAAGGCGGAAGGACCCGCGCGGCTGGTTTGCTGTTGCAATATCTGCCCGAGGGCGAGGAAGGGCGGGAGCGGCTGCACGCCCAGGACGTTTCGCCCGCTTGGGAGCATATCAGCGTCCTCGGCGGCTCGCTGCGCCATGACGAATTGCTCGACCCGGCCTTGTCGCTCGACGCGATCGTCTGGCGGCTGTTTCACGAGGAGGATGAAATCCGCATCGTTCCGGGGCACCCGATATTTCGGGGGTGCCGGTGCAGCGCGAAGCATTATCTTGGTGTCCTGGGTAAGTTTGCTCAGGAAGATCTCGCGGAGATGCGTGATGAGGAAGGGATCATTCGCGTCGATTGTGCATTCTGTTCGCGCCAGTTCGCCATCGCGGCGTGACCAGTCCGAGGGCACTGCAACGGCGGTCTCGGCGTTGATGCGACAGGACCGACCTCAGGACGCGCGATCCGGCGCGGGAAGACACACGATGATCAAACGAACCGCAACCGCCCTTTTCGGCCTCGGCATGCTTGCCGGGCTGGGTGCCGTGCCAGTCGCGGCCCAGCCTTCTCTTGGCATGCTCGATACTCTTGCCCGCGGCTTGTGGCAGGTGACCTTCCGCGATGGCGAGCCGGCGAGCAGGATCTGCGTTCGAACAGGCCGCGAGTTCATCCGGATGCGGCATCCCAAGGGGGACTGCAATCGCCTGGTCGTGGAAGACGGCAAGAATGCCGTCACGGTACAGTATACCTGCAGGGGGGACGGATACGGCCGCACGGCCATTCGCCGCGAAAGCAGCGAACTGGTCCAGATCGACAGTCAGGGGATCAAGGGCGGGCGGCCTTTCCAATTCTCGGCCGAAGCCCGACGGGTCGGCGCCTGCAACTGATCGTTGCACAGGGCGCCTGGCGGCCCTAGCGCCCGTTCGATGACGAGCGGCAAGGCAAGCGATCGAACAGCAGTGGTGCTCCTGTCCGGAGGGCTCGATTCGATGGTCTGTGCCGGCCTGGCGCGCGAGGAGGGCTTCTCCATTCATGCGCTGACCATCAACTACGGCCAGCGGCACGCGCGCGAGCTGCAGTCGGCGCGAGATATTGCCGGCCGTCTCAAGGTGGAAAGACACGTCGAACTCGCCCTCGATCTCCGGCAATTCGGAGGTTCAGCGTTGACCGCCGATCTCGATGTGCCGAAGGCCGGCGTCGTCGAGGACGAGATCCCGGTGACTTATGTCCCAGCCAGGAACCTCGTGTTCCTCTCGCTTACAGTCGCTTTTGCCGAAGCATCGGCAAGCCGCGATGTCTTCATCGGGGTCAATGCGCTGGATTATTCCGGCTATCCCGATTGCCGCCCCGAATTCATCGCCAGTTTCGCCGAGACTGCGCGGCTGGGGACGCGGGACGGAAGCCTGGGCAATCCGCTGACAATCAATACGCCGCTGCAATTCATGAGCAAGGCTGACATCGCGCGCGAGTGTATCCGGCTGGGGCTGGACCCGGCATGGAGCTGGTCATGCTATGATCCCGATCCGAACGGACTTGCTTGTGGGTCCTGCGACTCGTGCCGCCTCCGCCGAAAGGGGTTTGCGCAGGCCGGTCTTCGCGATACGACCCGCTATGCGCCGGACGCACCGGACGTAGTGGGAGAGGGAATTTGAGCACAACGGCCAACAGGGATACCGACACGAGCGCTGTCGTGGACGACGACGCTCCGGTGGCTCCCTACAGTTGGTATGCGCTCGGCGTCCTCGTCCTCGTCTATCTGCTGAACTTCATCGATCGCAACATCCTGTCGATCCTGGCAAACGACATCAAGGCCGACCTCGGCCTGACCGACGCCGATCTGGGATTTCTCTACGGAACCGCTTTCGGGGTCTTCTATGCGCTGTTCGGCATCCCGTTGGGGCGCCTTGCCGACAGCTGGCACCGCATCCGGTTGATGACGATGGGCCTTGCGCTGTGGTCAGCGATGACCGCGTTGTCGGGGTTTGCCACCAATCGCCTGGCGCTTAGCGCGGCCCGCATCGGTGTGGGGGTGGGTGAGGCCAGCGCCAGCCCCGCCGCCTACTCGCTCATTTCCGACTGGTTTCCGAAGAAGATGCGCGCAACCGCGCTCGCGATCTATTCGGCCGGGCTGTACCTGGGGGGCGGTATCTCGCTGCTCATCGGCGGCCTGATCGTGGAAAACTGGAATGCGACCTATCCGCAAGGCGGACCGTTCGGTCTGGTCGGTTGGCAAGCGGCGTTCCTGGCTGTCGGCATTCCCGGCCTGCTCTTGGCCGTGTGGGTCTTTACCCTTAGGGAACCGGTCCGCGGTGCAATCGAGGGCCGAGTTCAGCCGCCGGCGCCAAATCCCTTCCGTGGTTTTGCGACCGAACTGTTCGCAGTCATCCCGCCGCTAACCTTCCTGAGTGCGGCGCAGCGAGGAACGAGAGCCTTGCTCGTCAATATCGCCGGCGCTGTCGTGATCGGCGCGATCGCTATCGCGATGGGTGAGGCAACCGACAATTATCAGCAGTGGATTGCGGTCGGTATCGGCTATTATGCGGTGTTCTCGTGGGCTCATTCGCTGCGCCACCGCGACGCTCCGACATTCAAGCTGATCTGGGGGAGCCCTGCGTTCCTCTATACCATTCTCGGCTACGGGATGGTCGCCTTCGCGTCCTATTCGGTGTCTTTCTGGGCGGCGCCCTATGCAGAGCGCGTTCTCGGTGCATCGAAGTCGGTCGCCGGGTTCTGGATCGGCGGGGGCGGCGCGCTTGGCGGCTTCCTCGGCGTCATCCTCGGCGGCCGGGTCTCCGACTGGCTGCGTCAGCGCAACCCTGCCGGACGCATCCTCGTGATACTGTTTGGCGTTCTTGCCCCGGTCATCCCGCTGATCATCGCCTTCACGACCGATAACATCCCGCTCTACTACTTCCTCAATTTCATCCTTTCGCTGCTTGGAAGTTCGGCACTGGGTGCTGCTGCGGCGACGACGCAGGACCTGGTGCTGCCGAGAATGAGAGGTACGGCGACCGCGACCTTCTTCCTTTCGACGACGCTCGTCGGGCTCGCGCTCGGCCCCTATATGGCCGGTCAAGTCTCGACCCTGAGCGGAAGTCTTTCGACCGGCATCCTTTCAATGCTGATCGCGGCGCCAATCGGTTCGGCTTTGCTTTACATGGCGTATCGCACCGTGCCCGAGGCAGAAGCGACGGTGGTGGAGCGGGCCCGCGCAGCTGGCGAGCCCGCCTGATCTTTAGCGTCAGACCCGGTTGAGCACACCGCAGGCGATGCGGGCACCGGCGCCGCCGGTCGGATCGCTGCGATAATCGTCGGGCTGGGCATGGATCATCACCGCCGTGCCGTCGGCATCGAAGAGCTGGCGGACAAGCTCGTCACGCGAGCCATTGAGCATGACTTCGGTTGAAAGCTGACCGTTAGCCGGGACGTTGATGTTCGGCAGATCGCCCAGATGCTTGCCCTGGGGATTGAGGCTGCCGTGTTGCTGGCCGCTCGGATTGAGATGTCCGCCCGCCGATTCAAAAGACGGAGTGGCGCAGACGCCGGCCGTGTGCAGGTGGAAGCCATGTGCGCCCGCAGGCATTCCGGTCACCCGCAGACGTAGGGCATGCGCAGTACCGCGTTCGATCAGCTCTGCCGTGCCCACCGAATTGCCGGCCTGGTTGATGAGGTAGGCGGTTGCCAAGGGTGCGCTGTCCGCCGTCCCCATCGTGGCACAGCCGGCCATTGTCAGGCTTGCGGCCAGAATTGATGCAGTTCGTAAAAGCATGGGGGTTCTCCGATGACTACCGAGAACCCAACGAAAAAGGGGCCGGATTGCTCCGGCCCCTTTCCAATTCGCATAAGCTGTGACGCTTACATGCCCGAACCCGGACCGTAGGTGATTTCCACCCGGCGGTTCTGGAGTTCGCGGACACCGTCGGCGGTGGGGACGCGAAGCTGCGTCTCGCCGAAGGCTTCGCTCGTGATCCGGCCATCCGGCACGCCGCGGGCGGTCAGGTAATCGCGGACCGACGAGTTACGACGCTCGGCAAGGCCGACGTTGTAGCTGGCGGTACCCGACGTATCGGTGTGACCGGCAAGCATGACAGCAGCCGAACCGCAGTTCGCGTAAGCCGATACCGCGTTGTCGAGGATCGTGGCCGCTTCCGGGGTGATGTTCGATTCATCCCAGTTGAAGAACACGATGTACGGGCCCTGCTGGCAGGTCTGAACCGGCGGCGGCGGGGGCGGCGGCGGCGGGGCCGCACCGAAGTTGAACGTCAGCGTGCCCATCAGCGAGTGGGTGCGCAGACGCCCATCGAGATCGCGTCCACCGAGATCCACCAGCGCAACGTCTTCGGCGTTGAAGAAGCGATAGCGCAGGCCGACGTCGACCGTATCGGTCAGCGGGGCGTTGATGCCAGCCAGCAGCTGCCAAGCGAAGTCGCTGCTCGAATCGTCAAGCGAGGCCGGGCCAGTGTCGTACACGCGCCCGTCAAGATCGACGCGCGCGATACCGGCGCCGCCACCGACGTAGCCCTGGATGCCGTCATCGTCGCCGAAGTCGAACATGCCGTTCAGCATGAAGCTGAGCGCGTTCACGCCGCCATTGGCAGCATAGTCGCCAGCAACGAGTTCGCCGAATTCGGTCGATCCGGCGTCAAGCCCGGTCGTGCCGACGGAGATGTTGTCCAGATCGGCGTCGCGATAGCTGACTTCCGCTTCGAGGCGGAACGGGCCGAAGTCGTAGCCGACGAAGCCGCCGACATCGTAACCGTAGTCGAAATCAAGCGAGACCTGATCCGTGGTGGTGGCAGTGGTGACGTCGAGGTCCATGTCCTCGACGAGCATTGCGCCACCTTCGACGCCTACGTACCAGGCGTCATCGCGGGCGAGGGCTGGCGATGCAAGGGCCGTGGAGGCCATCGCCATTCCTATGACGAATTTCCGCATTATAGTTTTCCCCTTTTATTAAACAGAGAGCCACCGAATGGTCGGCACATTTATATCCCTCCCGTTCAGGTAGCAAGCTTGCTTTGGGTGGGAACTGTTGCACGAAAGCCGCTATGCCCGTTTGGGTTTTCACTGGCTTGAAGTTGTTATCCTCCGCCTCGCAAACGACAGTCCGCGCCGCCGGTTCCTGCGGTTATGCAAGCAATCCCTGCTTGCGCAGAGCGTCGATGATCTGGCCGATGGCGGCCCGGGCCTCGGCATCGACGATTGGGCCCGATTGCGGATTGGCAACAGCCATGGGCCGCTCCCACGCGGTGCCATAGCGCAGCACCGTGCGGCTGACGTTTTCATAGACTCGCATGCCGGCGCGCGGCTCGATGAACGTCCACTGCTGACCGTCCCAGGCAGCGATCTGGCCGCCCCGCCCCGCCCACACCCCGGTTGCGCTCGCAGCGATGAGAAATGCCTGCCCTGTCGTCGGCGAGCCGGGAGGCTGGGCCTGCTCGCTCTGGACGACGGCATGAAGCAGCGCGTCGATCCGGGCGAGGCTTTCATTGAGGTAGAATTCGCGCTGGGCCTGACCGGCGAACAGGTACGGCAGGGCGAAACGCGCGGTGCGATCGGTGAGAGCTACGGAGTCGGCCATGGATCAATCCTTTGATGTCGTTGGCGGGCGATGGGTGAAGCGGCAGGCGGCAGAAGGCGCAAAGGTGCCGACCTGGCGAACCCAAAGTCCTTCGGGCGAATCGAACGCGGCGACCTCGGCCGCGGGGATGACGAGGCGGGGCGTCGCGCAACGGCGGGCGAAGCCAGGTGCAGCCGGATCGCCGCGGCCGATTTCGTACTGTTCCTGCTCTTCGACCAGTGGCTGGGCAACGGCGTCGCGCCACAGCCATCCGCCCCGGGCGCGGCGGGCCCAGCGCAATACTAGAGCGCCCTCAGCGGTCCGGTAGAACCCGGCATGGACGGGCGAGGGCGGCGCAAGGCTGGCATCGCGGTTGGCGACCGCCGCTTGCGAGGGTCGATCGTCGCCCGGGCCAATCGCGGCATAGCCTTCGCCGTTCGCCATGGCTGCCGCCTTGGCCGACAGGAGGTGAAGGTCGTCGTCGAGCAGCAGGAAGCGGGTGCCCGCGGGCTGTCCGCTCGCGGCTTGTGGCTCGGTCCCGCCGCGCCCTCGCAATAGGCCGGTCAGGGTCCACAGGCCATCACCGGATGGTTCGGCATTGGCAAACTGGATGATCTCGCTGCCGACGAGGGCGCGGTTGCGCCCTTGTGCCAGGCCGGTGGGATCGCACGGCACCAGCATGCGTGCGGGATCGTCCAGCCGGACCGTCAAACGTACATGTTCCTCCAGCCTCAGGCCCGTCGAGCGGCCGAGCGCGTTTTGCAGCGCCCCGGTTGTCGCCATGGTCGTCAGCCCGTCGCCAGTTGGAACCAGTGCCCCTTGTTCGATCGCATAAAGGGCAGCCCCGGCCCAGCGGCCCGGCCTGCCTGCAATGGCAGCGTGAATGCGCCGTTCGTTGGCGGCGCCCGCACCATCCCACGGTAGCTCGTGAAGAAGCAGGTTCGTCGCCGCTGCGATCCGATCGGGCGGGGACCAGTGCGAGCCAGGTGCCGCAGCCAGAGCAGAGGCGAGCGGGGGGCGATAGCGCTGAAGTTCGAGCTCGACACGGTATTCGCGCCATTCCCACCCGGTCACTCGCCAGGTTCCGCTTTCGCCGGGAACGCGCACGAGGGCGCCGGGCACGATTGCCGGATCGATATCGGCGCAGCGCCACGAGAGGGTCTCGGTCTGGGTGGCATTGCGCTGCTGCGCGTCGCGAGCGAGCGTGCGGGCATGGCTGGCGGCGAAGGCTCCGGGAAATTCGAACACCCGCTGATCGGGCGCGTAACCGGGCGTCGTTTGCAGCCCCGCCTGATAGTCCCGGTCGACATCGTAGTAACGCAGCGCGGCGAACCCGGCGCGCTCCGCCCCCGACCGGGCTCCCGCCTGCCCGCTCTGCCGACCGAACTCGCCATCGTCCCACCGTGCCGCCGGGGGCAGCGTGACCGGCCCGAACGGTTCCGGCTTGCTGCGGCCGATCCACAGCCGGTCACCATCCAGCAGCGGGTCGAGCGGCTGCAACCTGTCGATCAGCGTGGCGATATCGTTGAGGCTGCCGCCTTCGTGACTATAACCGCCGAGCGCCGGAAAGCGCAGGCCCGGGTCAAGGTCCGCCACCGGGCCTAGAAGATCGGAAATGAAGGCAGCGCCGTCACCGGAAAAGACTTCGAAACTGAGAGCTGGAATGCGATTGCCGAAATCTGTCAGGTCGAGATCCTCGAACACCACATAGGCAGTTCCGCGGAATGCCGGGCATTCCTCGCCAAGAACGGCGTGCAGCAACGGATCGGGCGCCTGATCGCCAAGTCCGCAATGGATGCGCAAGGCTCCTGCCGCTTTCAGATCGCCGGCCCTCCCGCGCAGCAGATTGCCATCGGCCCATATTCGCCCGACCCCGTCGATCGGGCGGCTGGCCAGGGCGATGGCGCAGGATACCGAATAGCTGAAATGGACTGCCCGGGGCTGGCCTTTGCCCCCGCCTTCGTTGTGCCGATGCTCGGCCAGGTCGGACGACCAGATGATCGTTCCCGGTGTACGCATCGTGCCGAAGTGACGCGGGATCGGTGTGCCGTAGCTCGAGCCGGAGATGGTCAGTTCCTTGAGGCGCGGACCCTCGCGTCCGCCGGAGCCGAAAATCTTGCCATCGATCGTGCGGCCGAGCAGCGTGCCGATCGCACCGCCGAGCGGGCCGAACACGCTGCCGACTGCGCCGAGAACCAGTGTTGCCATGTTCTATTCCTGTTCGCGCGGATACCAATGGGCGGCGATCGCCCAGCCATCGATGCCCGGCTGGGATACGACTTTGCGCAAGCCGAGATGCGCATGGACGAGGTGCGCCTTGCCCGTCGCAATCAGCAGATGATGCTGGGCCGGGCCGGTGCGCACGAGCAGGAGGTCGCCGGCCAAGAGCGAACCCGTACGCGGAGCGAAGCCGTTGTGCGCGGCGAACTCGAGATACCCGTCGATCGCAAGATTGCGCAGGCCATAGGGCGGAAGTTCGACCGGATGCCCGCCTGCCTCGCCGATCGCGCGCAGGACCAGTCCGACGCAGTCCAGGCCCGTGGCCGGATCGCGGCCATACAGGCGATAGGGGGTGCCGACGAGGCCTTCCGCCGCGGCGGCGAGGCGGCGTGCATAGTCGCTCACCGCGGCTGCGGGTATTGCGCCAGCAGATCGTTGCCGGGCAGATGCGGTTCGCCTTGAAAGTTGATGACATTGGCGAAGCGGGCGGCGCAGGTGGCGATGGTCTTGTCGCAACCTTCGCGCAACCAGGCGCGATGCGCGGGGCGAAGATCGGGCGAAAGAAGCCGCGCCAGCGTGAAACCGACAGGCGTGACGTCGAGAATGTCCATCGCCTGCCCGGCGTGCGGTCCGTCGATCCAGCGAACCGATCCATGCAGATAGGCTTCGGGGTGGGCAGTTGCGAAGGATACGACACCGTTATCATGGTCGACGGCGGTAAGAGCCGCCCTGCGGGTGAACCGCGATGCCGGCAGGGTGCAGCCCGGCCCGCAGAACCGCGCTCTGCACGAAGGGCTGGTGCGCGGCACATCGTCCACGTCGAGCGCCGCCTTGACCGAGCGCAATTGCGCGGAAAAGTGCCCGCCGTCCTGCGAAACCGCGGCGATCGTGCCGCCATAAAGGGTGAGCGCCTCCAGCGTTTCCCAATCGACGATGCCCATGCTGATCTGCGCCCCGTCGAATGCGCCGGCGCGGATCTCCGCCTCGGTAATGGTATCGTGCGACAGGGCGCCGTCGACTTCCGCCTCGTCGTCGGCGAGGTCGACGGTGCGTCGGATCGAGGACGGCAGCATCCCCGGCGCGGCCAGGTGACGGTGCCCGCCGAACCACAGGTCGCGGTCATGCGTGGTGAAGGCATGGGCAGCGCCGTCCCGGCGCAGAATGCGCCACCAGCTCGCGGCCGTATCGAGTTCGGCGGTGAAGAACGCGCGGGTCATGCGATCTCCCGGATTTCGACGAGCGGAACCGACGGCGCCTCGCCCGCAGCAAAGGCGATGCCGCTGATGTCGAGGCGATCGTCGGCGAAGCGGACTGGCACGTCGTACACATACCCCGCGGTGATGCGGGCGCCTTTCACGGGCGGATCGGCGAACCTGATCCGCCCGTGGCCGAGATGGGTCCAGCCGGACGCCGGCTCCCCGTTCACCGCAATGCTGATGGACCCGGCCACCGGGCGGGTGATCCGTCGCTCCTGAGTGCCGTAGGTCTTGATGAGGTCGAAGGTATCGCGCAGCCCGTCGGCGATTGCCAGCAGCTGATCCTGCGGTGTCGGAACCTCGGCCGGCGGACAGGACTGGTGATCGAACGGATCGCGCAGGCGGAACCCTCGCGCCGGTCCGAAACGCGCGCGGAAGAAATCGAGCAGCACGGTCAACTCGCTGACCGAGCGGACGCCCGGACCGACATCGAAACGCAGCCGGGCATCGGACCACAGGGCATTGCGCCGTTCATGGCCCGAGGACGTGACTGCAATGGCGGTGGAGAATTCAGGAGCGACCGACGAGTCCCGGCCAAGCGGGAGGGGATAACTGACGTCATCGAAGGATTGCATGGGATCATCCTTGGGCGGGGGGAGGCGGGTGTAGCCGTCGCGGCAGATCTGCGGCAGCGCCCAGACGAAACGCTGGGTCACACCGCGCATCCGCGCCTCGTCGAGCGCGCGGTCGATCAGCGGCCAGAACCCATCGGCATCCTCCGGGTCGAGCACGAAGCCGGCAAGATAATCCTGCCGTCCTTGCGGATATCCGAGCTTGGCTGTGGCAAAGTCGATGCCCTTGCGCCGTGCGCCGTCCGCGCCCGCTGTCAGCCAATCATAATCCTCGAGCTGGAGGCGATCGAAGGCGGGATAGCGCCATCCGGACGGCAGATTGGCGCGGTGAAGCTCGGGCATTCGCGGATCGAGCACGGTCGGCGTGAATGCCAGCAGAAGAATCTCGGCCGGCCCGCTTGCCGCGCTGCGCACGGCGGCGGCGAGATCGGCGGTCGATGCTGCCAGCGCTGCCCCCGCCTGCTCCAGGAGGGCGATCTGGCCGGCATCCATTGGCGCCCGCATATCGGTGATGATCGCCCGCTGCTCGCCCCAGGCAAGCTTGGCCTGGGCGTCGTACAGGCATGGCGCGAATGTCTCCGGCACCACCCACCACCAGGGCTCGCCGATCTGGAACAGTGCCTTGCCGCCCGCCCTTTCAAGCAGCGCGACGAACTGCCCGGCGATGGCTTTGAGAAAGGCCATCGCCGCGGCGTTGATCGGGGAAAGGAGCGCCGAGGGCGGGTCCCACCCGGTGCGGGCGTAGGTCCCGTCATGGGCGCGCTGTTGCCACCAGGTGGGGACGTTCTGGGCCAGCAATTCGTAGGACAATGAGACGATCGGGGCGAACCTTGCCTCGACCGCCCTGCTGAAGAAATCGGCATGCCAGGCACTGGCAGGGGTGCACAATTCGCCGGCGTACTTGATTTCCATCCGATCGATGCGGAGCCGGTAGTAATGGCTCATCCCGACATAATGGACGATACGCCCGCGGTAGCCGAGCCCTTCGATACCGCGCAGCAGACGGGCGGGGGTCTGGTTGAAACTGTCGTCATAGGCAGTTACCATCTGCTCGCCATGGGCCGGCAGCATGACGTCGCCGATCGACAGCATCGCGCGTTCGCCTTCGCATACGATGCCGCTCATCTCCGCCCAGCCGTTCATCGGCTTAGGCAATGCCGTCATCGCGCCCGGGACGTAGCCTTGCGGGACGAGGGATATGAACATGCGGGAGACGCGGCGCACGTCGACAGCGGCGCCCGGCAATGCAAAGCCCGATTGCAGCTGCGAGAAGGGCAGCGTGACGGCGGCATCCTCGGGCGTGCCTTCGGCGTAATTCCAGAGGCGCACATACCACGAGCGCGCCGTGCCTGCGTCATCGATGCCCTCGATCGTCAGCGTGGGCCCATGCGGCTGGTCGAGCGCGACAAGCCCCTGCGATCGCCACCGGAACCGCAGGATGCAATGCGAATAATCGGTCTGCGTCTCGTAGGCGAGCAAGGGATGATCGAGCGTATCGGCACTGTCCCAGATCAGCCCGGCAAGATCCCCGGTCCGGGCGAACTCACACTCGACCCGCAGACTTTGCGGGCCGGTAGAGACCACGGCAGCCATCATCGGGCGGGGGAAATTGACGGTCCAGAACCGCGGGTCGAACCGCTGAATCCAGTCGGATTGCTGCGCGCGGCGTTCGCGGGCGAGCCAGAAGGCCATGTCTCGGGTCCTTTCCTGTCGCGCCTGATCAGCCGGCCAGCGCGCGGCGAATGGCGCTTGCCACCTGGCGCGACGAGCGTTGCAGGGCAGCCGGGGCGTCGGTTCCGCGCGGAGCGGCCAGATTGATCGCCACGCGCACATCGTTGCGCAGGCCGCCGGGGCGGCCGATACCGGCATCCACCCGGCCCGCTGCGGTGGGCACGAACAATTCGGGGCCGCGCTCGCCGACGAGATAGGGCCGATCGGGCGATACGATCCCGCCCGTCGCCCGCCCGGGAAGGCCGAGTATGGACGAGGCAAGCCCACCCAGCTGGCCGAGCACCCCGGCGCCCCCGCGGCCGCCCGCCCCGCCGGCCCCTCCGCCTCCGAAGATCGCACCCAGCCCCATGTCGAGCGCCTGCGATGCGATGGAATCGATCACCGATAGCGCCATGCGGCCAAGATCGTCGAACCCGATGCGGCCCTTGCGCAGGGCCGAAAGCAGGCCCTTCTCCAGCACCGGCCCGACCTTGTCGAAGGCAGCCAGCAAACTGCTGTCGAATTCACCCCTCATCCGCGAGATATCCTGCGCGAAGCCGCGGGTATCGGCCCTTACCGAAACCAGCAATTCATCGAGATCGTCGTTCATTGGCCTTCCCTTTCGATCATCGCCGCGATCTGCGCGCGGGACGGGGGTGCGGTGTGCGGGAGGTTCGGCATGTGCAGCGACAGCGCCAGTTCCGACGGGGTGGCATTCCAGAACGTTGCCGGCCGCCACCCCAGTTCGCGGGCGGCCAGCCCGGCCAGCACCCCGGCATTCGCGGCGAAGGAATTGCTCATTCCGACCCGCGCAGGATCTCGCCCAGCAGGATCCGCAGCGGCTGCGCGGCCCGGGCCAGGCCGAGCGACAGGACGGCGCGACCTATCTCGTCACGAGCAAGGTCGCCGTTTGCCTCCGCGCAATGCCAGAACAGCGCTGCGATCTCGGCCAGGCGCAACTCACCCGCCCCGGCGCGTTCGACCAGGGCGAGCAGCGGCCCGAGCTCGTCCTCGGCACGGACCAGCGCATCGAAGGTGGGGCGCAGGCGGATTTCGCGCCCGCCGACATGAAGGGCGGCCTCGCCGCGAACCGTGTTGCTCATACAGGGATTACCGCGCCCGAGCTTTCGAGCTGGAGCGCGTAGGTGCGCTCGCCGTTGAAATCGCCCGAATAGTCGAGCCGCTGGACCAGGAACCGGCCGCGCATCCGGCTGCCGTCCTCGAACGAGAGTTCGTACCGTTCGAGCGTCCCGGCGAGTGCATGGCCGCGCACGCGTTCCTCCGCGGCGGAGCCGAGAAAGATGCCCGAGGCGCTGACCGACACGCTGCGCGAGCCTGCGCCCGACAGCAGTTCGCGCCAGCCGCCGCTTTCCTTGTGGGTGACGACGATGGTTTCGCCGTTGATCGACAATTGCGTCGTGCGCAGGCCTGCAACGGTTTCGTAGGTGGCAGGATCGGCAGTGTCGCCGATCTTGAGCAAAAAGGCGGCGCCGGATTGGGCTGTCATGTCGGGTCTCCTGTTGCCGGCGTGGCCGCGTTGCTGGGCGGCGTCGCCAGAAGGCTGAACTGGTATTCGAAGAGGATCGCGCGGATTTCGCGCGGGCGGCGTTCCACCCGGCTGCGCAGGAAGCGGGTGACGACGATGCGGAAGCCATCCTGGGCGGGGGCCATCGTCGCGATGCGGGTCTCGATTGCGGCAGCCAGAGCCGTCGCCTGCTCGGGGGCATCGCTCTGCACCTGCAGTTCGAGGGCGACGCGAACCTGCCGTCCGCCGGCCCCCTTCGCCCCCCATTCGCCCGCCGCGCTGGCAACGATGGCAAGCTGCGGCGGCGGGGCGGCGGCAGGCCCATCCTCCAGGATGGCGTTGAGCTGAGGACCGAGCGTGGTATCGCTGCGAAGCCAGGCCATCAGCGCACTGCGAAAGGCGCTCTCCATCATTCGCTCCTTTCGAAAAACAACGGCCACAACAGCCGGGCGCTGTACTGGGTTGGCCCCTCGCCGCGGTCCGCCACGCGCCGGCGGGCGGCATGGGCGCGGGCCATGCGCCCGGCCTTCGAGACGAGGTTGCGGGCAAGGTTGTCGAACCTGGCGACACGGCGGGTCACAGCCGCACCTCGCGCCACGGACGCCACAGCGCGCTGACCGCGGCGGGGGGATGGTCGGTTTCTCCGCGTTCGCGCTGGCGGTAGAGTTCGGCGGCATAGCGCACGATGCCGTGGCGAAGCCCGGGATCGAGGGCGGACCAATCGCCCGCCAGTCCGGCTTCGTAGACGATCTCCGCCATCGGCACGCCCATCGCGCCGGCGATCCGGAGCCGTGCCGAACCATCGGCGCGCGGCTCCAGCACGTAGCACTCGGGTTCCAGCACGCGGCGCGGTGCCGGCGGGTCGGTGATCGCCGCTTCGTGCCATGCGGCGAAGGGGCGGCCGCCAAGTTCGGCCCAGAGGCCATCGGCGGCGATGTCCTCGACGACCGTCGCCCGCAAGGGCAGGATGCCGGTAAAGCGGCGGCACATGGCCACCGCGCTGTCGATGAGGGAGGCGAGCAGGGCGTCCTCCCCGGTGGTGGTGATCGCCAGCCACTGCTTCAGTTCGGCAAGCGCAGCGGCGGCGTAACTGGCCTTGATTTCGATTGCCCGCATCTGCGCGGCCTCCTCGGCGTCGTTCTTGGTTTGGCGAGGGATGGCGCCGGGGCAGCGGGCAAGGGGATACCCGCCGCCCCGGTCGCCGCCGCGATCAGGCCTCGATCCGAAGGAGCTTGATCGCGTTGGAATCGAGCACCTGGCCCCCCACCCGCCGGGTCGCGTAGAAGTGGACGAAGGGCTTGTTCGTGAAGGGATCGCGCAGCACCTGGGTCGCGCTGCGTTCGGCAATCAGATAACCGGCGCGGAAATTGCCAAAGGCGATCGGGAAAGTGCCCGCCGCGATGTCGGGCATGTCCTCGGCCTCGATCACAGGGTAGCCGAGCAGCCGGTCGGGCTGCCCTTCGACCAGGCCCGGCTGCCACAGGAACGCGCCATCCGCGGTCTTGAGCTTGCGGACTTCGGCGAGGGTCGCGCTGTTCATCACGAAGGTCGCGCCCTGACGGTGGCCGGACTTCAGCGTATGGACCAGATCGATCAGGCGGGCATCGGGGTTGGCGTCGAAACCGTCGGCATCGCCGGTGCCGACATATTGCAGCGTACCGAACGGACGCTCCGCATCGATCAGGCTCGAGACCGGCGCGGTCAGGAAGCCTTCGGGCTGGTTGACCCCGCTGCCGTGGACGAACGCGGCGCCTTCGGCCCGGGCGAACTCCATCGCGATCTCGCCGGCGAGCCACGCTTCGAGATCGAAGCCGGCATCGTCGAGCATCGCCTGGCTCGCCGCAGGATTGGCATAAAGCTCGCCGGTGGGCGGCGCGATCTCGGCAAAGTTGGGCGTCTGCGTCTCGGGCCGTCCGGCCGTCTCGCTGACCCAGCCGCTGGCCGTGCCGCCGGTCGCCACCAGCTTGCGATACCCGGCGGTGCCCGTCTGGACGACCTGGGCGATGGCGCGGATCGGGCTCACCTCGACCAGCGCGCGGCCGATCAGGGCATCGATCTGGCGCGGGACGGCATAGCCTCCGTCGGCCGGCACGATCCCGCTGATGGACTTGAGCTCGGTCGTCGACCCGGTCCGCAGATATCCGTCGACGAAGCTGGCGGCATCGGTGCCGGCGTCCCCGGTCAGTGCGAGCGCCGGACGCGCCGCAGCACGGCCGATCCGGTCGACCCGCTGGCGAACCTCGTCGACGTCGGTGCGCAAGGCCCCGATGTCGGCCTCCACCTTGTCCTGGCGGGCGACGATATCGAAGCTCGCCTCGGCGGCCCGCTGGGTGTCGGCAGGGGCAGAGGCAGGGGCAGGAGCGGCGGGGGCAGGATTGAACGTAATATCCATAGGGTATTCACCTTTTCTGGCAGGCACGAAAAAGCCGCCCGGAGGCGGCGCTGGGGTCGGTTGCAAAGGGCGGGGCGGCGTCAGGCGACGAAGTGCACCCGGGCGCCGTGTTGAAGCGGGTGGGTAACGACGCTGACCTCGAACAGCTCGATGTCGGCAAGTTCGCGACCGGCGGGCGTCTGGCGGTAGGCGCGGGCCCGGTAACCGAAGCTCAGGCCATCGACCGCGCGCGACCTGAGCAGCCGCGCAGCCCGGCAGGCGGGATCATCGATGGTCGCGACGATGCGCAGGCCGCGCGTATCCTCGCCCGCCGTCTCGACCCAGCCGATCCGCTGGGCAGGGGAGTGTTGCCAGTACAGCGGCAACGGCGTGGCGCGTTCGGCCAGCGTGCGCCGGAAGGCTCCGCGGCGCACGGTATCGCGCGCGCCATCGGCCCGGTCGAACAAGGCGGCATAACCGGCGATGCGAAGGATCGGGGCGCCGCTCATCGGAGCATCTCGTGGACGCCAAGGCGCACCGCGATGCCGATCAGCAAGAGCGCCAGAAGCCCGCGGGTCGCCCAGGCAATGGCTGCCTTCCACGCGCTCGCCTTGGCATCGCGCCATGCCGACAGCAGTTCGCGCAGTTCGTCGATATCGTCCTGGGCGTTCGCATCGCCGAGGCCGAGCCGGTCGAGTGCGCGCTTGGCGCCAAGCTCGCTCGATTCCTCGACGATGGCGCGCAGGGTCACGAAATCGCCGTCCTTCGCGCCGGCCTGCGCGATCAGGCGCGCCAGCATGTCTTCACGTGTCATCGGCTGTTCTCCCGGGATGCAAGGCCAAGCATCGCCCGCTTTTCCTCCGGATCGAGGAAGTCCGCCGCCGTTACCTGCGCCCACAGCTTCTCGCGATCCTCGGCAAGGGCGGGCACCCGGTCGAGATCGACCGTGGGGGCGGCGGTGAACCAGTCGGCCAGACCCGAGCGCAGCCCGTCGAGGATCTTGGCGATCAGCGGCAACAGGGTGAGCCGCCACAGCGCGCGGTTGGCTTCGCGGTAATTGGAATAGGTGTTGTCGCCCGGCAGGCCGAGCAGCATCGGCGGCACCCCGAAGGCAAGCGCGATGTCGCGCGCGGCGGCGGCCTTCAGGGTGGCGAAATCCATGTCTGCGGGCGAAAGGCTCATGGCCTTCCAGTCGAGCCCGCCCTCGAGCAGCATCGGCCGCCCGGCGTTGCCGCCGCCCTGAAAGGCACTGGCCAGTTCGTCCTTCAACCGCGCGAACTGTTCGGCGGTCAGGCCGCCGGCATCGCCGCTGTCATAGACCAGCGCCCCGGAGGGCCGCGCGGCATTGGCGAGAAGGGCGCGGTTCCAGTCGCTCGCCGCATTGTGGATCGCGACCGCACCGGCGGCCGCCGAGAGGCAGCCGGCGCCGTAATGGTCGTCGACCGGGTGAAAGCCCTTGAGATGGACGATGTTCGGCCAGCCGGCCTCGTCCACCAGCGGGATGGTGAGCGCCCCGTCGGTCAGCGTATAGCGATAGGCGCTGGGCCACCCGTCCGCCCCGGCGATGATCTGCACCCGTTCGGGGCGCAGCGGATGGAGATCGATCGGCGTGCCGGTCCCGTCCTTGACGATCTGCACATAGGCATTCCCGTGCAGGGCAAGCTGCGCCGCCAGCGTTTCGAGCAGCGGCTGCGGCCCGCACGAGCAGGCGATGAGATCGAGCAGGCGGGCATCCTCGCTCACCAGCGGCGCCCCGCCGACCCCCTCGGCAATGATCCGCACCGCACGCTGGGCAACCGGGTTGGCGAGATAGGCCTCGCGCACCTGCCGGGCATAGTCGAACGGGCCCGCCTGGGGGGCGGTTTCGAACGGACTTGCCCAGGGCGAAACGAAGCCGCGGGTAAGCGGCACGCGCGATTGCCCCCCGCCCTTGAAGGCGGAGGCGAGCGATGTGAGGAAGGACATGGGCAACCTTTCGTGGGGTGCGGACAAGCGTCAGATATTGCGGATGCGCGGGGCGCCGGACCGCCCGAGCATCAGTTCGGTAAGCGCCCAGACCAGCGCATCGGCCCGGTCGGGGCTGCGGCCGGGGCCTTCGTAACCGCCGCCCGCCATCAGCCCGCAGAGCTGATCTTCGAGCGCGGCGAACATTGCCGTGTGGCGAATGCGGCCCGCCTCGTAGAGCGCGGCCACCGGCTCCGCCCGCGCGACTTTGCCGCGGCTGGCGTGGACCAGTTTCAGCGGCAGGGCGATCTCCGCTGCGCGCAGGACACTTGCCACCATCTGGCCGCCCTGGTTCGCCTCGGCGACGACGCGATCGGCGCGCCAGGCATAGGCCGCCTCGGCCACCGCCCGGGCCCAGCGTTCAGGCGCGGCACGGGCGAGCGAGCAATCCGCCAGCACCTGGCCGATGCCGCTCGCCCCAAGGCCGCACACCACGATCCCGCATTCGTCGCCATGCTGGCTGACCGGCGGATCGACGGCCACCACCACGCGCACCGGCGGATCGCCCAGCGAGGCATCGCGGCAGCGCTCGATCAGGTCGCGCGACCACAGGGCGCCCTCGACATCTGCCAGCAGCACGCCGTCCAGCTCCTGCCGCCCGAGGGCGGTGTTGCCGAAACTGCGCTTCATCTCGCGCAGGAAGGCGCGCGGGAGATTGTGCGCGTTGTCATAGGTCGCGCCGCGGGTCACGGCGACGGTTCCGTCCGCTTCCTCGGCACACAGCCGGCGCATCAATTCCACCGCGCGCGGGGTGGTGGTGGCGACCGTCCGAGGGCCCTCGCCTAGCCGCATCCCCATCGCCAGATTGTCCCATGCACGGATCGCGCGCAGGCCGGTATTGTCCCATTTGGCAATCTCGTCGCACCAGGCGAAGTGATGCTGCGGCCCGCGCAGCGTCTCCGGCTCAGCCGCCGAATAGAGGAAGGCCATCGCCCCGTTGGGCCAGACCAGCCGGCGCAGCGACGGCTCGAACTGCGGGGCATTGTGCGGCGGACAGCAGGCCAGAAGGCCGCTTTCCCCCTCGACCATCACGGCCCGCGCCTCCGCCAGGCTGGCCGCGACCAGTGCGATCCGCGCCTCGGGATGCCGGCGGGCCTGTTCGCGCACCCATTCGGCCCCGGCGCGGGTCTTGCCGAAGCCGCGCCCGGCGCTGATCAGCCAGGTCCGCCATCCGCCTTCCGGGGCGAGCTGGTTGGGCCGGGCCCACAGCCGCCAGTGATAGCGCAGCTCGGCCTTTTCGGCGCGGGACAGCCGGGCAAGGCCGGACCGGCGCGCCGCCTCGTCCATCGCGATCAGGGCGCGCAGCAGCCCATTACGATCCGGCATCGCCGTCCACGCGATAGACGCCGTCTTCGCCCAGGTCCGCTTCCATGGCGATCTGGCGCTGGCGCATGCGTTCGAGCTTGGCGTCGATCGAGGCGATGATCGCATCTTCGTCCTCGTTGGCGCGCAAGGCTCGCTGGCGGCCGACCGTCTCGCGGTGCGCGGCCAGCAGACGGAAGGCGATGGCATTGTCGTACTTGCGGCGCGACTTGGCCGGCCCGCCGCCGGTGAGCTCGCCCACCCGCAGGCGGCGGATCAGGTCCATTTCGAGGTTGTCGTATCCTTCGGCCAGCGCCTCCTGCCAGGCGCGGTTGAATTCGGGATTGGTGCGGCGGGTCTTGTAGACGGTGCTGGTATCGACGACCGCTGCCCGCGCCGCGCCCGAGACGTTCGAGGTTTGCGCCAGTTGCGCGAGGAATACCTCTTCCCATCCCTTTGCCGGGCGCGGCGCCTGCTGTTTCCGTTTTGCCATCGATCCCCTCCCCGGTCCGACGATGCGAGCGGCCACGAAAAAGGGCGGTCGACCTTCCGGCCGCCGCCCCGTGGCGAATCACACTATCGCGATGTTCCGTTTATCTAACCAAACAGCGTCACGATGTCAATTTAAAAGTGCCAAATAGGTTATTGGTGTTGGTAGTGGCGGGGAGACGCTAACCCGATATTTAGGATTTCCGCTTACCCGTTCTTCGGAAAGGGGAGGCAGTTTGAACTCGGCTTGGCTCGATCTTGCAGCGATGTTCGTCTTCGCGGCCGGCCCGCCACCCGCTGCGCCGCCCGATCCACACGAACCCTGCGACATCGCCGGCGAGGGCGAGCCCGAGCTTGTTCGCCTCCTCGAATGCAGCGCCGCCGCCCTGACAGCGGAAGACCCGGCCACTGCGCTGGTCCTGCTCGATCGGGCAGAGCGCCAAGATATCGGTAACGAACCTGCCCCCGCCAGCGAGCGCGTGTCGCTGGACATGCTGCGCGCCCTTGCGCTGGCCGAAACCGGCGGCCCGGCCGAAGCGGTGGCGCTGGCCGAAGCCGCGGCCGCCCGGCGACCCTATGCTCTTGGCATCCAGCGGGCAGCGGCGATCCTGCGCAGCGAATTGCGAAGCGGTGCCGAGGCGCCGCTCGGCATGTGGCGCAATCTGGTGCGCATCGACCCGGCATCGCGGGAGCTCGTCGTCACCGCCGAAATGCGCGCCGGCAACTGGGCGGGCGTCGTAGCGCTGGACGAGGGTGACGGTCCGCAATTCGCCCCGCCGCCTTCGGTGGTCCAACTGCTGGGCCATGCCCCCGGGACGGGCCTTGCCGGGTGGGCGGCAGGATATACCCGCACCTTGCAGCAGGCTTATGGTCATGCGGCGCTGGGGCACACCGAATATGCCCGCGATCTCGTGCACCAGGCTCGATCGAGCCTTGCCGCTTACACGCTGGCAGCGGCTGGCGATCCAGCCCGACTGGCGCTGATCGCGATGATCGAAGGCGCCGTTGTCACTCCGATTGGTGCCCATGTCGAGGCCCGGATCGCGCTGGCGAGCGGTGATCCGGTTCCCGCTCGAAACCTCGTCGCTGCCGCGCCCATTACCGGCCCCATCGGCGACGACCTTGTCCGCGCGATTGGCAATACGGGCACACCGAGCCTTACCCCCGTAGCGTTCCGCCCCGGCGATGCGGCAGAGCGGCCGCGGTTCGGCGCGCTTGCAGCCGACGTGCTGTTACCGGCCGGGCCAGCAAGTGCGATCCCGGCCGATGTCATCGTCGCCACTTTGCCGGACGGGGAAACCGAGTTCGCCCTGCGCGCCAAGGCAGACCATGCGGCAAAGGTGCAGGAACTCACCCTGCTTGCCGCCGCGCGCACCTCGGCGGCCGCGGGGAAGGCGCATTTCGTCATTACAGCGCGCCAGGACTATGCGGTCATGGCAAGCGCTCGATCGTCAGGCGAGGGCGGTGACGACCCTGTCTATCGGACGGTGCTCAGGATTGCCTATCCGGCCTACGCCGACGACGAACCGGCCGCCATCGCGACCGCGGACGTCATCGAGACGCTCGGCCCCGTCTACGCCGGAGAGTGACCCTCGAACCGGGTTTCGAGCGTGATCTCGGCGTTGAGCAGCTTGGAAATGGGACAATTGGCCTTGGCCTTTTGCGCCAGCGCCTCGAACTCGTCCTGCTCGATTCCCGAAGCATGTCCGGTCAGGGTCAGGTCGGACCGGGTAACGGCGAACCCCTCGCCCTGCTTTTCCAGCGTCACCTTGGCCTCCGTGTCGAGCGTGCCGTCCTCGTACCCTGCCTGGGCCAGCTGCATCGACAGCGCCATGGTGAAGCAGGCGGCATGGGCGGCGGCGATCAGCTCTTCGGGATTGGTCCCCGGCGCATCCTCGAACCGGGTGTTGAAGCCATAGGGGTGATCCAGCGCGCCCGACCGGGTGGCGACATGGCCCTTGCCGGACTTGCCGAACCCTTCGTAGCGGGCGGTGGCGGTGTTGGTGGTCTTCATTGCGAATGCTCCTTTGCCACCTGAACCGTTCGCCGCCTGCTCATGTTCCGGCCTGGATGATCCCGGTGGCCCGGCCAACCTCTTCGAAGATGCGCAGGATTTCGCCGACCTCTTCGGCGCTATGTTCGGCGCACAACGAGCAGCGTAGCAGCGTCATCCCGGCAGGCGTCGCCGGCGGGCGGGCGAGGTTGACGTAGAGCCCGCCCTTGATCAGCGCCTCCCACATGGCCGCGCCGCGTTCGAGATCGGGCATGATCACCGCGATGATCGCGCTTTCGGGCGCGTCCGTGCCGAGCCGGAAGCCGAGCGCTTTCAGCCCGCCATGCAGCGACCTCGAATTCTTCCACAGATGGGCCCGCTTGTCCGAACCGTGCATCAGCTTGCGGATCGAGGTCGCCGCCGTCGCCACCACGCTGGGCGGAAGGCTGGCGGTAAAGACATAGGGGCGGCAGACCAGCCGCATGATCTCGAACTTGGGATGGTTGGAGACGCAGAAACCGCCGACCGTGCCGACGCTCTTGGAGAAAGTGCCGATGATGAAATCGCATTGGTCGATCACGCCGGCTGCTTCGCACACGCCGCGCCCGTTCTCGCCGATGAAGCCCATCGAATGCGCTTCGTCGACCAGCACCATCGCCCCGTGCTTTTTCGCGACCGCGACCATTTCGGCCAGCGGGGCGACATCGCCCAGCATCGAATAGACGCCTTCCAGAATGACCAGCTTGCCCGCGCCTTCGGGTATCCGGCCGAGCCGCTTGTCGAGCGCCTCGATATCGTTGTGCTTGAACGGCACGACCTCGGCATCGCCCAGCTTGCAGCCATCCCAGATGCTGGCATGGCTGTCGATGTCGAGGACGATGTAGTCGCCCTTGCCGGCGATGGTGCTGATGATCCCGAGATTCGCCTGATAGCCGGTGGAAAAGACCATCGCATGGTCCATCGCGTAGAATTCGCGCAGCGCCTGCTCGACTTCGCGGTGGCCCTGGTAGGTGCCGTTCAGCACCCGGCTGCCGGTGGTCCCCGCCCCGAACTCGGCCAGCGCGGTCTGCCCCGCCTCGATCACGTCGGGGTCGAAGGTCATGCCCATGTAATTGTAGGTGCCGAGAAGGATCGTCTCGCGCCCGTTGCAGATCGCGCGGGTGGGCGAGAGCACCTTTTCCATGACGAGGTTGAAGGGATCTTCAACTCCGCTCGCCAGCAGACCTTCGCGCAGGGCGATGATCTCGTCGAACTTCGAGAAGAGATCGCGTCCTTCGCCCTCGAGGGTCTGCGGCTGATCGGCCTGGAGGACCCCCTCGCTCATGCGCCGGCCTGAAGCTTGTGAACCGCATCGACCAACTGGCCGTAGGTTTCGATCTCGGCCTGCTGGTTCATCGAAATGATGATGTCGAACTCGTCCTCGATCGCGGCGACGAAATCCATCACCGTCAGGCTGTCGAACTCGAGATCGCCCTGGAAGGTGGTGGCTTCGGTTATCTCGATGCCCTTCTTGTTGAAAGGCTCGGCAAGCTCGCGAATGCGGGCGTCGACGTCGGTGCGGTCCATCGGGGCGTTATCCATTCTGTCGCTTGTATCGGGAAGCGGTATGGCTGGCAAAGGAGTGGGCGCGGTCAATTGTCAAGCGCGGGCGCCGGTGCCTCGTCGGCCAGCAGGGCGCGCACCGCCGCCATGAACGGTCCGATCGAAACCGGCTTGGCGAGGTAATCCTTGGCCCCGGCATCGCGAATGCGTTCCTCGTCGCCCTTGCCGGCATAGGCAGTGACGGCCAGCACCGGGATGCGGGCGAGCGCGGCATCGCGCTTCAGTTCGGCAATGAGATCGACCCCGCTGACATTGGGCAGCTGGATATCCATGATCACCAGTTGCGGATCGAACTTGCGGGCGGTGGGGAGGACATTCTTGCCATCGGCTACCGGGACGACTTCGAAACCATTGGCCTTCAGAACGTCGCAAAAAAGCTTACGATTAAGGTCGTTGTCCTCGACAACGAGGATTCTCTTTGTCACGGGGCGGGTTCCTCCTGCCAATCCCTCGGGCAATCCGCGGGCGGCGATAGGCGCAAGCGAAAGGGCTGACAATTCCGGCATCGGACAGAGCAGGATATCGGGAAACGCGGGCACCCCAGGTGCTGGCGCTCGAGGCGCTGGGCTGGGCGCTCACCGACGAGCGGCGGGCGGAACGCCTGCTGGACCTGACCGGGCTGACCCCGGAACGGCTGCGCGCCGGGCTGGGCGACGAAGGCGTGCAGGCCGCGGTGCTCGATTTCCTTGCGGCGCACGAGCCCGATCTCCTTGCCGCTGCCGCGGCTATCGGCACAACGCCCGAATCGCTGGTCGCCGCCGCCCGGGATCTCAACCGATGAACCGCCGCCCGCTGGTGATCTGCGACTGCGACGAGGTGCTGCTGCACATGGTTGCCCCGTTCCGCGAATGGCTGGCCGAGGGCGAGGGGGTGGACTTCACCGTCGGCAGCAACAATTTCGCCGAGGCGATGCGCTGGCAGGACAGCGGCGAACCCGTCGCCCAGGAAGACATGTGGCGCTTGCTGCGCAGCTTCTTCGATACCGAGATGCATCGTCAGCCGGCCATCGACGGGGCGGTCGAGGGTATCGTGCAGCTGCAGGACCGGGCCGATATCGTCATCCTGACCAATCTGATCGACGATCACCGCGATCTGCGCGCCCATCAGTTGCGCACCCACGGGATCGACGTTCCGGTGCATACCAACCAGGGGCCGAAGGGCCCGGCAATCGCCGCGCTGGTCGAGCAGTACCAGCCGCTCCACACCTTTTTCATCGACGATCTGCCCCAGCATCACCGCTCCGCACGCGAAAGCGTTCCGGGGATCACCACGCTGCATCTGTGCGGCGAACCCGAACTGGCCCCGCACATCGATTGCGCGCATGAAGCCGGCCACGCCGATGCCCGGATCGACAGCTGGGCCGAAGCCCTCCCCTGGCTGCTCGCGCGGCTGGATGCACTGGACACACAGGACCGCCCATGACCATCGAATCGCGCCTTTCCGAACTTGGCATCGAACTGCCCCAGGCAGCCGCCCCAGTGGCAAGCTACCAGCCCGTCGTCGTTCATGGCGGGATCGCCTACCTGTCGGGCCAGTTGCCCTTCATCGGCGGCACCCTGGTGACGGGCAAGCTGGGGGCCGAAGTCTCGCTCGAGCGCGGGATCGAGGCAGCCCGGGCCTGCGGGCTCATGATCCTCGCACAGCTCAAGGCCGCCGGCATGCTCGAGCAGGTGGAGCGGGTGGTCAAGCTGGGCGGGTTCGTCGCATCGACGCCGGATTTCACCGATCAGCCCAAGGTCGCCAATGGCGCGAGCGACCTGATGGCGGGGGTGTTCGGCGAGGCGGGCAAGCATGCCCGCAGCGCCGTCGGAGTGCCGGTCCTGCCGCTCAACGCCGCGGTCGAGGTCGATGCGATCATCGCTCTTCGCGCGAACCGATAGGCTGGCGGCACCGGCGCCCGGGCGGCCCGGAGCACCATGGCTTCGGCGCTGGACCTATGCTCACCGCGGTTTGCACGGGGCGCAGGCGGTGGAGAATTCGGCCAGCGCCTTTCGCGCGGCGATCGCGGCAGGCTACGGCATCGAGTGCGACATCCAGCGCAGCGCCGATGGCTGGCCGATGGTCTTTCACGACTGGGACTTCGCCCGCCTGATCGGCCGGCCCGACCGGGCCGATGCGCTGACCGCCGATCAGTGGCGCGAACTCAGCTATCTGGAAGGCGAGGAAGCGCCGATCGACCTGCCTGTCCTGCTCGATCTGGTGGCCGGCGCGGTGCCGCTGCTGATCGAGATCAAGTCACGGCCGCGCTATGATGTGGAGCGGACCTGCCTCGCAGTCGCCGAATGCCTGCGGGGTTATGGCGGGCATCACGCGGTGATGAGCTTCGATCCGCGGGTCGCGCGGTGGTTCCGGCGGCACGCGCCGGGGACAGTTGCCGGGCTGGTCATGCGCGAGGACGACTACGGGTTCACGCAAAAGGCGTGGCAGCGCCGACTGGCCCTGTGGATCGCGCGGCCCGACTTTCTCGCTTACCACGTGGCCGCCTTACCCAATCCGATGGCCGCCAGCCTGCGCGGTGCCGGCCTGCCGGTGCTTACCTGGACGGTCGACAGCCCGGCGCGCCGCGCGATCGCCGCCGCCCATGCCGATGCCCCGATCGCGGAAGGCGCGGGCCTGCCATGAGCGATCCGGCGCTCGCCGCGCGTCTTGGCGGCTCGGTCGGCGCCTTCGCGGCGGCGGACTGGAATGCGCTTGCCGGGGCACGCAATCCCTTCATGCGTCACGAATTCCTGACCGCGATGGAGGATTCGGGCAGTATCGGACCCGGCACGGGCTGGCACAGCGCGCCGCTGGTCATCAGTGCCGACGGTGGGCCCCCGCTTGCCGCCATGCCGGCATATCTCAAGGAACACAGTCAGGGTGAATATGTGTTCGACCATGCCTGGGCCGACGCCTACGAGCGTGCGGGCGGGCGCTATTATCCCAAGCTGCTGATCGCCGCGCCGTTCACTCCGGCAACGGGCCCCCGGCTGCTGCTGTCGGACGAGGCGCTGGCCTTGCCCCTGATTGCCGCGGCGGAGAAGCTGTGCCGCCAGAACGGCGTTTCTTCGGCCCATGCGACCTTCATCGAGCCTGCCCAGCAAGTGCTGTTTCAGGAAGCGGGATGGCTGCTGCGTCATGATCTGCAATTTCACTGGCACAACCGCGGCTTCGCCTCGTTCGAGGATTTCCTCGCGACCCTGTCTTCGCGCAAGCGCAAGGACCTGCGCAAGGAACGCGCCGCGGCACAGGCCGGGCTGGACATCGTCCACCTGCGCGGAGCCGAGATCGAAGAGCGCCACTGGGATGCCTTCTGGGTCTTCTATCAGGATACCGGCGCCCGCAAGTGGGGCCGGCCTTATCTGACGCGGGAGGCGTTCACCCTGCTCGGCGAGCGCATGGGCGAGGACCTGCTGCTGATCATGGCGCTGGATGGCACGGAACCCATCGCCGGGGCGCTGAACTTCATCGGCCCCGATGCCCTATACGGGCGCTATTGGGGGGCGACGCGCGATGTGCGCTTCCTCCATTTCGAGCTGTGCTATTACCAGGCGATCGATGCCGCGATCGATCTGGGCCTGGCGCGGGTCGAGGCCGGCGCGCAGGGTGGGCACAAGCTGGCACGGGGGTACGAACCGGTCGAGACGGTTTCCGCCCACTGGCTGGCCGAACCGGGCCTCAGGCGCGCCGTGGCGGAATATCTTGCGCAGGAGCGCGCCGGGATTGCCGGCGACCGGCTCTATCTGGCCGAGCGCACGCCGTTCCGCAAAGGCTAGGTCAGGCAGCCCGGCGGCTGGCCTGTTGCAGCCACTGGCGTGCGCGGCGCTGGGCCTCGGCGATCTCGCGGGCGGTCATTTCGTCGGCGACGTCGGCACGGCAGTGCGCCGCTTCCTCGTGCCCGCGAGCGGCGGCGATGTTGAACCATTTGTGCGCTTCGATCAGGTCGCAGGCGCAGCCGCGGCTGCCGGTCGAGAAGGCGACGCCGAGGCCGAACAGCGCCTCTTCGTTGCCGCTTTCGAACGCCGCCATCGTCTGCGCCACGAAGGCGAGCGCTTCGGCGGTTTGATCGATCTGTCCGCCGCGCCCCTCGATTGCCCGTAATTGCATGATGTCCCCCCAGATGAACGCGGCGTCCCTTCGCCCCGTGCCGGCATCATCGCGGGCTTGACGATAAAAAATGGTTAACGCCCCGCTCACCAGAAATACCGGGTCACGGCGGGGACGATGGGCGCGGTGTCCGCCGGCGGGATGCGCCCCCTTTGCCGCTTGTGCGGCCATGACGCGATAAGTATAGGGCCGGCCACATGGAGGGTCGCTAGAGCGCCGGGGGCACCGGCCGGGGAGGCGTCCGCTTCGCGAGTGGATGGAAGGTAGGCTGCGACCATGGCCGCATCGGCTTCTAATGTGAGTGAAAAGCTGGCCGCGGCGAAGGCTGTCGTCGATCCCGGCTATGTTCCGTCCGACGACGAAGAATACATGAACCCGCGGCAGCTCGATTTCTTCCGTATGCTTTTGCTCGATTGGAAGAAGTCGATTCACGATGCCGCGGGGCAGACGATCCAGTCCCTGCAGGACGGTCCGATCCGCGAGCCCGACCTCAACGATCGCGCATCGTCCGAAACGGACTGGGGCATCGAACTGCGCACCCGTGACCGGCAGCGCAAGCTGATCGCCAAGATCGACGCGGCGCTGCGCCGGATCGACGAGGGCGAATACGGCTATTGCGACAAGACCGGCGATCCGATCGGGCTCAAGCGGCTGATCGCGCGCCCGGTGGCGACGATGACCCTCGAGGCTCAGGAAGCGCACGAGCGCCGCGAACGGGTGTCGCGCGACGATTGAACTGGGGTGTTTATCGGGGGGCGGCGAAACGCCTTCTTAAGCACTACGACCTAGCTGTTGGTTCCGGTCGCGCAACTTGGGCGGCCTGTCGGTGAAATAGCGGGATCGTCGCATGTCAGGCCTCAATACGCGCAGCGTTTCGCGCGACAGTCTTTTGCTGGTGGCCGAGCTTGCGGTCGGCGATCGGCCTGCGGTCGCCGTGAAGGTTCGCAACCTGTCCGACACCGGGATGATGGGCGAAGGCGAACTCGACATCGCGGTGGGCGAGCCGTTCGTGGTCGACCTGCGCAACATCGGCAAGGTGCACGGGCGTGTGGCCTGGGCACGCGGCAAGCGCTTCGGACTGAACTTCGACAAGATCGTCGATCCCAAGCTGGCCCGTGCGCCGGTGGGCACCGGGCCGAGCGAGGCGCCGCGCTATGCCCGCCCTGCCGTGGCCGCTCCGCCGGCCGCCCCCGACGCTCGTACCTTGCGCAAGCTCTAGCCTGTTTGCGCGCCGCCGGTCCTGCCCGCACCGCGGGCAGGCGGCTTGCGCATCGGGGCGCGAATGATACGGCGTTGCGTCATGCGGCGTGCGCTTGCCCTCCTCATCGCCTTTGCCCTCTCAGCCTGCGCCCGGCAGGAAACCGACGGCGCCGTCGATGTCGCGTATCTGGCGGGCGAGGACGGCCTGTTTGCCGATGGCCTGCGGATCGGCCCGGGGGCCCAGCTGGTCCGCGCGGCACGGTGGCAGGGGCTTGTCCGGCTGGATGAACGGGGCGAGGTGGTTCCCGGCGTTGCGGAACGCTGGATCGTCACCGACGACGGGCTGAGCTACATCTTTCGTCTGCGGCCCCCCGGCATCGAAGACGAACGCGAATTGTCGGCTCAGGCTTTGGCCCGCACACTGGGGCGCGCGATCCGCGCGCTGGACGGCACCAGCCTCGGGCTCGACCTTGCCCCGGTGCGCGATGTCCGGGCGATGACCGGACGAGTTATCGAAATCCGGCTCGATACGCCTTTTCCCGGCCTGCTTCAGCTGCTCGCCCAGCCCGAACTCGCGCTCGCCGGGGCCAGTGATGGCGGCGCCCTGATGACCTTCGTGCGCGAAGGCGATGCAGCGATCCTGACGCCGCTGCCGCCCGAGGCGCGGGGCTTGCCGAGCCAGGGCGACTGGGCCGAACTGGTGCAGCCCGTCAGCATTCGCAGCGCGCCGCCCGGCGCGGCGCTGGAAGGCTTTGCCGACGGCGTTTACGACGTGGTTCTGGGCGGAACGATCGCCACTTTGCCACTGGCCGCGTCCGGTCCGCTGAGTGCAGGGACCGTCCGGCTTGATCCGGCGATCGGCTTCTTCGGGCTCGATGTCCTTCGCGCCGACGGCTTTCTTGAGCAGGCGGAAAACCGCGAAGCGCTGGCGCTGGCGATTGAGCGGCCCGCACTGATCGAACCTCTCGGCGTTGGCGGCTGGGCTGCCACGGCGCGCTTCGTTCCGGCCAATCTGCCGGGCGAGGAGGACCCGGCGGAACGCTGGCCCGGCCTCTCGCTCGATGAACGGCGTGCTGTGGCTGTAGCGAGAGTCGCACGCTGGAAGGCTGCGAACGGCGGCTCCCTGCGATTGTCGATTGCCTTGCCCGAGGGTCCGGGGGCTGAAATCCTCTATCGCGGGCTGCGCGAACAATTGGCGGAAGTCGGTATTGCCCTGATCCTTGCCGAGCCGGGCACCGATGCCGACCTCGGCCTGCGCGACCGGGTGGCACGATTTGCCGGACCGCGGTGGTTCCTGAACCAGTTCCATTGTTCGCTTGCCCCGGCGCAATGCGCCCCCGAGGCCGATAGCCTCGTTGCCGCATCCCTGGCCGCGCGCGATCCGGCCGAACAGGCGCGGCTGATCGCCGAGGCGGAGGCGGTGCTGACCGCGCGCAACCTGTTCATTCCGCTCGGTGCGCCGATCCGCTGGTCGAAGGTGCGCTCCGCGGTCGGCGGGTTCGAGGAGAACGCGTGGAGCTTCCATCCCTTGCTGCCCCTGTCCGGGGCCCCCATCTAACGGACATGAACGACCAGCGCCGCGCCCCCGTGTTCGTCCCCCCGGTGTCCGCCGATGGCCCCGACCGCCCGCCGCGGATGGGCCTTAGTCTCCCCACCGGCCGGGATCCGTTGTCCGTCCGCCGCCGGGTGGAGGCAATGGAGGCCCTTCTCGAGCGCAGCATGGTCATCCCCGGGACGAGCTATCAGGTCGGGCTCGATACGCTGGTCGGGTTCATTCCCGTGATCGGCGATCTGGTGACTGCCGCCATGGGCAGCTACATCGTCTGGGAAGCGCGCAATCTGGGGATGCCGAAATGGCGGCTGTGGCAGATGATGGGGCGGATCGGCTTCGATACCGCGATCGGCGCGATCCCGCTTGCCGGCGACGCCTTCGATGTCGTCTATCGCTCGAACTCGAAGAACCTGCGCACGATCCGGCGGCATCTCGACAGGCATCATCCCGAGACGCGGACGATCGAGCAATAGTTTCGCCCGCGCGCCTGCTGCGCTAGGGCGAAGGAATGAACGGCGACGTCACCTATTCCTCCTATCTCGATCTCGAACGCATCCTTTCGGCCCAGCATCCGGTTTCGGCCGCGCATGACGAGATGCTGTTCATCATCGTTCACCAGGCCAGCGAATTGTGGCTGAAGCTGTGCCTGCACGAACTGTTCGCCGCCCGCGAATGCATCGTCGCCGACGATTTGCGTCCCGCGTTCAAGATGCTCGCCCGGGTGGCGCGGGCACAGGGGCAGCTGATCCAGAGCTGGGACGTGCTAAGCACGATGACCCCGCACGATTATTCCACCGTGCGTCCGCATCTCGGCGGCTCGTCGGGCTTCCAGTCGGCGCAGTACCGGATGATGGAGTTTCTGCTCGGCGGCCGTAACCCGGACATGGTCACGATGCACGAGGCGACCCCCGAGGTCGCCCGCGAACTGCGCGAGGAACTGGGGCGCAAGAGCCTTTATGCCGAAGCCGTCGCCTTGCTGGCCCGCCGCGGCTTCGCCATTCCGGACGAAGTCCTTGCCCGCGATCATACCGCAACCTGGCAACCGAGCGACGACGTCGAGGCGGCTTGGGCCGCGATCTATCGAGAGCCCGAACGGTACTGGGATCTCTACGAGCTGGCCGAGAAACTGGTCGACCTCGAATACCATTTCCAGCGCTGGCGTTTCGGGCATCTGAAAACGGTCGAGCGGATCATCGGCTTTAAGACCGGGACCGGCGGCACCCCCGGCGTGCCCTACCTCGCGGGCGTGCTGACACAGGCCTTCTTCCCCGAATTGCTGAGTGTGAGAACGGCGCTATGACGCGGCGGGTGTGGGACATCTCGCAGACCCTACGCCCGGCGCTGCCGGTATGGTCGGGGGATACGGCATTTGCCTGCGAGCGGACGTGGGACATGGCGGGCGGTTCGCCGGTCAACGTCTCGCGCCTGACGCTGAGCACGCATTCGGGCACCCATGCCGATGCGCCGCTGCATTATGTGGCGGACGGGCTGGACGCAGCAAGCATGGCGCTCGAGCCCTATCTGGGTGAATGCCTGGTGGTCGACGCGCGGGGTCTGAGCGGTGCGATCGATGTCGGCGACCTGCCCGAGCTTGGCGGGGTGACCCGGCTGTTGCTGCGCACATGGGACGCCTTTCCGCACGATCGCTGGCGGAGCGACTGGACCGCCATTGCCGCCCGGACGATCGACTGGCTGGCGGGGCAGGGCGTGGTCCTCGTCGGCACCGACGCGCCGTCGCTCGATCCTGAAAGCAGCAAGACGATGGACGCGCACCATGCGGTCGCGCGGGCCGACATGCGCATTCTCGAAGGCCTGGTGCTGGATGACGTGCCGGCGGGGCGCTACGAACTGATCGCCCTGCCGGTCAAGATCGCCGGCGGGGACGCAGGGGTCTGCCGCGCGATCCTGCGGGAGATCGAGCATGCCTGAACGTGCCGCCATCCTCGATGCGGGGGATCCGCTCGCCCCCTATCGCGACCGGTTCGAAGTGCCGCAGGGGGTCATCTATCTCGACGGCAACTCCCTCGGCTGTCTGCCCCGGGCGACGCCGGCGCGGGTGGAGGACGTGGTGCGAGGCGAATGGGGCCGCGATCTTATCCGCAGCTGGAACAGCGCCGGCTGGATCGACCTGCCCAGGCGCGTCGGCAGCATTATCGCCCCGCTGATCGGGGCGCAGCCGCACGAGGTGACCGCCTGCGATACGACCAGCGTGAACCTGTTCAAGCTGATCGCCGCCGCGCTCGCCCTGCGTCCGGGTCGCAAGGTCGTGCTAAGCGAGCCGGGCAATTTCCCGAGCGACCTTTACATGATTGCCGGACTGGAACGGCAAGGCCTCGCCACCCGGCGGCTGGCCGCGCGCGACCATCTGAAAGACGCGCTCGATGCGGATGTCGCGCTGCTGCTGCTGACCCACACGCATTACAAGACCGGCGCCCTGTTCGACATGGCGGCCCTGACCCGCGCCGCGCACGAGGCCGGCGCGCTAATGCTGTGGGACCTGTCGCATTCGGTGGGCGCTTTGCCGGTCGATCTGAACGGCTGCGAAGCGGATTTCGCCGTCGGTTGCGGGTACAAGTATCTGAACGGCGGCCCGGGCGCGCCGGCCTTTGCCTTCGTCGCCGACCGGCATCTGGCGGAGGTGGAGCAGCCGCTGACCGGCTGGATGGGCCATGCAAGCCCCTTCGCTTTCAGCGACGATTACGCGGCGGCGCCGGGGATCGAGAAACTGCTCTGCGGGACGCCCGGCATCATCGGCCTTGCTGCCCTGGAGGTCGGCGTCGAGCTGATTGCCGAGATCGGGGTCGAGGCGCTTTATGCCAAGTCGCAAAAGCTGTCCGAGTTCTTCCGCCAGTGCCTCGTCGAGGCGGGGGTCGATCTGGAGCTTGTCAGCCCTTCGGACCCGGCACGGCGCGGCAGCCAGCTCTCCTTCCGCCACCGCCACGCCTACGCAATCTGCCAGGCGCTGATCGCCCGCGGCGTGATCGGCGACTTTCGCGACCCCGACATCCTGCGCTTCGGCTTCGCCCCGGCCTATCTCAGCTTCGCCGACATGGCAGACGCCGCGCGCCACTTGGCCGAGGTGCTGGAAAGCGGCGAATATGAGCGCGAGGAGTTCCAAGAGCGGGCGGCGGTTACGTGAATGATGTCAGCGTCATTCGCCACGCGATAGAAAGGTTTCTCGGCCAGCTCGATCGAGACCCAACCGATGACCAAATCGGTTTGCGCAGTCTCGCGATTTCGTTGGACAATTTGGTTTCGGTCTATTTCACGACCGTAGATGTGGAGCCCACAGATGGCCCCGACGCTCCTGCGATGGACTACTCGAGCTTTGCCAGACGCGCCAATCGTGCGTTCCCTGAGTTGGGCTCTTATCCTTACGCAGACCCCGGCGGCGAATCAGGACAGGACGAGCTGCTAGTCGCCGACGCTATCGACGACATCGCCGACATTGCTGGCGATCTGTCCGAGGTGCTTTGGTTGTTGAATGCAGGGCGGGAAATCGATGCGATTTGGGACTTTCGCTTCGGCTATCAATATCACTGGGGCGACCACCTCCACAGTCTGAGACATTATCTTCACTCCACCCGCGTCGCAGCGTGGTAATCACTCCTCCAGTTCGATGTCCCAGTAGAGCCAGTCGCGCCAGGTTTCGTGGAGGTAGTTCGGCGGGAACATCCGCCCCTGCTGCTGCAATTGCCAGTGGGTCGGGCGGATGGGCTGGGCGTAGAGCTGCATCCCGGCCTGCTTCGGTGTGCGGCCGCCTTTCTTCATGTTGCACGGGGCGCAGGCGGTGGCGATGTTCTCCCACGTGGTCTTGCCGCCAAGGCGCCGCGGGACGACGTGGTCGAAGGTGAGATTGCTGGTATCGCCGCAGAACTGGCAGGCGAAGCGATCGCGCAGGAACAGGTTGAACCGCGTGAAGGCGGGAAATTCGCTCGGCCGGACATATTGCTTGAGCGCGATCACGCTCGGGATTTTCATGTCGAGATTGGGCGAGTGGACCTCGCGCTCGTAGGTTTCGATCACGTCCACCCGATCGAGAAAGATCGCCTTGATCGCGGTCTGCCACGGCCACAGGCTGAGCGGGTAATAGGATAGCGGCGTGTAGTCGGCGTTGAGGACGAGGCAGGGGCAGGACTGAAGGTTGCGCGTGGCATCCTCGTCCGAGTTGCGGAACCGTGCGGCCCGCTCGATGAGATCGGCCCTAAACATCCGGGTGCGCCACGTTTCGTGATCCCTTCAAGTCGCGAGAATGCATTTGCATCTTCGTGCGTCAACCCTGTTACAGACAGTCTATCCACATGGTTGTCCCCACCCGCCCCCCGCCTGTCACCCGTTTCGCGCCCAGCCCCAACGGCTCGCTGCATCTCGGCCATGCCTGGTCGGCCATCGTGGCGCACGATCTTGCGGCGGAGCGGGGCGGGCGGTTCCTGCTGCGGATCGAGGATATCGACGGCGCGCGGTCGCTGGCGGACAAGCCCGACGAGTTTCGCCGCGATCTCGAATGGCTCGGGCTCGAATGGGAGGAGGTGCCCGCGCAATCGACCCGCCTCGCAAGCTACGAGGACGCGGCCCGCGCCCTGCTGGCGCGCGGTCTGCTCTATCGCTGCACCTGCACCCGGCGCGAGATCGAGGAGGCGGGGGCGCTGATCGGGCCGGAGGGGCCGGTCTATCCCGGCACTTGCCGGCATCGTCCGCCCGATGCGGCGCGCCCGGCGGCCCTGCGTCTCGATCTTGCGCGCGCGATCTTCGAGGCTGGCGATGTCGTGTGGGAGGACGAGGTGCGCGGGGCGCAGCGCGCCGATCCGCGAGCCTTCGGCGACGTGGTGCTGGTGCGCAAGGATGCGCCGGCAAGCTATCACCTGGCAACGACCCTCGACGATGCGGCGGACGGGGTCACTTTGGTCACCCGCGGGGCGGACCTGTTCACCGCCAGCCACCTGCACCGGTTGCTGCAGGCGTTGCTGGGTCTTCCGGTTCCTCGCTGGCATCATCACGCCCTGCTGATCGACGAGACCGGCGCCAAGCTGGCCAAGCGGCGCGGCTCGCCCAGCCTGGCGATGCGGCGCGAGGCAGGGGAGGACGGACGGGCCCTCGCCACACGCCTGCGGGCCGCGCAATTCCCCGCTGGCATTGCGCTTGCGACAGCCTAAATAGCGGCCATGAACACCTTCTTCGTGATCGTCCTTCTCGCCGCCATGATCATGGTCGTCGTATCACTGGTGCGCGGGGTGATCGCCTTTCTGCGCAGTACCAAGATCGATCTGCAGAGCGGCGAACAGCAGGACGCGACCGACATGCAGTTGCGCCAGAACCGGGCCATGATGTCGCGTGTCAAATGGCAGGCGCTGGCGATCATCATCATCGCTGTCATGCTCGCTGTCGCCAGCTGAGCGGCCAACATGGTCAGGCTCAACCGCATCTACACCCGCACCGGCGACGATGGGACGACCGGGCTGGTCGACGGCTCGCGCCTCGCCAAACACGATTCGCGAATGGAAGCGATCGGGGCGGTGGACGAGGCCAATAGCGCAATCGGGCTGGCAGCGGCGGCGGCACCTGACGGCGACATCGCGAGCAAGCTGTTCCGGGTGCAGAACGATCTGTTCGATCTGGGCGCGGACCTCGCCACCCCGGCCGCCGAGGACGACGATTTCGCGCCGGGTGAAATGGTCCTGCGGGTGATAGATCGGCAGGTCGCACTGCTCGAACAGGAGATCGATGCGGCGACCGCGCAACTGGCCCCGCTCGACAGTTTCGTGCTCCCGGGAGGCACCGAGCTTGCCGCACGGCTTCACGTCGCGCGGGCGGCGGCGCGGCGGGCGGAACGGGCAGTCACGGCTCTTGCTGCGCAGGAACGGGTCAACCCGCAGGCGGTGGCCTATGCCAATCGCCTTTCGGACCTGCTGTTCGTCCTCGCCCGGCTGGCCAATGACGGCGGGGCGGCGGACGTCAAATGGGTACCGGGCGCCAACCGCTGATCCGGTGCCATACCCGGCTGGTCAAACCCGCCACCGCCCGTTAGTGCGCCTTTGCTGCACATGCGAAGGGGTACAGGGACATGACGGGAACGATCGCCATCATCGGGGCGGGCCAGATGGGTTCGGGCATCGCTCAGACAATCGCCCGGTTCGGCAATCGCGTCCTGCTTGCCGATGTCAGCCTCGATGTCGCCGAACGATCGCTTGCCGGGATCGAACAATCGATAGCCAAGCTGGTGGGCAAGGGCAAGCTCGAGCCGGGGGAGGCCGAGGCGGCAACTGCGCGGATCACCCCGGTCGGCGATTACCAGCGAATGGGCGAAGCGGCCTTCATCATCGAGGCGGCGACCGAAAAGGAAGAGATCAAGCACGCGATCTTCGACAAGGTCGGCCCGATGCTGGCCGATGATGCCATCCTTGCCTCCAATACCAGTTCCATCCCCATCACCCGCATGGCCAACTGGTCGCCCGATCCGGCGCGCTTCATCGGGCTGCACTTCTTCAACCCGGTGCCTGTGATGGGTCTGATCGAGGTCATCCCCGGGCTGGCCACGTCGCAGGACACGGTCGACCGGACGGTGGCCTTGGCGCAAAGCCTGGGCAAGGAAGTGGTGCTGAGCCAGGATGAACCGGGCTTTGTCGTGAACCGCATCCTCCTGCCGATGATCAACGAGGCGGTCTTCGTCCTGGGCCAGTCGACAGCGGATATCGAGGATATCGACAAGGGCTGCCGGCTCGGCCTCAACCATCCGATGGGGCCGTTGCAACTGGCCGATTTCGTCGGGCTCGACACCTGCCTCGACATTTTGATGGTGCTCTACAAGACCACCCGCGACAGCAAGTACCGCCCCGCGCCGCTGCTGGTGAAATATGTCGAGGCCGGCTGGCTGGGGCGCAAGACCGGGCGGGGGTTCTACGATTATTCGGGCGAAAAGCCGGCACCGACCCGCTGAGGGAACACAGGCACCCCGCGCGCCGTTACCCGCGCAAAGGAGATGTCTGCGATGACCGATCACGAACACAGCCGGCGGATTGCCGAGCAGGGCGGCGAGAGCCACGAGGCGCGCCAGGCCGGCCTCGCCCCCGAAACCCACAACGACGAACAGGATGACCATCGCAGTCAGGCCCACGAGGTTGCGGAAGAAGCGCTGCGCCGCACGCCCGCCGCCGGCTCGCCGACGGAAAGCACCAAGCACAAGAGCGCGGTCGATCTCGACGATGATTCGACGCAGGACCTCGTCGATCACATGCGCGATATGGAAAGTTCGGGCCGGATCGACATGAGCGCCTATCGCGGCGAACCCAACATGGACGACAACGAAGACCTCTACGGCGAGGCCAGCAAGCTCGACAAGGACCTGCCGTCCGACGGCAGCTGATCACCCCTTGGTGAGGCTTGCTTCGTCGAGCATCCAGATACCGGCGGCAAGGATGATCGAACCTGCCGCGACGCCATAGGCAAGAACGCGGAAGTTCGGGGTCGATACGGCCTCGAACTTGTGCGTATCGAACCGGGCCATCGTCTTGCAGGCGCGCCGCTCGGCGTTGATCGCGAGCCAGCCCCCGGCAAGGATGAACATCGTGGCAATGCCCTTGGCCAGCCACAGGGGTTCGAGCATTCCGAAGATCGCGTTGAAGCCCAGGCCGATGCCGATCGCCCCGAAAGCGGTCCTCATCCACCCGGCGAAGGTGCGCTCGAGGGCCATGATGCTGCGATCCTCGGCCATGTCGGTGCGCAGTTCCGCCAACCGCGTGCTGTCATCGCGTGGGTCGGTATCGTCGTCGTCGGTCTTGGCCATCACCGCAACAGCGCGTCATGGCCGCCCTTGTTCCGCCAGGCGGATAATCAAGTCGTTGTTTTGTCAGCCCCGGCATCTGCCTTGAGGCGATAGAGCGTCTCCAGCGCCTCGCGCGGAGACAAGGCATCGACGTCGAGTGCATCGAGCGCCGCCCGCACCGGATCGGGCGCGGGTTCGGGCGCCACGCTTGCGGCGGCGAACAGCGGCAGATCGCCCAGCCCTGCGGCAAGACCGCCGGTTTCCGCGCGCCCCTGCTCGAGCTTCTTGAGGATGCCTTCGGCCCGCCTGATGACGGCCGGCGGCACCCCGGCAAGCCGGGCCACGGAGAGCCCATAGCTCCGGTCGGCCGGACCCTTCGCCAGTTCGTGCAGCAGCACCAGATCGCCCTTCCACTCACGAGCTCGGACATGATGCAGGCTCAGCGCGTCGCAGGTTTCAGCGAGGCGCGACAATTCATGATAATGGGTCGCGAACAGGCATCGGCAGCGCAGGGTCTCGTGCACCGCCTCGGCCACCGCCCAGGCCAGCGCCAGCCCATCATAAGTCGATGTGCCGCGGCCGACCTCGTCCAGAATGACGAAGCTGTGCTCGCTTGCCTGGGCGAGGATCGCGGCGGTCTCGACCATTTCCACCATGAAGGTCGACCGTCCCCGGGCAAGATTGTCCGCCGCGCCGACCCGGCTGAAGATGCGATCGGCGATGCCCAGGGTCGCGGCGGCGGCGGGAACGTGACTGCCGGCCTGCGCCAACAGCAGGATCAGCGCGTTCTGGCGCAGGAAGGTGGACTTGCCGCCCATGTTGGGACCGCCGATCAGCCACAGCCGATCATCGGGCGAAAGCATGCAGTCGTTGGCCACGAAACGGTCGCCGGACCGGGCCAGTGCCGCCTCGACCACCGGGTGCCGCCCGCCGGCGACCTGCAGGCAGGGTCGCTCGACGATCAGCGGCAGCGCCCAGTCGCCCTCCGCCGCGCGTTCGGCGAGGCCCGCCGATACGTCGATCCGGGCGAGCGCCGCCGCAGTGGCGGCAATGGCCTGGTGCTGACCGGTCACGAGCGCGCACAGGGTTTCGAAATGTGCTTCCTCCGCCGCGAGTGCATGGCCGCCTGCCTCGGCTATGCGGCTCGCTTCCTCGTGCAGGCTCAACGAATTGAAGCGCACCGCGCCCGCCATGGTCTGGCGATGGGTGAAACCGCTGTCCGCCCGCATCAGCGCATCGCCATGGCGCGCCGGCACTTCGATGAAATAACCCAGCACCTTGTTGTGCCGCACCTTCAGCGCGGCGATACCGGTTTCCTCGCGGTAACGGCTCTCGAGCGCGGCGATCGCCCGCCGCGCATTTCCGCTCGTCTCGCGCAGCGCGTCGAGCGCATGGTCGAAGCCGTCGGCAATGAAGCCCCCGCTGCCGCGCTCGGTCGGGGGGGACGGGACGAGGGCCCGGGTCAGCTGGTCGATCAGGGCGCCGTGCCCCCCCAGCCGTTCGCACGCGGCGGCGAGCAGGGGGACAAGGTCGGCGCTAGCCAGCAGCGTCTGTTGCAGCCGCTGCGCCTGTCCCAGCCCGTCGCGCAGTTGACCGAGATCGCGCGGGCTTCCCCGGCCGGCGACCAGGCGGCCCAGGGCGCGGCCAACGTCTGGCATGCTGCGCAACAGCGAACGGACATCGGCCCGCAGCAGGGGATCGGCGCGAAAGTGCTGGACCGCGGCAAGCCGCTGTCCGATGCGTGCGCGATCCCGCAAGGGGGCGGAAAGGTCTTCTGCCAGTAATCGCGCGCCGGCCCCCGTGGCGCAGCGATCGATGCAGGCGATCAGGCTCCCTTCGCGCCCGCCTCCCTGGGCTGTCAGCAGTTCGAGGCTGGCCCGTGTCGCCGCGTCCATCGCCATGTGTTCAGCATCCTGCCGGATTCGCGGCGGGAGCAACATCGGCAGCGTCCCCCGGCCGGCATGGCCGAGGTAGGCGAGCAGTCCCGCCGCGGCGGCGAGCATCGGGCGGGTGAAATCCCCCAAAGCATCCAGCGCCGCGATGCCGTGCACCTCGCGCAGCTGCCGCTCGCCATCCTCGCTGCGGAATCCGCTACGCGGCCGGGCGGTCGCATCGAGTTCGGCAGCCGCATCGTCGGGCGCGATGACTTCGCTCGGGCCCAAGCGGGCGAGCGCCGCATCGAGGTCTTCCGGCGCGCACTCCTCCAGCAGCATGTCGCCGGTCGACACGTCGCAGCTCGCCAGCCCAACCCGTCCGCGCAGCGGGGCAAGTGCGACCAGCAGGTTCGCCCGCCGCGGTTCCAGCAGCGCCTCTTCCGTCAAGGTGCCTGAAGTGACGAAGCGCACGATATCGCGTGCGACCAGCGCCTTGGCCCCGCCGCGCCGCCTGGCATCCTCGGGCGTTTCGACCTGCTCGGCGATGGCGACCGTGCAGCCGCCCCTGATGAGCCGGGCAAGGTAGCCTTCCGCCGAATGCACCGGCACGCCGCACATCGGGACGGGCGCGCCGTCATGCTCGCCCCGGCTGGTCAACGCGATGTCGAGGATCGCCGCGGCACGCCGCGCATCGTCGAAGAACAGCTCGAAGAAATCGCCCATCCGATAGAACAGCAGGGCATCGCCCGCCTCCTGCTTCAACGCGAGATACTGCGCCATCATCGGGGTCGGGGCACTGGCCATCGCATCCGCCGTAGCGGGGCGGCCGGCGATTCGGGAAGCCGCAAGGCGCCGGCTTTCCCCCTATGACTTGGCGAGCGATGCCCCTAGGGTCGCCGCCCCAGCCACCAGCAGAGCCATCATGGACGACGACCGACCGACTGCCTTCACCACGCGCGAAGCCCTCTTCTATCACGAGACGATCCGCCCGGGCAAAATCGAGATCGTCGCGTCCAAGCCGATGGCGACGCAGCGCGATCTCAGCCTCGCCTATTCGCCGGGGGTGGCCGCGCCGGTCGAGGCGATCGCCGCCAATCCGCGCGATGCGGCGCGCTATACCGCCCGGTCGAATCTGGTCGCGGTCATTTCCAACGGCACGGCGATCCTCGGGCTGGGCAATCTCGGTGCGCTCGCGGCAAAGCCGGTGATGGAAGGCAAGGCGGTGCTGTTCAAGCGCTTTGCCGATGTCGATTCGATCGATCTCGAACTCGATACCGAGGATCCCGAAGCCTTCATCAATGCCGTCGCGCTGATGGAGCCGAGCTTCGGCGGCATCAATCTGGAAGACATCGCCGCGCCGGAATGCTTCGTGATCGAGGCTGCCCTGCGCGAGCGGATGAACATTCCGGTCATGCACGACGATCAGCACGGCACCGCGATCATCGCCGCCGCCGGGCTTATCAATGCCTGCTACCTGACCGGGCGCGACCTTGCAGATTGCCGCATGGTGGTGAACGGGGCGGGGGCGAGCGCGCTGGCCTGCACCGCCCTGGTCAAGGCGCTGGGCATTCCGCACGAGAATGTGATCGTGTGCGACCGTGCCGGGCCGATCTATCCGGGGCGCGCCGATGTCGACCAGTGGAAGAGCGCCCATGCCGTTCCCACTGAGGCGCGCAGCCTGGCCGAGGCACTGGTGGGGGCCGACATCTTCCTGGGCCTGTCCGCGGCCGGCGCGCTCAAGCCCGAATGGGTCGCCAATATGGCCGATAAGCCGATCATCTTCGCCATGGCCAACCCGGTGCCCGAGATCATGCCCGAGGAGGCCCAGGCCGTCCGCCCCGACGCGATCATCGCCACCGGGCGCAGCGACTATCCCAATCAGGTCAACAACGTGCTGGGCTTCCCGTTCATCTTTCGCGGCGCGCTCGACGTGCAGGCGACCGGCATCAACGAGGAGATGAAGATCGCCGCGGCCCGCGCCATTGCCGAGCTCGCGCGTGAGCGGGTGCCGGAAGAGGTCGCCGCGGCCTATGGCGTCAGCCGCCAGTTCGGGCGCGATTACATCATTCCCGCCCCGTTCGATCCGCGACTGATGGAGGTTGTCTCCAGCGCCGTCGCCAAGGCGGCGATGGACAGCGGCATCGCGCAGGCGCCGATCGCCGATTTCGACGAGTACCGCCAACGCCTGAAAGCGCGCCTCAACCCCACCACGGCGGCGCTGACCAGCATCTACGAGATTGCCCGCGCCAACCCCCGGCGCATGGTCTTTGCAGAAGGCGAGGAGGAGGTGGCCCTGCGCGCTGCGATCCAGTTCCGCGACTTCGGCTATGGGACGCCGATCCTGGTCGGCCGCACCGAAAAGGTGCGCGAGAAGCTGATCGAACTCGCGGTCGACGATCCCGACGACTGGATCATCGAGAACTCGGCGGTGTCGGACAAGGTGCCGGCGATGGTCGATTATCTTTACCGCCGGCTGCAGCGCCGCGGATACACCGAGCGCGACATCGGCCGCATGGTCAATCAGGAACGCAACGTCTTCGCCGCGCTGCTGGTGGCTTTGGGGCATGGCGACGGCCTCATAACCGGGCTGACCCGCACCTTCAGCCAGACCATGCGCGAGATCAGCCGGGTCCTCGACGCAAAGCCCGATGCCGTGCCCTTCGGCATCCACATGATGATCGGCAAGAACCACACCACCTTCCTTGCCGACACGACCATCAACGAACGACCCAGCGCCGCCCAGCTGGCGCATATCGCGCGCGAGACCGCCGCGGTCGCCCGCCGCATGGGGCACGAGCCGCGGGTGGCGTTCCTCTCGTACTCGACCTTCGGCAACCCCAGCGGCCAGTGGCTGGAGAACATCCGCGATGCCGTCGCCATCCTCGACGCCGAGGAACCGGGCTTCGAATACGAGGGCGAGATGGCCCCCGATGCCGCGCTCAATCCCACGGTCATGGCGCTCTATCCGTTCAGTCGCCTGTCGGGTCCGGCAAATGTGCTGATCATGCCGGGGCTGCAATCGGCCAACCTCTCGGCCAAGCTGCTGCGGGAACTCGGCGGGGCGACGATGGTCGGGCCGATGATGATCGGGATGGAGAAACCGGTCCAGATCGCGCCGATGACGGCGATCGCGCCCGATGTACTGACCCTCGCCGTCCTCGCAAGTGCAGGGGTAGTGGGATAGAACGCGCACCCTGGCACCCTGCGGGCAGCCGGCGCCCGACCGCACCGACCTTCACGGTAAGTTTACCAAACTCGTACAGGGAATGAGCCCTCGGCAACGGGTGACGGGGGAAGTGCGGCGGTGCCAGCGACGGGGGCGTCAGTCAGCGCACGGGTGAGCGGGCTTTGCTGGTGGCTGGTCCTCGCCGCTTCGGTGCTTGTCGCGCTCGGCTTGCCGGTACCGCTTCGCGCGGAAGATGGCGACATCGCGCTGTATCGCGAGATCGCCGGGCGGGTCGAGCGGGGGGACGGTTACTACGCCGCCGCCGCCGAACTCCACCGGCAAGAGAACTACCCGCTGAGGCCTTTTGTTACCGTGCGCTCTCCCGTGCTGGCTCTTGGCCATGCGCTGATCGGGGGGGCGGGTATGCTGCTGGCGGCATGGCTCATTCTGGGAATGGCGCTGACCGCGTGGTTCCGGACCTTGCGCGACCGCCCGCCCGCCGAACGCGCCGCGGTGCTGGCAGTGATCGCCGCCGGCGGTGCGGCGCTCATCAGCCCCGAGGTGCTGCACGTCCATGAATTATGGGCCGGGCTCTTGATCACCCTTGCGCTGGGCCTCGGCTGGAACCGGCGGTTGCAGCTGGGTGCCGCGGTGTGTGCGGTGCTGCTGCGCGAACTGGCGGCCCCGATCCTTATCCTGTTGCTGTTCCCGTTCGAGCGGCGCCAGTTCGTGCGAGTCGGCATCGCGATTGGCATCGTTGCCGCCTTTTATGCCTGGCACGCTGCGAATGTGGCATCGGTAGTGCAGCCGGGCGATCCGTCGTCGCAGGGCTGGTTCGGACTGATGGGGCCGGCAGGTCTGGCAACCTATCTCTCGGCCGCGGCGGGGCGGGCGATCCCGGTATGGGCAGCGTTCCTGCCCCTTGCCGGGTGGATGATGCACGGCGACCGCCTGGTCTTCCCGTGGTGTGCCGGGGTTGCCGGGGCGATCGCAATTATCGCCAGACCCGACAACCTGTTCTGGCTGCTGATGTTCTGCCCGCTCTACCCGGCGGGGCTGGTGTTTCTGGTCAGCGCAGCCATCCTGGCGGTGCGCAGACTGCGGCCCGCGCGGTGGATGTCCGTGCGGATGGGACAGCCCTCATGAGCGCGTTGGGCGCTGTGCCGGCGCGACGGGCACCGGCGAAGGCAGGCGGACTGTCCGCGCACGCGCACCTTGCAGCCCGACTGCCGTTCGCCACGGTCATGCGCACGGGCTTTGCCGATGGATTCGGGCTGCCGGTCATCCTTCTGGCGATCTTCGCCGCGCAGATCGCGCGCGGGGTCTGGCTGCTACCCGAAGGGTACGGCGGGGCAGGGGCGCTCAATACCTCGCTCGTCTTCCTGCTGATCCTCTGGGGCCTCGGCATGATGGTACGCGCGGTCCAGCCCGGCTCGCGCCTCGCAAGCGGATTGTGTGCCATCGCGCTGTTCCTGGCGCTGTCGATCTTCTCCGCGCTGGCGGCTGCAGCGAACGCCATCGGCGGCGGCGACTTTGTCGACCCGTGGCTCGCCGCGATCGATGCGACGCTGTTTCCGTTCTACGACTGGAGGGCGGTTGCCTTCGCGCTGACCGAATATCCGAAAGCCTACTTCGTGCTCAATCACGTCTACGGCTCGCTCAGCTGGCAACCGCTGGTCTTCATGTCGGCGGCGCTCGTCTTCGGCAGGGTCCGCGATCTGGGCAATTTCGTCTCGGCCTGGGGGCTGGGGCTGCTCGGCTGCATCCTGCCGTTTCACTGGTTCCCGGCGATGTCGCCTTACGGATATTACGGCATCCAACAGGGCGATGTTCCCGGCCACATGGTGAGCCTGCCGTGGTCGTTCCTGCCGGTGCTCGAGGGGATGCGCGATGGCAGCATCCGCGCGATCGAGATGCAATGCCTGACCGGCATGGTCACAATTCCCAGTTTCCATGCCTGCGCGGCGACGATCCTTGCACTGTCCTTCTGGCGCTTTGCCTGGCTGCGGTGGCCGTTTCTCGCGCTCAACATCGGGATGGCTCTGGCCGCGGTGCCGATCGGCAGCCATTACGTCATCGATATCGTCGCCGGGATCGCGGTAGGCGTGCTTGCCGTCATCGGCGCACGCCGGCTCAATTGCGGTTCGGGGGGTGCCGGGGGCACGCCTGCCGCACTACCGCCCCGCGCCGGCCGGGATCAGAAGGGCAGATCCTTGCCCGTATAATCGACGTAGCGATAACCGCCGTCCGCGTTCTCGACCAGATCGGCAAGGCCGCGCGCGCTTTCCTCGACGGTGACCTTGGCTCCGGGGCCGCCCATGTCGGTCTGCACCCAGCCCGGATGCAGCGAAAGCACCGCGATGCCGCGCGGGTTCGCCTGTTGCACCGCGATCCCCTTGGCGAGCATGTTCTGCGCGCACTTGCTGGTCCGATAAAGCTCGAAGCCGCCCGAACTGTCCTCGATCGAACCCATCAGCGACGTGGTGAAGGCAAGCGTCCCGCCGTCCCGCAGACGGGGCAGCAGGGCCTTGGCGAGGTGCGCCGGGCCGAAGGCGTTGGCCATCATTACCTCGGCCACCTCGTCCGCGCTGGCCTGTTCGGCGGACTGGTGGGACGCGCCCATGATCCCGGCATTGACGATCAGCGCATCGAGCGGTTCGTCGAACCCGGCGAAGGTCGCAGGATCGGTCACGTCCATCTGCCGCACTTCGACCTTGCCCAGTGCATGCAGGGCATCGCTGCGGCTGCGTTCGGTGGCGATCACACGCCAGCCGCGCCCGGCGAACTCCCTGGCGAGTCCCAGGCCGATCCCGCGCGAGGCGCCGACGATGAGAATGGTCCTGGTCATTGCGCTGTTTCCCCCGGATGGATGATGGTCTTGAGGTTCATGAATTCGTGCAGGCCGAAGCGTGACAGTTCGCGCCCATGCCCGGAACGCTTGATGCCGCCGAACGGCGCCTCGATACGTGAGCCATTGACCGCGTTGAAGGTGGTCATGCCGGCCTCGATGCCGCGGGCGAAGAACTCCTGCTCGTCCGGATCGCGGGTCCACACGGCCGAACCAAGGCCGAAGGGTATGGCGTTGGCGATGCGCAGCGCCTCGTCCCGGTCGGCCGCGCGATAAAGCTGCCCTACCGGCCCGAATATCTCCTCCGATCCAGTGATGCTGCCCGGTTCGACATCAGTGAGCAGTCCGGGGGTCATCCACGCACCGGGTCGGTCGATCGCCTCGGCACCGAACAGGACCGTGCACCCTTCAGCCTTCGCCTGTTCGACCTGATCCAGCACTGTATCGCGCTGCGAGACGCTCGACAGCGGGCCGATCTCGGTCTTTTCGTCCAGCGGATCGGCCGGAACGATCGCCTTCATCGCGGTGACGAAGCGTTCGGCGAAGGCGCCGTAGATGTCGGCATGAACGATGGTTCGCTTGCCGCAGATGCACGATTGCCCGGCGTTCTGGATGCGCGCCGTCACCGCGTCCTTCACCGCCTGGTCGAGATCGGCCGACGGCATCACGATGAACGGGTCCGACCCGCCCAGTTCGAGCACCACTTTCTTCAAATGCTTGCCCGCCTCTTCCGCAACCGACCGGCCTGCCCCTTCGCTGCCGGTCAGCGTAGCGGCCACGATGCGATCATCGCCGAGGATGCCGGCGACGGGGCGGGAGGTGATGCACAGGTTCTGGAACACGCCCGTGGGCGCGCCCGCCGCCTCGACCAGTTCCTCGAGCCGGGCGGCCACCCCCTGCACCAGGCTGGCGTGCTTCAACAGGCCGACATTGCCGGCAAGGATCGTCGGTCCCAGAAACCGGGCGACCTGCCAGTAGGGAAAGTTCCACGGCATCACCGCCAGCACCGGGCCGAGCGGGAGCCAGCGACCTTCCGCGCGCCCGCCATCGGACAAGGACCATTCCTCGGCCTCGAGCATCGCCGGTCCGTGCTCGGCGAGATAGGCGAACAGGTCCGCGCATTTGCGCACCTCCGATCGCGCCTGCGTGATCGGCTTGCCCATCTCGCAGGTGGCAAGAAGGGCCAGTTCCTCCTCGCATTCGGTAAACAATTCGCCCAGCCGCGTCAGCACACGGGTGCGTTCGGGAAGGGCGCTCGTGCGCCACGACCGGAAGGCGCGGCTGGCACGGTCGAGGCGGGCTTCTATGCCGGCTCCGTCGAGCTCTTCGTAATGGTCGAGTTCCTCGCCTGTGGCGGGGTTGACGGTGGTGATCAAATGGCTGGTCCTTGCACGCTGCACCCCTCAATGGCCACGGCTGGCGACCCGTTCCCACGAAGGTCAGCGCCGGCGGAAGCGAAAGTACCAGACTTCGTGCCCGAAGACCGTGCGGGCCTTTCTTTCGTAGCGGGTCTCGGGCCAGCCCGATGGGCGGTTCTCCCAGCTTGCCCGCCCCTTGACCAGCCATTCGAAGCGGTCGGCAAAGCGGCGCATGACCATCAAGGCGTGGCGCAGATAGACCGGATGGTCGGTGCCGAAGCGGAATTCGCCGCCCGGTTTCAGCTTGTCGGCGAACAGCGCGACCGGCCCGTCGTTCATCATCCGCCGCTTGGCATGCTTGTTTTTCGGCCAGGGATCGGGATGGAGCAGATAGAGCATGGCAAGACTGCGATCGGGAATCCGCCGCAGCACTTCCAGCGCATCGCCATGATGCAGGCGGACGTTCGCCAGCCCCCCCTCGCGCACATGGGCCAGCGCCTGGGCCACGCCGTTGACGAAGGGTTCGGCGCCAATGAACCCGTGATCGGGCAGCAGGTCCGCGCGATAGGCCAGATGCTCACCGCCGCCGAAACCGATCTCGAAATGGAGCGGCCGATCCGCCCCGAACAGACGCTCGGCAGTCACCGCGCCTTCGGCGGGGACCGCGATCTGCGGCAGCAAGGTCTCGACCAGCTGCTGCTGACCTGTGCGCAGGGGTTTGCCCTGACTGCGGCCGTAGAGCCGGCCAAGCGTGGTGGGATCGCCGTCCTTGTATGCGCTCATGGGCGCGCGGGTTAGGCGGTCAGCCCCAGGCCGTCCAGATGCCGTAGAAGCTGGTGATGACCAGCACCGCGCCGACGAAGATCAGGATCGTCTTGGGCGACAGGAATTTCACCGCCAAAGCTCCGAAAGGGGCCGCCGCCACCCCGCCGATCAGCAGGCCGAGCGTTGCCCCGGCAAGGTCGGCCACGCCCAGGTGATAGATGAAGGTGGCCGAGATGGTCAGCGTGAGGAAGAACTCGACCGAATTCACCGTGCCGACGACCTTGCGCGGTTCGGCCCCCTGGACCAGCAGGTTCGAGGTGACGACCGGACCCCAGCCGCCGCCGCCGGCCGCATCCAGGAAACCGCCCACCAGGCCGAGCGGGGCGACCATGCGCGCCTCGCGCAGCTTGGGCGGATAGAGAAGGCCGCGCACCAGCAGCCAGATCCCGACGCCGGCAAGATAGATGAGAACGAAGGGTTTGACCGTCGATCCGTCGATCGACGTCAGCAGATAGGCGCCTAGTATGCCGCCGGCCATGCCGGGCAACAGCAGGCGGAAGAACAACCGCTTGTCGATGTTGCCGTGCAGCAGGTGGCTGATGCCCGAGGTGGCGGTGGTGAAGCATTCGACCACATGCACCCGCTGCGAAGCGAGCGCGGGGGGGACACCCATCAGGCCGACCATCAGCGTGCTGGTGATGACCCCGAAGGCCATTCCCAACGCCCCGTCGACCATCTGGGCAGCAAATCCGATTGCGATGTATGGAAGAACATCGACCAGATTGATGCCGAATATTTCCATTGACGGTGGTCTCCAGGGAAGAAGCGCCCGTCATTACTGTGCAATCGGGAAAGCAGGAAGCGGCAAATTCAGTCGCGGACCTGCAGCCGCGCTCCCGTCCTGAAAAGGAACGGGTGAGAAACGAGGCCTCAGGCGGCCTCGGCCTCGGCCTCCGGATCGCGCAGCACGTAACCGCGGCCCCAGACGGTCTCGATATAGTTTTCGCCGCCGCAGGCATGGCTCAGCTTCTTGCGCAGCTTGCAGATGAACACGTCGATGATCTTGAGCTCGGGTTCGTCCATCCCGCCATAAAGGTGGTTGAGGAACATCTCCTTGGTCAGCGTCGTGCCCTTGCGCAGGCTGAGGAGCTCGAGCATCGCGTATTCCTTGCCCGTCAGGTGGACCCGCGCGCCATCGACCTCGACCGTCTTGGCGTCGAGATTCACCGCCAGCTTGCCGGTGCGGATGATCGACTGGCTATGACCCTTGGAGCGGCGCACGACCGCATGAATGCGGGCGATGAGCTCGTCGCGGTGGAACGGCTTGGTGACATAATCGTCGGCTCCGAACCCGAAACTGCGCACCTTGCTGTCCATCTCGGCGATGCCCGACAGGATCAGCACCGGTGTCTGGACCTTGGCCACCCGCAGCTTCTTGAGCACGTCGTAGCCGTGCATGTCGGGCAGGTTGAGATCGAGCAGGATGATATCGTAATCGTAGAGCTTGCCCAGATCGAGGCCTTCCTCGCCCAGATCGGTCGCATAGACGTTGAAGCCTTCGGTCGTCAGCATCAGCTCGATGGCTTTGGATGTGGTCGGCTCGTCTTCGATCAGCAGTACGCGCATTGGTCGTCCCCCCGTTTGCCCGTTGTCCCGGTAAATTCCCCGCTAAGAGGTCTTGTCGCTTGTTAACCTCTTCGGGAATGAACGGAAAAGGTTAACACCGGGTAAAGACAATCGACAATCCCGTGCCGCCATCAGGTCACAGCGCGCGCATCTTCTTCTGCCGCCGCCGCTCGGCCGAGGAACCGATGCCGATCGCCTCGCGGTATTTGGCCACCGTGCGCCGCGCCAGATCGAAGCCTTCTGCCTTGAGCAGGTCGACGAGGCTTTGGTCCGACAGCACCCGGGCCAGGCTTTCCCCGTCGCACAGCGCCCGGATGCGGGCCTTGACCGCCTGCGAACTGGCCCCCTCGCCATCGGCCGCCGGAACGCCGCTGGAGAAGAAGTATTTCATCTCGAACGTGCCGCGGGGGCACGAGAGGTACTTGTTGCTCGTCACGCGGCTGACGGTCGATTCGTGCAAATCGATGGCGTCTGCCACTTCGCGCAAGGTCAGCGGCCGCATTGCCGAGATTCCGTCGCGGAGGAAGCCTTCCTGCCGCTTCACGATCTCGCTCGCGGTTTTGAGGATGGTCTTCTGCCGTTGATCGAGGGCGCGGATCAGCCAGTCGGCCTCGCTCAGCTGTTCGTTCAGCCATGCGCGCGCGCCGGCATCGTGCGCGCCGGCCTTGAGCTCGACGAAATAGTCCCGGTTGACCACCAGGCGGGGGAGGGTGTCCTCGTTCACGCGGATGGTCCAGCCGCCGCCCGGCGCCGGCTCGACGATGACGTCGGGCGCGATCGGCGAATGCTCGCACCCGCCATAGCGGCAGCCGGGCTTGGGATCGTAGGAGCGCAGTTCCGCCAGCATTTCCGCCAGATCCTCGTCATCGACATCGCACAGGCGTTTCAGCCGTGCCACCTCGCCCCGCGCGACGAGATCGAGATTGTCGATCAGCCGCGCCATGCAGGGATCGTAACGATCCGCCTCGCGCGCCTGCAGGGCGAGGCATTCGCTCAGCGAACGGGCGCCGACCCCGGCGGGATCGAGCGTTTGCACGAGGCGCAGCGCGCGTTCGACTTCCGCCAGCGGCGCGCCCAGGTCGTCGGCAAGTTCGCGCAATTCGGCATGGAGATAGCCGGCTTCGTCGAGTTCGGCGACAATGCGCTGGGCGATGATCGCCTCGCGCCGGTCGCCGGCTGCGTGAGAAAGCTGGGCGATGAGATGTTCGGCGAGCGAGGGCCCGTCGCCGCTGCGGTTTTCGAGTATCGGCGCATCCCCGCCGGCCCCGCCGTCGGCGGCGCGCGACCAGTCCCCGCTGTCGCCCGGCGCGGCTTCCGGATCGAGCGCATGGCCGGCGATATCGAGCGCCTCGCCTCCGTCCGGGCCGGGGCTGGCATCATGTTCGGCCGGCTGGGCCAGCGGCTCTGCCGGCTCGCTCGAGGTGTCGCCGATATCGAGCAAGGGGTTCGCCTCGAGCGCGTTGGCCACGAAGCCTTCGAGTTCGAGATTCGACAGCGCCAGCAGCCTGATCGCCTGCTGCAGCTGCGGGGTCATCACCAGTTGCTGGCTCTGCCGAAGGTCCAGTCTGGGCGCGAGCGACATCGCCGTCCCTAGCCGCTGCGGGTGGCGTCGGCCCCGCTCACAACGTGAAGCTTTCGCCGAGGTAGAGCCGCTTGACGTTCTCGTCCGCAACCAGTGCCTGGGGGGTGCCCGCGAACAGCACCTGCCCGCCATAGATGATGCAGGCGCGATCGACGATCTCGAGCGTCTCGCGGACGTTGTGATCGGTGATGAGGACGCCGATGCCGCGGGTCTTCAGATCCCTGACCAGATCGCGGATATCGCTGATCGAGAGAGGATCGATCCCGGCGAAGGGTTCGTCGAGCAGCATGATCGAGGGCTTCGCAGCCAGTGCCCGGGCGATTTCCGCCCGCCGCCTCTCGCCTCCCGAAAGCGCCATCGCCGGGCTCGACCGGAGGCGCTGCAAGCCGAATTCGTCGAGCAGGCGATCGAGTTCGCTGGCGCGCGTATCCCGGTCCGGCTCGACCATTTCGAGGACGCAGTTGATATTCTGTTCGACCGTCATCCCGCGAAAGATGCTGGTTTCCTGCGGCAGATAGCCGAGGCCGAGGATCGCGCGGCGATACATCGGCAGTTTGGTCACGTCCTCGCCGTCCATGAGGATGCGGCCCGAATCGGGGCGCACCAGGCCCATGATCGAATAGAAGCAGGTCGTCTTGCCGGCGCCGTTCGGGCCGAGCAGGCCGAGCACCTCGCCCTTGCCGACGGTCAGCGAAATGTCTGTCAGGACGGCCCGCTTGTCGTAGCTCTTGGCGATCGAGATGACTTCGAGCCCGCCCTGCGGGATGGGCGGTGCAGCATCGTGAACCGCAACGTTATCGGGACTGATCAGGGTCTCGGCCATGACAGCGGCCATAGCACGCGTGCCGCCCCGCGGAAGCCTCAACCCCCTCCATATTCGACCAAAGTGCGCGGTCCTTGCCATCGACGCCGATCTTTGAAACAACATCGGCGGGAGCAAACATATCTGGGAGAGAGGTATGGCCAAGGTCCTGGAAGGACAGCCCGCCAATCGTCAGGCGAGCCACTGGCAGGCGCGCGACTGGCGCCGGTCGATGAGCAATCACGTGGCGTCCGCACTGATCGTCTACACCGCCCTGCAGATTTTCATGACCGTCGGGGCCCTGCGCGATGGGCTGCCGTCGATCCTGCCCTATCTGGCGCTGGTGCTGCTGGTGGCTGCGATCATTCCCGCCTGCCGCTGGTTCGAGGGCCACTGGAGCGGGATTTCCGAGAACGCGGCGCACGATCCGGCGCTGAAGCCGGCGTTCCGGCGCGATGTGATCGGCTTGTGGCTGACGGCGATCGGCCTGCCGCCATTGATCACGCTGCTGTTCCGGATGCTGACCGGTACCCTCGGCACCTAGGGTTGTAGGCCTGCCGCCCTTGGGATAGCCGCGCCCCGATCGATCGCTATCGCAAGGACGGTGCCGCAATGATGGATACGGAAGGCGCGCTTGCCCGGTGCGGCGAACTGGTCGCGCTGGCCAGGCGCAAGGGGGCGGATGCCGCCGACGCCGTCGCCCATGCGGGCAGTTCCCAGAACGTGACGGTACGCCTCGGCAAGCTCGAGGATGTCGAACGCTCGGAAAGCGAGGAAATCGGCCTCAGGGTCTTCGTCGGGGAGCGGTCGGCCTCGATCAGCACCAGCGATTTCGCCGCCGAAGGGCTTGCGCTGCTCGCCCAGCGGGCCGTCGAAATGGCCCGTGCCGCACCTCGGGACCCCTTCGCCGGCCTTGCCCCGCCCGAAGCGCTGTTCGCCGGCGAAATGCCCGATCTCGACCTGTTCGACGAGAGCGAGCCGGCACCCGAGGACCTGCGCGAAACGGCGGCGGCGGCGGAAGCGGCCGCCCTTGCGGTGGCCGGCGTCACCAACAGCGATGGCGGCACCGCGGGCTACGGACGGGCGGTCGCCGCGCTCGTGACCTCGAACGGCTTTGCCCGCGGCTATGCCTCGAGCTGGCATTCGCTCAGCGCGAGCGTGATCGCGGGCGGGGGCGGGGACAAGCAGACCGACCATGCCTCGCGCAGCGTCCGTCACCGTTCCGATTTGCCGGGCGCGGACGAGATCGGGCGGCTTGCCGGTGAGCGGGCGGTCGCGCGGATGTTTCCCACCTCGCTGCCTTCAGGCCGGATGCCGGTGGTTTTCGACCCGCGCGTCGGGGGCGGGTTGTTCGGGCATCTGATCGGCGCGATGTCTGCCGCCGCGATCGCGCGCAAGGCGAGCTTCCTGCTCGGCCGCGAAGACGGACAGCTGTTCGATCCCTCGATCCGGCTGCTCGAAACTCCTCTTGCAAAGCGCGGCCTCCGCTCGCGGGCGTTCGATGGCGAGGGCGTGCCCTGCACCGACCGGGCGCTGGTCGAAGGGGGGCGGATCGGCGGATGGCTCGCCAATGTCGCGGCGGCGCGTCAACTGGGCATCGGGCTTACCGGCCATGCCTCGCGCGGGGGCGGGGGCGCGCCCGGCATCACCGTCGCCAATGTGCACCTGGCCCCGGGCACGGTGACGCCGGCGGCACTGATGGAGGACATAGAGGACGGTTTCTACGTCACCTCGCTGTTCGGCCAGGGAGTCAATCCGGTAACCGGGGATTACAGCCGCGGCGCGACCGGCTTTCGTATCCGCGGCGGCGAGATCGCCGGCCCGGTTGCCGAAATCACCATCGCGGGTAATCTGCCCGATATGTACCGCGCGTTGATCCCGGCCGACGATCTGGTGTTCGAACGGGCGCTCAATGTCCCGACCCTGCGAATCGACGGGATGACGGTGGCCGGACAATGAAAAGCGTGTTCGCCGCCCTTGCGCTGATCTTCGCCGCCGCGTCTCCGGCGGCGGCAATCCTGCCCGCCCTGCCCGAACCCGCCCCATCGGAAGCTGCCGCCACTGCCAGCCCGGCGTCGACGATCGACAACACCCAGAGGGCCGGCGACGACGAACGCATCGCTGCCCGCATCCGCGGCATCCTTGGCGAACTGCCCGCCTTCGGCGATGTCGACGTCGCGGTGAGCCAGGGCGTGGTCCGGCTGTCGGGCACGGTCCCGGCGCAGGACGACATTGCCCGGGCCGAAGCCATCGCCGGACGGGTGGCAGGGGTCGTCACGGTGGAGAGCAGTCTCGAACGCGACGTCTCGCTTGCCGCGCAGGCCGGCGGGATCGGCGCGCTCAGGGCTAAACTCGACGGGCTGGTCGCCATGCTGCCGCTGCTGGCGCTCGCCCTCGCGGTCTGGGCGGTGATCGCCGCGTTCGGCTATCTTGTCGCCCGGCTCGCGACCCTGTGGGGGAAGCTTGCCCCGAACAGCTTTCTCAAGGACCTGATCGCCAGCGCGATCCGCTTCGTCTTCATCGTCGGCGGGCTGGTTGTCGCGCTCGATATTCTCGGCGCGAGCGCGCTGCTCGGCGCGGTGCTGGGCGGCGCAGGGGTCGTCGGCCTCGCGCTCGGTTTCGCCTTGCGCGACACGATCGAAAACTATGTCGCCTCGCTCATGCTCAGCCTGCGTCAGCCGTTCCGGGCCAACGACTGGGTCAGGATCGATGATCTGGAAGGGCGGGTCATCCGCCTGACCAGCCGAGCGACGATCCTGATGAGTCTCGACGGCAATCACCTGCGCATTCCCAACGGCCAGGTGTTCCGCGCGGTCATCACCAATTTCACCCGCAACCCGCAGCGCCGTTTCCAGTTCGACCTCGGCGTCGATGCCGACGACGATGCGCTGGCGGCCAGCCGGCTCGGGCGCGAGACGCTGGCCGGCCTGCCGTTCGTCCTCGACCAGCCGCCGACCGAGGGGCGCATCGTCGAGGTTGGCGATTCGAACGTGGTGATCCGCTTTCTCGGCTGGATCGACCAGACCCAGACCGACTGGTGGAAAGCGCAGAGCCGGGCAATCCCGGCGGTCAAACAGGCGCTGGAAACGGCTGGGTTCGGAATGCCGGAGCCGATCTACCGGCTGCGGTTCGATCCGCGTTCGGCCAGTGTTCCCCTGGTCGATCCGCACGGCGAGAGCCCCTCACCGGAACGGCGCGCGGATGCCCGGGCGAAATCCACCCCGGCACCCACAGCGCCCGCCGACCACGAGGATGTCCGCCCCGCCGACGAGATCGAACGAATGGTCGCCAGCGAGCGCATGACAGGCGGGGGCGGCGGGCAGGAGAAGGACCTGCTCGACCATGCCCGCCCGGTCGAATAGCGGCCTTCAGCCCTTGGAAGTACGCTCGCGCTCGATGCATTCGAGGACGATGCGCTTGGCTTCCTCGGCATCGCCCCACTTGCCGACCCGGACCCATTTCTCGGTCTCCAGATCCTTGTAGTGGGTGAAGAAATGCTCGATCTGCTGGAAGATGATCGTCGGCAGGTCCTTCGTTTCGGTGACGTCGCTGTAATAGGGGAAGGTCGTGTCGACCGGGACGCAGACCAGCTTCTCGTCGCCGCCGTGTTCGTCCTCGAGGTGCAGCACCCCGATGGGGCGGGCGCGAACGACGCAGCCCGGAATGAACGGGCTGCGGCTGATCACCAGCGCATCGAGCGGGTCGCCATCGTCCGACAGCGTATGCGGGACGAAGCCGTAATTGGCCGGGTAGCGCATCGGGGTATGCAGGATACGGTCGACGAACAGCGCGCCCGACGCCTTGTCGAATTCGTATTTGACCGGTTCGCCCCCGGTGGGGACTTCGATGACGACGTTAAGGCTTTCGGGCGGATTGTCGCCCGTGGGAATCATGTCGACGCGCATTGAGGGTTCTCTTGTGATGATTGACCGGTGGCGGCCACCGCCGCGCCGCCCTAGACAGGGCCGGGCGGCGAGGCAACATGCACGAGCCGGGCTGTGGCTGTCCGGCCCGATATGGGGCGCAGCCTACCGCACCCGCGCCGCGAGCAGGCGGTCGAGCCCCTGCGTGCCCCTGCCGGCAGGCTCGATCCAGGGGTAGCGCAGCCCGCCGTCGTATTCGATCGTCACCGTGTCGAAACGCTCGCCCCGCTTGACCAGCAGGTCGATGCCTGCGCCGCTGCCTTTGGCTTTCGTGATCGCGTCCTTCATCACGTCGGCCGAATAGGCCTCGCCGTCCACGGCAACGATCCTGGCGCCGTTGACGATGCCTGCATCGAAGGCCGGCCCGTCGAACAGGGTCGCCACCACCGTGCCGTCGGCCGACAATGTCAGACCGAGCGAATACTGCAGGTCGAGCGTCCTGGCATGATCGGTACGGCCCTTGGCATAGGGGTTGGGCGTATCCTTCCAGACGAGGCGATAGCCGGCCATTTCCAGCCCGCGCAGCGGGGCTGGCTGGCCCGGCTGGCGCAGCCGCGTATCGAGGAATCCGGCCCAATCATGGGGGTGGACGGCGTTGAGTCCGGCGACGACCTCGTCGAAATCATAGGTCAGCTGGCCCCAGTCGCCATCGCCCTTGCCGAAGAAGGCCCGCGCGAAATCGTCGAGCCCGCGCCGGCCCCGCGTGCCGGCACGGATGATCTGGTCCGCCTCGAGCCAGGTCAGCGCGCCTTCGACGTAATAATCCTCGCTGCGCTGCAACGAGCTGTAGGGCACCGGCCGGCGCGCGTTGATGATCGGATCGTAGGTCGTATCCTGGACGCTGCGCCAGGCGCGCCCGGGCTGTCCTTCGGCGTAGTTGGCGACGGCAAGGGCGATGGTGCCGAGGATCACGTCCTTGCTCTGCAGCCCCGAGCGGGCCGCCAGGACCCAGCCCCAGAACTGCGTCTGCCCTTCGTAGACCCACAGCAGGGTATCATCCATCGGGGTGCGGTAATCGGGTGTCCACAGCCCTTCGGGGCGGCGGAACTTGCCGTTCCAGCTGTGCACCAGCTCGTGACTGACGACGTTGCGGTCCCAGTCCATCTTCTCCCAGTCGATCAGGGTGTGGGTCTCGTACTGGTTCTCGCTCGACCGGTGGTGTTCCAGCCCGATCCCGCCCATCCGATCGGTCATCGCGAGGAGAAAGGTGTAGCGATCGAACTGGCGCGTCCGGAACAGGGCGTCCGCCTCGTTCACCAGTCGTTCGAAGGTCCTGGCGTTGTCCGGCGCCAGCTCGAGATATTTCGGCGCGTCCGCCACCGCCCCCAGCCGGACGTTGCGGCCGAGCGTCCATTCGCGCGAATGCTTGCCGGCAAAGATCGGCGAATCGACCAGCGTCTCGTAATCGGTCGGCGCGAAGCGGACGGTGTCGCCCGTCCGCGCCTGTCCGTCGAGCGCGGTGAACACCGTCCATCCCGCCGGCACCGTCACGCTCGGCGCCACGGCGATCCGCCGGACGTAATGCCCCTCGGGATAAAGGCTCATCTTCTCCCATTGCAGGTTGAGCATTTCCTGCGTCATCGTGATCCGTCCCTCGCTGCCGGTCAGCGGCGAGGTATGGAGAAAGCTTGCCGTCACTTCGCGCGTGCCTGCGGGCAGGTCCACGGCGAACCGGTAGACATCGTAGGGATCGCGCCGCCAGGCGAGCGGTTGCCCGTTCGCCTCGAAGCGGATGTTGGACAACAGGTTGATCGGCCCGCGCGGGGCATGGTTGCCGGGCAGCCATTCGGGGAACAGCAAGGTCAGCTGGCGCATCCCGGCCGGCACGGGGATCGCCTGCCTGACGCTGTAGATCCCCCGGCGCGTGTCGCTCGCATCGATATCGAGCCGGATCGTGCCGCCGGGCCACGCGCTGTCCTGCGGCAGCGGGGTCGCATCGTCGAGCTGCGCGGCGACGGGGGCGGACTTCGTGGCGGGCGCGGGGGCCGGCTGGGCCAGCGCCGGCTGCGCGGCGAGAAGCATGACGAGGGCGAGAGGCGCGGTGCGAATGATCATGCGCGCGTTCATGCGGTGGCCCCGCGGGCAAGGCAAGCTCTGCCTCGACGAGCGGCTTTCCCGCGCCTTCCGAACGCGCTAGGGCGCGGCGCCCATGACCAAGCCATCGACCACCACGCCCCGGCCGATCCGCGGCACCCAGGACATCTTCGGCGCCGAGGCGGAGGCCTTTGCCTTCGTCGTCGAAACCTTCGAGCGGGTGCGCAGGCTCTATCGCTTTCGCCGCGTCGAAATGCCGGTATTCGAGCGTACCGAAGTCTTCGCCCGCTCGATCGGGGAGACGACCGATATCGTCTCGAAGGAAATGTATTCCTTCGAGGATCGTGGCGGCGAAAGCCTTACCTTGCGCCCCGAATTCACCGCCGGGATCGCCCGTGCCTACCTCACCAATGGCTGGCAGCAATATGCGCCGGTGAAGATCGCCACGCACGGCCCGCTGTTCCGGTACGAACGGCCGCAGAAGGGGCGCTATCGCCAGTTCCACCAGATCGATGCCGAGATCATCGGTGCGGCCGAACCGCAGGCCGATGTCGAACTGCTCGCCTTTGCCGACCAGCTCCTGCGCGAACTGGGGATCGAGGGCGTGACCCTGCACCTCAACACCCTGGGCGATGGCGATAGCCGAGAGGCGTGGCGCGCTGCGCTGGTCGAATATTTCCGTGCCGTGCGCGGGGACTTGTCCGAGGATTCGCAGGAGCGGCTCGAGAAGAATCCGCTCCGCATCCTCGACAGCAAGGACCCGCGCGATATCGCTTTCGTCGCCGATGCGCCGAAGATCGACCAGTTTCTGTCGGACGATGCCCGCACGTTCTTCGACGCGGTGACCGGCGGCCTCGATGCGGCGGGGGTGAAGTGGCAGCGCGCCGAAAGCCTCGTGCGCGGGCTCGACTACTATCGCCATACCGCCTTCGAGTTCGTGCCCGCCAACGGCAGCGCCGCCGCCGCCGCGCTCGGCAGCCAGAGTACGGTCCTGGGCGGGGGTCGTTATGACGGCTTGATGGAAAGTCTTGGCGGCTCGGCAACCCCGGCGGTCGGCTGGGCGGCAGGGATCGAGCGGCTGGCGATGCTGGTGGGCGAGCGGGGCGCCGATCGTCCCGATATCGCAATCGTCTCGGAACACCGGGCTTTCGATGATAGCGCGATGCAATATGCCGCGCGGTTTCGCGCGGCCGGTTATTCGGTCGAGCTCTTCGCGACGGGAAACCCGCGCAAACGCTACGACAAGATGCTGCGCATCGACCCGCGCGCGATCGTCAAGGTCGGCCTCCCCGATGGCAGCGACGGCCTGTCGATCAAGGCCGAGGAGGACGGGCGGCTCAGCTCTGATCGATTGCAGGACGTAGCAACGAGTCCTTTGTGACGGCGGTTGCCGTATGCCTGAGAAGGGCATTTACCTCGGGCGGGCTTGGCTTTCCTACCAGGGCCGCATCCTGATACCCCGCCAGCCGTGCCGCCCTGAATTTCCCGCTTTCCCCCCAGCGCAAATTTCCGCATCAGGACTGTGTGACAAGTGTGACACCGTTCAGCCAACCGGATACGAACCTTGCAGATCCCTCCCGAACGCCTCGACCAGATCGCCCATCGCTTTGCCGAGCTTGAAGCGCGGATGGCGAGCGGCACGCTCGAGGGCGACGCCTTCGTCCAGGCCAGCCGCGACTATGCCGAACTCGAGCCGGTGGCGAAGGTCGCGGCCCGGGTGAAGGCGGCGCGCGAGGAAATCGCCGGGCTCGAGGCGATGCTGGCCGATCCGGAAATGCGCGCGATGGCCGAGGAGGAACTGGCCGCCCAGCGCAGGCAGCTGCCCGAACTCGAACATCGGCTGGCGATCGCCATGCTGCCGCGCGACAGTGCCGACAACCGGCCCGCCATGCTTGAAATCCGCGCCGGGACCGGCGGCGACGAGGCGGCGCTGTTCGCAGGCGACCTTTACCGGATGTACGAACGCTATGCCGGCGAGCAGGGGTGGAAGGTCGAGCCGGTCAGCATGAACGCGAGCGAGGTCGGCGGGTTCAAGGAAATCGTCGCCAATGTCGCCGGGCAGGGGGTGTTCGCAAAGCTCAAGTTCGAAAGCGGGGTCCACCGCGTCCAGCGGGTGCCCGAGACCGAAAGCGGCGGGCGCATCCATACCAGCGCGGCCACCGTCGCGGTGCTGCCTGAACCTGACGAGGTGGACGTCCAGATCGACCAGAACGACCTCAAGATCGACACCTACCGCGCCAGCGGGGCGGGCGGGCAGCACGTCAACACCACCGACAGCGCGATCCGCATCACGCACCTGCCCACGGGCACGGTCGTTACCTGCCAGGACGCCCGCAGCCAGCACAAGAATAAGGAGAAGGCGATGCAGGTGCTGCGCGCCCGGCTCTACGAGGCGCAGCGTGAGGCGAGCGAGGGCGCCGAAGCCGAGGCGCGGCGGGCGATGGTCGGCAGCGGGGACCGTTCCGAACGCATCCGCACCTATAATTTCCCGCAAGGCCGGGTGACCGATCACCGCATCGGGCTGACCCTGCACAAGCTGCCAGACATCCTCGCCGGACCGGGGCTGGGCGAACTGGTCGATGCCCTGATCGCCGAAGACGAAGCCAAGCGGCTGGCGGCGATGGAGGGGTGAGCCAGCCGACGATCGCCGCTGCCCTGCGCGCGGCGGCAGAGGCGCTCGAACCAGTCAGCGAGACCGCCCGCCTCGATGCCGAATTGCTGATGGCCGAGGCCGCCGGCATCACCCGGTCCGATCTGGTGACGCGCTTCATGCAGGAGCCGCCGCCCGCCGGCTTCGCCGCGCTGCTCGCCCGCCGGATGACGCACGAGCCCGTCGCCTACATCCTTGGGCGGCAGGAGTTCTATGGGCGCGAGTTCATCGTCTCCCCGGCGACCCTGATCCCCCGCCCCGACAGCGAAACCCTGATCGATGCCGCGCTGCACCTGCCGCAGGCACACGGCCGTGTGCTCGATCTCGGCACGGGGACGGGGGCGCTGCTGCTCACCGTGCTGGCGGAGAAGGGCGGGGAGGGCTGGGGCACCGATCGCAGCGCAGAGGCACTGGCGGTCGCCCGACGCAATGCCGCCGCGCTCGGTCTCGAAAGCCGCGCCCGCCTGCTGGTGGCGGACTGGTCCCGGCCCGGCTGGGCGCATGCGATCCCGCCATGCGATCTGGTGCTTTGCAACCCGCCCTATGTGGAAAGCGATGCCCCGCTTGCGCGCGACGTGGCGGCGTTCGAGCCGCACGGGGCACTGTTTGCCGGTCCGCAGGGGCTTGACGATTACCGCCTGCTGGCGCCGCAGCTGCGCGGCCTGCTCGCCCAGGGGGGCGCGGCAATCTTCGAGATAGGCCATCAGCAGGCCGATGCCGTAGCCGCGCTGTTCGCAGCCGAAGGCTTCGCCAGCAGGCTCTGCCGCGACCTTGCCGGACGTCCGCGTGCACTGGTTCTTACATAAGGGCTTGGCAAAGGGACGCCTTGTCATTACTTCGAGAACACGGCCTGCGGGATATGGATCGATATCCCTCACGGCCTTGACCCATCCATTGCAGTTCTGATGCAGCGCCCACGGGCAATGCATATCGTGCAGGAACGGGGTGGCGCTCGGTGGTGGACCGTGCGCGCGAGGGGGAACGCGGCCAGAGGCGAACCGGGGGTTCGCGCCGCGCCATATGTGAGGATCGATACCCTTGAACAACAATCGCAACAACCGCCGTCGCGGACGCGGCAACCGCAATCAGGGCGGCGGCGGCAATAACGGCAACCGGATCGATAGCCGGGCCCGGGGCAACGCCCCCCAGCTGCTCGACAAGTACAAGAAACTGGCGCAGGACGCGCAGCACAACGGTGACCGCGTGCAAGCCGAATACTATCTCCAGTTCGCCGATCACTATTTCCGCGTCATAGCCGATAACAAGGCCCGTCAGGACGAGGCGCGCGGCACTCGCCGCGACGATGATCGTCCGATGCAGGACGACGACGGCGAAGACGGCGATTTCGAGTTCGACGGCGACGACCGGCGGATGAGCCGCCCGGCCCGCCCCCGGCGCGAGGATGCCCCCGAAGCCGAAGAGCGACAGGCCCAGCGCCCTCGCCGTACCCGATCGCGTGACGATGGACCGGCCGCGGGCGATGACCAGGACGCGGCCGCCAACCCCTTTTTCGCCACCCCCGATGCCGCGCCGCGCCCGCGCCGGACCGCGCGCAAGCCCCGTCGCAGCGAACAGGGCCAGGCGGGGGTCGAAGGCGAGATCGATCTGGCCGCCCTCCCGCCCGCAATCGGGTCAGGCGATGGCGAGGGTGCCCGTCCGGCACCGCGCACCCGCCGCCGCAAGCAGGATGACGACGCGGAAGTCGGCGCGGTCGGCTGACCGGGTACGCGCGCAGTCATGCACGGCGTCCCTCTGGGAGACCACGCTGAGGACAGGCCCTCCGGCGGAATGGCTCGCGGCGTGATCTCGCGGCCTGGCGTGCTGGCCTTGAAGCATCCGCGGCTATCGCCGCTGGTACTCGGTGCGCTGGCGGCGACCGGCTATCCGCCGCTGAATCTGTGGCCGCTGGCGCTTGCCGCCATGGTGGGCTTCGTCTGGCTCGCATGGCGCAGCAGCAACGCCCGAGGCGCGTTCCTCGGCGGCTGGCTGTTCGGGGTGGCGCACTTCACCGTCACCAACAACTGGATCGCCACCGCCTTTACCTATCAGGCGGAAATGCCCGCAGAGCTCGGCTGGGCGGCGGTGCCGTTGCTGTCGCTCTATCTCGCGGTGTGGCCGGGGCTCGCAGTGCTCGCCGCATGGCGGCTCGCGCGGCGCGGAGGGCTCGCTGCGTTCTCGCTCGCGTTGGGAGCGATGTGGGTGGCGGCGGAATGGTTTCGCAGCTGGGTCTTCACCGGCTACGCCTGGGGGCCTTTCTCGCTCGCGCTCATGGGTCCGTGGGACCGGGCGGCGGCCGGGCGCCTGCTGCCGTTCACCGGGACCTATGCCCTGTCCGGCCTGCTGGTGGCCGCATGCGGACTTGCCGCGGTGCTGATTCTGCGGCGACAATTCCTTCCGCTGCTGATGTTCGGGGCGGGGACGGCGCTGGTGGTCCTCTGGCCGTCGGATCGGGGGCCGCAAGGATCGCTCCCGCTGACACTGGTTCAGCCCAATCTCCAGCAGGACGAAATGAACGATCCGGCGCAATTCGAGGCGCAGTTTCAACGCATCGGCGCGCTCAGCCTGCCGCGGCGGGATATCGACCGGCGGCTGGTTCTGTGGCCCGAGAGCGGCATTCCCGACTATTTGCGCGCGGGATATCCGCAGCGCTATTACGACCAGATGACTGCCGGTGGCGATCCCGAATTCGCCCGCTTCCGGATCGGCAAGGTGATCGGCCCCGGCAGCCTGCTGCTGACAGGCGCGGTCGACCTCGAGATCGGCGAACGCGATGGCCGCCCCGCCGCAATTGGGGCTTACAATTCCGTTACTCCCGTCGCCGCCGACGGAACGCTCGGCGAACGCTATGCCAAGGCTCATCTGGTTCCGTATGGCGAGTATCTGCCGCTGCGCGGTATTCTCGAGCCGCTGGGCCTCAGCCGACTAGTGGCGGGCAAGGTCGATTTCCTCCCCGGACCCGGTCCGCGCACTGTCGACCTCGGCGCATGGGGGAGGGCGGGGATGCAGATCTGCTATGAGATCGTCTTTTCGGGCGAAGTCGTAGAACCTGGCAACCGGCCGGATTACCTGTTCAATCCTTCCAACGACGGCTGGTTCGGAAGCTTCGGCCCGCCACAGCACCTGGGGCAGGCCCGGATGCGGGCGGCGGAGGAGGGATTGCCGGTCCTGCGGGCGACCACCACCGGGATCAGCGCGGTCATCGACGCTCGCGGGGTCGTCCGCCAGGCGATCGGGCGCAATGTCGCCGGGCGGATCGATACGACCGTCCCCCCCGCCGGGGCGCCGACCCTGTTCGCCCAGCTCGGCCACTGGCTCACCCTGCTATGGGGTGTGATCCTGCTGGTCGCATCCCTTATTGCCAAGCGGCGGCAAGCAAGGTACCGGGCCAGCCAGACATAAAGCAATCTTTATATTCTTATATCGCCGGAGACAGCATGCGCGCCAATTACCTGTTCACCTCGGAAAGCGTCTCCGAAGGCCATCCGGACAAGGTGTCGGACCAGATCAGTGACGCTATCGTGGATCTCATGCTGGCGCAGGATCCCGAGGCGCGCGTGGCGTGCGAGACCATGACCACGACCCAGCGCGTCATCCTGTCGGGAGAGATCCGCTGCGCGCCGATGTATGACGCACACCGGGCGGAATGGGCTGAAAACGGCGGCTGGGCACCCGGCGCAAAGGAAGACATCGAGAAAGCGGTACGGCGCACGGTCCGCGAGATCGGCTACGAGCAGGACGGCTTTCACTGGCAGACGCTGACCTTCGAAAACCATCTGCATGGGCAGTCCGCGCATATCGCGCAGGGCGTCGATGCCAGCGGCAACAAGGACGAAGGCGCCGGCGATCAGGGCATCATGTTCGGCTTCGCCTGCGACGAGACGCCCGATCTGATGCCGGCCACCCTCGATTACAGCCATAAGATTCTCGAGCGTCTGGCGGCGGACCGCAAGAGCGGCGCAGCGCCGTTTCTCGAACCCGATGCCAAAAGCCAGGTGACCCTGCGCTACGAAAACGGCAAGCCGGTGGCCTGCACCGCGATCGTCGTCTCGACCCAGCATGCCAAGGGCTATGACCAGGGGGCGCAGGAAACCGAACTCAAGGACTACATCAAGCGCGTCGTCGGCGAAATCCTTCCGCAAGGGTGGATATCAGCCGACACCCAATGGCATATCAATCCAACCGGCGCGTTCGAGATTGGCGGGCCGGATGGCGATGCCGGGCTTACCGGCCGCAAGATCATTGTCGATACCTATGGCGGCGCGGCCCCCCACGGGGGCGGGGCCTTCAGCGGCAAGGACCCCACCAAGGTCGACCGTTCGGCGGCCTACATCACCCGCTATCTGGCGAAGAATATCGTCGCTGCGGGCCTCGCCACGCGCTGCACCATCCAGCTGGCCTATGCGATCGGCGTGTCCAGGCCGCTGTCGCTCTATGTCGACACCCACGGCACCGCGGTCGACGGGGTGAGCGACGAGCAGCTCGAACAGGCGATCGCCTCGCTCGAGAAGCTCGGCGGGCTGACCCCGCGGGCCATCCGCACACATCTGGGCCTCAACAAGCCGATCTATCGCACAACTGCTGCCTATGGCCATTTCGGCCGCACTGCCGAAGGCGATCGTTTCCCGTGGGAGCGCACCGATCTGGCCGCAGATCTTAAAGCGGCCCTGACCACGCGTTAAGGCGAGTCGCTGTCACCTTGGCGGGGTGACGCGCGGTCGAGCGCAAGTTCGGCTTCCGAAAAGAGGAACGGGCTACGAACGCCGGGGATGCCGTCCAAATCGATTTGCATCCCCCGGGCCTGCACCTGGGGTTCGGCGAACACCTGGTCGAGTGCATAGATCGGACCGGCGGGGATCCCCGCCGCCGCGCATTTCGCCAGCAAGTCCTCTTTCACCCAGCGGGCTGTCTCGTCAGCGATGATGGCATCGAGTGCCGCCCGGTTGGCGAGGCGGTCCGCGTTGGTTGCGAAGCGCAAATCGGCGATCAGGTCGCCTCGGCCGAGCACCACCAGCAGGCGACGGAACAGTCCGTCGTTGGCCGGGGCGAGGACCACCTGCCCGTCCTTCACCGGGAACACGCCATAGGCGCTCACCTGGGCGTGCTCGTTGCCCATGCGCGGCGGGTTGCTGCCGGTCGTCAGGTAATGCAGTGCCTGGCTGGCCAGAAGGCCGACCGAGCAATCGAGCAGTGCCATGTCGACATGCTGTCCCCGCCCGGTCCGCTCTCGCATGGCCAGCGTCGCCTGGATGCCGATCACGGCGTAGAGGCCGCAGGTGAGGTCCGAGATGGAGATACCCATCTTCATCGGCTGGCCCTGCGGCTCACCGGTCAGGGCCATGAACCCGCTCATGCCTTGGATGACGAAGTCGTACCCTGCCTCGCCCGCGCGCGGACCGGTGTGGCCGAAGCCGGTGATCGAACAATAGACGAGGCGCGGGTTGGCCGATGACAAGGCTGCGAAATCGAGGCCGAACTTGCCGAGTGCCCCGGTCTTGAAATTCTCGATCAGCACATCGGCCGAGGCGGCCAACCTCTTTACCCGTGCCAGATCGCTAGCATCGCGAAAGTCGGCGATGGTCGAACGCTTGCCCCGATTGGCGGCGTGGTAATACGCGGCTGAGCGTTCGCCGTCCTCGCGTTCGATCCACGGGGGGCCCCATTGGCGGGTGCCGTCTCCTTCAGGACTTTCGACCTTGATGACGTCGGCGCCAAGATCGGCGAGGATCTGACCGGCCCATGGCCCTGCCAGCACGCGCGCCAGTTCGAGGACCCGGAGGCCGGCCAGCGGCGCATTCGCATTGCGAGGTCTGTCCAGCCAATCGGCCATATGCGTGTCAGCCCAGCGCGACCTCGTAATGGGCCGTCGTGCTGCGGGCGACGTCTTCGGCGCTGATACCCGGGGCAAGCTCGATGAGGCGGAAGGGACTGTCGTGATCGGCCCGCTGGAAGACGGCGAGATTGGTGACGATCATGTCGACTACGTTCTTGCCTGTCAGCGGCAAGGTGCAGGACGGGATGAACTTGGGGCTGCCGTCCTTGGCCGTATGGTCCATGACCACGATGATCTTTTTGACCCCGGCGACGAGGTCCATCGCCCCGCCCATGCCCTTGATCATCTTGCCGGGGATCATCCAGTTCGCGATGTCGCCGTTTTCGGCCACCTCCATCGCGCCGAGCACGGTCAGGTCGATATGCCCGCCGCGGATCATGGCAAAGCTCTGGGCACTGTCGAAATAGGCGCTGTGCGGCAGTTCGCTGATCGTCTGCTTGCCGGCGTTGATGAGATCGGTATCCTCCTCGCCTTCGAACGGGAAGGGGCCGATCCCCAGCATTCCGTTCTCGCTCTGCAAGGTCACCTGCATGCCGGGCGGAATGTGGTTGGCGACCAGCGTCGGAATGCCGATACCGAGATTGACGTAGAAGCCATCCTGCAGTTCGCGCGCCGCACGGGCCGCCATCTGGTCACGATCCCAGCCGATCGCCTCATTTGTGTCGGTCATTTGCTGCCTTCGTTCGCGATCGGCGGGGCGTCACCGGGCTGCGGCGACCAGTCGGCATCCCTGCCGAATACCTCGCGGATCGTGCCTTTCAGGGAATCGCCATAGGCGGGATTGGGGAGCGCGAACCACCCGGCACCCCACAGTTGCGCATATTCCCCGCGGGCTGCCAGTTCGCGGCGCTCCTGCGGCGAGAGGGCGGGGGCATTGAACAGATCGGCGAAATCACCGAGGTTGTCGCCCGCCAGCGCGATGATGCAATAGCGCGAAGCGATTGCTGCGCGCCGACCGTCCTTGCCGCTGCCCTCGTTCCCATCGTCCCCGCGCAGAAAGAGGGTTTCGCGATGGACCGCCTTACCGAGCCCGGCTGTCTCGATGGCCTGTCGCGCGCCTTCGGGCGAATGCTGACGATTGGTGTTGAAGACCGGCGTGATACCCGCATCGCGCAGCCGGCGAAGTGCGGTCACCGCGCCCGGCACCGGACGGGCCAGGGGACCGCCGCGTTCTTCCCATCGCTGCCAGCTTTCCGACGAATAGGTGTTGCCCTGTGCCAGCCACGCTTCGTAGCCGGCATTAAGAACAATCGTCTCGTCCACGTCGAACACCACCGCGAGCGGCTTGATCCGGTTGCCATCGATACAGCTTTCGCTCCGGATGGTGCCCTCGATGCCCATGGGGACCGACTGCGGGATATTGCGCAGCCGCGATTGCGTGACCGCGTAATCGGCCAATTGGCGCATGGCCTGGATCGAGACGCCTGCTGCCTCCCCGGAACCGTAGAGCCAGCGCATGGTGTCGGGCGCCGGACTATCGGCGGTGAGCGGCGCCGGTGCAGGCGACGGCGCATCCTGTGCCGGCGCGGTGGCGCAGCCGGCGAGCAGAACGGCCAACGCCGTAGAGGATGCTGCCCTTATCCACATCATGCGATCTCCCGCTTGCGTGTGGTCACGAACTCGATCTTCTTGTCGTAAGGGGCGCCCACGATCATGCGCTGGACGTAGACGCCAGGCAGATGAATGCAATCGGGATCGAGGCTGCCGGCGGGGACCACTTCCTCGACCTCGACCACGCAGACCTTGCCGCAGGTCGCCGCCGGCTGATTGAAGTTGCGGGCGGTCTTGCGAAAGACGAGGTTGCCGGTCTCGTCCGCTTTCCACGCCTTGACGATGGCGAGATCGGCGAGGATTCCGTGCTCCAGAATGTAGTCCGCATCCTCACCGTCCCGGGTGGTGAAGCGGCGAACCTCCTTGCCTTCGGCCACCTGCGTGCCGACGCCGGTCCGGGTATAGAAACCCGGGATGCCCGCGCCGCCGGCGCGCATCCGTTCGGCCAGCGTGCCCTGCGGGCAAAACTCCACTTCGAGTTCGCCGGACAGGAATTGCCGTTCGAATTCCTTGTTCTCGCCGACATAGGACGAAATCATCTTTTTCACCTGCCGCGTCCGCAGCAGCATCCCGATTCCTTCGTTGTCGATACCGGCATTGTTGCTGGCGAATGTCAGACCGCTCACGCCGCTGTCGCGAATGGCCCCTAGCAGTCGTTCGGGAATCCCGCACAAACCGAAACCCCCGCTGGCGATCAGCATCCCATCGTGGAGCAAACCGTCGAGAGCGGCTTCGGCGTTGGGGAAGAGCTTGTTCATCTGACCTCCGTGGAAAGTCGGCTCTAAGGGCGACACAATGCGTTGTCACCCCTGCGGTTTAACCCGGCGCCCGGTTGGTTGCAAAAAACTCAACGGCATTGACACTTTCGCACTTGCACAATTTTTTGCTGCGATGCACATAGGACGGGCCTTTCAGGCATCCTCTCCCAAGACTTCCATGCCCGGCTGGCTCGTTCAGCCGGGCTTTTTCTTTGTCTTCGCACGGGCACTCCGCAACATTTCGCGGACCCGCGCCCGCCTCTCGCTCATTGCAACACCATGTGGCCCGTCCCATGTGGTGGCGCGACAAGCTTAGGACGATGGAGGTTTGCCCGATGGCGGATGCGGATGCGGCGGCGGCAGTGGAAGATACGGTAGTAAGACTGCAGGTGGCGGCCGCCCGGCAGGAGGAAAGCGGGCAAGGCATCGTTCGCATGCCGCGGTCGGCGTTCCAGGCGCTCGGCATCACCGAAGGGGACATCGTCCAGATCACCGGCAAGCGCGATACCGTCGCCATTGCCATGTCCGCCTATGATGAAGACCAGTCGCTGTCGGTCATCCGGCTTGACGGGTTGCAGCGCGGGAATGCCGAAGTCGGCTCGGGCGAGCACGTCAAGGTGGCGGCGGCTGAATCGCGACCGGCTATTCGGGTGGTGTTCGCCCCGGCGAACCGCGACATGCGCCTGCAGGGGCCGAGCCAGGCACTGAAACGCAACTTCTTCCGCAAGCCGCTGATGGCGGGGGACCTGGTCGCGACGACCGGGCAGCAACCAGTCCAGAACATGCCGCCCGAAGTCCGCCGGATGTTCAATTCCCCCGCCTATGCACTGACCCAGATTCGCCTCAGCGTCGTCTCAACCTCGCCCAAGGGCATCGTTCATATCGACGAGAACACCGAGGTCGAACTGCGGGCCGAATTCGAAGCGCCGCGCGATGCGCGGGCAGTCGTCAATTACGACGATGTCGGCGGGATGGGCGATACCATCCAGCAACTTCGCGAGATGGTCGAGTTGCCTCTGCGCTATCCTGAACTGTTCACCCGCCTCGGCGTCGATCCGCCCCGCGGCGTGCTGCTCCACGGGCCGCCAGGCACCGGAAAGACCCGTCTTGCGCAGGCGGTCGCTAACGAGAGCGACGCGAGCTTTTTTGCCATCAACGGGCCGGAAATCATGGGCTCGGGCTACGGCGAAAGTGAAAAGGCACTGCGCCAGGTCTTCGAGGATGCCGCCAAGTCCTCGCCCGCAATCATATTCATCGACGAGATCGATTCGATTGCACCCAAGCGCGACCGGGTGCCAGGCGAGGCGGAGAAGCGCCTCGTCGCACAGCTTCTCACCTTGATGGACGGGCTCGAAGCGCGCGCTAATCTGGTGGTGATCGCGGCGACCAACCGCCCCGATGCAATCGACGAGGCACTTCGCCGACCGGGCCGCTTCGACCGCGAAATCGTGATCGGCGTGCCCGATGAAATGGGGCGGCGCGAAATCCTTGGCATCCACACCCGCGGTATGCCGCTGGGCGACCGGGTCGATCTGGGAGAACTGGCCAAGGCGACCTACGGCTTCGTCGGGGCAGATATCGCGGCGCTGGCCCGGGAAGCTGCCATCGACGCGGTGCGCCGGATCATGCCGCGCATCGATCTCGACGAGCGCACCATTCCCACCGAAGTGCTCGACGACCTCTATGTCGCGCGCGAGGATTTCCTCTCGGCGCTCAAGCGCGTCCAGCCCTCCGCCATGCGCGAAGTCATGGTGCAGGTTCCCAATGTCGGCTGGGACGATATCGGCGGGGTCGGCGATGCGATTGCCAAGCTCAAGGAGGGCATCGAACTGCCGATGAAAAACCCCGAGGCCTTCCGCCGCCTCGGGATTCGACCGGCGCAGGGTTTCCTCCTTTTCGGACCCCCGGGCACCGGCAAGACGCTTTTGGCCAAGGCTGTCGCCAAGGAGGCCGAGGCGAATTTCATCTCGATGAAGTCTAGCGACCTGCTTTCCAAATGGTATGGCGAAAGCGAGCAGCAGATCGCCCGCCTGTTCAAGCGCGCGCGTGCCGTGGCGCCGTGCGTCGTCTTCATCGACGAGATCGACAGCCTGGTCCCGGCGCGGGGCAGTGGTCAGGGCGAACCGCAGGTGACGGGACGGGTGGTCAATACCATTCTTGCCGAAATGGACGGGCTCGAGGAACTGCAATCGGTGGTCGTGATCGGCGCCACCAACCGCCCGACGCTGGTCGATCCGGCGCTCTTGCGTCCGGGCAGGTTCGACGAACTGGTCTATGTCGGGACCCCGGACAAGTCGGGGCGCGAGCAGATCCTCGGCATCCACACCGCGCAGATGCCGCTCGATGGCGATGTCGAGCTCGGCGGGATCGCGGACAAGACCGAACGCTTTACCGGCGCGGATCTTGAGGATCTGGTCCGCCGGGCCGGCCTCAATGCCCTGCAACGGGCCGGCGGCGATGTGCAATCCGTGGCGATGGAAGACTTCGCCAAGGCGCTCGACGATAGCCGGGCGACGGTGACGCCGCAGATGGAAGAGGAATACAAGAAAATGCGCGGCGAACTGAAGAAACGCGCTGCCGAGGTTCAGCCGATCGGCTTCCTTTCGGAAGAGATGCTGCAATCGACCCGCGAGAAGAAGCACGGCTGACCGACCGGATGGTGACGCCGGTCGGGGCTCGATGCCTAGTCCCCGGCGGCCCTCCGGTTCGCCGCCTCGACGCTAAGGCGATGGCGGATCAGGGCATCCGGCTGGTTCTGTCCGAGCCATTCAAGCATGTGCTCGCGCACCGCGCAGCGGAGCGAGAACAGGCTGCCGATAGTAGCCGAGCTCATCGATAGTCGCAGTTCGATGCTCTCGGGATGGGCATCGCTCATCACCAGTTCGAGGTTGCGCCCGTCCCAGAGCGGGTGAGCCTTGACGAACCGTTCGAACTCTTCGCGGATCGGGGCGACCTGCGTCGCGGGATCCAGATGCAGCATCACGGGGCCGGTCAGCCGTTCGCTGATGCGGGACCAATTTTCGAACGTATTTTCGAGGAATCGCGCCGTGGGAACCACCAGCACCCGCTCGTCCCAGGTGCGTACGGTGACAAAGCTCATGCGGATTTCCTCGACCCGCCCGGATTGCCCGTCGATCTTGACCAGATCGCCGATCCGCAGCGGTTGGGTCAGCGCCATCTGCAATCCGGCGATCAGCGATTTCAATGCCGGCTGCGCCGCCGCACCGACCGCGAGGGCGGCAAGACCTGCCGAGGCGAGCATCGTCGTCCCGACGTCGCGAACGCCGGGAATGCCGAACAGGATCAGGGCGACCGTGATCAGGACGATCGCCGCCCGGGCGGTACGCGAAAGGATCGCGATGCGGGTGCGATGGGACCGTAGCGCGACCTGATCGTCGGCCAGAGCCGCCTGCTCTTCGTAGCCGGCAGCAATGCCCTTGACGATCGCGAACAGCAGCCAGCCAATGACGGCGGGGGTCAGGACGGTGGCAAGGATGTCCCACCCCTCGCCGACAAGCGCCCCGTTTTCCGCCGCGATCGAGACCGCGAAGACGATCATCGCCATGCGCAGCGGGGTCCGAACCTTGCGCAGCACCACATCGTCGAGCAGCGTGCTCGACACCCGTACAGCGCGTGCCATTACCGCCATGACGATCCAGTGAAACACCAGGGCTATCGCGATGGCGATGCCCAGGACGATCAGCGAATCGATCGCGCCCTCGTAACTTACCGGCCAATTTTCGTATCGCAGGCGTTCGGGAATCATGCGGCCGCCTCGTGCGGGAATTCGATCACGACCTCGATCCCGTCATCGAGGAAGCGCCGTTCGACCGAACCGGACAGCTGGCGCGCCGCGCTGGTCATCAGCTGGCTGCCAAAACCGGTCGTGGCGGGGCCGGCACCGCCTTCGCCCGCTGGTAACGCCACGTGTTCGCGCCAGACGAAGCGGATCCCGCCGCTTTCGTTCACGTCCCAGGAAATCGCGATCTCGCCCTCCTTTGCCCATGCGCCGTACTTGACCGCATTGGTCGTCAATTCGTGCAATACGAGCCCGAGCGGGGTCACGGCCTTGGCTGGCAGGGTGACCGGCGGTCCGGCGATATGCGCGGTCTTGGCGGACGACCGATAAGGCGCCAACGTCGTCTCTACCAATGCACTCAGCGATGCGACAGGCCGGTCGAGCTCGCCCTGGCTGACTTCGTGCGCGGTGAGGAGCGCGCGAATCCGCCTGGCGATGCTTTCCGTCACCTCCCTGGCTTCGGGACGGTCGCGCGCGCTCATCTGGACGATCGCGAGGATCACCGCGAAAAGGTTCTTGACCCGGTGATTAAGCTCGCGCGCAAGGAGATCGGCACGGTCCCGCGCCTCGACCACCAGCGAGGCCTGCGCAGCTTCGGCTTCCGCCCGCGCCGCGCGCGAAACCAGCCGGGCACCGAAGACGATCGCGAACAGAAGCAAGAGGATCAGCATCGCCAGCAACGGCAGGATGCGGGCCTCGACTCTGGTTGTAGCAAGGTTCTGCTGGCGCAGCAGTTGCTGTTCGATGCTTTCCATTTCGCGAATCGAGCGCCGCAGGCGTTCCATCACTTCGTGCCCTTCGTCGGTCAGCACCGCACGCCGGGCGTCCATCAAACGGTTCTGTTCGATAAGTTCGACCGACTGGCTCATCTCCGCGAACTTTGCCCGGCTGAGCGCGTCGATCTGATCGAGCAGTTCCGCCTGTCGCGCAGTGCTTTGCCCAGCCATCAGGGCCTCCAGCCTGCCAAGTGCCGGGTAAAGCTGTTCGCGGCCGAGCCGATACGGTTCGAGATACCGCCGGTCGAGGGTCAGGAAAAATCCCCGCTGCCCGGTTTCAGCGTTGAGGGTGGCCATGTGAACGTTGCGCAGTTCGCCTAGGATCGAGGCGGTCTGGCGGCTCTGCTCGCGCTCTGCGCGTTCCGCCTCCAGAGTCTGCCACACAAGGAAGATCAGCGCGAACATCATCGCGCTGATCGTCATCAGGATCACGACATTGGGCCACCGTCGGCCCAGCCGGGTCAGCGAAGAGGGCGCTGTCAATGCGCGGCATCCCAGCTGTTGCCGTGGCCGATATCGACCCCGAGCGGCACCGACAAGGTCACCGCCGGCCCGGCGGCCTGCGCCATGACCTCGCGGATCACCTCGCTTGCCTGAGCGACATCAGCCTCGGGCAGTTCGAACACAAGTTCGTCGTGGACCTGAAGCAGCATCCTCACCCGGGGCAGCCCCGCCACTGCCAGCGCCTGCGGTATCCGTGCCATCGCCCGCTTGATGATATCGGCGCTGGTGCCCTGGATCGGGGCATTGATCGCCGCGCGTTCGGACCCTGCGCGCTCGTTCGGGTTCTTGGAGTTGATCCGCGGAAACCAGGTCTTGCGCCCGAACAGCGTCTCGGAATAGCCGCGCTCGCGCACGCTTTCGAGGGTGTCGGTGATATAGCGCTGGATGCCGGGAAAGCGCTGGAAATAGGTGTCGATCATCGCCTGGGCCTCGTCCGCCTCGATCTCCAGCCGACCGGCGAGGCCCCACCGCGAAATGCCATAGAGGATGGCGAAATTGATCGTCTTGGCCTGCGCCCGGGTATCGCGGGTGACTTCGCCGAACATTTCGCGGGCGGTGCGCGCGTGAATGTCTTCGCCCTTGGCAAAGGCGTCCTTCAGCGGCCCGACATCCGCCATGTGTGCCGCCAGCCGCAATTCGATCTGGGAATAGTCGGCGGCAAGGAGGACGTTGCCGTCCTCGGCCACGAAGGCTTCGCGGATCTGCCGGCCGATCGGGGTCCGGATCGGAATGTTCTGCAGATTGGGATCGTTCGAGGACAAGCGCCCGGTTTGCGCGCCGACGAGGCTGTAGTTGGTGTGCACCCGCCCCGTCCGCGCATTGATCGCATCCTGCAGGGCATCGGTATAGGTCGACTTGAGCTTGGCTATGTGGCGCCATTCCAGCACCTTGTGCGCAATCGGTGCGCCGCCTGCCGCCAACCGCTCGAGAACCGACTGGTCGGTCGAATATTGCCCGCTCTTGCCCTTCTTTCCGCCGGCATGGCCAAGCTTGTCGAACAGGATGTCGCCCAGCTGTTTCGGACTGCCGATGGTGAAGGCCTGTCCTGCAAGGGAGTGGATCTCGCCTTCGAGTCGCGCGGTTTCCCCGGCAAATTCATCGGACAGGCGGGCAAGATGCGCCCGGTCGACCTTGATGCCGCGGCGTTCCATGTCGGCCACGACGGGGATGATCGGCCGATCGACCCGCTCGTAGACGCGCGAGCCGCCTTCCTGCGCCAGGCGCGGCTTGAGAAGGCGATAAAGCCGCCAGGTAACATCGGCATCCTCGGCGGCATATTCGGTTGCCTTGTCCAGCGGAACCTCGCCGAAGGCGATCGCCTTCTTGCCGCTGCCGCAGACATCCTTGTACGCGAGGCACTTGTGACCAAGATGGCGTTCGGCAAGCTCGTCCATCCCGTGGCCGCCGCCGATCCCCTGCTCGCTGCGCCCGGCATCCAGGGCGAAGCTTGCCAGCATCGTATCCTCGACCGGTGTCACTTCGATCCCGTTGCGTTCAAGCACGTTGAGATCGTACTTGCCGTTGTGAAACACCTTGATGACGCTGTCCGCCTCCAGCATCGGTTTGAGCGCCGCAAGAGCGGCCTCGATCGGGATCTGTTCGGGGCGCTGGGCGAACATGTCGCCCCCGCCATGGGCAAGGGGGATATAGCAGGCATCGTTCGGTCCCAGCGCGAGGCTGACGCCGACCAGATCGCACCGCATGCAATCGAGCTCGCTCGTCTCGGTATCCACCGCGACAAGCCGGGCGGAAAAGGCGCGCGCGATCCAGTGGTCCAGCCGGTCAAGCGACTGAACGCATTCATAGGCGGAACGATCGACCGCCGGCATGTCGGCGGCAGGATTGGGCGCGGGGCTGGCGTCACCCTCACCGGGGGTGGCGACCTTGGCCGGATTAAGGTCCGTCCTGCGCCCCGGACTGCCCGTGCCGGCTTCGAGGCGTCTCACCAGGCTGGTGAAGCCGTGTTTTTCGAGAAACGCCGCCAGCGGGGCGGGCGGCACCCCGTCCAGCCTCATGTCTTCCAGCGGCACGGGCAGCGCGCAGTCCTCTTTCAACTGAACCAGTTCGCGGCTGAGTTCGGCCATGGCGCGGCCTTCGATCAAGCGATCACGCAGTTTCGACGGCTTCATCGCCTCCGCCGCGTCGAGTGCCGCGGCGAGCGAGCCGTGATCCTGGATGAGCTTGCTCGCCGTCTTGGGCCCGATGCCGTAGATGCCAGGCACGTTGTCGACACTGTCCCCCATCAGCGCGAGCACGTCGCCGACAAGATCGGGCTCGACCCCGAACTTCTCGACCACTTCGGGGATGTCGATCCGCTGGTTCTTCATCGTGTCGAGCATGTCGATGCAGCCGCCGCCTTCCGCGCAGCGCCCGACAAGCTGCATCAGGTCCTTGTCGGACGAGACGATGGTGACGTCCCAGCCCTGCCGCGTTGCCTCGCGCGCGTAGCTGGCGATGAGATCGTCGGCCTCGAGGTCGTCCTCCTCGATGCAAGGCAGGCTGAAGGCCCGGGTGGCATCGCGGATGAGGGGGAACTGGGGGACGAGGTCGGCGGGCGGTTCGGGCCTGTTGGCCTTGTACTGTTCGAACAGCGCGTTGCGAAAGCTTGTCGACCCCTTGTCGAGAATGACCGCCAGATGAGTCGGGCCATCCGCCTTGTCGAGATCCTCGGCCAGTTTCCACAGCATCGTCGTATAGCCGTAGACAGCCCCGACCGGGGTGCCTTCCGGATCCGTCAGCGGCGGCAAACGGTGGTAGGCGCGAAAGATGTAGGCGGACCCGTCGACAAGATAGAGGTGGTTCTTCTCCGGCATGCGCGCGCCTTAGCAGCGAGTGCCATTCGTGGGGAGCGGCAAACGTCGAGGCGAAAACGGGATTGGGGCGAAAACACGTCACGATTATGGCAAATTGTGGCGAAAGCTCTTGCGTTGCCACAATGCCGCCACTATTTGGCTTGGGTGAGGGCCGACACGGCTTTCTCGCGGTGACCTACGGGCCGCCGGTTGCAGTAATTAATCCAAAGGACCAGTTCTTATGCGTAAGATCGCTCTTATCGCCGCTGCTTCGGCCGCTGCCCTGTCGCTTGCCGCTTGCTCGGAAGAGACCCAGGACGCTGCCGCCACCACCGCGGAAAGCGCCGCCAACGACACCGAAGCCAATCTCGAAGCCGCTGGTTCGGAAATCGAGCAGGCCGGTGACGCAGTCGCCGCCGAAACCGCCGAAACCACCAACGAAGTTGCCGGCGAAGTCGATGCCGCTGCCGCGGAAGTCGAAGCCGACGTGCAGGACGAGACGACCACCGAAGCCCAGGCTGACTAATCGGTCGACGCTTCGGGCTCTTCAGCTCGAACAGGAAAGGGCAGTGCCTCGCGGCGCTGCCCTTTTCTTTTGTCCGTGAGATAGCTCGTCGGGTTCCGCTCTACTGTCCGCCATAATTGGCGCCGGTCAGCACCCGGGCCCTTTGCGCTGCATACCCATCGTGGATAGCGCGCGCGAGCTGAGCGATCTTCGCTTCTCGGTCGAGACGCGTCCCCTGACCGGTGACGTAGATCGCAACGGCAATGGCACGTCCATCCGGCAGTTCGAGAATTCCGACGTCGCTCGACGTGTTGTTGAGCGAGCCGGTCTTGTGCGACACCCGCACACCGGCCGGCATCAACGCCGGGATACGGCGCTTGCCCGTCCGTGTCCGGCTCATCGCTCCGAGCAGGACTCGCCGCGATTCGGCGGAAAGGTGCTTGCCCTGGTAAAGCCCGGTAAGGAGCGTGAGCATCGCGTTTGGAGTCGCGCTATCCCGCGGATCGATATGGTTCGCAGGATTATACTGGCCATCGTCACGGACGAGCGTCGCAATGTCGCGGTCGATGCTGAACTCGCGAATGCCTTGCCGCCGCATCCAGGCGTTGACCTCCTTGGGCCCGCCGACGACGCGCAGAAGGGCATCGGTGGCAGGATTGCTCGAACGGGTGATCATGATCTCGATGAGATCGATCGCCGCCATACGCTCGCCCTCGTAGACCGGAGCGACCTTGGTCGAAAACCGCGCGGACCGGCTCGGCAGGAGGAGCGGGAACTTGCTGGTCAGCGACCAGCGCCCTTTTTCGACCCCCTCGAGAAAGGTCGCCGCCACCGCGATCTTGCTGGTGCTCGCCATCGGGAAACGCTGGTCCCCCAACACGCTGATGCGCTGGCCGGTCGACAGGTCCATCGCCGCGACCCCGATGCGTCCGCGCGTTCCTTCGGCAAGCTCAGCAATGCGTTGTTCGAAGGCGTTCTGATAGACAGCATCGAAGGTCTGGGGCTGGCGTACTTCGGTGCCCAGCGTGGTATCGAACTGCGCCCGATAGTCTGCCCCGGAAGCCTGAGTTTGCGCCGCTAGCGGAGTGGCCAAGGCCAGTACCCCCGCTGCCATCCATCGTCCGATCGCCCTTATCTGCATACCCGCCCGTCTAGACCCCGCATGGTTATCGGGAACTTAACAGCGCAATCGGTACGGGTGCAAGCGCGGCGACGATCAAGCGTGCCGCCGCCGCGTTGCACTCTCGCCAGGGGGACCGGCAAAGTGCGTGCCGCGATCAGGCGGCTGCGATTGCCTTTTCGATCCGGGCGGTCGGCTCACCCGTCATGGTCTTGGCGATTTCGCCGACAAGGCGCTTTTCCAGCTCGCCATGATAATGCCGCCGCATCTCGCCCAGCGTCTTGGGATCGGCGATCACCAGCAAATCGTCGATCTCGTTCGCAATGACCTTGGCATTGAGCCATTCAGCCGCTGCGGCCCCGTGCGCCAGTTCTTCCAGATCGGTACTGCCGCTTCGCTGGCTCTCGTCGTCCTGATTCTTGATCCCGGCGCTGTAGTTGGTCGTTTCCAGATCGGGGCGCTGTGCACCCTCCAGCTTGGGTTCGAACGGCTGACCCGCATTGCGCATCAGGGTGAAATTCTCGCCGTCGACGATCGCGACATGGGCCTTGTGCGGCAATTTCATCGGGTACTCCTCGTCAGTTGTTGGTTCGAAGATCCAACGTTCGAGGTGCAGGAGAGGTCCGCAAGCTTAATAGCCCATCAAACATGGCTGATCAGGAAGGCAAAAGCCTATGCCGTGCCTTTGCCCAGCAGGGGCAGGCGATCGTTCGGCCCGATGGCGGCGACAAGTTCGCCAAGGAAGCCGGCAAGGTCGGCGGTGGGCGGGGCGCCTTCCGGTCGGACATGGGAAGCGCGAACGAGGATACCGTCGGGAATGTTACCCTTGAAGGCCTCGGCCAGCTTCTCGCTCCTCTGCTCATCGGCCGTCCGCGGGAAACTGTCGCCCATCCGGCTCCAGTAGACGATATCCTCGACCCGGCCCGGGGCCGTCGCCGTCAGTTCGACCGCAGGTATCTTGCGCCCGGCAAGCGCCAGCGTGACCGGCTTGCGCGAGGCGATCTGCATACCGACCGCGGGGTAGCATGCCTCGGGCCGGTGAAGCTGCAGATCGTCGGTCTGCGATGCGCCATAGGCCGCCAGGAACATCACCTGCTCGCCTGTCTGCGTATTGCGATAACGGCGGGTGACGAGATCGTCATACAACCGGTCGGTCAGGCTGCCTTCGCTGGGAGGAACGATCAGGTTGGGATCGAATTCCGACACCCACGCGCCAAACCGTTCGGGAATGACCGGGCCGAGATCCCCCCCTTCGAGGTAACGCAGTTCCAGACGCGGAGTCAGCCAGGTGCCGAGCCCGAATGCCGCGGCGAAAGCGCCGCCCAGCATCACCGTTCGCCGATCGATCGCGCTCATCGGATGCGGTGCCCCAACAGCTTGCGCAGCCCGGCATCGACCGCGAACATCATCGCCAGGGCCACTGCGAACAAGGCGACGCCTGCGGTATTGTGAAACACCCCCTGCGCCACGCCGTCGCCATAGTGATAGGTGACCAGAATCAACGTCATCACCCGCAGGAAGTTTACGAAGACCGCAATCGGCAGGATCAGTGCGATGAGCAGCAGCGCATAGCGCCAGCTCGATCCATGAAGGAGATAGATGTAGAAGAGGGTGACCGCGGTTAGCCCGACGATCGAGTTCATTCCCGAACAGGCCTGTTCCACCAGCAGGCGATATTGCGCGACCTCGATCGCGACGCCGCTGCGCGACACGGGGTAATCGAGTGCCCGCATGACTTCGGTCGCGGCGTAGGAAATGAAATGCTGCAGCGGCGCGGTGACGAGATCGATGACCCAGCCGGGCGGGGGGATCAGGAACGCAAGGTAGAACAACGGGAAGGCGTTGCGCAGAACCGCGCGAGGGCCGACGGTCAGCACCAGAACGCCGATCAGCGCGAAGTACAGCCCGGCCGTCTCCAGCATGAGGAAGTCGTAGGCCCGCCCGAACACATAAAGCGCGAGCGAGGCCGCGATTCCAGCCCAGGCAAGCGGCGCGCCGTTCCTGGCAACGTCGAGCGGGCTGCGCGACCAGTCACACCGGGAAAGCAGCCAGAACCCTGTCGCCAGCACGATCGGTCCGTGGGCGCCGATCTCCAGCGTCCACGAATTTTCCGCCAATCGGATGATCGTCGGGATTGCAAAGGCGAGACAGACCAGTGCGAGCGGCCAGTTCGCCATGACGCGCGACACATTGCTGCGTTGCGGCGCGCTCGATTGGGACGGCGACCCGGGAAGGATCGCCTCAGTAGGCATTCAGGAAGGTCCCGAGGATTTCGCCCTTGTTCTGGCGAATATCGGAAGCAAGCTTCTTGATGTCATTGACGTAGGACTTGTCCTTGCGCGCGATGATGAGCGCATAGCGCAGTATATTGGCGACCCGCATCGCATCGGAACTGCGATTGGCAGGGGCCGTGTCGACGATGACGCAGGCGTAATCGCGCAGGCATTCTCCGAACACTTCGCCGGCGCGGGTCGAGGCCAGCAGGCCGGCCTCGCTCGACGTGCCGCCCGCATACAGGACCGAAAGATTGGGCAGAACTTCGTGATGGATCGCCTCCGCCAGCGGCATCTCGTCTTCGTTCAGACACTGAAGAAGCCCGATCGCCGGGGCCGGGGGGGTGATATACCGATCGATCGCTGGATCGCGCAGGTTTGCATCGACGAGAATTGTGCGGACGCCCGACATCGCCATGGCAACCGCGATATTGGCCGCAATGTAAGTGCAGCCGGTATCTTTGGACGGGCTGCAGAAGGTAATGCCGCGCTTGGCGTTCTGGACATGCTGTGAGAGCAGCTCGGACAGCAGCAACGAAATCGTTTCCGCCTCCAGCGAACCGCGTCCCGAAAGGAGAACCAGCTTGTCGGAGAAGGCATAGTCGCCGCCCTGTTCCTGCGCCTCCGCACTGGCGGGCGAGAAGGACGGTTCCGGGTCCTGTGCGGGTGACCAGTCACCCTCTGGCGATGTGGCGAGCGTGTTCATGTTGCGAATTGTTCCCCCCGTAGCCGTGCGAAGGGACGACCCGTCTTCTGATTGGTGTCCGCCGCTTCGTGCATCGCGCCAAGGACTGGCGCATCGATCAACTGCAATTCCTCGACCCCACGAACCCGCCGTTTGAACAGCTCGAGCAACAGCGATGCCAGCACCCCGATGCCAAGTCCCGCAGCCAGCGAGACGATCATCAGGAACGGATAGTTCGGAAAAGTGCGTGCCTGCGGCACCACGGCGTCGTTGAGAAGGGTAAGCCCGCTTTCGTTCGACTGCGCTTCCTGTTCCAGCTGTGCAGCGCGGGCCGCAGTTTCCTGATACCGTTCGCGAAGGACGATGACGTCGGTGGCAAGCCGCCGCGCCTCGTTGGCGGCGCCGGCCTTCTGCAGCACCCGGGCCTGTTGCTCGTTATAAAGCGATTCCAAGGTCGGTCCGCTGGTCACGAACCGGGGTTGCGATGCCGACTCGCGCGCGACGGAGGAGGCAAGGGCTGCGCGTTGCTGACGCAATTGGACGAGGCTCGGGTGGTTGGGACCGAGCGTGCGAGAGGCCGCGGCGATTGCCGCATCGATTTGCGCCAATTGCCCCGCCGAAGGAGCGACCCCGCCCCCCGTCATGGTCTGCGTCTGGGTCGCCGGAGTGGAGCCTGCCAGTGCCCGCAGGCGAGTGGTATCCGTGTCGATCAGATCGTCTGTCAGCACGACGCCGTTGGCGCGCTCGAAATTCGTTTTTGCCTGCTGCGCATCGGCCAGCGCACCCTGGACCTCTTCAAGCTGGGTCTGGAACCATTCGGCATTGCGCTGCGCCGCTGCCCGCCGGTTTTCGAGCGATTCCTCGACAAAGGCGTCGCGCACGAGATCCGCAAGCTTGGCCGCCGGCTCTGGCGAAGTGCTGGCATAGGTGATTTCGAGAATGTTGCTCCCCGGGACCATGGCGGCGGTGGTGTTGTCGATCACCCGCTGGGCGAGCCAGCGGCGATATTCCATGCGTCCGGCCGCGCCGCTTTCGCGGTACTCCTGCGCCAGTTCGGGCGAATCGACCCACCCGGCCTTGACCGCGACCCGTTCAGCGATCTGCGGATCGGTCACCATCTGCAATTGCGTGCCGACATAGGCGCGCGACCATTGCGGTGCGATCGTCTGCCCGGTAACCGGATCGGGCTTGACGATGTCGAGCATCACGCGCGACGTCGCCTCATAGCGCGGCGGCATGATCCAGGCGACCAGCAGCGTGGCGAAAAGCGCGACCGCCGTGGTCGCCCCGATCAGCATGCGGCGGGCCCACAGGATGCGGAAGAACTGGGTAATGCTCATGTGTGCCGCCTATACTTGCAAACCGGGCTCAGAAGAACCGCTCGCCAACCTTGAGGACATCGCCTTCGAGAACCGGCTGGGCGAGGTCGAGCTTGCCGATGTCGCGCCCGTTGCGGAAGACCGTGATCTTCTTTTCCGATCCCAGCGCCGAGAGGCCACCGGCCCGGGCAAGCGCCATGCGGAGCGACATCTCGTCGCTCACCGGATAGCAGCCCGCCGCATTCACGGCGCCATAGATGCAGAAGGTCGCCTGCGAGCCTTCGGCAACACGGTCGACGAAGATCTTGTCGCCGGGGGCGACATAGGGATCGCGGTCCGTCCCGCCGGTCGCCATTTCCTCGAGCGTGACATTGATCTTCTCGCCCGAGGCGCGGGTGAGGGTGACCGTCTCCGATCCGTCTGCGGCGATCCCGCCGACGCGGGCGATCATTTCCGACAGGCGATAGTTGCGATCGATCGGGACCAGGCCAGGCGTTCCCACCTGCCCGAGGACTACGACATAACGGCTGGCATAGCCCGCGACGATGACGTTCACGACCGGATCGTTGTAATAGCCTCCGGCCTTGAGTTGGCGGGCCACCTCGTTCTGCAACTGCGAAATCGTCAGATCTTCCGCCTTCACGTCGCGAATGAAGGGAAGCTGGACCGTTCCGTCCACCTGGACCTGGACCCGCGACTTGTACTCCTCCTGCCCGGCGACCGAGACCTCGATGATATCCCCGGGGCCGAGGATATAGCCTGCCGCGAGGGGGGGCTGCGACGCGTCCGCGGCAGAAGCGTCATTGCGAGCAGCTTCTACCGGAGGGGCCACGTCCTGTTCGAACGCCGAAGTCTGCGCCGCAACCGGCGAGACCGACATCGCCACGAAGCCGACCGCACCGAGACAGCGGAGGGCGGAACGGGAAGTAAACGCTACGTTGATCATTCGATGGTTCCTATCGCCGCAGTACATACTTAACCGTTAAGCCGGCATAAAACCCGTCGTAATCGAACAAGGGGTTGTTGGCCGAGCGGTTTTCGTATCCACCATACAGCGTGAAGCTGAGAGGACTGGCCGTCTTGTAGGTTGCCGAAACTGTCGCGAGGTTGAACTGATCTTCCAGCAAGTTGCCCTCGGTGCTGGGCGGCAAGAGCTGGCTGTAGGTATAGTTGCGATCGCGCAGCGAGTAGGCGGCGGCAAGGTCCCAGTTTTCGTTCAGCGCATAGTTCGCCCTCACGCCATACAGCGTCTGTCGCATGTAAAGGGCATCGTTGTTCAGGACCGGGAACACGTCTTTCCCGAATTCAAGGCCGATTTGCAGTCGCGGCGGAAAGGTGCCGTTCAAGGCGATGTTCCAGCCGGCTCCGCTGAAATCGTCACCGATCACCGCGGCCGAATCGACATTGACATAAAATGCCTCGACCCTGGCGTTCCACCGGGCGCCGATATCTCGCTCGAACGACGCGCCATAACGCCGGACATCGTAGCTATCGAGTTCGTCGCCGATCAGGCGGTTTTCGTATTCCGTACTTTCGTTCGACACATAGAGGTCGAGCGTGCCGATGGACGGCTGATGATAGCCGATCCCGCCATGATAGGTGAAACTGTCGTAATCGGCCAGCTGGCGCAGTACGCTGGAGTTGTCGCCCATTCGCCAGCTGACGCCGCCGATCGCCCGGAGGCCGATGGGCCGCCCGCAGGATGCATCGACCTTGTATTCCTGGATGGTCTGGACGTTGTCGATTCCAAGTGTGGGATCGAGGACGAGTGCGCGGTTACCGGCTTCTGCCTGCCGGCGCTGAAAACTGGCTCCCGGACGCACTTCGCACAGCGAAAGGTTCAGAAGGCCGTCGAGATCGGCCGCGATACGCTCGCTGTCGAGGCGGGGGTTCTGGAGGTGGAAATCATACCCAACCAGAGCCGAGGCCCGGATGGCATGACGGCCGAGGGTCTTGTTGATAGTTGCGGTTATCGACGGGGTGATGATCTGGTCGGTCTTGTCATAACCGCGCGCCTCCGCCCGCTCGGAATTGCCGTTGACGACGTTACTATCGTACCGAAGGTCCACCTGGGCGCCGAATTCGAGGAAGTCCTCGCCCACGGTTTGTGCCGATGCGCTCCCCGCAAGAGCCGCGATTGTCATTGCACCTGCCACGGCGGCGACAGCGCGCATATTGCGATTTACCTTCGCCATAAGCGATCTCCCTGTGGCCGCATGGTGTGCAGGATCCGGCTCTGGAATACTCGCCAACCCACACGGCGATCCATCTGTTTATCAAATCCGTCCCTGTAAGACACGGCGTATCGTGCCGAGAAACTCTTTCAGGAGCAGATGCGGTCGTTCTTTTCGGGTTGCCGTTGCAACAAGTAAACCTTTCATTTCGGGAACGGGGCGCAATGCCGCGCGCCATGCCGCCATCCGTGCCGCGATCCGCCGTTTGCGCCGTGCCTGTGCGGGCTGCATCAGGTCCACTTCGGCAATTGCAAGCGGCTCGGTGCTGACCTTGCCGGCACGCAACGCCTCGGCGAGGAAAGCCTGGCCGATTGCGCTGCGCACCATGACAAGGCTCCGACCATCGGCTTCATCAAATTGCGGATAGCCGCTTTCCCCGCCATACCAGGCATCGGCGCAGGCAATATCGGCCACCCCGCCGACCGGGTCGGGACAGATCTTGCACCGGAACTGGACCTGGCTCGAAAGATACCGGCCCCAGCTATCCTCATAGCGCATCTCGCCCGTCCGACCCGACCGTTCGCGTGCGACGGTCAAACCCGGCCAGCCGTTCCCGCGATAGCGGAAATCAGTGATCTCGTTTGGTACAAGGCCCATCGCCTCGACGATCCGCGCCGCGCCAGCATGGCTTGGGATCCCGCCACAGAAAAAGGACAGTTTGAGCGGAAAGACTTGGTCCACCCGCGGATCGCGAACTGCGAGCGACCGCAGCGCGGAAACATCGCAGGGTTTGCCGATGAAGACCGTCGGCGTACCTGCATCAAGCAAGCGGTCTATATCGATCAGCGGCGAGGAGGGTGCATAGCGCGAACCCGCCCGCGCTAGCACTTCCGCCCTGTTCCGCGATAACACCGTCCGATTCCCCGTCGGAAAGTCACGGTCGCCGACGACATGCAGGACCTGAGCCGCAAGGCCGCTTTCCAGTGCATGGATGGCGAGGGCCGAGATCATCCCGCCTGACGAGCCGGCATGCCGAACCGCCGGATCGATCGCATGACCGGTCAGGCATTCGAGATAGGGGCCCCAGGATTCGTGCGTTTGCGCCGCATCGATCATGCGATCCCAGCCGAAAACAGTTAGGCCGGGGCAGGTTTCGGCAATCGTCTGATCGATTGCGCGGGTGACCGGCGCCAATTGCCGCGGGCGCGCGTAACCCGGCTCCTCGTTCGTCATCACGATTGCACCGGGTGCGATGCCGGCGCACAGGCCGCACCCGGAACATAGCTTGCCCTTCTCGACCCGCTCGAGAGCCGGAGAAGGGAAAAGAAGCTGATCGTTCATCGGGCAAGCTGCGCCCGCAGAACCGAGCGGTAACCGTCGAGCATCTCCTCGACCTTGCCAAGTGCGGCGCGTTCCGCCTGCTCCATCTCCTCCGCTTCCCCGAACGCCCGCGTTACGAAAGCAAAGGCTTCGTCCTCGTTCATCCCGGCGACCGGCGTGAGCCATGGGTATTCCAGCAATCCGAACAGACCGGAAAACTTGCGACTGTAGGCAATCGGCACCACCGGTGTGCACGAGGAAAACGCCGCGATGCAGGCATGCATCCGGCCGGCGATCAGGAAATCGAGCCCGGAGATATAGCTTTTGGCCTCGCTTGGATTCGCGAAGTCGGGCACCCTTATCGCTTGCGGGTATTCGCCCTGCAGGCGATCGGCCCACGCACCGTCATCGTCGCTCTTGTCGCTCGCGCTGTTCGCGTGGGTCACGAGATGCACTTCGACATCGTCCCGGGCGCACAGATAGGCCAGCAACCGCCGGTGAAGCGCAAGGTAGTCGAAGGAGAGGCCGAAACGGTTCTCGCCCGTCTCCGCCTGACGGCAAAGCAGCCCGGACGCATTGATGCCGATACGGCGCTTGCCGCCCTGGCCGCGGAGGTGGGAGCGATCCTCGAAAGGAAGCTTGAACGCGACATCGACCGCAAGATGGGCCTTCGCCGTCGGGGCGACCTGCGTGATCGCGGCAAGCGACTGGCGATCCCGGGCGACAACCGCCACAGCGCGCTTCATGACCGATGCGGCCAATGGGCGCGCCCACGGGCTTTGGAAGGGACCGATCGTCTGCGGAGCCAGGATCAGCGGCACGCCGTTCCACAGGGTGAGCTGTTTTGAAAGCCACATGAAGCCAAAGCGCTTGGCGCCGTAGATATCGGCAAAGCTGTCGCCCGCGCCGATATCGATGACGCAGTCGAGCGTACCGACCTTGGCCCAGAAGCCCGAAGGCGAGAACATCGTGCGGCTGTCGATCTCGAACTGCTCCACCCCGGGGGCGATCGATTCGGTGTAGTTTTCGCGCATCGAGAGGACGACGAACTCGACCTCCCGGCCGAGGTCGGCGGCGACTTCGCGGATGATCGCCATGTTGCCCAGGGTCAGGGCGCCGACACCAAGATTGCCCGCCCTCAGCGAATGCCAAAGGAGGCCGATACGAACCGGTTTCATGACATTCCGATTATTGGCGGGATGAGGAACGCGGGCGGGGGCGGAGCCGCCGCTCAGCGCCCCGGTTCCGCGGTGGGGGAGGCCCCGGGGTTCGGTGCGGCTGCAGGCTTGGGCGCCGAAAAGTTCTCGGCATACTGCACGGTCTGTTTCTTCTCGTCGATGATCGACTTGAAGACGCTCTGTGCCTGGCCATTCGCCCGCTGCTGAGCCAGCATCTCGCGCGCGATCCCCAAGGCCCGGTCGTCGGGGATCGGATAGCCCTTGCGGGAGACGACGGCATTGATCCGCGCGCCGTTGCCTTGCGGCAGGACATAGACTTCGCCGACGCCGAGCCCGACAAGCTGGCGCGCGACCGCGGGGCCGACGGTCAGCGAATCGACGCTGCCCATCGTCGTCTGGTAAGGAATCCGGTTCTGATCGAGCAGGGCGCGGATACCTGCCAGCGTCTCGATCGGCTGCATCTGCCGGAGCACAGCCGGCGTGATCTGCGGCACCACTACCTGTTCGACCACGCTGACGAAGCGATCGGCAAACATCGCGGGATTCTCGGTGATGAAGCGCCGCGCTTCGTCATCGGAGGGACGCGGGGACTGAGCCGTCAGATCGCGGCGCAGCATGTCGACCAGCGCAGCTTCCTCAGCCCGCTGGATCGCCAGCGCGCCGGCGGGCGTCTTGTCCAGACCGCGCTCGCGCGCTTCGTTGGCGAGGATCTTGCGATTGAGCGCCGCATCGAGCACCCGATTGGCAAGTTCGGGGTTCTGGCTTTGCTGCGGAATCCCGAGTGCCGCCAGTTCCGATCCGATCTGGCTGACGGTGATTTCCTCTCCGTCGAGCGTTGCAGCAACCTGCCCGCTGGGCGCATCGCTGGAATCGCAGCCCGCCAGCACGATGCTCAGCGCGAATAACACCTTTACGGATTTCATGATCTTCCTTACTCGCGATGTCGATGATCGAACTGTTGCATGAGGGCGGCTCTTCGGTCGCGGGACCGAATAACACACTCGAACTTTGATTAAAGGGAAAAGGTTTCCCGAGTTCAAACGACACTCGCAACCGGATTGCTGTAGGCAAGGTGTCCTCTTTCGGCACGGTCGGGGGCGATCAAAAGTTAGCGATCAAGGGAGTTCGCCGCATTCATGGCCGAGGGAGGGAAGCGCTTACGCGTCTGTCTCGCCGCATCGGGCGGTGGACATGTCCGGCAATTGCTCGATCTCGAGCCCTTGTGGAAGAAGCATGACAGCTTCTTCGTGACCGAGGATTCCGCGCTCGGCCGGTCGATTGCGCAAACCCAGGAAACCTACTTCGTTCCCCATGTGGCATTGGGGCAGGCGAAGCTGGGCAAACCGCTCAAGATGGTTGCCGCTGCCGCGGTGAGCTTGCGCGAATCGTGGCGGATATTGGCGCAGACCAAGCCTGATGTGGTCCTCACTACGGGCGCCGGCTCGATGGCGCCGCTCGTGATGCTGGCGCGGATGAAAGGTGCGCGGATCGTGCTCATCGATTCGTTTGCCCGGTTCGAGCGGCCGTCCACTTTCGCCCGCCTGATGAGCCCCCTGGCCCATCTGCGAATTGCGCAGGCGAAGACCCTGGCGGCGAACTGGAAGGGTTCGCAGGCCTTCGACCCTTTCCGGACGATCGATGCGCCTCGACCGCCCAAGGAGCACCTTGTGTTCGGAACGGTCGGCGCCACCCTCGCTTTTCCGCGCCTGGTCGATCTTGTGACGGGGGCATATCGCGACGGTGTGATCGATGGGCGGGTGATCCTGCAGACCGGTAATGGCGCGAACGTCGATTGCGCTGGGATCGAATGCGCCGAAGCCTTTTCTTTCGAGGACATTCAGGCACTGCTCGAACGGGCCGACTTCGTCGTCTGCCATGGCGGAACCGGCTCACTCATCACCGCCTTGCGGGCCGGGTGCCGGGTGATCGCCGTGCCGCGCCGATACGAATTGGGCGAGCATTACGACAATCACCAGGCCGAGATCACCGAGAACTTTCGCAAGCGCGGGCTGATCGAGGTGGCCGACACGCCCGAAGAATTCGCGACCGCGATCGAACGCCTCAGGCAGCGCGAACCTGTTCGCGCCACGACCGACTATTCGGCCCTAATCGATCACCTCGAGGAGTGGATGGCCCGCACCGGGTGACAAGCCTGCCGCCGTGGTAACGATCAGAGACTGCCCGGGCTGCACGGTTATCTTAACGGTACTCGGGTCACTCGCCGCCAGGGGTTCGCCCAGCCTGTTGCTGGTAAGGGGAACGTCGCCCACGAAATGACGCGCGCAATTACCGTTCACGGTGCCGCCAAATTCTTCGACCCGCAGGAACGAGATGACATCGTCTTGCGAGACGATGATATTGTCCGCAATCTCGCCCGCGGCCGCACCCGAGACGCTTATGCCATTACGCAAGCCTGCCTCGATGCGATTGCCTCGTACGATCACTCGGCCGAAGCGAGGCCGATCGGAATAGATCCCGCGCACGAAGATGCCTTGCGCCGGGCGACCGCTACCTCGGCGGTAGAGGTTGTCGGTGATAACGATATCGTCGTTTGCCGTGTACCCGGCCAAGGGCCAGAACTGAATGAAATCGGGATGATCGCCGTCCCCTCCGGTGTCGACAGGGAAGAAGTCGCTTGCCACATTGCGCGCTATCAGCACTCGCGAGGATCCGCCGCCCCGGATCGCATCGATCCGCATATCGGAAAATCGGCAGTCGCTGACCTCAAATCCCTCGACGCCCCGATGCGCCAGCCCGTGTTTGAGGCCGGAAAATCCTGCCCGGCGAAACGCAATGTTGGTGCCTCTATCGACGAGTACGGCCCCGGCGGTCTGGTCGCGACCGGTAAACTGCGCGCCGTCGAAAACCAGGCCGGCGCAATTGTCCAGCCGGAAGCAGCGCATCGTCTCGTCAGGGCAATCGAATATGCCGCCGCGAATCGTCACCGGTTCGTCGAAGCGAACGTCGCGCAGGTAGAATGGTGCGACCCGCCGGGCGCCGAGATTAATTTCGTCGCCGGCTTTCGCGCTTTGGAGCAATTCGATCATGCGTCCCTCCACAAGGCAGGGGCGGCAGAGACGCTCGCGGCGCACAATTTCGGCTGGTAAGTGCAATGCCAAAGAAGGGGCGTTAGATGCGTACGAATGGTCGGGCTCCTTTCCCATGCCGGGCGTGCCCCTAACCAGATTGGTTCAAGGTAGGAAAACAGATTGTCACAGCAAGACTATTCGCCCGGCAGATCGCCGGCGTTCGATCGCACCATGGCGGTCATTCTCGTTAACTACCGCTCACCCGGCGATACGATTGAGTGCCTGTCATCACTGTTTGCCGGAACCCGCGTGCCTTATGTCATCGTGGCCGACAACGCTTCGGGTGACGGTTCGCTTGAGACGATCGCGCGCTGGGCCGAAGGCCGCCACGAGCTGCAGATCGAGCATCCGTTTCATCGCATGGCGCAGGATCGCCCGATCACCTTTCCCATCGAATACGAGGTGCGCGGGCCGGACGATGAACGACGGCCGCCGTCCAAGCCGCTGACCTTGCTTCAGACGGGCAGCAATCTCGGCTTTGCCGGCGGCAACAATCGCGGACTGCAGATCGCCTCGCGGGGCGAAGGCATCGACATTTTCTGGCTGCTCAACAACGATACCACCGTCGGACCGCAGACCGTGACGGCGGTAGCCGAGGCCTTTGCCTCCCATCCGCAGTGGGGAATGGCGGGTACGCCGATTCGGCTGTATCACGAACCGACCCGGCATCAACTTGTCAACGGCATGCGGTTCAGCAAGTGGAGCGCCGCGGGCGCTGGGATCGATGCCGGGAGTTCGGTCGACCAGCGCTTCGATGCGGGCGACATCATAAGGCAGACCGATTTCGTCTGCGGTGCATCGCTTATCATGACGAGGCCGTTCTTCGAAACGGTCGGCGAACTGGAAGAGCGCTTCTTCCTCTATTTCGAGGAGATCGACCTGGCGACCCGCGCGAAGGGGCGGTTTGATATCGGATTCGTGGCGGATGCTATTGTCTACCATAAGGAAGGTGGATCTGCCGGATCGGCCAGCATCCTCTCGAAGCGCGCACGTTCGCCCTTGTCGGAATATCACTTCATCCGCAGCAAGATGATCTTCGCGCGAAAGCATTACCCCTGGCTGGTACCGCTCTACTTTGCGCAGAACCTTGCCATCATGGCCCGGCGAGCCCTGCGCCGTCAGCCTGAACAGCTCAAGGCCGTCGCCAAGGCGACATTTGGCCTGCCACTCTGACCGGCGAGCCGCAAATCATCCGCGCGCGGCCGGATGATACTTGCCTGTCAGGATATTGACCCCGGTCAGTCGGCGTACCGCGGCGAGGCTGGCCAAATTGCGGATCACGAGGATAACGCTCATCACTATCACCATCCCCAGTAGTCCGACGTAGCGGGCGGTGAGCGGCAAGAGCACCAGCAAGGCGGCAAGGCTTACGACGGTGAAGAGAAGGTTGATCCGCTCGTTTCCCGTCATCGCCAGCACCAGCCCCGAGGGGCCGGTGCACACATACAAGATCTGGCCCAAAATTAGCACCTGAAGAACGATGAATTCGTCATTGAATTCCGGGCCAAACACTTGCAGAAGGGGCCGCGCGAAGATCGTGCACAGGATGCCAACAGGGACCACCAGCAAGACTGACAGGGCAGTGGCCGAACGCGCCAGACGTGCCACCTCGGCGAAATCTCCACGTGTGTGTGCCATTCCAAATTTGGCCGAGAACACGCTGAATATGCCCAGTGTGATGACCGGGAGGGCCGAGGCGACTTGCATCGCCACGCGGAAAATTCCGGCCTCGTAAAGTGAAAGTACGCTCGCCACGACCGCAAGGCTGTACCAGTCGCTCAGGTTTTTCGAGACTGCGACCCCCCACAAGGGCACTGCTCGCTTGATCAAGGGCCGCATCGGGATTGCCATGGCCTCGGGCGATCGCGACGTTCGCGTAAGGCTGACACCGACGCCGACCAGCGATGCAAACAAGCCCGCCAGCGCCGTGGCCATCAGCACGGAAGACAGGGTTTCGGTTATCCGGGCAAGGATCAGCATGACGACAATCACGGGGATGATCAGGATTTCGACGACGTTGCCGAAGATGTAGAAGGCCTGAGATCGCAGGTAACTGCCGGTCAGTCTGGTGAAGCTGCGGGCAATCGTGATCGCCGACAGAAAGACGATCGCCAGCGGGATTGCGGAGTTTTCCAGCAGCTCCGCCCGGATAATATTGGCAAGCGCAAACATAAGAACCATTACGATCCCGAGCAATCCACACAGTAGGCCGATCACATTGATGAACGAGTTGAGGGCGGGCAGTCGTTTCGACGCTCGCGCTTCGGAGAAGCTGCGTACGACAGACAAGTCGAGTCCTCCCACGCACAACATGGAAAGAAACATCCCGGTTTGAGTGATGATGCCGTATTGCCCGACAGCCTCTGGCCCCAACTCCTTGCCCAGGAACAGGGTGATCACGAACCCTAATCCCACCCCCCCGATCCTAATCGCGATCGAAGCGAGCGAGTCCACATGGGTCGTTACGTACTGCCTGGCCTTGGCGATCATGATCGATGGGAACCTAACGTTAGAAGGAAGCCGGCTAGGCACAGGGCAATAAGATGCCTAGCGTGACTGCCGGGCTTTTCGAAACCCCGTTCGACCAGAGGACACGATGACGCTCTTGATTCACCCAGGCCTGCACAAGACAGGTACGACATGGTTGCAGGAGAGGGTCTTCACCGACCAGCGGATATTCAACAATCTGATGACGCATGAAGAAATATTCGACACGTTCGTCCGCCCTCATGATTTTGATTTCGACCCGCAGGCGGCGCAATCCTTCCTTGAGGCACGTCGGGCCAGGGGCGCAACCGGAAAGGTCGATGTCGTCTCATCTGAGACACTGTGTGGAAACCCGTTGACGGGTCAGCGCGAGAGCCTCAGCATCGCGGACCGGCTGGTAAAGATAACCGGACAAGCAAAAATACTTATCACCGTGCGTAATCAGGTTGCCACGATGAAGGCCTCGTACATCCAGTACGTGAAGCGAGGCGGGCGGAAGTCCGTCGCCCAATATCTGAGATTTAAGCCGGAACCGGGCTACTATTTCTTCGATAAGAAGCAGCTGGCATATACCCCCTTCGTCGAGCACTACGCCGGCCTTTATGGTGCTTCGAACGTACTCGTTCTCGCACAAGAAGCGCTTGCCCGCTATCCTGATCGTTATTTCTCCGAACTGATAACCTTTGCCACGGGTAAAGCGCCGGAGCCGGGTATCGGGCTACCCGATCGCAGTCGGGTTGGTGCCAGTCCGCCGGTCAGCGGACTGCCCTTGTTGCGATTTTCCTCTCACTTTCGCAGAGGCCCCCTGAACGATGATCCGATATTGCCGTGGGAATGGATTGGTTCCACTTTGGCAGGCGCTGCCTATCGCTGGACGCTTGGGGAAAAAAGGGCGTCCATGGAGCTTGACTTGGCCATGCGCGCGGCCAGTACTGGTCTATACGGACAGTCGAACCGGGCGCTCCAACGATATTGCCCCTTCGATCTCGAGGAACTGGGATACGAGATGGCCTAGGCGGGAAAGTTCGGCGGGCCTATTTGACGTGAACCCTACTGCTCAATTATAACCAACCTCCGAGGTCTCGCCATAGCCCGCATTGAGCGGGCGCTTCATTACTTGGTGCACCCCGGGTAGTTGCTTGAATCGCCCCCCATCAGCTAGTCCAGCCATGAGGGGCGTGAAATTGCGGCCGAACAGGGGGCGGCGGGCTGGGTCGGGTCGCAGCCGGGTTCAGTGTAGTTTTTAGGCAAAAAATTGGCGATAATTGGGTGTGTTGCGGGCTGTTCGCACGCCCCCCTCACTGACGCTCCCAGCTCGTTACATCCCGGAAGTTGCCAGGAACTTGAGGATAAGCGTCATTCCGGCGCCGCCATTTGGAGGCGAGGATCATTTCATAGCGATTGGCGGGATTGCCGGCGGCGGCTGAGTTCGACAAGCACTTTGGTCAAAGGCATCGATTGTCCGTCGGCGATTGCTCCCCTTGAGCGGCTAAGAGAAGTATGTGCTCTAGGTCGGCCACCGACAGACGTTGAGGGCAACAGGCGCGTGGCCGAACACAGGGTGGAGGGCATTCCCCACGGTTATCCGCCCGTAATTAACCACGGGCCGCCGCGCACTTCGTTGCGCGACTGTTAGGTTTCGTCATGGCGGGAGAAGGGAGGCGTCGCGTTTTGCGTTCTGGACGCATACAGGGATCCGCGACGCATCCTGTATTTCAAGCAAACAGGAGACGGGATTTGCTACCTGCCAAAATCGGCAAATTTACTGCGCCACTTATCTTTTCAGCCCTGACCGCAGTAGCCATACCACAAGCAGTCAACGCGGCGATCAAATCACCGACAGCCGAATCGACGGGCGCGGTCGTTCGGGTGTCGAGCCAGCAGGAGTTGCTTGCGGCGCTTCGACAAGCGAGGGCACCGGTTACGATTGTTCTTTCGCGGGGGGCCTGGGGGGGCCTCAAGCTAAAGGATCTGACGGTTCCCTATGGAACGATCGTGCGTTCGGCCAATGTCTCCCGTCCGGCGGTCTTCGACGGCATCGAACTCAATAATGTTCGCGGGCTGACCTTGTCCGGCGTGGTGGTCAAGCTCCCCGCATCTGGTCCTGTCGCCGGCCGTTATGGCGTCCTGGTTTTGGGGAGCCGGGATGTCCTGCTCGACAAGCTTGCGCTGGAAGGGCTGGGGCTGACCGGGGATGCGAGCAACGGCATCGCCATGATGCTGCGCAAGAGTTCCGACATCACCGTGCAGAAATCCTATTTCTCCAAGTTTCGCCATGGCATCGCCATGCTCGATCTTGATAATTCGGTGATCCAGCAGAATGAATTCGAGAATTTGCAGACCGACGCCATTCGCGGGGGCGGCGTAAATTACACCCGCATCGCCAACAATGTCATCACGGGGTTCAACCCAGCACGGGGCGATCACCCCGATGGAATTCAGCTATGGTCGACCCGCCAGAGGCATGCGTCAAGAGAGATCGACATCGTCGACAACCTCGTCGTGCGCGGCAACGGTGGGCCCATCCAGGGTATCTTTGTTCGTGACACCCGGTTGCGCCTTCCGTTCGAGGATTTGAAAATCACGGGAAATTTCATTGTCGGCGGGCTCTATAACGGCATTACGGTTCTCGGAGCACAGAGGCTCGATCTCAGGGATAATCAGGTCTTATCCCGCCCGGATCAGCGCAGCTGGATACGCGTGGAATACACGCGCAATTCCGCCGCGATCGACAACCATGCATTCAGCTTCGTCATTCGGAACAATCGCACCAGGCCCTTGCTGCGCAACAACGAAACTGTCGACGCGACCGACGTGAATGTCGCGGGCGCGGTTACCAACTGGGTCGAAACCAAACCGGGCTTTGCAACCTACCGTGGCGCCTTGCTGCGGCGACTGATGGCCAGAGGTCAGTAGGCTCTTCGCAAACGAAAGGCCGGGGTTGGAAAGAAGCGCTGCCTGCCCGCCCCGGCCGACGTCTTGGGCCCGCCAAGAACCGGTAGATCGAGCTTGCGCAAGTCTTCGGTCGATCGCACGCGCACCTGCAACAATGCGAACAAGAGACCGATGAGAAGGGCGAAGACCGCTCCGAACCCGGCAGCCCCCAGAATCGCGAATTGCGCCCGGGGGTAATAAACGCCGCCATACGGCTTGACCGCGCCCCCGCTCGAGGCGCCGGGCCGCTGGGTTGCGCCGTCGAGCGAGAATGCCTCCCGCCGATCGGTAAGCGCAGCGAAACGTGCTTCGAGCGCTTTGAGTTCGGCATCGTATCGTTGCGCGGTGGCGATCGCATCCGCCTTCGAAAGATATTCCGCCTCGCGCTCACGCTGGATTTGCTCGAGGGACTTGGACGCCGGCGTCGCCACTGGGCGCGGTGCAACAATCGTCGACGCGAGCTCGGCCCTTTGCGAGCGGAGGTCCTGCAATCGCGGGTGGTTGGGTCCAAGGGTGGTGGAAAGGCGTGCGATCTCGCCATCAAGTTCGGCGAGTTGCCGGTTCTGAGGAGTCACTGTATCACCCTCGATCCTGGGCAATTGCGCCAGCGGAGGCAGGACTGCCGACGCCGCGTTGCGCAATTGCATTTCCGTAAGCGATGTCCCGTCGGATTGAAGGATCACATCGTTTTTTCGGCTGAACTCGGCATTACGCCGTTCGAGCGCCTCCATCCTCGAACGAAGGGCGTTGATCTCGCCATCCAACCGCTGAGCGTTTTCGTCAGCCTCGCTGCGCCGTTGGCGCCGGGAATTTTCGATATAGGCGTCCCTCACCAGTCCGACCATCGTTTGCGCCTCGACCGGAGAAAAGCCGACATATCCGACGTCGAAAGAAGGGCTGCCTTCGGTATAGTTCAGAACAAGTCGATCCGCGATGAGATCGCCTAGCCAACTCCTGAAATCCCGGCCAGATCCAGCCCCCGATCGCTGAAATTCCTGAGCTAGCTCATAGGATTCGGTCCAGCCCAGTTGGTCCACAACAAGCCCGGTAACCCGCGGATCCTGGATCATTGCGGCTTGAGATTTGACGTAATTGTCGATCTGCTTGACGCTGACGTCGTATTGGTCGGCATTGGCTTCCAATCGTGTCTCGAGCACGATCGTGGCAGTCGCAAGATATCGCTCTGGTATCCTTTCAACAACAATCGCCGCTGCTGTGGCGCCAAATAGCGCAGACGCCGAAATAAAAATGCGTAACCTCCAGATACATTGAGCGAATTGCGCAATACTCACGACGGCCGATTCCCAACCTCCTTGTGGATACGCCAGCAAATGGCGCATAAAGCTCCAAGCGTCAAGAAAACCATAGGATGGTTGTCTTGCTGAGAAAAGACAGACTTCACAATTACGAACACGGTTAGAGAAGCCATCATAGGAATTAAAAGCAGGTGTTCCTGTGTATGGGCCTTCAAAAGAAATGACAAACCATAGAGAAGCGCGCTAAAAAAGACTGCTGCATAAATCAGAAAACCTACGACACCATATTCAAGACCAAGCGACAGATAGTAGGAGTCAATTGTAAGGACGCCCGCAAGATTGCGGTAGTTCAAGGTTTCCGCACCCTGACCAATTCCATAACCAAGAGGGTTAGACCAAATCATTGGTAAGCCCATTTCAATTTGTGCTTCGCGCGCTTGGCTACTGAAAGATTGGGCCTTGGTGCCCCAAACCATCGCACGTAGTCGACCTACGACTAAAGTGGCCACCATGAAAGTTGCGAAGATTATGGGATAAGCCAAAGTAAGAGCAGGCCCAAACAAACTTCCCCTATCTTGCCGCCAACGTGTGATGCTCCAAGCAGCTAAAAAGAGAAGGAAGGATACGAGAAATCCTGCTGCACCAAGACGAGAATCTGTTCTGATAATCGTCATGAATACTAAAGGTATAGTAGCTAAAGCCGCGACGCGAACAAAAACCCCCTTCCCATAGACGACAAAATACAGCACGAAAGAAGTTGTAAAAGCTAAGAACTCGGCAAAACCAAGGGGCGTAGTAAATTTACCCTGTAGCCGGTAAATCCCCGTTGCAGCACGTGATTTTCCTGTCAGAATCCTTTGAATGATAGGATCATCTATTGCTAGAAATGAGGGGATCCTGTTAGCCCACGGCACTTGTTGAAGTCGCCACTCCTCTAATCCGACCAAACAAGCCAGCACGGCGAAGAACCAGAAGATATAAGCAAGCTTGGTAGCATTCCCTGGTTGCGAAAAAACCCACACGGCTGCATAAAAAACAATGAACCAGTTTAAAAAGGCTACAACGAACTTGTTAATCGATTGACCGAAGTCGCTAGATAGGCCGATACTGACAAAAGCGATCACAGAAAATATGATAAGAAATCGGTTTACCCATGTGGTGACTGCCAAGCGCTCTCGCAGAGAATCACGAAATTCCTGCGAAACGGAAAGGCTGATCAGAAAGGCAATTGCTAGCGGTACGCCGAACATACGCAACGCCGTTATCCACGGAAGCCCAGGAAGATCAAATGCAAGGTAATCGGGCCAGAACAGCAGCGCGATAAGCAAGCCGAACAACAATCGCCTGATCCAAGGTAGTGGGGGATTTTTGCTCTCGGGCAGGGCCCAAACAACCAGCAGGGCCAGAGCCGCTAGGATGCCTGACATGGGCATGAGGACGTTGGCACCTAAATAAGCGAACATCGCCCCCGCGGCGAAGAGTCCCGCCAGATAGAGCAGCGCAAATAGCCATAACCTGCTTTGCCACAGGTCGCCGCGCGAATAACCGCCTAGCACGGCCTCGCGGCGGGGGGCGATAAAGCCTCGAATTGACTTGATGATCTCCACGAACCCCCGGTGTCGTGCGTTAAGAAGTAGGGCGGGGGCTTAACATATCCGAACCGGAAATCCACGGATTACCAATCGATGTCCTGCCACGAGCCATTTGCTCAGCGCAGGCCGGTTCGCTCCTCGCCTCCCTCTTTCGCGAACTTCTCAGAATAGGAAATCAGGCGGGGTCAGCGTGTCGAGGCCTTCCATGAAGAGCTGGAAGTCGGCCGCGCCGTCGCCGTCCATGTCCCCCATCACCGTGAGCCCGTTCGCAGCGATTTCGTAGCGCAGTTCGCCAGCGGTGCCGGAAAACGCGTCCGTACCCACGAAGGCGAAGGCCTGATTGCCTTCGAGCGTCGTATTTGCATCAAGAGACCGCAAATCGACGATGTCCTCACCGGTGTTGAAATCAAGGATGCTGTCGACCCCGTCGGTACCATTCGCAGCATCGCGGAAAATGAAGCGATCGGCACCTACCCCGCCGATCATCACGTCAGCTCCGAGGCCACCGATCAAGCGATCGTCGCCCGCACCGCCAAACAAGGTATCCCCGCCGCCCTGCCCGTAAAGGAAATCGATCCCGTCTCCGCCTTCGAGGTGATCGGACCCGGCGCCCCCGAACAGCTTGTCGTCCCCGGCGCCGCCGTAAAGCATATCATCCCCGCCGCCGCCGTTCAGGCGATCATTGCCCGCGTTGCCGTAAATCGTGTCATTTCCGGTGTTGCCGGACAAGAGATCGTCCCCCCCGCGCCCATAAAGCCGGTCGTCTCCAAGATTTCCGACCAAGGCATCGCTGGCATCACTTCCGAACACTGCGTCATCGCCGCCGCCGGCGGTGATCGCGCTGCCGCCTGCAGAAGCGTTGAGCGTCTCCCCCCGCCAGGTTCCGGTAAGTTGCGTAAAGGCGCCCGCCGCGAAAGCGCTGACCTCGTCGATGGGATCCGTCGGACCGCTAAATTCGAGCGGTGCCGCGTCCATCAGCATATCCGCCAGATCGCTGACACTGGTCGAACCGGATGCCTGCCAGGCCGCGATCACTTCGCGGGCAAATTCGACAGTCGAATCGATGCGATGATTGTCGTCAAGCAGGACACTGTCGCGGGTGGCGAAGGCGTATGAGGTCGAGAAATTGTCGACCACCGAGAACTCCCGTTCCATGATCACCCGTAGGAACGAGCGCTGGTCGGGAAAGCCGATGACAAGGTTGCCGGTGACCTCACCGCCGATCACTCCGTCAACGCTGACCCCGTTGTAGAGCCCGCCGAGGATGACGTTGCCAGAAACGGTCACATCCTCGAAGGGCATGTTGTCCCGCGTATCGCGGATAAAGACGCCCTGGATCGGCAGTCCGTCGCCGCGGTAGATCAGATTGTCCGAGATCGTGATGTTCCGCCCGGGCTCATCCTGATTTGTCGACCAAAGCTGGATCGCATCCGGGTGGTCGCCGGAACCGCCGGTATTGATCGGGAAGAAATCGGTGAACGTATTGTTCGTGATGACAGCGTTCGACACGCCGCCACCGCGGATGCCGTCACAGCGGATGTCGTGGAACGAATTGCCCGAGATGAAAAGCCCATCGACATCGAGCAACTTCAGACCATGTTGCACATAATAGAATTCGGAATCGACGACGGTGATGTTGGTGCTCGACCGGATCAACAGTGGCGAAACCTCTTCGCCTGATCCGACGTTATCGGGTCCGCGAAAAACGACCCCTGAAAAGGTGATGTCGTCCGCGGAACTGACGCTGAAGCAATTGTTGTCGCCCTCGGCCGCCTCGAAGATCAAGTTCGAAAATCTTACGCCATCCGTTTCCGACAAACGCAACCCAGTGATCACTGCCGGGTTTGCGCTGTCGAGCGAGGCGATCGTGATGTCAAGATCGCCTGCATTGCGCAGAGTCAGCGTGTCGTAGGTGCCGGGGGCAAGATAGACGATATCGCCCGGACCGGCGTTCTGAATGAAGGTTGCCAGCTGCTCGTCCGACCGTGCGTAGAATTCTGCCATGTTGACCCAGTCCCATCCCCTGAAGGCAAGCCATCGAGGGAACCCGATGGTTGCGGTGTCAGGGAAAGGGATAGGGCCGGGCCTACTAGCGGGTTCTCAACCTCTAGGGTTAAACACGGACCGGTTCGATTAGGGCGATGCGTTGTTTCGAAGGGGTTAAGTCCCTGAATTCAATCAGGGCCTAACGTGAATGCGGATTTAACGAGGGTTTATGGGTTCCCAATCGAATGCGGTATCACGTCGTTCAGCGCCAGGCGCTGTACCGATCTGTGGAAATGTTGATGTACAAGAAGTCCCGTGCCGCATCCTGCGACTTGAGGGCGCTTACCCCGTGATAGCTATTGTTCGAACATGGGAAAAAGACCCCGAGATTCTGTTCGGGTCGCAGCGTCGCGGTCTTTTCGACGTCGCCCGGCTTGGGGTGACGTTCGTGAGACGACGGGTCGGTCTTCGTCTTGTGCCGGAATAGGCTGAGATCCCCACCCTCGATGCCTTCGGCTTCCATGTCGGTGAAGTAGATAATCAGCGAACACAACCGGTTCTGCCGGTCGCAATGGGGCACCTTTGCATAGCCGCCAATGCTGCGCTCGATGTCTAGCCGGCTGAAGAGGTTTCCGGGAGATGTGTCACTGCGCGAGAAGAGCTTGTGCGAAATGTTGCGAGCCTTGTCGGCAAGCGTCGCCTTTTCAGTCAGGACATCACGGCCTTCGACCAGTTCCCGATCGTAGGCTGCCGGATCGACGGAAATGGCGCATCCAAGTGCTTCGAGATCGGGCCCGAAGATCTCGTTGAACTTGTCGACAAAAGCCGGGGAATTGATCCATTGATCGAACCGCGCCCAGGCAGGTGACGTTGAAATCAGGTTGTCGTACGCTTGATCGCCCCGGTAGATATCGAAGCCGGTCCCGGCACCGACACGGCTCCCTGTCGATCCGCTGAGGACCGTCTGATCCGCAAAGCTATCTTGGCTAGGAAAGTCCTTGCGCAATTCTCGATAGAAATCCTCATCGAGAATGCCCTTTTCACCACGTGCGGAAACGGCGTCTGCTGGACGTCGCTGCGATCGATATTCAACATCTTATCGAACTCCTTCGGGGCGCAGGTGTCTGCACGCCGTCTTGTGCGCACAATCTGCAAGCCTGGGCCCAATTCAGCAAGCTTGCTGATCACCTAAATTTGTCCCTGACCAATTTCGAGAAAGGCCTTAAGGTCGTTAGGGGCGCATTGGGCGGCGGGTCGCTGCCATCCAGATCGGACGACGGGCGTGGGTAACGGCAACGAATTGGCGCAAGGCGAGCGAATCGCGCAGCCGCCTGTAGCAGAGCGCGGCCTTGCAGGAGCCGATGCGCGGCTGGTGGCGTTTATCCTCCTGGTGGCGGCGGATTTAGTCGCCGTGTGGGCCGGCTGTCTCGTGGCGTTCGAACTGGCGCATAGCCAGGCTGACGATATCCTGGGGTTCGCCGTGCTTGCCGCAGTTTATCTCGCGGCTGCCGGACTGGCGGGTGCCTATAGCCGGCAGGCGTTCGTCTCGCCCCTCGTCTCGGCCGTGGCGGCGGTCCGCGCGATCGTCTTCAGCAGTGCAGTTATCTGGGCCGTCGCGGTGCTTAGTGGCCACTGGCAGGCCGAGGGCATCGGCGACATGGCCCTGGCAGTCGGGGTCGCGGCGGTACTCGCGGCTGCCGGACGGACGGCCTTGGCATTCCTGGTAGGGCTCTTTGCCGGCAAGTTAAGAGCCGACCTTCTGATCATCGATGACGTCGAGCCGCCCCTCGTGCCGGCCCATTACGCCGTCACACGCGCATCGACGATCGGTCTGAGCGAGAAATCGGGCAACAATCCTGTCGGGCTCGTGCGCCTGGCAAGGCTTGGCGCGGGGGTCGACCGGGTGCTGGTGTCGTGCAGCGAGGGACGGCGAAGGTTCTGGGCGGAAAGCATCCGGCCGCTTGGTCTCGATGCCGGCGTGATCGTAGAGGATGTCGCTCAACTATCGGCCTTCGACACGGAGTTCGAAACCACGCTGCCGGTGTTGCGGATCAGCCGCGGACCTCTCGCCGTACGTCAGCGGATCGCCAAACGCCTGTTCGACCTGGTGCTTTCGGTCCCCCTGTTCATCGCCCTTAGCCCGGTATTCGCGGCGCTGTGCATCGGTATCCCGCTTACAACCGGCCGTCGCCGTATATTCGAGAAACAGATGCTGCTTGGCATGCGGAACGAAGTCTTCGCGAGCCACGTCTTCGTAGCGCCCGGACGCCCTCGGCTCGAGCGCTTCCTCCGTTCAAGCGGGCTCGGCCGGCTGCCAGCACTGCTCGACGTCGTGCTGGGGCATATGAGCCTTGTCGGGCCGGGACCGATAGAGGCAGTATCGCGCGCGTCCGCCGCAGGCCCTCCGAGGCGACGCAACGTCAAGCCCGGCCTGTTTGCCCCGGTGACGCAAACCGCGGGTCGATCCTATCGCGAAGGCTGGACGCTTTGGCGCGACGTTGCCAGCATCATGCGCGGGAAGCTCACGCAGACTTTGCGTGCGGAAGAGCCCGGCCGCTAGCGGCTTAGCGAGCTTTGAGCAGCGGAAGCCACCAGGCCTCGTTATCAAGATACCACTGAAGTGTTTGCCCCAGACCCTGCGCGAAATCCCGATCCGGCTGATAGCCCAGGCATTCGCGAGCCTTGCGTTCGTCGATCGCATAGCGGCGATCGTGTCCTGCGCGATCCTCGACAAAGACTTTCAGGGACGCCGACGCTTCGCCGCGGGCGGCGGGTGCATCGGGAAACCGCGTCGCGAGCGAAGGGTCGGCCGCGAATGCCTGATCCACCGCTGCGCAAATCCGGTCTATGATGACGAGGTTAGGAACCTCTTCCCCGCCGCCGATATTGTAGGTCTCGCCGGGTTCGCCGACACGCAGCACCTTTTCGATGCCCCGGCAGTGATCCTCCACATGCAACCAGTCGCGCACGTTCATGCCGTCGCCGTAGATCGGCAGCGGCTTGCCATGGAGGCAATTGATCAGGAACAGCGGGATCAGCTTCTCGGGAAATTGATAGGGGCCGTAATTGTTCGAGCAATTGCTGGTGGTGACGTTCAGCCCGTAGGTATGATGATAGGCACGCACCAAATGGTCGGAGGCCGCCTTGGACGCCGAATAGGGGGAATTGGGTGCGTAAGCGGTCGTCTCGCTGAACGCCGGATCGTCCGGTTCGAGCGAGCCATAAACCTCGTCGGTCGACACATGATGGAAGCGATGATCCCCCGGCCTTTGGTCCAGCCAGACTGACCGCGCCGCCTTCAGGAGACTGTGCGTGCCAATGATGTTCGTCGAGACGAAGGCATCGGGACCGCTGATCGAGCGATCGACGTGGCTTTCCGCTGCGAAGTGGATCAGCGTCCTGATATCGTTGTCATGCAGCAGCTGTGCGACGAGGTCGGTATCGCGAATATCGCCTTCGACCAGCTTCACGCGATCCAGCCCCGAAACATTGGCAGCGACGCCGGCATAGGTCAGCGCGTCGAGTACGATGATGCGGTCGTCCGTATGGCGCTCGCGCCAGTAACGGACGAAGTTCGTGCCGATGAAACCGGCCCCGCCGGTCACGAGAAGGGTCTGCATCAGGTGTCGCTTTCCTTGAAGATCGAACGCAGCGCTGCGCGCCAATGGCGGGGGTACGTGCCGAGACTGTCTATGGTCTCGCTGCAATCGAGCACCGAGAACGGGGGGCGGCGGGCCGGGGTCGGGTAGTCGCCGGTCCGGATCGGGCGAATGGGGATCGCGCGGTCGATTCGCCCCACGGCAAGCGCCTCTTCCTGTATGGCGACGGCAAAATCGTACCAGCTCGCCACGCCGCTGTTGGTATAGTGGCGGATGCCCGCGACATTGCCCAGCGCCAGCTGCCACAGCGCCCCTGCCAGGTCTGCCGCAAGCGTCGGGCTCCCGACCTGATCGGCAACCACGCGCAGTTCGTCACGCTCCCTCATCAGCCGGAGCATCGTCGATACGAAATTGTCACCGCTTCGATCGTACACCCATGACGTACGGACCACGAGGGCGCCGGGCAGAGCGAGCGCAAGCCGCTCACCTTCCAGCTTGGTCGCGCCATAAACTCCGAGCGGTGCCGGCGGCGCGTTGATAGGGTAGGGCGTGCTGGCCGTTCCATCGAACACGAAATCGGTCGAAATATGGATGAGGCGGGCTTTGGCTGCTTGCGCTGCAATGGCCAGATGGCCGACCGCAACGGCGTTGATCGCGCGTGCCTGATCGGGTTCGCTTTCCGCCCGATCGACCGCGGTATAGGCGGCTGCATTGAACACATAGTCTGCTCCGGAAGAGCAGACGGCGTCCATCACCGCCCCGGCGTCGCCGATATCCAGCGCTTCCCGGACGAGGGGGATGACCTCGACGCCGGGCGGGGCGTGGCGCGCGAGTGCGCGCCCGACCTGCCCGCCAGCGCCAACGATTAATGCCTTCATGCGAACAGTTCGGCGTTGGACAGAGGCGTTCCCGCGCGATCCTTGTCGGATAGCAGCGGCTCGATCCCGTCCAGCGGCCAGGCGATTTCGAGCGCGGGATCGTTCCACAAGAGACTGTGCTCGTTCGCCGGATCATAAAATGCGGTACATTTGTAGAGAAAGTCGGTCCCGTCCTCCAACGTCAGGAACCCATGCGCAAGGCCAGGCGGAACCCACAGCAGATGTTTGTTGCGCGCATTGAGGTCGAAGCCGGCGCTCTGGCCGAAGCTTGGCGATGATTGGCGCAGATCGACCACCACGTCGTGAACCGCCCCGGACACCACCCGGACCAGTTTTCCTTGCGGGCCCGGTTTTTGATAATGCAGTCCGCGCAATACCCCGCGCGACGAGCGGCTGTGATTGTCCTGAACGAATTGCAGGTCGAGCCCGGCGTCGGCGAACGCGCGTGCGTTCCAGCTTTCGAGAAAGAAACCGCGCTCGTCCCCGAACACGCGCGGCTTGATCAGGAAGCATCCTTCGATGGCTGTTTCGATCAGTTCCAACTGGCCGTCCTGTCGAGAAGGCCCATGAGATAGTCGCCATAGCCCGATTTGCGCAGCGGACTGGCGATTCGAGCCAGTTGCTCGTCATCGATGAAGCCCATGCGCCAGGCGATTTCCTCAGGGCAACTGATCTTCAACCCCTGCCGTTCCTCGGTGATACGGACATAGTCGGCCGCTTCGAGCAGCGAGGCATGCGTCCCGGTATCGAGCCACGCGTAGCCCCGGCCCATTATCTCGACCGAAAGGGTGCCGTTCTCGAGATAAAGACGATTGAGGTCGGTGATTTCAAGTTCGCCGCGCGGCGAGGGCTTGAGGTCGCGAGCAAGGTCCACTGCCTTGCCGTCGTAGAAGTACAGCCCGGTCACCGCATAGTTCGATTCGGGGCGGGCAGGCTTTTCCTCGATCCTCGTCGCCTGGCCCTGTTCATCGAAGGTGACGACGCCGTATCGCTCGGGGTCCTTCACGTAATAGCCGAATACCGTTGCCCCCTCCTCGCGCTGTGCCGCATTGCGCAGAAGTTGGCTGAGGCCGTGACCGTAGAAGATGTTGTCACCCAGAACGAGCGCAGAGGGGCGATCGCCGACGAAACCGGCGCCTATATGATACGCCTGCGCGAGACCGTCGGGGCTGGGCTGGACGGCATATTCGATCGCCAGTCCCCAATCGGCCCCGTCACCCAGCAGGCTCTTGAACATGGCCTGTTCGTGCGGAGTGGTGATGATCAGGATTTCCCGGATTCCCGCGAGCATCAGGACCGACAACGGGTAGTAGATCATCGGCTTGTCGTAGACCGGCATAAGCTGTTTCGAGACCGCTTTGGTCAACGGCCACAACCTCGTCCCCGAGCCACCGGCCAGGATGATGCCCTTGCGCATGTCGAACCCTACTCCCGTGTGCCGTGCGGCTGGCTGTCTGGCGGTGAGGGGGCGGGAATGCAACCGTCTGGCCAAAGATCTTCTTGGCCGATCAGGAGCTTTTACCCTCCAGTCGCATTATGGGACCAGTCCTCGCAATTCTCTGGCATTCCTGATAAAACGTTAATAAAGCGTTAAACATCCAACAAAGGTTGATCGCATGAAGCTCAGGGTTCAGGCGCTTCGGAACAGGAAGATCGTCATTCCCGCCGCGCTTGCCGCGCTGGGTTCGGCGAGCCTCGTCGGATATGCAGTGGTTGGCCCGCGGGATAGCGGCCCTGCGCGCCTGTACCAGCAAACCGCTTCCGCGCTCGACGAATACCTCAACCGTTCACCTGGTGAACGCGATGAGGAAGCTTTGCTGAAGGGCAAGGGCAAGGGTTCGGCAAAGGGCAAATCCGGCGCCATGGCAAGCCGCGAGGTTCCCGCGGGCGGCCCGGAGCAGCAGGCGCTGGGTAAGATTTTCGAAGCACCGGGCGCCGAGCCCGAAGCGCTGCCCGGCACCGAATCGCCGGTCGCTGAAACGCCGCTGGCGGATGCACTTGCTGCCAATGAGACTCCCAGTGTGCTTGCGCCGGGGGGCTTCTTGCCGAGTACTCCCGGCGGAGGCGGCGGGGGCACAATCGGCGGCGGCGGCGGAGGTGGAGGAGGAGGAGGCGGTGTCGATCCGCCACCGCCCCCGGGCCCTATTCCCGAGCCGTCCACCTGGGCGCTGATGATCCTGGGCTTCTTCTTTTCCGGGTTCGCGATGCGGCGGCGGGCCCGCCACCTTCACGTGCCTGCCGGCATCTAGTGCGCAGGATCATCGGCCTTTCGCTGATCGGGGCGGCTCTTGCCGGTGCCGGGGTCGTCGCTCTCGCAGCGCCGCCTGCGTCCGAGCAGCAATTCGCCGCGGCGACGAGTGTAGCCGAACCGGCATCCGAGACGTCGGTTCGGATTGCGCTCGACCCGCAATCGGCAAAACTCGCGGCGGAGCGCAGGATGCTGCCCGCAGGGGTGAAATCATTGCTGCGCGTACCGCGGGCGCTCGAACATGGCGACTACGTCTGGAACGATAGGGACGTCGGGCCAGGCAAGGTCCAGGTGTTTGTCAACATGCGTCGCCAGCTGATCTCGGTCTTCCGCGATGGGCATGAAATCGGGACCGCCGTGATCGTGTACGGCGGAAACGGCTACAATTCGCCGAGCGGGCGTTTCCCGATCATGCGCAAGGTGAGGGATTACCACTCGCGCAGCTACGATGCGCCGATGCCCTATTCCTTGTTCATCACCAACGACGGCGTTGCCCTGCACGGTAGCCCGATGGCGGCGGACCGTGCGACCCACGGCTGTATCGGGCTGCCGCTGAGCTTCGCGCGATTGCTGTTCGATCAGGCAAAGCGCGGCGACGTGGTCGAAATCGTCCAGACGGACGCGGCCTGAGCACGTCTTGTCTGCCTCTGTCTCTGTGAGGCGGACGCGATAACCTGATCTTAACCTTTGGGGATAACCCTGCCTCTTCCAATCGAAGAGGTGCTGTCATGTCGCGCAAGGTCAGGACAATCGGGAAGATCGGGCTGCTGATCGGAACCCTCGTCACACTTACGGGAGCTCAAGGCCATTCCGGGGATTTCGAGGAGCGCTTGCTTGCAGGCCATAACCGCGAACGCTCGCTGCATCGGGTGCCGGCTTTGAAATGGGATGCCAAGCTGGCTCAAGGCGCGCAGGCGTGGGCCGACCACCTCGCGCGGACCGGTCGGTTCGAGCATTCGCCGAACCGTAAGGGCCAGTCGCTCGAAGGCGAAAACATCTGGGGTGGAACCCAAGGGGCTTTTGGCCCCGAATCGATGATCGGCCTGTGGGTAGCGGAAAAGCGCTACTTCAAGCCGGGCCGGTTTCCGGACAACAGCACGACCGGCCGGGTCGCCGATGTAAGCCATTTCACGCAGATAATCTGGGCCGATACGCGCAAGGTCGGCTGCGGACTGGCACGCGGGGAAAGGCGGGACATCCTTGTCTGCCGCTACAGCAATCCCGGAAACGTCTTCGGTCGCCGCGCATTGCGGACGGC
>NZ_JBHWMI010000018.1:0-16767 GCF_043423005.1 Qipengyuania sp. | reverse complement strand
TGTCGGGTGCGCCATTCTCCCTAACCCTCGGCGATCGGCCTTTTGGCATGCTTCGGCTTGCGCCGGGCTTGCCACGCAGGGCTTGTCCACGCAAAGCGCAGGGCGAAACGAGAGGATACGCTGCATGATCCACCGCCTGCTTCCCGCCCTGTTGCTCGCCGGCTGCGCCGCGCAGATGGAGAACGCGCCCCTCCCGCCCGCGGGCGAGGCCCCGGCGATGCCTTCGTCGACGGCGGCAGAGGATGCGCGGTTGCTGGCGTTTCTCGATGCGGCATTCGATGCGCAGGTCGCTCTCAGCCCCGAGACGCTGACCAGCCTCGGCAGCAAGGCAGGGTACGACCGGCTCGACGATTATACGCTCGAAGCAGAGGCGAAAGGGCTGGCCCTTGCCGAACGGCAGCTGGCAGAGATGCGCGCCGGGTTCGATCCCGCCCTGCTCGGCCCGACGGCACGGATGAGCTACACCCTGTTCGAGCGCGAGGTCGAACGCAGCCGCGAAGGCGACCGGTTCCGGGTCTACGGATTTCCGGTGTCGACCAACGGTACGCCGGCGGGAAGCATTCCGGTGTTCCTGATCAATCAGCACAAGGTCGCCAGCGTCGCCGATGCCGAGGCCTATATCGCCCGCTTGCGCGATAGCGAACGGGTGATGCGCGAAACCGTCGCGGTGATGCAGCAGCAGGCGGCGCAGGGGATCGTCCCGCCCGAAATGGTCTTCGCTCCGGCCACCGCCGATGCTGCCGCGATCCTCGAAGGCGCGCCCTTTGCAAGCGGTGAGGACAATCCGCTGTGGGCCGACTTCCAGGCCAAGGTCGCCGCGCTGACCATCCCCGAAGCCGAGAAGACCCGGCTCCTGGGCGAAGGGCGCGCCGCGCTGACCGGTCCGTTCCGGCAGGGCATCGAAACCCTGCTGCGCGGCATCCGCACGCTCGAACCCATGGCCAAGGGGAACAACGGCGCCTGGAGCCTGCCCGATGGCGCGTCCTACTACGCCTATCGTCTCAAGGCTTCGACGACCACCGACCTCAGCGCAGACCAGATCCATGCCATCGGCCTTGAACAGGTCGCGGCGATCCGGGCCGAGATGGAAGCGGTCAAGCGGGCGATCGGTTTTGCCGGGTCGCTCGAGGAGTTCTTCACCGCGCTGCGCACCGATCAGGCGTTCAAATACCCCGATACCGCCGCGGGCCGCGAGCAATATCTCGGCGAAGCGCGCGCGATCATCGCGGATGTCATGGCCAAGGCCCCGCACTATTTCGAACGGCTTCCCAAGGCCGCACTGGAAGTTCGCGCAGTAGAGCCGTTTCGCGAAGATACCGCGGCGGTCGCCTTCTACAACCGGCCCGCGCCCGATGGCTCACGGCCGGGCATCTTCTACGTCAACCTTGCCGACATGACGCAGGTGAACCGGGTCCAGACCGCAGGCATCGCCGTGCATGAAGGGGCGCCCGGGCACCATTTCCAGATCGCGCGGGCGCAGGAACTGGAAGGTCTGCCGCGCTTCCGGCGGTTCGGCGGCTATGGCGCCTACGTCGAGGGGTGGGCGCTCTATTCGGAGCGGCTGGCGGACGAGATGGGGGTCTATACGACGCCCGAGCAGCGTTTTGGGATGCTGTCGCTCCAGATGTGGCGCGCGATCCGGCTGGTGCTCGATACCGGCATCCATTCCAAGCGCTGGTCACGCGAGCGGGCGATCGACTATTTCCGCGCCAATTCGCCCAACTCCGAACGCGATATCCGCAAGGAAGTCGATCGCTACATCAACAACCCCGGGCAGGCGACCAGCTACATGATCGGCCAGCTTAAAATCGCCGAACTGCGCCAGAAAGCGGAGCGCGAACTTGGCGAGCGGTTCGATATCCGCGCCTTCCACGAGGCGGTGCTGGGCCAGGGCGCGCTCCCGCTGGATGCGCTGGAAGAACAGGTCGAGGCGCATATCGCCGCGCGCCGCGCCGGCTAGATTTCGGGAGCCTCCGCCCCGCTGCCGGCGTCCGTGTCATCCTGTCCGGCGCCGGCGGCAAGGGCCGCACTCACCATTTCGCGGACATCGACCCGGGCCTTGAGCCGGGCGGCAAGCAGCGCGGTACCGCTGATCTTGCGCTGGGCGAACAGCAGGTCGGTCGGCGGGATATGCCAGGTCGAGCGGTCGGCGGCGATCTCCATCGCATCGTCGCGCAGCAGTTCGACAAAGCCGCGATCCCCGAAATCGAACGGGCCGGGCCGGTCCAGTTCGGGCAGGATGACATCGATCATCGCGTCGATCCGCGGGCGATGACGGTTGGCGGCCGCCTCGCCCAGCACGCCCGCCGCCAGGGCCGCCGCGCGTACTTGTTCGCGGTCGCCCGATAGCCCTGCGGCAACCAGCCTGCGATAGGCGCGTGCGGTTTCCGGGGCGACCGGGCGCACCGCACCGAAGTCGAGCAGCACCAGCCGCCGGCTGTCGGGCTGGTAGCGATAATTGGCGAAGTTGGGGTCGGTCTGCATGAGGCCGAAATCGAACAGTTCGCGCAGGACCAATGCGAACACGCTGCGCATCGCAGCGTCGCGCTCGTTCTGCGGCGCATTCTCCAGCGTCTCGATCGGGCGCCCGGGAACATAGCTCATCGCCAGTACCCGGTCGGTGGTCAGCTCCGGGTCGAGGACCGGGACCACCACGCCGGGCACATCCGCGAGCAGCGCGCCGAAGCGCGTCATCTGCTCGCCTTCGCGGACATAATCCGCCTCCACGGCCAGCTGGCGCTTCGCTTCGGCCAGCAGCGGCGCGATGTCGAGCTCGCGCGGCAGGAGACCCGATACCCGCAGCAGCGTCGCGACATTGTCGACATCGGCATCGATGCTTTCGCGCACACCGGGATACTGGACCTTGATGGCCAGTTCGCGCCCGTCGCGGGTAAGCGCGCGATGCACCTGTCCGATCGAGGCGGCGGCGATCGGCCGCGGCTCGAACCGCCTGAACCGGGTGCGCCAGTCCCGCCCCCATTGCGCGGCGAGCACCTGCTGCAACTGGGCTGGCGGCATATGCTGCGCCTGATCGCGCAGCCGTGCCATGATCGCCGTCAGTTCGGGCGGGAGGACATCGCCTGCGTCCATCGAGATCATCTGGCCCAGCTTCATCGCCGCCCCGCGAAGGTGCGCGAGCCGGTCGGCCACCTTGCCGATATTCGCAGGGGTCAGCAGCATGTCGCGCATTCGCGGCCGTTCGCCATCGGCGATGCGCCGTGCGCCTTCGGCCAGCATCCCTCCGGCCACCCCGCCCGCCAGACGCCCGAATTCTCCCAGTCGCGACAGCCTGCCGCGAGGAACCTTGCGCCCTGGGTCGGCAAAACCGTCGTCGTTCATCGATGCGCCCAGGTCACGATGGGGCGGGGCGCGGGCGGCACAGGCGAGGGGTACGTCATTCCCGCCATATGGGGCGCAGCGCGCGAATGTCACTTTGCGAGGTGCGCCCTATCGAGCCCAAGCCTGCCTTGAAGCGTGAGCCCGTCAATCGGCGATATCGACCCAGACAGGGGTATGATCGCTCGCCTTTTCGCGGCCGCGATAGGCCTTGTCGATGCCCGCCCCGGTCATCCGGTCGGCAAGTTCGGGCGACAGCAGGAGGTGATCGATCCGGAACCCGTGATCGCGCTGCCAAGCGCCGGCCTGATAATCCCAGAAGGTCCACCTGCCGCCGCCGGGATAGAGAGTGTCGATGGCATCGGTCCAGCCATCGCCGATCATGCGGGCATAGGCATCGCGCGAAGCGGGCTGCATCAAGGCATCGTCGGCCATGGCGCGCGGCGACCAGACGTCGTGATCGTGAGGGATGACATTGTAGTCGCCCACCAGCGCCACCGGGATTTCCGCTTCCCACAACTGGCGCGCATGGCGGCGCAGCCGTTCCATCCAGGCAAGCTTGTAGTCGAACTTAGGCCCCGGCTGCGGATTGCCGTTGGGAAGATAGATCGAGGCGATGCGCACCCCGTTGACCTCGGCCTCGAGATAGCGCGCCTGCTCGTCGGTCTCGTCACCCGGCAAGCCGCGCTGGATCTCGATCGGCTTTACTCCGTCGGCGAGGATGGCGACGCCGTTGAAGCCCTTCTGCCCGTGCCAGATTGCCTGATAGCCGATCGCCTCGAACTCGTCCGCCGGGAAACCTTCGTCCATCGTCTTGATCTCCTGCAAGCAGGCGACGGTGGGGCGGGTTTCCTCGAGCCATTCCTTCAGCCGCGGCAGGCGGGCCTTGATCCCGTTGATGTTGTAGGTGGCGATGCGCATGGCCCGCCTGATGCCCGAAAGCGGCGGGGGCGTAAAACCTAAATCCCGAAACTCGACCCGCAGCCGCAGCCCGCCGCGGCATTGGGATTGCTGACCCGGAATGCCGCCCCGCCAAGCGATTCGACGAAATCGACCTCGGCCCCGGCGACAAGGTCGAGGCTGACCGGGTCGACCAGCAGGGTCACTCCATCGGTGCGGGTCTCGCGGTCGTCATCCTGGCGGCTTTCGGCAAGGGCGAACCTGTACTGGAAGCCCGAACAGCCCCCGCCTTCCACCGAGAGGCGCAGCATGGCAGGCTTGCCCTGCCGCGCGGCGATGGCGGTAACCCGCCGGGCGGCGGCGGGCGTGAGGACGGGGAGCGCATCGGTCATCCGCGTCAATCTAGGAGCACTGGCGCCGCGCCTCAAGCGGTCGAGATGTAATCGCGCAAGGCGCGCGCCTCGTGCTCGACCTCGTCGAAGCGCGATTTGACGAGGTCCCCGATCGAGATGAAGCCGCACATCCGCTCGCCTTCCATCACCGGCAGGTGGCGCACCCGGCGCTTGGTCATCAGGGCCAGCGCCTGGTCGACCGTGGTTTCCCGCTCGACCGTAATCGCCGGCGAAGTCATCACCTCGGTCACCGGGCGGGCAAGGCTGGCATCGCCTTCGGCAGCAAGGCAGTAGATGACGTCGCGTTCGGACAGGATGCCCAGCACCTCGCCCCGCTCCATCACCGGCAATGCGCCGATCCGCTTTTCGGCGAGCAGGCGCACGGCATCCCCGAGCCGACTATCGCAATCGATGCTGACGATATCGCTCGATGCCCGCTGGTCGATGATCTGGGCGATGCGCATGTCAACTGCCTCCTCTTGCCGGATGCCTGGCCGATGAGGCGAAGGATGCCGCATTTCCGGCGAAAAGGCGAATCCGTCCTTCGGCCGAGTTGAAAAGCACCCGCGAACGCGCCAGATGCAACGTATGGCGCGCAAATCGATGCTCGACGATCCGCAAGGCGCAGCCTTTGCCTGGGCGCGTTATCGGCGGATCATGAAAGGGATGCTGGCGCTGACCATCGTCGCTGTCGGCATTGCGATGGTGGCGATCTATCTCGGCGAAGAGCCGGTTTCGATCCATTTCTACATCGCCACCGCGCTCGGCATCGGGTTCACCATGCTGATGGCGGGCGCCCTGATGGGGCTGGTCTTCCTGTCGTCGGGTACCGGCCACGACGATTCGGTGGGCAGCGACTTTCCGGACGATCGCTAGGCGGCGTCGGGCGCGGCGAGGCGATATTCCTCCACCGGGACCCCGCCGATGAGGTGGCGCTGGATGATCTCTTCCAGCACGTCCGGATGGCACGAATGGTACCACACGTTATCCGGCCAGACGACCGCGATCGGCCCGGCATGACAGACCTGCAGGCAATCCGCCTTGGTCCGCTGCACCGTTCCGCCGCGGCCCGTCAGCCCCAGTTCCTTGCAGCGCTTCTTGAGATAGGACCAGGCGGCCTTGCCCTCGTCACGCGAGCAGCACTTCTGCTTCTCGCTGATCGAGCACAGGAAAATCTGCCGATCGATCGTATCGCCGCCGATCTTGACGAAGGCGGCGGCCGCCTTGGCGATCTCCTTGTCCGTCTTACTCATCGCCGGGCTTCAGCCAGCGGTCGAGCCACGCGAAGACCGTGTCGTGCCACTGCACCGAATTGGCCGGTTGCAGCACCCAGTGGTTTTCGTCCGGGAAGACCAGCAATTGTGACGGAATGCCCTTCTCCTTGAGGGCGGTGAAGGCCGCCAGGCCCTGGGTGTAGGGCACGCGGAAGTCCCGTTCGCCGATCGTCACCAGCATCGGCGTACGCCATTCAGACAGGTGATTGATCGGGTTCCATTTTTCATAAAGCGCCGGCTGATCGGCATAGCCGCCACCGAAATCCCAGCGCGGGAACCACAATTCCTCGGTGCTGTAGTAGAAGGCCCGCATGTCGAAGAGGCCGTTGTGCTGGACCAGGCAATCGAACCGGTCGGGCCATTGTCCCTCGATCCAGTTCATCATGTAACCGCCGTAGCTCGCCCCCATCGCACAGGCACGGGTGCCGTCGATCTGGCGATCCCGTTCGAGCGCCGCGGCAAGGCCGAGCTTGAGATCCTCGAGCGGCTTGCCGCCCCAATCGCGATTGATGGCATCGGTGAAGGCCTGCCCGTAGCCGGTGCTCCCGTGGAAATCGACCGAGACGACCGCATAGCCCTGGCTGGCGACGACGCGGGGATTCCAGCGGCTCGACCAGGCATCGTTGAACGAGCCCTGCGGACCGCCGTGGACATAAAGAATGACCGGCAGCCGCCCGCCGACATCGGCAGGCTTGGTGATCTGGCCCCAGACCGTGGCGCCGTTCGCGCCCTTGAAGCTGAACCGTTCGACCGAGACGGGGGCTAGTGCGCCGATTTGCCGGGTCGCCACCATGGTCAACGGCTTGGCCTGCCCCCAGCCGTTAGCGATGAACAGTTCGGCCGGCGCGCCGATCGAATCGCGGCTGAACAGCAGACGCTGACCATGCAGGGGCACGACATTGGCGATATGCGCCTCGTCCCCGGCCATCAGGTCGAGCCGGTCGACCGTGCCGCTGCGTGGATCGATGCGGAACGCCGGGGTATCGAGCACATCCTGCGCGGTCGCCACCAGCCAGCGCGAATCGGGCGTCCATGCGAGGCTTGAGAAGCTGCGATCGAACCCTTCGGTCAACGCGCTCGTCACCCCGGTCTTCAGATCGCGCAGCATGATAACCTGGCGATCCGCCTCGTATCCCGGCCGCGCCATTGCCAGATAGGCAAGATACTGCCCATCGGGCGAGGGGGTGGGCATCGTGTCGAGCGCTTCGTTCGCATCGGTAAGATTGATCGGCGCCCCGCCGCGCAGGGGCTCGGCGCGCCAGATGTCGATATTGACCGAATAGGGTTCCTGACCGTCGGCCTGCCGGGCAGCGAAGTAGAGCGCGCTGCCATCCGGCGCCCAGGCGATGTCCTCGCCCCCGCCGTAGGGCATGGTCGGCGTATCTCCGGCCGGCCCGCCCGCGCCGATCGGCCCGTCGACGGGCACGGGGGTGCCGCTCGCCCGCCCTTGCGCCAGCGGCACGACGAACACCCGGTTGAGCGTGCCGGGGGTTTCCCAGGCGTCCCAGTGCCGCACGAGGCCCTCGTTACCCTGATACAGCCGCCCGTTGCCCGGACCGGGCGCATAGGGTCTGACGCTGTCGTCGCAGCCGAAATCGGTGCAGGTTCGCGGCAGGGCGGCCCAGATCGCCAGTGCCTTGCCATTCGGGGACACCGAGAAACCGTCGATCGCGCGCGGCAGGCGGGTGACCTGCGCCGCCGTGCCCGGTGTCCCGTCCGCGCCTACCGGCAGGCGCCAGACCTGCGCCCGGTCCTCGGCGTCGGCTGCAAGGTAGTAGATTGCCCCGTCCGGGCCGAACACCGCACTCGACCCGTCGATCGGCAAGGCCATCGGGGCCGCGCCGGGCCGGTCGAGCCTGTGCAGGTAGAAGCGCGTCGTCCGCTTGAACGTCTGGTCCGCGGTGGTGGTGACCGGGTAGAGCGCCCACGCCCCGTCGCGCGAGACGCTTGGCGCGCCAAGGCGGGGCATGGTGACGAGATCGGTCGCGGTCATCGCGCGCTGGCCGCCGGTGGCTGCATCGTCGGCCGGGGTTTGCGCGTGAAGCGGGACGGCAAAAAGCGCCGCGACGCTGACGAACGGGCTCATGGCCCTCAAGGACATCCTCATGCCGGGCGATGTAACGCGCCCCGACCGGCGAGGTAAGGGGAAAAGCGCCTAGCCGCGCTTGCCAGCGATGCGCGCGATTTCGGCTTTCACCAGCTGTTCGACCATGGCCGGCAGATTGTCGTCCAGCCAGCGGGCCAGCATCGGCCGGAGCATTTCGCGCACCAGCCCCTCGAGCGAGGTTTCTCCCTGCCGGACGATCTGCGGCGCACGGCCCGGCTGCGAAAGCGTGGCCAGCGCGGCAAAGTTCTCGCGCATGGCGGCTTCGGCCTCGCCCCGCATCAGCGCATCGATCTCGTCCAGCGCCTGCCGGCGGGCAGTCTCGGCATGGGCCTCGTCCTCGGACAGGATCAGCTCCTCGCCATAGGAGCCGAGTTCGAGCACTTCCTCGGCCTCTTCGCCATCGGCAGGTTCGGGCGCATCGGCGGCGCGGCGGCGGCCTGCGATCAGCTCCTCGCGCTCCTGATTGTCGCGCGCGATCACCTTCTTGATCGAATCGAGGATTTCCTCGACCGACGGTTCGCCTGGCAGGGGCATGGGCAGTCCCTCTCGCTTCACTCGTCCGCCAGCGGTTCGACCGGGAGCGGAAGATCGTCACTTAAGGGAATGTCGGCGGTTTGCGCGGGCACGTCAACCGTACGGGTCGCGGTGGTGGTGGGGTCGGGATCGCGGGCCCAGTCCCACCAGCTGTTCTCGACCCGCTCGTAATTGATCACCGGGTCGTACAGCTGACCCTCGTCGACGAAGCCGAGGTCGCGGGCCTCGGCGCGGCCCATCGCAGCGAGCAGCGAAAAGCCGGCGACGTAGGCATTGCGCCGGGCAGTCACCAGATTGACCCGGGCGTTGAGCAATTCCTGCTCGGCATTGAGCACTTCGAGGATCGTCCGGTTGCCGATCGAATTTTCCGCCCGCACGCCCTCGAGGCTGAGAGCGGCGGCATCGACCGCGGTCTGGGTCGATTCGATGATCGCGAGCGAGGCGCGGTAGCTCGACCAGGCAGCACGGACCTGTGCGATCACATCGCGTTCGGTCGCGACGACGGTCTCGAGCGCGGCGGAGGCGAAGGCCTGCGCCTGGCGTTGCAACGCCGCCGGCCGCCCGCCCTGGAACAGGGGCACGCTCAATTGCACCCCGGCCTGTGCCGCCCCGTTGCGCTGGGGGCTGAGGATGACGACGTCGGGATTATCCGGATCGACCGAATCGGGCAGGCTGCCGAGGTAGTTGTTGTAGCTGTACCCGGTGAAGGCCGACACCCGCGGCAGGCGTGATGCGCCCGCCACGCGAATGTCGTAACCGGCCGCCCGCGCGCGTTCGCGATCGGCGATGATGTCGGGATTGTTGTCGAGCGCGATGTCGACCGCGTTTTCGACGTCGCTCGGCAGCCCCGGCAGGGGCGGGGGCGGCGCAAGATCGACCGGCGCCTGCCCGACGAGCGCGATATAGTCCTCGCGCGCGGCAATGAGATTGGCTTCGGCCGAGCGCAGGTCGCCTTCCGCCAGCGCCAGCCGGGCCTGCGACTGGGCCACGTCGGTGCGGGTGAGGTCGCCGATCTCGAACCGGTCGCTGGTGGCGCGCACGTTGACCGAGAGCACATCGACCTGGTTTCTCGCCAGCGAAACCAGCGCCTGCCCCCGCAGCACGTCCATGTACGCGGCGACCACCTGGGTGAAGATCGCGCTTTCGGTGCCGCGCAGATCGGCCTGCCCTGCCCCTACCCGCGTGCGTGCCGCGCGCACCGCGTTCTTCACCGCCCCGCCCTGATAAAGCGGAACGCCAAGATCGAGACCGGCGCTCACCGCCCGGTCGGGGCCGAAGCTGCCGGCCTGCTGATCGAGAAATTCGGTATAGCTTCCGGTGACGCCGGCATTGGGCCGCCCGGCAGCCCGCTCGATCGGGACGGTTTCGTCGACCGCACGCTGCTGCGCCCGAGCGGCAAGCAAATTGGGATTGTTGCGGTAGGCCTCGCTCAGAGCCTCCTGCAGGGTATCGGCCCGCGCCGCCGAAGCGCCGAGCCCGAAGGCGAGCGCCAGTGCGCTTGCGGCAACCCGCGTCCGCCTCGTGCGCGGGAACATCAGAACGTCCAGCCAGCCGGCTTGTCGAAGGCGCCGAGCCGCGGAATGCCCATTTCGGCCAGCGCCACGAGGCCCAGGGTGGCACCCGCCCGCCGACCGGTGGCAAGCCGGGTCACCCCGCGCTCGACCAGGCCGGTCACCAGCCGGCCGTCCCCATCGAGGAGGTCGCCAAGCGATTCGGGCACGTGTTCGACCGCGCCGTCGATCAGGATCAGCGAATAGCCTCCCTGCGCCTGTCCATCGGCCCCCTGTTCCGGAGTGACGACATCGAGCGCGGCGACCAGCGGCCGGATCAGTTCGGGCAGGTATCCGCTGCCGGCATCGATCACCAGCACGCGGTCGGCGGCGGTCGGCTGCGCTTCGGCGAGCATCGCACCGTGGAACACCGGAGCGGCGAGGAAGCCGCCGTCGGCCAGGCGGATCGCCCGGTCCATATAGGCCGTCGCGCGCGCGGTCGGGGGCACGAAATCCTCGCGCGGGACGGCTCCCATGCGTTCCAGAACGAAGCCCTCGTTGACGCCGCTGGTGCGCAACTGGCTGTCGATCATCGCTTTGCGCGCGGCGACAAAATCGGTCTGCCCGAGGTCGGGCCGGGTATGGTCGAGCTGGGTTATCATGTCCGAGGCTGTGTTATATGAATAATACGGTTTGGCAAGAGGCCTTGCCTTAGGCGCAAGCCCGATTGCTTCCAAGCGCTTTGACCTATGTGCGCCAAGCCTTCTATCGAGGATCGCAAATCTGCAATTCGAGGATTCCCGACGATGGACGACATGACCCTCATCAAGGAAGACGATCTGATCGAGAGCGTCGCCGACGCGCTCCAGTACATCTCCTATTATCACCCGATGGACTACATCCGCGCGCTGGGCGCGGCCTACGAGGCGGAGCAGGGGCCGGCCGCCAAGGACGCCATCGCCCAGATCCTCACCAACAGCCGGATGTGTGCCGAGGGGCATCGGCCGATCTGCCAGGATACCGGCATCGTCAATGTCTTCGTCAGCTGGGGGATGGACTGCCGGCTGGACAGCCGCCGCAGCCTTCAGGAGGTGGTCGACGAAGGAGTCCGGCGAGCCTACAACAATCCCGACAACAAGCTGCGTGCCTCGATCCTCGCCGATCCCGCCTTCACCCGCCGCAATACCCGCGACAATACCCCGTGCGTGCTGGCGGTGGACATGGTGCCGGGGAATACCGTCTCGATCGACGTCGCGGCCAAGGGCGGCGGCAGCGAGAACAAGAGCAAGTTCAAGATGATGAACCCCAGCGACAATATCGTCGACTGGGTGCTCGAGCAGATCCCGTCGATGGGCGCCGGCTGGTGCCCTCCGGGGATGCTCGGCATCGGCATCGGCGGGACGGCCGAACATTGCATGAAGCTGGCCAAGCTCAGCCTGATGCAGCCGATCGACATGGGCCAGCTCAAGCAGCGCGGTGCGCAAAGCGATCTGGAACAGTTGCGGATTGACATCTACGACGCCGTCAATGCCACCGGGGTGGGCGCTCAGGGACTGGGCGGGCTGTCGACCGTGCTCGATGTCAAGATTCTCGATGCGCCATGCCACGCGGCGGGCAAGCCGGTGGCGATGATCCCCAATTGCGCCGCCACGCGCCATGCGCACTTCACCCTCGATGGCAGCGGGCCCGCCTATCTCGAGCCGCCCCGCATCGAGGAATATCCTCGGGTCACCTGGCGTCCCGACGCCGCTGCGAAACGCGTCGATCTCGATCACCTCACGCCCGAGGAAGTCGCCAGCTGGAAGCATGGGGACCGCCTGCTGCTCTCGGGCAAGATGCTGACCGGGCGGGACGCAGCCCACAAGCGCATCGCCGACATGATCGAGCGGGGCGAGGCGCTGCCGGTCGATTTCCGCGGCCGCGCGATCTATTATGTCGGCCCGGTCGACCCGGTGATGGGCGAAGTGGTCGGCCCCGCCGGCCCGACCACTGCCACGCGGATGGACAAGTTCACCGAAACGATGCTCGATCTTGGCCTGCTGGCCATGATCGGCAAGGCCGAACGCGGCCAGGACGCGGTCGAGGTGATCAGCCGGTTCAAGGTCGCCTATCTCATGGCGACCGGGGGGGCGGCCTATCTCGTCAGCCGGGCGATCAAGGGTGCCCGGGTGATCGCGTTCGAGGACCTCGGCATGGAGGCGATCTACGAATTCGAGGTCGAGGACATGCCCGTGACCGTGGCGGTCGATGCTTTTGGCAACAACGTCCACAAGCTTGCCCCGGCGGAGTGGAGCCGGCGGATCGCCGTGGGGGAGTTCGAGCCGCTCTGACGACCCGCACGGTCTTCGACCAACGTCCCGGCGTGCTCGACGACAGGGCTGGCGCGGACGGGGCGGACGCGCCACACGGCGGGGCCATGCCGCGCGCCCGCCCGCCCGAAACCGACCATCGAAGCCCGGCGGCGCGGGTCCCCTTCCGCACCGTGCTGGCATCGATGGGCGGCCTGTGGCTGGCCTATTTCCTCCTCGTGACCCTGCGTGGCAGCCTCGTAGGTCTTGAACTGCAGGGCGAGCTCCTGTGGCGCCGCGTCCTGGTGACGCTGGGCGGGGTCGCCGTCACCTGGGTGCTGTGGCGCGTGATCCGCCTGTTCGAACGGCGCGCGATGTGGTTGCAGATTGTCGTCGCCTTCATCGCCGCGCTGCCTGCGGCCGCGGCGATCGCCCAGCTCAACGAAATGGTCTTCGCCCCGATCGAGGATGCGGTCACCCGCGAGATCGGTGTGCGCCAGGGGGTCAGCATCCGCCGGGACGAAGCCGGCAACCTGCTGGTCGACGTACCCGGACCGGCGATGCCCGCCGCACAAGACCCGGCGGCGCCCACCACCATCGTGCTGGCCAAGGCCCCCACCGGGATCGACCGCTGGCGCCAGTTCACCGATGTTGCACTCGGGCGTTACTTCCTGCTGATCGCCTGGGCGGCGCTGTATCTCGCGCTGGTCGCGGCACAGCGGGCGCGCCTGGCCGAGCGTGAGGGACAGCGGCTGCGCAGCGCCGCCAAGGCTGCCGAACTGCGCAGCCTGCGCTATCAGGTCAACCCGCACTTCCTGTTCAATACCCTCAACTCGCTGTCCGCACTCGTCATGACGGGCAAGGAGGAACGCGCCGAACAGATGATCCATTCGCTCTCGCGCTTCTATCGCCATTCGCTGGCCGAAGACCCCACCGGCGACGTCCTGCTCGAGGAGGAACTCGAACTTCAGGCGCTGTATCTCGAAATCGAATCGGTGCGCTTTCCCGACCGGCTGCGCGTGACGATCGATTGCCCGCCCGAGCTGGCCCGGTGCCGCGTGCCGGGCATGATCCTCCAGCCACTGGTCGAAAATTCGGTCAAATACGGGGTCTCGACATCGAGCCGTCCGGTGACGATCACCATCCGGGCACGCGCAGCCGACGGGCAGTTGCTGGTAACCGTGGCCGACGATGGCCCGGGCACGGCGCCGGGCGCGGGTGCCGGTTTCGGCATCGGCATCGGCAATGTGCGCGACCGGCTGCGGGCCCGGTTCGGGGCAGAAACCTCGGTCGTTTCCGGACCCACGGCCACCGGTTACGAAACCCGGCTCGCCCTTCCGCTGGTGCGGCATGGCTGATCCGGCGCCTGCCCTGCGCACGCTGATCGTCGATGACGAACCTCTGGCGATCGAGCGGATGGAGGTAATTTGCCGCCGCCTGCCCCAGCTCGAACTCGTCGGCGCAGCCAGCAACGGGGCCGAAGCGCTGGCTCTTGCAGCGCGCCTCCAGCCCGATCTGTTGCTGCTGGACATGACGATGCCCGAAGGCGATGGTCTGAGCGTCGCCCGCACGCTGGCCGAGCGGCCCCGCCCGCCCGCGATCGTCTTCGTCACCGCGCATGATCACTATGCGGTCGAGGCGTTCGATCTCGACGCGGTCGACTATGTGCTGAAGCCGGTTGAGGCCGAACGGCTGGAACGCGCGGTCGAACGGGCGTTTTCGCGCACGCGGCGTCAGGCCGAACCCAGCAGCCCGTGGCTGGAGGAACTGTGGATCCCCCATCGCAGCGAACTGGTCCGCATTGCGGCTGACGAGGTCGGCCGAATCGATGCCGAGCGCGATTATGTCCGCCTCCATGTCGCGGGCGAGGATGGCTGGCGCTCGTTCCTGCTGCTGCAGACCATCGCCGGGCTTGAGGAACGGCTCGATCCTGCCAAATTCATTCGCATCCACCGGTCGACGATCCTGCGCAAAGACCGGATCCAGCGTTTGCGCCACGACGGGCTGGGCGTCTGGGTCGTCGAACTCGACGATGGCGAAACCCTGCGCATCGGGCGAACCTATCTTCCGCGGGTCAAGGCGATGGCCGGCCGCTGAACAGACGGCGGCCGGGCGACCGGGAGAAGCGATCAGGGGAACCGCGGCGCGCGGCACCGGTTTTGCGGGGCATGGGGATCGCACGCATCTGGTTGCTGGCCAACGCACGCAGCGGCAGCAATTCGGCCGATGCGCTCAATCTCGTGATCGCCGCCTTCAGGGACGCCGGGATCGAAATTGCGCGGACCATCTGCGTCCCCGACGACCCTTTGCCGACTGCGGATCAGCTCGATACGGCCGGGATCGGACATCTTGCGATCTTTACCGGGGACGGCACCCTCAATGCCGCTGTGACCGACCTCTATGGCTGGCAGGGGGAGATCATCGTCCTTCCCGGCGGGACGAAGAACCTTCTGTCGCTCCGCCTGCACGGCGAGGCCGAGCCCGAACTGATCATCGAACGCCTGCGCAGCGGCGCCTATCGGCCCGTACGTCCCCTGGTCGTGCGGTCGGAGGAAGGGGATGCGCTTGCCGGCTTGCTGGTGGGCCCAGGCACCGCTTGGGCCAGCGTGCGCGAGGCGCTGCGCGACCGGGCGATCAGCGGCATCGCCCAAGGCGCCAGCGAAGCGGTAGCGGAATCGACCGGCGGCGCGATGGTGCATCTGCGGGCGCCCTTGCGTGGACGCGACGAAGGCTATCCGCTAATCGAGCTGACCCCCAGCCACCGCGGGATCATCGCCGATGGGTTCCATGCCGATCGGCCGTCCGAGCTCTTGAAGCAGGGACTTGCCCTGCTGAAGATGCAGTTTCGCGACGGGCCGCACACCCGGCTCGGCCTGTTCGACGAATTACGGATCGAAAGCGGAGATGCCCAACCCATCAAGGCCCTGATCGATGGCGAACAGGTCACGCTTCCGTGCCGTGCGAAGTTCGCGGTGGCACCTTGCGAAGTCGATCTGCTAGCGACCGATCATGGCTTCTGACAACCGGCTGATCTTTCACCTTTCCGATATCCATTTCGGGCTCGAGCACACCGCCGCCCTCGAATGGGTGAGGGAGGAAATCGCGCGCCGCGCTCCCGATGCGGTGGCGATTACCGGCGATCTGACGATGCGCGCCCGGCATCGCGAATTTGCCGCTGCAAAGCACTGGATCAACACCCTGGCCGCCCCGGTCACGGTCGAGGTGGGCAATCATGACATGCCCTATTTTAATCCGCTTGAACGCTTCATCGCGCCTTATCGCCGGTTTCGCGGGGTCGAGAACAAGGTCGAACGCGAACTGGATCTCGGCTCGCTGGCGATCGTGCCGCTGAAGACCGCGGTGCGCGCGCAGCCGCGGCTGAACTGGTCCAAGGGCTGGATTACCGGCGCTGCACTGGACAAGTGCCTGCGCGCGATCGACGCCCTGCCTGCGGGCACGAGGGTGCTGGTCGCCGCCCATCATCCGCTGCGCGAGGTGGGTACGAAAGGCACGGCACTGACCCGCAATGGCGAGAAGGCTTTGTGCGAACTGGCCCGGCGCCCGGTGGTGGGGGTTCTGTCGGGGCATGTTCACGATGCCTTCGACATTCTCGAGGAGACGAGCGCCGGGCCGGTCCGGATGATCGGCGCCGGCACATTGTCGCAGCGCACCCGATCGACCCCGCCGAGCTTCAACGAAATCGCCTGGCGTGATGGCAGGCTAGAGGTCACGGTCCGCAATCTGGAAGAGATCAGGACCTGCGACATGCAGATTGACGACGTTCCCGAAAACGCCCTGCCCCCGCGCGAACCGGACGAGCCGGTCGCGCCGGTCAATCGCGTGCCGCCGGTCGATCCTCCGGTGCATTGAGCGACGGTGGCGGATCTTACCGACGGCCTCGCTTTCTCTGGCCCCGAACGGAAAAGGGCGGCCTGCCGAAACAGACCGCCCTTCCTGGTGATCGGGTGAACCGAAAGCCTTAGCGCTTCGAGAACTGGAAGCTGCGACGGGCCTTGGCCCGACCGTACTTTTTGCGCTCGACCACGCGCGGGTCGCGGGTGAGGAAGCCGGCGGCCTTGACCGTGCTGCGCAGCGCCGGCTCATACTTCGACAGCGCCTGCGAGATGCCATGCTTGACCGCGCCGGCCTGACCCGACAGGCCACCGCCCTTGACGGTGCAGACGACGTCATACTGGCCGTCACGCTCGGCAACGCCGAACGGCTGGTTGATGACGAGGCGCAGCGTCGGGCGGGCGAAGTAGACTTCCTGCTCGCGGCCGTTGACCACGATCTTGCCGCTGCCGGGCTTGAGCCAGACGCGGGCGACCGCGTCCTTGCGGCGGCCGGTGGCGTAAGCCCGGCCGAGCTTGTCGAGCTCCTGCTCGCGCAGCGGCGCGTTGCTGACGACCGGGGTGAAGCCGCCATCGGTAGCCGGCGCGTCGGCTT
>NZ_JBHWMI010000012.1:0-42284 GCF_043423005.1 Qipengyuania sp. | reverse complement strand
GGGCCAGATGGACCGCTGGAACATCGTCGTCGGCCTCAACTACCTGCCTGCCGCAACCGAAGAAGCGATCGTCGGCGCGAAAAGCGAGGGCGCCGATCCCAAGCTGGTTGCCGACATGGTCAAGGTTGCCGAACTGACCCGTCAGGGCTTCATCAATGGCGACATTTCCACTGTGATGAGCCCGCGGACGGTCATCACCTGGGCGCAGAACACGGCGATCTTCAAGGACGTCGGCTTCGCCTTCCGCCTGTCGTTTCTCAACAAGTGCGACGAGGAGGAGCGGGCGCTCGTTGCCGAATACTATCAGCGGGTGTTCGGCGAAGACCTGCCGGAAAGCATCGTGGCCAACGCATAGCCCTTCTAAATGCTGTGTTAATGCGATAGCACAGTAAGGGATGAACGTGTTCGACAGTTTCCGCAAACGCGATCCCCACACGATGGGGACGGGGCCGCATCGGGGCTATTACTCGCTCGACGATCGGTTCGATGAAGCGGACTTCTACGACGAATGGGAGGCCCGCCAGCTTGGTGGCGAACCGCGTTCTGAAGGGTTGGAGCGACCCCCGACCCGCTGGTGGCGGCGTTCGTTCTGGCTGGGCCGCCGGCGTCGCTGGTGGGCCGCCCGCATCGTTGCCGCGGTGCTGGCGCTGCTGCTGCTTCTCGTCGCCTGGCTGGCGATAACCGCGCCGCTCAACAAGTCTCTGCGTCCGATCGCGCCGCCCCAGATCACCTTGCTGGCATCGAACGGCACTCCGATCGCGCGCAACGGCGCCGTGACGGACGAGCCGGTGAGGGTGGCCGATTTGCCGCCGCACGTGATTGAGGCCTTCCTGGCGATCGAGGACCGGAGGTTCTATTCCCACTGGGGGATCGATCCGCGGGGCATCGCCCGCGCCGCCTTCACCGGCACCGGCGGCGGCAGCACGATTACCCAGCAGCTGGCGAAGTTCACCTTCCTGACGCCCGAACGCAGCCTGACGCGCAAGGCCCGCGAGGCCTTGATCGCGTTCTGGCTGGAAGGATGGCTGACCAAGGACGAAATCCTCGAACGCTACCTCTCGAACGCCTATTTCGGCGATAACGTCTACGGACTGCGCGCCGCCAGCATGCATTATTTCTACCGCAAGCCCGAAAACCTGCGCCCTGCCCAGGCGGCAATGCTGGCAGGCTTGCTGCAAGCCCCTTCGGCCTATGCGCCGACCCGGCACTACGAACGCGCGGTACGCCGCATGCGGCTGGTCGTGCAGGCGATGGTGGATGCCGGCTATGTGACCGAGGCGGAGGCCCGGGCGATGCGTCCCCCCGATCTCGACGTGCGCCTGAAGAGCGATCTTCCGACCGGCACCTATTTCGCCGATTGGGCGTTGCCCCAGGCCCGGGCGTTGACCGAAACGGGATATGCGCGCCAGACGCTGACCACGACCCTCGATGCGCGGTTGCAGGAGATCGCCCGCCGGGTGACGAACCGCGCGCCGCTCGGCAAGGCACAGGTCGCGCTGGTGGCGATGCGACGCAATGGCGAGGTGGTGGCGATGATCGGGGGGAAGGACTACGCCACCTCGCCGTTCAACCGCGCCACCCAGGCGCGCCGCCAGCCGGGATCGACCTTCAAGACCTTCGTCTATCTCGCTGCCCTGCGCGAAGGCTGGGAGCCGGATGACCGGATCGCCAATACCGAGATCACGCAGGGCGGCTATCGCCCCCGGAATGCGCGGGGCGTCTATTCCGACAGCCTGACGCTGAGGCAGGCCTTCGCCCAGTCGAGCAATGTCGCCGCCGTGCGCCTGCTGGGTGAGGTGGGCAGCGAAAACGTGATCGAGACAGCGCAGGATTTCGGCATCAGTGCGGCGATGACCAAGGGCGACCCGAGCCTGGCCCTCGGCACGTCGACGATGACGCTGCTCGAACTGACCGCGGCTTATGCCGGCGTCGCGGCAAACAGCTTTCCCGTCGAACCGCGCGGCTTCGTTCGGCCGGAGGCGTCCTGGTGGGAGCGGCTGACGGACGGCACATCGTCCCTTTCACGCTCGACGCACGGGGAGATGCTGGAAATGCTCCGCGCGGCGATCAACGACGGGACGGGACGCGCGGCGATGCTGAGCCAGCCGAATTTCGGCAAGACCGGGACGACGCAGGACAATCGCGATGCGTTGTTCGTGGGCTTTGCCGGCGATCTGGTCGTCGGCGTCTGGATCGGCAACGACGACAACTCTCCGCTGCCGGGCGGCATGTCCGGCGGCGGGCTTCCGGCGCGGATCTGGCGGGATTTCATGACGCAGGCGCTTGGCGTATCGGCGGCGCCGACCCGCCAGCCTCCGCGCAGCCAGCCCGACCCGGGCGGCCCGGTCGAACCGCTCGACCTGCCGGACGGGGCGGACATTCCGCTGGGCGACGGCGAATCGCGTCTGCGCATTCGCGATGGCGAGGCGGTCCTCTCGACCGCGATCGACGGGGTGCCGATCGACGTGCGGGTGGATGGAGAGGGTGTCTCGATCGACGAACAGGCGATCGAGGATGCCCGCCGCCGTGCCGAAGATCGTCAGCTGGAACTCGAACGGCAGTACGAAGAGGCGTGGCGACAGCGCGAAGGCGTTCCGGGTCCGGATTAGCCGGGAGGCTGCTTCTCCTCTGCCATCAGCACGTTCATGATCGCCGTGGCGATCGGGCGGGCCGGGTCGTCCTGCCATGCTTCGACGGTGATGTTCGCGCTGCGCCGGCCGAGCTTGGTAATCCGCCCGCTGGCGTAGCTGACCTGGTTCTTGCCCGCGGCCAGATACTGGACCGTGATGTTGATCGGCTTGAGCATCGCGCGTCGCCCGGCGCGATCGAGTTCCGCGCGCAGCACGCCATATCCGGCCGTTTCCAGCAGGCCGCCCGTCGCGCCGCCGTGGTAGTACTGTGGCCTGCCCTCGACGATCTCCGCGAACTCGACACTGTAGACGAGCGTGCCGTCGTCCCAGCGATTGAGCCGGATGCCCAGCGAGCGGGCATAGGGGGTCAGGACATGGTCGGCATTCAGGTCAGGCATCGGGCAGGCTCCGCGGGTCTTCGCCGATGTTCATGAAGACGCCCTGGATATGCGCCACCGGATCGGCGGCATCGCCATCGTGCGCCAGCCCGCGGACGAAGGCGGCACTGCGCGTAACGCGATAGCACTGCGAGCGTCCGAACACGCTGGACCCTTCGCGAGCCGGGCGGACGTAGTCGACCCGCAGATCGAGTGTCGCGATGGCCCGGAACGCATCCATCCGGCGCCAGATCGCCATGCCGCTGGCCATATCCATCAGGCTGAGGATCGGGCCGGAGGCAACGACGTGCTGCCCGTCGTCACCGATCAGGTCCGCCCGCCAGGGAAGCTCGAGTTCGACCCAGTCGGCGCCGTGGTCGGCGTATTTCAGCCCCAGCCAGCCAGGGTGGCCGCGGCTGCACAAAAACGGCGTTGCCGTCGCCGGATCGAATAACTGCTCGCTCATGCTGCCGCCAGTAGCGGGGTCGTCGTGCGGCTGACAATGGCGGGCGTGCCTTTGGGTCAGCGGGTAAGGGCGTCGATCGCCCCTTGCAGGATGACCGCCGCGGCATGGGCGTCGATCCGCTCGGCACGCTTGGCCCGGCTCATTCCCTGATCGATCAGCGAGGTCTCTGCGCTCACCGTCGACCAGCGCTCGTCCCACAGCAGGACCGGCAGGGACAGCCGCTCGGCAAGGTTGCGGGCATAGGCGCGGCTCGCCTGCGCGCGCGGACCTTCGCTGCCATCCATATTGCGCGGCAGTCCGATGACGATGCCGACCGCCCGGCGTGCCGTAACGAGTTCGCCGAGCGCCGCCGCATCGCGGGCGAACTTCCCCCGGGTCAGCGTGGTCCCCGCAGTGGCGAAACGCCAGCCTGCGTCGCAGGTGGCAAGGCCGATCGTCCGGGTGCCGAGGTCGACACCAACCAACACCCCGCCCTCCGGCAGGCGGTCGGCGAAGGTCAGCGCGCTTTCGGTTACGAGGCCCGCGAAGTCCATGCCGCCACTCGCTGCGCCACGTCGTCCTGAAGGTTCTGCCAGAACAGCGGGATGTCGTAGACGTGGTAATTTCCCCCCGGGAGGACCCCCTGGCTGAAGGCTGGCGGCTGACCGATCAGCAGCAGCCCCCGCGGGTCGCAGCGCGCCGGAATGAGCCCGGGGACGAGTTCGCCGGAGGTGAGATCGTCGCTCGGCATCAGGGTGCCGCGATTGGCGCTGGCCGGGGCGCTGCCGCCGCTGGTTCCGGTGAGCGGGTTGATGCACAGGATCGGCCCGTCGCCCCGCGGCTGACCGTCATAGCCGGGCGTCTTGCGATAGCGTTCCAGGATCAGTGACGGATCGCCGTCATCGGCAAAGCTGCTCCATGATACGATGCAGCCGGGCTGGCCCGGCGTCGCACAGGCGGGGAGGGGGAGGGCCGGCAGGTCGTGAGCGATCGAAATCGGCCAGCCGATCGCATAGACCCCCGCGATCCGCGAGGCGGGAATGCTGCTGTCGACCTTGTCTTGCAGCAATTGCAGGACATGAAGCGCGCCCTGGCTGTGCCCGGCAAGCACGATCGGCTTGTCGGCCGGAACCTTGGCCAGGAAGTACTCGAAGGCCTGAACGATATCGGCATAGGCAGCATCGATCGCGCGCCCGGCTTCGGGCTGTGCAGTCAGGAAGGCGCCTGCCGCCGCCTGGCGGTAGCGCGGCGCCCAGATCTCGTCCGCGCGGTTGAAGGGGGTGGCCAGCCCGCGCAGAAACAGGCGGGCACGTTGATCGGTTTCGGCATCGCCGAGGGGCGCGTTCCAGTCGCCCCCGGCACGGATGTAGCTGGTCGGCGGCACGAAGAACACGGCGAAGGACGGCACCGGCAGGCGGCCTTGCTGCCCGGCTCCGACTGTTTGGGCTGCCTGTCCGGGCAGGGCATCTTCGCTCGCAAGTGTCGGCGATGCGAGAGGCGGTTGGTAGCGCGCCGGATCGGCCGTGCCGATGCCGGGGCGCGAATACCACATCGCGGGATCCTGATAGGCATTATCGGCCAGCGGCGCCTGCTCGACGAATTCGCCGCGCGGTACGAAGGCGATCCTGGTCGCCTCGTTGGACCAGATGGCAAGCGCGAAGGCGCCGGCAATCACCAGGATGATGATGCCCGCGACGAGATAGAGAAACTTACGCGCCATGCCTGATCCCGACCGCGTCTTTCCCGCTCGCATCGTCCTCGACCGTGCGTGCCCGCCGTTCGAGTGCGACCTTGATCATCGCCAGCAGCGGGTCGGCGAACAGCAGGCCGACGATGCCGAACAGGATGCCCATCACCAGCTGCGCCGCAAGCACGAGTGCGGGGGCGAGATCGACCGTGGTCTTGGCGATCATCGGAATGACCACGTAGCCGTCGAAATTCTGGACCAGGAGGTAGACCACGATGGTGAAGATGCCCATCTCGACCCCGCCGGAAAAGCCCACCAGCACCATCAGCAGACCCGATACGATCGCGCCGAGGTTGGGGATGAAAGCGAGCAACCCTGTCAGGATGGCGAGCAGGGCGGCCATCGGCACCGGATCGATGCCGAATGGCAGGCCCCCGAAGCGCAGGAGAACATAGGTCAGCAGGCCTTCGAGCACCATGCCGGCGAGCCGTCCGGCCATCAGCCGCCGCATGGTTCGCGCCATTTCCGCGAGCGTCTCGTAAAGGCCCTCGCGCTTGCGTGAGGGCATCATCCAGGCGACACCGCGCTCGTATAGCTTGGGATCGACGGCAACATAGATACCGATCACGACAATCAGGATCAGGGTCGCAACTCCGCCGGCGATGCCGGAAAGCGCGGCGGTGAAGGTGGACAGCCCCGAACCGATGCTGCTGACGTAGTTCTGCAGCTGCGAGTATCTCACATCGAAGCCCTGTTGTCGCGCCCAGTCGAGGGTCTCGTCCAGCTGTTGCTCGATCAGGGTCGGAAACCGCGCAGCTTCCTGCGAGATGGTCGTCCCGGCGAAATAGCCGAGCCAGACGAAGAACAGCAGCGCGAACAACAGCACCAGCGTCACCCGCCAGCCCCGTCCGATGGGCAGCACGCGGCCAAGCAGGCGCGCCCCGCCGTCGATCATCGAGGCAAAGACCAGCGCCCCGAAGACCACCAGCAAGGGCTGCGCGATATAGACCAGCAGGACCGCCAGACCCACCACCGCGGTCCATACGAATGCCCGGCGGGCCTCGTTGCGGATGCGGGGATCCTCGATATGAGAAGGGCTGCGGCCCAGTTCGGCTGTTTCTTCCGCGTTCGGTTCCTCGGCCATGACTACCCCCTTCGTGCTGATACGGCGTCTAGGCCCCCGGCTGCGGCTCTAGCTTTGCGGGTCTTAACGTGCTCCACGCCCTTGCACCGCGCAGGCTGGTGAACCATGTCACCGGGTTGAGCGTCGTCGAACCGTCGAGCGAGAAGGTGATGAATTCGGCCCGCCCGCCAATGTTCTCGAGCGGAACCGGCCCCAGCAAACCGCGCGGGTCCAGCGTCTCGCGACTGTCGGCCGAATGGTCGCGGTTGTCACCCATAACGAAGACGCTGCCTTCCGGCACGACCTGCTCGGGCACATCATCGAGCGACTGCGCGATGTGATCGATGATCAGATAGGTGGCGCCGTTTGGCAGGGTTTCGCGATAGACCGGCACCCGGCAGACCGGATTGCCCGCCGCATCGCTGGCGAGAAAGGTCGGTTCGTTAAAGCCAAGGCAGGTCGAGTTGCCGTCGATCGGCAGGTCGAGCGGCGGCTCGGCCCGTTGCGGCACGGGATCGCCGTTGATGACGATCTGTCCGTTACGAACCGCAATCCTGTCCCCCGGCAAGGCGACCACGCGCTTGATGTAATCCTCGTCGCGCTGCGGATGCACCGGCACGACGATATCGCCATATTCCGGCGTGCGCCCGCCCACCCGCCAATCGTCCCGCGGGGCAAGGTGGAAGCTGATCGAAGACCAGTTCCAGCCATAGGGATACTTGCTCACCACCAGCCGATCCCCTTCCATCAGGTTGGGAAGCATCGATTCCGATGGAATGTAGAACGGTTTGGCGATGAAGCTGTGAAAGGCAAACACCGCCAGCAGCATCAGCGCCAGCCCCTTCAGTTCGGCCAGCCAGTCGGTCCGCTCGCGTCGCCTGTTGCTGCGCGAGGCGCCCCTGTCGCGGCGCAGGGAAAGGGCGGTGGACTTCATTGGCGATGCGCCTCGATGATGACGAAGGCCTGCGCCCATGGATGATCGTCGGTGAGGGTCAGATGAATATGCGCCGCGTGACCCTCCGGCAGCAATTCGGCCAGACGCGCCGCGGCGCCCCCCGTCAGCGCCAGGGTCGGCGCGCCCGACGCGGCATTGACGACGCCGATGTCCTTCATGAACACGCCGCGCCTGAACCCGGTGCCGACCGCCTTGGAGAAGGCCTCCTTGGCGGCGAAGCGCTTGGCATAGGTGCCGGCCATGGTAAAGGGGCGGCGCTGTGCCTTGGCGCGCTCGATATCGGTGAACACCCGCTCCTCGAACCGCGCCCCGAACCGGTCGAGCGAGTTCTGGATCCGTTCGATGTTGCACAGGTCCGAGCCAAGGCCGATGATCACGTGGCTCTCGCAAACAAGGTGACAACCAGGGCCATCATCATCCAGTGGAGCATGACCTGCGATTTGACCAGCGGATGATCGATCGCGCCGCCGGCAAAGCGGGCGGCACCGATATAGAAGCCGATCTGGATCAGCGGCCATCCGATACCGAAGGCAAGGAACGTCTGCCGGCCGATGGCGAACCCGGCCAGGAGCAGGCTGGCGAGGAACGGTATCGCCGCCGCCAGTGCCCACCGACGCTCGGCACGGGTCAGTTCGCGCGCGCTCATCGTGCGGCGTCCATCAGTTCGCGCATGTGGCGAACCGCCTCTTCCAGCCCGACGAACACAGCCTCGCCCACGAGGTAATGGCCGATGTTGAGTTCGGCGATCTGGGGGATGGCGGCGATCGGCTGGACGTTGTCGTAGGTAAGGCCGTGCCCTGCATGAGGTTCGATGCCGTTTTTCGCCGCCAGCGCCGCCATGTCGGCGATCCGCCGCAGTTCGCGTGCGGTCCGCTCGTGATCCTCGCCCAGCGCGGCATGCGCGTATTCGCCGGTGTGGAATTCCACCACCGGAACCCCAAGGCGAAGCGCCGCCTCGAGCTGACGCTCCTGCGCCTCGATAAACAGCGACACGCGGATGCCCGCCTCGCCCAATCGCCCCACCAGAGGGGCCAGCGTGTTATGCAATCCCGCCGCATCGAGGCCGCCCTCGGTGGTCCGTTCCTCGCGCCGTTCGGGAACGATGCAGGCGGCATGAGGCCGGTGGGCGAGGGCGATGGAAAGCATTTCCTCGGTTGCCGCCATCTCCAGATTGAGCGGCAGGTCGGTCGCCTCCTGTATCCGGCGCAGGTCCGCATCCCGGATATGGCGGCGATCTTCGCGCAGATGCGCGGTAATGCCGTCGCCGCCGACCCGGGCAACGATCTCCGCCGCCCTGACCGGATCGGGATGATCGCCGCCCCGCGCATTGCGGATCGTCGCCACGTGATCGATATTGACGCCGAGGCGCAGGGGCCGGGTCACGCGGCGCGGCTTCCCGGCTTGGTCACCGGTAGCGCGGCCAGCTCGGGCGGAATTTCGTCCTCGGCATAGGTCGGGAAGGACAGGGTGATGAGCGGATAGAACGGCACGCCGAGCTCTGCGTGTCCTTCCGACCGGTCAACCAGCGCACATTCCGCGATCACCTCGCCCCCTTCGCGTGCGACCGCCGCGATCGCCTCGCGGCTGGAAAGACCGGTCGTCACCACGTCCTCGACCATCAGGACCCTGGCGCCGGGTTCGATGCGGAAGCCGCGCCGCAGGTGAAAGGTGCCTTCCGGTCGTTCGAGAAATATCGCGTCTTTATCGAGCGCGCGGCCCATCTCGTGCCCGATGATAATCCCGCCCATCGCAGGGCTGACCACCAGATCGATGCCCGCCCTGATATCTGCCGGAAGCGTGGCCGCCAGCGCCTCGGCCAGAGCGGCCGCGCGCCGGGCGTTCATCAACACCCGCGCGCACTGCAGATAATGCCCGCTGCGCCGTCCGCTCGACAGGCGGAAATGCCCTTCGAGCAGGGCTTCGCTGGCCCGGAATGCGGCGAGAATTTCGTCCCTGGTCATGGTTCGTCGCTCAAAGCGACAAACCCGCGCACACGCAAGAGCAAAGGCGGATGACAAATTTGTGGTGTCACCGCTTGAGCCGTGCGATATCGGTGCCTATAGGGCATCCATCCGACCCCTCGCGACAGGGCATGCATTCGGTGGCGCTCACAGGCGCGGCTGCGCATGGTCGCCCGGCAAAGACTGGCGAAAAGAGTTTCGACGACGATGAAGATCTTCCGTTCCTTCAAAGGGCTTGATCGAATTGCTGCCACGCTGACCGCGGCAGTGTTGCTGCCGCTCGCTGCGCCGGTCGCCTTGGCCCAGGCCGTTCCTGCGGCCACCCCGGCGCCGACTGCGTCCCCCAGTTCGCCCGCGCCCGAACTGGTGGCCCCGGCGCCGGCGATCACTCCGCCCGCCGAACAGGCGACGGTTGACGCGGCCGCGACTGCCGACGTGGCCGATCCCGATGCGGTCGCCGCAGGCAGCGCCGCCTATACGCCGATGAAACCCACGGCCGGCAAGGGCCAGCCGATCCCCGGCGGCTGGAATGTCCAGGACCAGTTCAACGAGACCGGACGGTTCGCCAGCGGCCTTCATACCGGCCTCATCTGGGTGATGATCGGCATCTGCGTCCTCGTCCTGGCGCTGCTCTTGTACGTCGTTCTGCGCTTCAACAAGCGGGCCAATCCGGTGCCGTCCAAGACCAGCCACAACACGATGGTCGAAGTGATCTGGACGGTGGTGCCGGCACTGATCCTTCTGGGGATCGCGGTGCCCTCGATCTCGCTTATCGCCAAGCAGTACAGGGCGCCCCCGGCAGATGCGATCACGATCAAGGCGACCGGGTATCAGTGGTACTGGGGCTACTCCTATCCCGACAACGGGGATTTCGAGATCGTCTCGAACATGCTCGACGAGCAGGAAGCCGAAGCGGCGGGCGAGCCGCATCAGCTGGCGGTGGACAACCGCATGGTCGTGCCCGTCGGCGTGCCGATCCGCTTGCAGACGACCGCGGCCGACGTGATCCATTCCTTCGCCGTGCCCAGCCTGTGGTTCAAGCTCGACGCGGTCCCCGGCCGCCTCAACGAGCGCATGATCCAGATCGACGAGCCCGGCGTCTATTACGGCCAGTGTTCCGAACTGTGCGGTGCGCGCCATGCCTATATGCCCATCGCGGTCGAGGCTTTGCCGCTCGATCAGTATAATGCCTGGGTGCTGGCACAGGGCGGCACGATTGCCGGCGCCGAGGCCGAAGAGGCGCCCGCCGCGCCGAGCGTGGCCCCGCTGCAGGAACCGGAGAGCGCCGTTCCGGGCGCCGCCGGTGCGGGTGCTCCCCCGGCCGATGCCGTGCCGACGACCTGAACAATCGATATCCGTTCCTGAAGACACAAGCTTCAAGCGCAAGAGAACCCGAAGATGGCCACTACTGCCGATGCCTTCCAGGCCCACACCGATGACCACGCGCACAGCCATGCCGATCACAAGCCCGGCTTCTTTGCGCGCTGGTTCATGTCGACCAACCACAAGGACATCGGCACGCTTTATCTGATCTTCGCGATCTTCGCGGGGATCATCGGCGGGGCGATCTCCGGCATCATGCGCGCCGAACTCGCCGAGCCGGGCATCCAGATCCTCGATTCGGTCTATCCGCTTATCGGGGTCGGTCCGGGGGCGATCGACGAGGCGTTGCATCACTGGAACGTGCTGATCACCGCGCATGGCCTGATCATGGTGTTCTTCATGGTCATGCCGGCGATGATCGGCGGTTTCGGCAACTGGTTTGTTCCGCTGATGATCGGCGCGCCCGACATGGCGTTCCCGCGGATGAACAACATCTCGTTCTGGCTTACCTTCGTCGGGTTCTGCAGCCTCATGTTCTCGCTTTTTGTGCCCGGAGGTACGGGAATGGGTGCGGGAACCGGGTGGACCGTCTATGCGCCACTCTCGACCAGCGGCTCCACCGGCCCGGCGGTCGACTTTGCCATTTTCGCGCTGCACCTGTCCGGTGCGGGTTCGATCCTGGGCGCGACGAACTTCATCACCACCATCTTCAACATGCGCGCGCCGGGCATGACCCTGCACAAGATGCCGCTGTTCGTTTGGTCGATGCTGGTCACCGCGTTCCTGCTGTTGCTGGCGCTCCCCGTGCTGGCCGCCGCAATAACCATGCTGCTGACCGATCGCAATTTCGGCACGACCTTCTTCGATCCTGCCGGCGGCGGCGATCCCGTGCTGTACCAGCACCTGTTCTGGTTCTTCGGCCACCCCGAGGTGTACATCATGATCCTGCCGGGCTTCGGCATGATCAGCCAGATCGTGGCGACCTTCAGCCGCAAGCCGGTGTTCGGTTACCTGGGCATGGCTTATGCCATGGTGGCGATTGGCGTCGTCGGCTTCATCGTATGGGCGCACCACATGTACACCGTGGGCCTCGACGTTAACACGAAGATGTATTTCACCGCCGCGACGATGATCATCGCCGTGCCGACCGGGGTGAAGATCTTCAGCTGGATCGCCACCATGTGGGGCGGTTCGATCGAGTTCCGCAGCCCGATGGTTTGGGCGCTGGGCTTCATCTTCCTGTTCACGGTTGGCGGCGTTACCGGCGTGTATCTTGCCAATGGCGGGGTCGACGACGTGGTGCACGATACGTACTTCGTGGTCGCCCACTTCCATTACGTGCTGTCGATGGGCGCGGTGTTCTCGCTGTTCGCCGGGTTCTATTTCTGGTTCCCGAAGATGAGCGGACGGATGCATTCCGAACTGCTCGCCCATATCCACTTCTGGGGCTTCTTCATCGGCGTGAACATGATCTTCTTCCCCCAGCATTTCCTGGGCTGGCAGGGCATGCCGCGCCGTTATCCCGACTATGCGGAAGCCTATACCTACTGGAACCAGATCAGTTCGTACGGCTACCATGTCATGGCGCTGTCGATGATCCCGTTCTTCGTGAACATCGGCTATGCCCTGTTCGCCGGCAAGAAGGCGGCGCCCAACTACTGGGGCGAAGGTGCGACGACTCTCGAATGGACCTTGCCAAGCCCGCCGCCCTATCACCAGTTCGAGACGCTGCCGGTGATCGAGGAGCATCACACCTATCACGATCACCTGCCCCGCGATCCCCAGGCGGAGCCGCGCGAGGCGCACTGATCACCTTCGCCAGGTGTGAATCAACAAGGAACGGCCGGCGCCTCTTCAAGGGACGCCGGCCGTTCGTCTTTGCCAAGGACTGGCCCGATGCCTGAAATGCGCATGATCGAGACCGGCGAGGCGAAGCTGCGCTGCGCGATCGAGGGCACCGGACCTCTCGTCATCCTGGTCCACGGCTTTCCCGAAAGCTGGTATTCCTGGCGCCATCAACTGGGGCCCCTGGCTGAAGCCGGGTTCACCGCCTGCGCAATCGACGTGCGGGGTTACGGCGGTTCGGACAAGCCGCCGGAGATTGCGGACTATGCGATGGAACGGATCGTCGGCGATCTGAGCGGTCTTGCCGAGGTCTTGCAGCCCGACCGGCCCGCGACCCTCGTCGGCCATGACTGGGGGGCCCCCATCGTCTGGAACAGCGCGCTGACGCAGCCGGACCGTTTCCATGCCGTCGCCGGCCTTTCGGTGCCGTTCGCCGGTGTGCCCCAGAGGCCTTTCACCGAGGTTTTTCGCCAGCATTTCACCGAGCGGGGCAAGTTCTTCTACCAGGAGTATTTCCAGCAGCCCGAAATAGCGGAAGCGGAGGCCGAGGCCGATCCGCGCGGTTTCGTCGAGCGGATGATGTACGCGATCAGCGGGGACGTGCCGCCGGGCAATTATTTCGACAAGCCGCTTGGTGCGCGCTTTCTCGACGGACTTCCCGATCCCCGTCCGCTCGAGTGGTTGACGCCGGCCGATCTCGATTTCTACGAAAGCGAGTTCCGGCAATCGGGTTTTCGCGGACCGCTCAACCGGTATCGCAACCACGAGGCCGATTTTGCCTGGTTGCAGCGGTGGCGTGGGCAACGGATCGAGCAGCCCTGCCTGTTCATCGGCGGCACGCGCGATCCCGCCACGTTCCTGTTCGGCGCAGTGACCGATCCCATCGCGATGATGCGCCAATACGCGCCACGGGTCGAAGGACATCTGCTCGAGGGTTGCGGGCACTGGACCCAGCAGGAACGCCCGGCCGAGGTCAATCGCCTGCTGCTCGACTGGCTCTCGCGCCTCTGACCCTTTATTCCGCGCCGCTGCCGCCCTATAACGATAACCGATCTCGCATGACCCAGGCCGCCCCCTCCACCACCCGCCTCCCTGCGGACTGGCGCGATTTTTTCGCGCTGACCAAGCCGCGGGTGATGACGCTGGTGATTTTCACGGGTCTGTGCGGCCTGCTTGCAGCACCCGGGCCAATCCATCCGGTCATCGGATTCACGGCCATCCTGTGCATCGCCCTTGGCGCGGGCGGGGCGGCGGCGTTGAACCAGTGGTGGGAAGCCGAGATCGACAGCGGGATGAAACGCACCGCCGCGCGGCCACTGCCCGCGGGGCGCATGCGCCGTGACGATGCGCGTGATTTCGGCCTGCTGCTGGCGGGCGCCTCGGTGGTGATCATGGGGGTCGCGGTCAACTGGCTGGCGGCAGCGATCCTGTTCGCATCGATCGTATATTACGCCGTCGTCTACACCATCTGGCTGAAGCCGCGCACGCCGCAAAATATCGTCATCGGCGGCGGGGCGGGGGCGTTCCCGCCGGTAATCGGATGGGTCGCGGTGACCGGCGATATCACGGTGATGCCGGTGCTGTTGTTCGCCATCATCTTCCTGTGGACGCCGCCGCATTTCTGGGCCCTCGCGCTGTTCGTGCAATCGGATTACGCCAAGGTCGGCATACCCATGCTCCCCGTGGTGCGGGGCGAGGTGACGACGCGCCGGCACATCCTTGCTTATGCCATCGTCCTCTCGCCCGTCGCGCTGGCCCCGTTCCTGCTTGGTCTCGCCGGTGCGATCTACGGGATCGCGGCGCTGGTCCTGTCGCTTTTGTTCATCGCCGCATCGCTGCCGGTCGGGTTGCGGCGCACGGTGCAAGGAGACGGCATGGCGCCCGAAAAGCGCCTGTTCGGCTTCAGCATCGTCTATCTTTTTGCGCTGTTCGGTGCGCTGGTCGTCGACCGTGCGCTCGCCTACAATGGAGTTATTGCATGACGCCCGAGGAAGACGCCGAGTATCGCCGCCGGCAGAAGAGCCGCAACCTGGTGGTCGGCGCTATCCTGCTGTTCCTGGTCGCCCTGTTCTATGCGATCACGATCGTGCGGATGGGGTAGGGCCATGACTTCGCTCTCGCTCGAACGGCGCAAGCATCGCACGGCGTTTTACGCCCTGCTGGCTGCTGCCGGGATGCTCGGGCTCGGATACGCCTCGGTTCCGCTCTACCGGCTGTTCTGCCAGGTGACGGGGTTCGGCGGGACGACCCAGCGGGCCACCGAAACCGATGCCGCGATTGCCGAACGGCTCGGCCAATCGGCGGGGTCGCCGACAATCTCGATCCGCTTCGATGGCAGTGTCGCCCCCGACGTGCCGTGGCAGTTCAAGCCCGAGCAGGTGACCGATACCGTCACCGTGGGACAGCGTGACATGGCGATCTACGTCGCCCGCAACATGTCCGACGAACCGGTAACCGGCACCGCCACCTTCAATGTCGAGCCCGAACAGGCCGGCGCCTACTTCAGCAAGGTGCAGTGCTTCTGCTTTACCGAACAGAGGCTCGAGCCCGGACAGGAAGTGCGCATGCCGGTGCTGTATTACGTCGATCCCAGGGCGCTCGACGATCCCAACATGGACGGGGTCGAACAGATCACCCTTTCCTATACCTTCCACCGCACGAAGGAATCGGCGGAGTAGGGTCTGGACCCGTGACGACGGCGGCGATAAGGGCAGCCAAGGCAAGCTACAGGACGCGAGTATAATGGCCGGCAACGTCAATCACGAATATCACATTCTCGAACCCGACATCTGGCCGCTGATCGGATCGCTCTCTGCGCTCGTGATGACCACCGGTCTGGTGTTCTACATGCACGAGATGAACGGCGGCCACCTGATCCTCGGCCTCGGCATCGCCGGTCTGATCGCGACCTTCTTCAGCTGGTTCTCGAACATCGTGAAGGAAGCGCAGCGCGGCGATCATACGCCGGTGGTCCAGCTGCACATGCGCTACGGCATGATCCTGTTCATCGCGTCGGAAGTGATGTTCTTCGTCGGCTGGTTCTGGAGCTGGTTCGATTTCGCCCTTTTCCCGAGCGAGCTTTCCGAGGTCATCGGCGGCCAGTGGCCCCCGGCCGCGATCGAGGCGGTGATCAACCCGTTCTCGCTGCCGCTGCTCAATACCCTGATCCTGCTGTGTTCGGGGACGACCGTCACCTGGGCGCACCATTCGCTGATCCATGGCGATCGCGACGGGCTGAAGAAGGGCCTGTGGCTCACCGTCATCCTGGGCGTGATCTTCACTGCGGTGCAGGCGTACGAATACCTGCACGCGCCGTTCCCCTTCGGCCAGAATACCTATGGCTCGGCGTTCTACATGGCCACCGGGTTCCACGGTTTCCATGTGCTTATCGGCACGATCTTCCTGATCGTCTGCCTCGTGCGCGTCTACAAGGGCCACTTCACCCCGCGCCAGCATTTCGGTTTCGAAGCGGCGGCATGGTACTGGCATTTCGTCGACGTGGTGTGGCTGTTCCTGTTCGTGGCGGTGTATGTCTGGGGCGGCTGGGGCGCCGAAATGCATTGATGAGCAGGGTTTTACCCGGTTCGCGAAAGGGGCAGTCCGGCAGTGCCGCGACTGCCCCTTTCGCGTGGGGGCGCATTTGATGCGACTGCCGCTGCTGCCCACCGCCGTGGTCGCCGCCGCGGTCGCCGTCATGCTGGCGCTGGGGTTCTGGCAGCTGGCTCGCAAGGGCGAGAAGGAGGCGATGATCGCGCGCTATGCCGCTGCGCAGGATCTGGCGGCCGAGGTGCCTTTTCCCAGGACGGCGGCGGACGTCAGCGGTACGCTCTATCGCAAAAGCCAAATCGAATGCCGCGACATCGTTGCCCGGCGGACCACTGCCGGCAACGGTGCCGATGGGGGCACGGGGCTGGCCCAGATCGTCACGTGCCGCACACCGGAGGGAGGCACGGCAGAAATCGCGCTCGGCCTGTCGCGCTCGCCCGAGCCGGTCGACTGGAGCGGCGGCATGGTCACCGGATATCTCGGCGCGGCGGGCGAGGGAGTGCGGCTCGTCGCCAGTCCGCCGGTGGCAGGCCTTGCGCCGCTCGCGCGGCCGGACCCGCGGGATCTGCCCAACAATCACCTCGCCTATGCAGTGCAGTGGTTCCTGTTCGCACTGACGGCTGCGATCATCTACGCGCTGGCGCTACGCCGGCGCGCACAGGACCGTGCGATCCTCTAGCGCGCTTGCCCCCGCGGGACCGCGCGGCTAACCCCCGGCTCCGATGCGGTACGTTTCCACTCGCGGCAACGCGCCAACGCTGAATTTCGCCGAGGTGACGCTTACCGGCCTGGCAAGCGACGGCGGGCTTTACGTGCCCGAAAGCTGGCCCCGTTTCTCTCCTTCGGAAATCACCGCGCTGCGGGGATTGCCCTACGCCGAGCTCGCCGCACGGGTGATGCAGCCTTTCGTCGGCGACAGCATCGCCCCGTCGCGCCTCAACGAACTCACGCACCAGGCTTACGCACGTTTCGCCCACGGAGCCGTCACCCCCCTGGTCCAGCTGGACGAGCGATTGTGGCTGCTCGAGCTGTTCCACGGGCCGACGCTGGCGTTCAAGGACATTGCGCTGCAATTGCTCGGCCTGTTGTTCGAGGAGTTCCTCGACCGGGACGAGGGCACCTTGACCATCGTCGGCGCCACCAGCGGGGATACCGGCAGCGCGGCGATCGATGCCGTTGCCGGGCGCGACAACGTCGAGATATTCATGCTTCACCCCGCCGGTCGCATCAGCGACGTCCAGCGGGTGCAGATGACGACCGTGCTGGCGCCCAACGTCCACAATATCGCCATCGAGGGCAGCTTTGACGATGCCCAGGCGATGGTAAAGCGCCTGTTCGCCGACCCTGAGGTAACGGGCCGGCACCGGCTGGGCGCCGTCAATTCGATCAACTGGGCGCGGCTGGCGGCGCAGGTGGTGTATTACTTCTCCGCTGCGCTGCAGCTGGGATCGCCTGACCGGCCGGTGGCCTTCGCCGTGCCAACCGGCAATTTCGGGGACGTTTTCGCCGGCTATGTCGCGGCACAAATGGGGCTGCCGATCGAAACGCTCGTCGTTGCCACGAACGTCAACGATATCCTTCACCGCGCCTTGTCGAGCGGGGAGTATGCGCAGGGCAGCGTCACGCCGACTGCCAGCCCGAGCATGGATATTCAGGTCAGCTCCAATTTCGAACGCCTGCTGTTCGACGTCGGCGGCCGCGACGGCGCGGCCCTTGGCGAGCAGATGGCGCGGTTCGAGGCCGAACGCCGGATGGAGCTCAGCCCCCGGCAGCGCAGCGGCACGGCCGAGCGGTTGGTCAGCGTGCGCGCCGATGCCGACGAAACAAGCCTCGCCATTCGCCGCGCCTACGAGCAGTCGGGCATGCTGGTCGATCCGCATACCGCAGTGGCGCTTCACGCGGCGCGGCAGGTGCCGACCCGTGCGGGCACGCCGATGGTCGCGCTGGCAACCGCTCACCCGGCGAAATTTCGCGATCCGGTGGAGCGCGCGACCGGCATCCGCCCGTCCTTGCCGCCTCGTGTGGGCGACCTCTTCGCGCGCGAGGAACGCTGCGTCCGCCTACCCGGCGATTACGAGGCGGTGCGCGACCATATTCTGGCCCACGCCGGCTGATGGCTGAACTGGTTCGCAATCCCGTGCTGATGGTGGGCGAGGGCTGGGACGGCTTTCGCCTGCTGGACAGTGGTGGCGGGCGCAAGTTCGAGCAGTACGGTCCGCACCGGGTGATCCGGCCCGAGGGGCAGGCCCTCTGGTCCCCCCGCCTCGCCGAATGGGATGCCGATGGCGAGTTCATTCCCGGCAGCGACGAGGACGGCGGCGGACGCTGGCATCTCGGCCCCGCCATCCCGCTCGAGGGCTGGCCACTGCAATGGAAAGATGGCATCCGCTTTACCGCCGAATGCACCCCGTTCCGCCACCTCGGTTTCTTTCCCGACATGGCGCCGGTGTGGGACTGGATGGCCGAACAGCTTGGCCCGGCCGAGGAAGCGGAACTGCTCAATCTGTTCGGCTATACGGGTGTGGGCACCCTGGCGCTCAGTCGGTACGGGCGGGTGACCCATGTCGATGCGAGCAAAAAGTCAGTGGCGCAGGCCCGCGCCAACGCGGCGCTTTCCGGATTGGAGGAGCGCCCGATCCGCTGGCTGACCGACGATGCCGTCAAGTTCACCGCGCGCGAGGTGCGCCGCGAGCGTCGCTATGACGGGATCATCCTCGATCCGCCCAAGTTCGGCCGCGGTCCAAAGGGCGAAACCTGGCGGATCGAGGACGGGCTGGCCCCGCTGGTCGCCGATTGCCGCCGCCTGCTCGACAGGGACAGCCGCTTTCTGTTCCTCACGGTCTATGCCGTGCGCATGAGCAGCCTCGCGCTTGCCGGATTGCTGGACGAGATCTTCGCTGATCTTCCCGGGCGGATCGAATACGGCGACCTTGCTGTTGCCGAGGCGGGAGCCGGGGGGCGGCTGCTTCCCACCGCGATCTTCGCGCGCTGGTCAAACCCCGGCTAAAGGCTGCCGATGCCCGATTCGCTTATCCTCGAGGTCGCCGATTTCGAACACGACGTCCTGACCGGGATCTATTCCGAAGAGACCGGCAAGCCGCAGCCGCTGCGATTCACGGTCTCGGCGCGGATGAAACCACTTCACCGCTACGATCCGGATACCTCGCTCGACCACTCCAAGAACTACATGGACCTCAAATTCGCCGCCTCGGGCGCGTTGCCGCCGGGTGTCCACTTCAAGCTTATCGAAGCGGTTGCCGACCATATCTGCGAAACGCTGTTCCTGCAGGACCGGCGGGTGGAGGCGGTGACGGTGAGGATCGTCAAGCTGGCCATCGCCGAGGCGGGGGAGAAGATCGGCATCACCCTGCACCGCGAGAGGCGCGAATGATCCGAGTGGAGATACCCGCGCTGCCCGCCGACCCTCTCGGCGCGGCAGCGGCGTTCCATCGCGACTGGCTGAGCGACATCGAGCATCGTCTTGCCAGCGGGACGGACGTGATGGTCCTGCTGCCGCCGGCCGATTATTCCCACCATCAGTGGCGGCTTGCCGCGATCGCGGGGCTGGCGCGCAAGCATGCGCCTTCGCGGGCCAACATGGTTGCCGGCGAACCGGGGACGGCGGCGGTCATCTCGACCGAGCGCTATCTCGCCGCTGCCCCGGGGGTGACCGGGCAGTATCTCGAGACCTGACATGACGACAGCGCGCTTCGTCTTTCTCGGCCGGCTGCACGATCTGGCCGGCTGTGCCGAGGCCAGCATCGATCTGCCGGGCGAAACGACCTGGCCGGGCCTTCAGGATATCCTTGCCGCCCGGTTCGGCAAAGACCTCGCCGCCGCCGTGGCCGAACCGCGCACGAGCGTGGCGGTGCACGGGATCGTACAGCCCCACCGCGAATCGATCGTTATCCGTCCCGGCGACGAGATCGCTTTCCTCCCTCCGGTGAGCGGCGGGTAGCATGCCGATCGGTACCCCGCTGGATGTGCGGCTGGCCGATTTCAGCCTGCACGTTGCCGATGCTGTCGCGTCGTTCGAGGGGGCCTACCCGGCTGCTGGCGCAATCGTGACCTTTCTGGGCAAGGTGCGCCCCGAGGGCGATGTCCGCGCGCTCGAACTGACCCATTACGAGCCGCTGACCCTTTCGGGGATGCAGCAACTGGCGACAGATGCGGCCGCGCGCTTTCAGCTTGACGGGGTGCTGGTGTGGCACCGGATCGGCCGGATGGAGCCCGGCGACCCGATCGTCCTTGTCGCGGCGGCCGCGCGGCACCGGAGGGCGGCGTTCGAGGGCGCTGACTTCCTGATGGACCATCTCAAGTCCGCCGCGTGGCTATGGAAACGCGAGCTGCGCGGCGACGGGTGGCACTGGATCGAGCCCCGCCCGGCCGACCATTCGGATCGCGCGCGCTGGCTGTCTCCTTAACGGCGGCGCAGTTCGGCCAGCACGGCGTCTTCCTCGGCGACCCATCCGATCACCTGCTCCCGCGCAGCCACCAGTGATGGCGATTGCGCGGCCTGCACCGTCTGGCTGACGTAGATCGCATCGAGATCGCCCAAGGGTATCGCCGTCTGGCTACGCGCCGCCTCGAGTTCGGCCAAGGCGACCTGAGCGCTCGCCCAGGCGTCGCTCGCGGTAGTTGCCGCGCCGGGCGCCGCGACCCTGGGGCGGGCATCCGGGACCAGCGCAAGGAATGCGTCATGCGCGCGCCGGGCCGAGGCAACGAGGCTGGTGACGGTCGTATCGAGGCCGCCGGCAAGATCGACTTCGACCGCAGGAACATCGATCCGGCGCGGTTCCGCCGCCGCAAAGGTGCCGCTTGCCCGCTCCGCATCCCGGATAGCCAGGGATGGATAGTTCGCCGATGATCCGGCGCAGGCGGATAATGCGAGGGAAGCTGCTACCGGCAGGGTCAGGCGAAGGGTCTGGCGCATCGGCGCGCCATAGCATGCCCCGCCCGGTGCGCCACAGCCCGTGCGAAAAAACCCCAAGAGCCGCCGTTGACTTGGCCCCGGTGATCGCTTAACGGCACCCTTCTTTCCGGGCCTCGCCTTCGGGCGGGCTGACGGATGCGCCGTGGTTTCGCAAGGACGCGGCAAAGCTTTTTAGTTGAGAGATACCACCATGTTCGCAGTAGTGCGTACGGGCGGCAAGCAATACCGGGTTGCCGCCGGAGACAAGATCGCAGTCGAAAAGCTCGCCGGTGCGGCGGGCGACACCATCACGCTTGGCGATGTGTTGATCGCTGGCGAAGGCGATCGGCTCGAAGCGGCAGGGTCGGTGACCGTCTCGGCCGAGATCATCGCCCAGGCGAAGAGCGAAAAGGTCGTCGTCTTCAAGAAGCGGCGCCGGCACAATTATCGCCGCAAGAACGGCCATCGCCAGCAGATGACGCTCCTGCGCATCACCGCGGTGGGCGACGATCGCGGCGAACAGCGTGCTGCTGCTGCCGAAGGAAAGACCCCCGCTACCAAGGCGACGGGTGCGGACACGGCGGTTGCCGATGCACCGGTTACCGTTGCGCAGGCCCCGGCCGAATCGCAGGCCGCGCCGGTCAAGGCGACCAAGAAGGCCACGCCGGTAAAGGATACGAGCGAGGAAAAGGCATCGCCCAAGGCCCGCAAGGCCGCCCCCAAGAAGGATGGCGCCGCCGCGGCCAAGGCCGATGACAAGACCGTCACCGAAACGAAGGTTGACGATGCGGCCAATACGGCCGACGAACAGAAGTAAGGAGCGCGGACGATGGCACATAAGAAAGCAGGCGGTTCGTCGCGTAACGGTCGCGATTCGGCAGGCCGCCGTCTCGGCGTCAAGAAGTTCGGCAGCGAAGCCGTGATTGCGGGCAACATTATCGTGCGCCAGCGCGGGACCAAGTTTTATCCGGGCACCAATGTCGGGATGGGCAAGGATCACACGCTGTTCGCGCTTACCAACGGCCAGGTCCGTTTCCACGAAGGCAAACTTGGTCGCAAGTACGTCTCGGTGGACATGCTAGCCGAGGCAGCCGAATAACCGGACGATCCGATGACGGGATCGTCCAAGCGGGACGGTCCCAGCCGGGCTAACGATCCGGCAGACGAAGAGGGAGATGGGGCCGACCCGTCTCCCTCTTGTCGTTTCTCCCTCTTCATCGCAGCGGCGAAAAACCTTCGTCATCACGCAAATGTCACGCAGCCGGATTAGGACCCCGGAGCGTCGGCCGAAGGGGAGAAAAGTGATGTTCCACAAGACGCAGCGCCTGTTGTTGAGGCCGTCCTGGATCGAGGATGCGCCTGCCATCGCGGCAGGTATCGGGGAGCAGGCGATCGTCCGCAACCTCGCCACCGCGCCGTGGCCCTACGGCCTTGCCGATGCCGAGCGATTCGCCGGTCGGCCGCAGGACCCGCGTCTGCCTCACTTCCTCATTCATCTGCCCGGCGAAGGAGTGATCGGCAGCGTCGGCTTCGGACAGGACGATAGCGAGGTCGAGATTGGCTACTGGATAGCGCGCGCCTGGTGGGGCCGCGGCTTCGCCACCGAGGCGGCCCGTGCGCTGGTCGCGCTCGCACCTATCCTGGGGCACCGGCGACTGGTCGCGGGGCATTTTCTCGACAATCCCGCCTCGGGCAAGGTGCTGCGCAAGGCAGGGTTCCGGCCCACCGGGCGGCGCCTGCGGCGGCATAGCGCCGCACGGGGCACGCATGCGGAACTGGCCGAGTACGAATTGCCGCTGGTATGCAGCCACGGGCCTGCGGAGCTGCCACAGGCGGCCTGAGCGTCCCTTCGCACGTGCTCCGCATGGCTTTGCGGGCGCGTGCGGATCGGCTACCGCGCCGCCTATGGCGACCCGCAAGAGACTGAGCCCCGAAGAATCGCGTCATGCAGCGCTCGAGGCCGCGCGTGTCTTGCTGATCGAGGCGGGCCCCCAGGCCGTAACGCTGAAGGCGGTATCGGCCCGCATCGGCAAGACCCACGCCAACCTGCTTCACCATTTCGGATCCGCCGCGGGGCTGCAAAAGGCGCTCGCCGGCTATCTGACCGAGAATGTCTGCAACGCCATTGCCGATGCGGTTCGCGCCACCAAGGCGGGAAGCGGCAGCCCGCGAAAGGTGGTCGACCTTGCCTTCGATGCCTTCGACCGCGAGGGTGCCGGCGCGCTCGCCAGCTGGATGATCCTGACCGGCAATGAGGACGCGCTGGCTCCGATCGTCGAGACGATCCACGATCTGGTGGACGAGATCGCGCCGGGTGAGGCAGACCATGCCGGCAATCCGCTGCGTGTGCACGAGGAAACACTGGCGCTGGTGCTGATGGCGATGGGCGACGCGTTGATCGGTTCCGCGCTGACACGCTCGCTCGGACTGCCGGAAACCGCCGCGCGGGAACGGGCGGAGCGGATGCTGCTCAGCTCGCTCGATCCGGCTGGGTAAGCGCCTTCTGCAGCCAGGGGGGCGCGGTCGCCACGTCGATCTGCTCGACCCGCAAGTGATCGACCGCAAGGCCGAGTTCGGGATAGGCGGCCTTGCGCCGGCCCTCGTCAGACGCGCTCAGCGGGACCACCACCAGCCGGCGATTGACCTTCTGCCGCCAGTTCATCCGTGCCGTATTCTCCTGCCCGACATAGCATCCCTTGGTAAAGCTGACCCCGCCGAGTTCCGCGGCATTCGTCTCCAGCCACAGGATGTCCCCCGTCTCGCCCTGACCCTCCGGTACCCCGAGGGCGAGGCGGTGAGCGAGATAGGCGGCATCGGCCTGGTGCGCATCGTCAGCAGCCGGTGCGAGCCAGCGCCAGCCAAGTTCCGGCAGGCGGGGATCGGGACTGGCCCCGGCAACGTCCTGCGTTTGCCAGTGCACCGCCAATCGCGGTTCGGGCACGATCGCGATGCGCCGCCGCAACCGATACAGCGATAGCCGCCGGATCAGCGCATCGGCCGCCGCCGCCTCGGAATCGATGAGGAGCGATCCGTCATCACCGCCGGACCAGACGATGAAATCGAACAGGGTCTTGCCCTGTGGGCTCAACAGCCCGGCATAGACGGGCAGGGGGCCTGTCACGTCGTTGGTCACCAGGCCTTGCAGAAATCCAGCGACATCCTCGCCCGGTTCTTCAGGTGCGAGGCGGACGAGGGCGCGGGCGGCAAGGCGGCTTGCTGTCATGACGTCCAAGCTCGGGTGGCGCAGCCCGAACGTCAAGGGATTGGCGCGGGGGCGGGCCTCGCGCTATGCGGCCACTCGATGACACGCCTGACGATCCGCCGCCCCGATGACTGGCACGTGCACCTGCGCGATGGGGAGACGTTGCGCGCGGTCGTGCCCTACACCGCCCGCCAATTCGCGCGCGCGATCGTCATGCCGAACCTGTCGCCCCCGGTGACGACGACCGCGCTTGCCGCCGCGTACCGATCGCGCATCCTGGCGGCAGTGCCGCAAGGGATGCGATTCACGCCCCTGATGACGCTGTACCTGACCGATCACACCGATCCGGGCGATCTTGCAGCCGGGTTCGCCGACGGGGTGTTGACCGCGGCCAAGCTGTATCCGGCCGGCGCTACCACCAACAGCGCGCATGGCGTGACCGATATTGCCCGCATCATGCCGGTGCTCGAGCGGATGGCGGAACTCGGCATGCCGCTGTGCGTCCACGGCGAAGTGACCTCCGCCGAAATCGACATCTTCGACCGCGAGGCCGTGTTCATCGAGCGCATGCTCGAACCCCTTACCCGCCGCCTGCCCGACCTGCGCATCGTCTTCGAGCACATCACCACGCGAGAGGCGGCACAGTTCGTCGACGCCGCGGGCGAGGGGGTCGCGGCCACGATCACCCCGCAGCACCTGCACATCAATCGCAACGCGATGCTTGCCGGGGGCATTCGCCCGCACATGTATTGCCTGCCGGTGGCGAAGCGTGAGGTTCATCGACTGGCGCTGCGCAAGGCGGCAACCTCAGGGTTGGCGAAGTATTTCCTCGGGACCGACAGCGCTCCGCATCCTCGCGATGCCAAGGAAAGCGGATGCGGCTGCGCCGGGATCTTCAACGCCCCCCATGCGCTCGAAAGCTATCTCGCCGTGTTCGAGGAAGAAGGCGCGCTTGATCGGTTCGAGGCCTTCGCCTCGCTCAACGGCCCCGCTTTCTACCGTTTGCCCGTCAACGAGGAAACGGTGACGCTTGAAAGGGGCGGGGTGCAGGTGCCCGGCGAACTGGATGGCGGGGGCGCGCCGATTGTCCCGTTCCAAGCCGGGGAGGAACTCAGCTGGCGGTTGATCGCCGCCGGCTGACCAGATCCCACACGAACAGCGCCGCCGCCGCCCAGATACAGGCGAAGCATGCTGCCTGCACGGGTTGGAGCGGCTCCCGGAACACCGTCAGCCCGAGGATGAAGACGATGCTGGGCGCCAGGAACTGCACGAAGCCAAGCGTCGAATAGGGCATCCGCCGCGCGGCGACGGCGAACATCAGCAAGGGGATCGCGGTCAGGAACCCGCCCAGCACGATCGCCAGGCTGAGAGCGGGGGAAACCATGAAGGACGAGCCCGCGGCAGTGCCGGCGTAATGATAGGTTACGGCAATGGACGGGACCAGCAATAGCGCGGATTCCAGCGTCAGCCCGGGCAGCGAACCGACCGGCACCTGCTTGCGAACAAGTCCGTAGGCGCCGAAGGACAAGGCCAGCGTCAGGCTGATCCACAGCGTCGTCAGGGCCCCGCCCGCGAGCAGCGAGACGCCCACGGCCGCGACTGCCACAGCCACCCATTGCAGCCGGCTCAGCCGTTCGCCGAGGAAGACCGTGCCAAGCAGGACGTTGACCAGCGGGTTGATGTAATAGCCGAGGCTCGCGGCGAAGATGTTGCCCTGCTGGATGGCCCAGACATAGACTACCCAGTTGACGGCGATCAGCATGGCGCTGACCGCCAGCCAGCCGAGCGCACGCGGATTGCGCAGGGCTTGCGCCACGTCCGCTCCCTGCTTGCGCACCGCCACGATGACGAGGCAGATCGGCAAGGTCCAGACGATCCGCCAGGCGACGAATTCGAAGGCGGGGACTTCCCGCACCAGCAGCAGGTAGAGCGGCAGGAACCCCCAGATCAGGTAGGCGCCAAACGCCGCCGCTAGGCCGCTGCGTGAATCGGTTGTTTGGGGGTCGGACATGAAGCGGCGCGCAGTAGGCCTGGTGCCTCATGCCGGCAAGGCATTCGGTGCGCCGATGCCCTCAAAGTCCCAGAACTTTCCCTGACAATCGAGTTGCGGCTGGTTCAGTTTTCTTTGTCTAAAGCTGAATGCCTGAGATGCAGCGCTTATCTGACGACCAGCTCGACGCCGCGCCCACCCGCGGTTGACAGCGCGATCCTCCCGGATCGTGAGGCGCCGTCCTCCCCACACGGGGCAGGACGGCGCCTGTTCGCCAATCAGCTGTCGCGCACGCCTACGCCGAGGCTGGCGCGGGGTTGTTCCATTTCGGTGCTGGCGACCGGATAGGCGCAATAGTCGGCCGCATAATAGGCGGCCGGGCGATGGTTTCCCGACAGTCCGACGCCGCCGAAGGGGGCGGCTGACGAGGCCCCGTTGGTCGGCCGGTTCCAGTTGACGATGCCGGCCCGCGCTTCGTTCCAGAACAGTTCGAAGTCTTGCGGGCCACCCCCGATCAACGATGCGGCGAGGCCATAACGGGTGTTGTTCGCCTCCATGATCGCCTCGTTGAAATCGGCGACGCGGATGACTTGGAGCAGTGGACCGAACAATTCGATATCGGGGCGCTCGTCCATCTCGGTCGCGTCGATAAGGGCGGGGGTGAGGAACGGCAGGTTCTCGTGCGGGCGCTTCATATGCAGGATCGGCTTGCCGCCACGGCTCATCAGCGCGACAAAGCTTTCCGAGAGGAGGTCGGCCGTCTGGTTGTCGATCACCGGACCCATATAGGGCTGGGGGTCGGCGAAGGGCTGGTCCACGATCAGTCGTTCAGCGAGCTTCTTCACTGCCGGCACGATCCGGTCGTACATCGAATCCACCACAACCAGCCGCCGGGCGGCACTGCATCGCTGGCCAGCGGTGGTAAAGGCGGACTGGATGATGGTGACGGCAGCATCGTCGATCTTGGGCGTGTCGATGACGACGATGGGGTTGTTGCCCCCCATCTCCAGCGCCACGATCTTGCCCGGATCGGCGGCCAGCTTGCGATTGATGGCGATACCGGCACGCGCGGATCCGGTGAACAGCACGCCGTTGACCATCCAGTGCTCGACCAGCGCCTTGCCTTCCTCGGGCCCGCCATGCAGGCATTGGATGACATTTTCCGGCATCCCGGCCTTGTGGAAACAGCGGACCAGAAACTCGCCTACCGCGGGGGTCTTCTCGCTCGGCTTGAAGATGACGACATTACCGGCGATCAGGGCCGGTACGATATGGCCGTTGGGCAGGTGCGCGGGGAAGTTGTAGGGGCCGAGCACCGCCATCACCCCGTGCGGCTTGTGGCGCAGGGCCGCCGTCCCCTGCAGCGCACTGTTGAGCTTCTTCTGTCCGGTGCGGTCGGCATAGGCACTGATCGAGATTTCGACCTTGCCGATCACCGCCTCGACTTCGGTGCGCGCTTCCCACAAGGGCTTGCCGGTTTCGCGCGCGATCAGTTCGGCGAAGGGCTCGGCCTGCTTGCGCACCTGATTGGCAAATCGCCGCACCAGTTCGATGCGCTGGCCGAGCGGTTGCTGAGCCCAGCCGCGTTTCGCATCCACCGCCCGTTCGACCGCCTCTTCGACATTGCCGGCATGGCCCCGCCACACTTCGTTGCCGGTAGCGGGTTCGAACGAGACGAGTTCGGATTGCGACACGTTAACCTGGCCCCTTGCTGGCGATCTGTCGGTAGGACTGCATTCCCCCTCCGGGGGCGAGGGCGCTGTGTGCCCTATTGAACGGCGCGTCAACCGGACGGAGAGTGGCCGGACGGCACGGGCGCCGGTCCATGTGCCTCGCCCATCCGCCGGATTGCGGCGATCTTGCGTGTCAGCGGATCCCAATCGTCGTGCTCGGCAATCGGTTGCCACAGGCTTTCGACCTCCTCGATCACCATCGTTTGCGGGCGTTCGTCGCTCCAGTAGGCATGGCTGCTGTCGGCCCGATCGCGATCGGCGAGAAGGGCCGCAATTTCAGCGGGCGCATCCCGGCCGCCGCGATGCGCGTGGAAGAAGCGGTCCGGCGGATCCTCGCTGCGGGTCAGCAATCGCTCGGAGGCCGCGACAAGTTCGGCGTCAGCCTCCGGCCCTTTCGTCGCGACACCCAGACGCCAGCACCATCTGCGCCCGAGAGCGGCGGTATACAGCGGACCGAACCGTTCCAGTGCCGCGATCAGCGGCGGCGCGTCGGCCAGCAAGCGCAGGGCAAGCGCGAGCTGGGCACAATTCCAGTGCAGCGCTTCCGGCTGGCGGCCAAAGGCATAGAGACCCGCATGGTCGAAGTAGGCCGCGGTGAACCCCGGCTGCCACCGCGGCAAGAAGCGCCACGGCCCGTAATCGAAACTTTCGCCGCTGATGTTCATGTTGTCGGTATTGAGAACGCCGTGGACGAAGCCGGCGACCATCCAGCTCGCTGCAAGATCGGCCAGCCGTTCGACCACCAGATGCATCAACCGCACCGCCGGCTGCTCGCGCGCCGGCGCGTCGTCCGGGGGCGGCGGACCGGGAAACCGGGTAAGGCAATAATCGACCAGCGCGTCCATCTCATCGCGCTGGTCCAGCGCCAGCAGCCGCTGAAATGTGCCGATGCGGATATGTCCGTGGCTGAGCCGGGTGAGAACGGCGGAACGGGTGGGCGAGGGTTCGTCCCCCCGCCACAGAGCCTCGCCCGTCTCGACGACGGAAAACGTCTTCGATGTGTAGACACCCAGCGCCTCGAGCATTTCGGTCGCGAGGATTTCGCGCACGGCACCTTTCAAGGTCAGACGGCCATCGCCGGCACGGCTCCACGGAGTCTGGCCCGATCCCTTGGTGCCAAGGTCGAGCAGCCGGCCGGCGCCGTCCCGCATCTGCGCGAACAGGAAGCCGCGGCCGTCGCCGATTTCGGGATTGTAGACCCGGAACTGATGGCCGTGATAGCGCAGCGCAAGCGGCCGGAGCAAATTATCGGGCAAGGGTTCGAACCGCCCGAAATGCGCTTGCCATCTTTCGTCGGTCAGATCGCTCAGACCCACCGCCGCCGCCCAGCGATCGTTGCGAAAGCGCACTCGCGTTTCGGGAAACCGCGCCGCGTCGACCGGGTCGCCCAGCCATTCGGCCAGCGCCGTAATCGGCGTTTCGGGCTGATAGGACGAGGGCGCAGGGGCAATCGGCATTGCACCGGGATGGGGCGGTGAGCGGCGGCATGCAAGTCGCGGCTCGAAATTCCTCGCGGCCTTCGCTACCGAGCGGGAATGGATAACCCTTACAAGGACGCCCGCTGGACCAGCGCGGACGGGCTAGAGCTGTATTTCCGCGACTATCGGGGCACCGCCGAGGCCGCGTCCCGTCCGCCGGTCATCTGCCTCCACGGCCTCACCCGCAACAGCCGCGATTTCGAATTGCTGGCGCCGCATATTGCGCAGCAGGGGTGGCGGGTGATCGTCCCCGAAATGCGCGGGCGGGGCCATAGCGCCTATGCCGAAGACAGTTCCAGCTATGCGGTTCCGACCTATATCGCCGATCTGGCTGCGCTGCTGGAGCAGGAAGGCATCGATCGCTTCGTTTCCATCGGCACCTCGATGGGCGGATTGATGACGATGGCGATGGCGCAGGCATGGCCCGGGCGGATCGCCGGTGCGTTGCTCAACGATATCGGCCCGATCGTGCAGGCCGACGGCCTTACGCATATCCGTGGCTATCTGGGGCAGGGGCGCAGTTTCTCGACCTGGATGCACGCTGCCCGTGCGCTGGAAGAAACGCACGGCGCGGCCCACCCGGGCTATGCCACCGAAGACTGGATCGGCTTGGCCAAGCGCACGATGACGCTGTGCAACAACGGGCGCATCGCCTTCGATTACGACATGAAGATCGCCGAACCGATCATGGCCGCCGACGAGAACGCGGTGCCGCCCGACCTGTGGCCGGCGTTCGATGCGCTGGCTGCTGTGCCGCTGTTGCTGGTCCGCGGTGCCCTGTCGGGCCTCCTCAGCGAAGAGACCTTTGCCGAGATGCAGGCCCGCGCACCGGGCGCCGATGCAGTGACCGTGCCGGGCGTCGGCCATGCCCCGACGCTTGACGAGCCCGAAGCCCGCGCCGCCATCGACGCGCTGCTCGCCCGCGTCGGATGAACACCCGGAAGACCGGCGCCGCGCCGCATGTGCTCCATGTCTATTCGGGGCTCGGTCCGGCGGGCGAGGTGCGGCGCCTGCCCGATATCGTGCGCGGCTTCGGTTCCCGATTGCGCCATTCGGTGGTGCTCGCCGAGGATGGCGCCGACATCGGACCGCGCGACTTCGGCAAAGGCATAGATCTCGACCTGTCGCCGGCATTCCCGTCGCTCGAAGGCCGGCCGCTGCCCGGTCGGCTTGCGCGGATCGCCCGGGCGATGCAGCCCTACGATCTGGTGCTGTCGTACAACTATGGCGCGCTCGACGCGGCGATGGCGGCAACGCTGTTCAAGGATGCGTTCGGCCTCCCCCCGCTGATCCATTTCGAGGACGACCTCGGTGACGAAAGCTTCGACCGCCTGCGCCGTTCGCGCACCTGGTATCGCCGCATCGCGCTGGGCAAGACGGCAGGGCTGGTCGTCCCGCTCGAACGGCTGGAAGAAATCGCGCTGATCGATTGGCAGCAGCCGCTGGGGCGGGTGAAACATATCCCGTTTCCGATCGATACCAAATTGCAGGCGATGAAGACCAAGCCCGATGCCCTCAGGCTGATCAAGCGCCCTGGTGAACGCTGGATTGGTGCGGTCGCAGACTTCGATCGCACTGACAGCCTCCCGGCCCTCGTGCGGGCCTTTGCCGCGATTGCCGACCCTGCCTGGCAGCTGGTCATCCTGGGCGAAGGCGCGGCGCGCCAGGCCATCGAGGCGGAAGCCGATCGGCTTCAGATCAACGACCGGGTGCATCTTCCCGGCCCGGGGCGCGATCCGGACCGGGCGATCGGTCTGTTCGACATCTTCGCCCAGACCTCGGACGAGATTCCGGTGCCGCTCGCTCTGACAAAGGCGATGGCCGCCGGGATGCCGGTGGCGGCCATGCGCACCCCCGGCATCGCCAAAACCCTCGCCCCGGACAACGACGAACTGCTGGGCGCACCCGGCAACGAGGACGAGCTGGCCGCCATGTTGTGCAAGCTCGCCGCGGACAAGGCACTGCGCGAACGGCTGGGCGATGCCAACCGCCGCCAGGCGATCGAACAGTTCGACCCGGAGCGGATTACCTCGACCCTTGCCCGCCTGTTCGCCAGCGCGATGCGGCGCGAGATCTGATCATGCCCGGTTTAAGCGAAGGTTCACCCGCCGGGGGACAGGCATCCGGCCACGGCTGCGCGGCCATTGCCCTTGCCGCGCGGCCTGCCTAAAGACGCGCCGCATACGCAACCGACACGATGGGAGCCCGCCCGCAGTGGCCCGCACACCGACACCTGCCCTGACCTCCGACGAAAAGCGCGCCCGGGCAGACGCGGCGCAGCAGAACGCGCTGTTGCAGGAAGTCGACGACGCGGTCCGCCGGAGCGATCTCGACAGTTTCATCGCCCGTTACGGCAAGCCGCTGCTCGCCTTGCTGGTCGTCCTGCTGCTGGCCTTCGCGGCCTACCTGTTCTGGCAGCATCGCCAGAACGTCGCGCGCGAGAAGGATGCCGAGGTCCTGATTACCGCGCTCGACCAGATCCAGGCCGGCAATCTGCCAGCCGCGGATCAGCGGCTGACCGCGCTTTCCGCCGAAGATAACACCGCCACGGGGGCGGCCGCCCGCTTGCTGCGCGGCGGGCTTGCCGCAGAGCGCGGCGACGCCGCCGGGGCGGCCCGCCTGTTCGCCGAGGTTGCGAGTGACGCTGGCGCACCGCAGGCGCTGCGCGATGTCGCCCGCATCCGCGAGGTGGCCACCCGCTATGACAGCATGAAACCGGCCGACGTCATCGCCGCGCTCAAGCCCCTGGCCGTGCCGGGCCGGCCATATTTCGCCGGTGCCGGCGAACTGGTCGCCCATGCCTATCTTGCGCAGGGGCAGCGGGCCGAGGCGGGAACCCTGTTCGCGCAGATCGCCAAGGATCCCGACACGCCGCAGAGTGCGCGCTCGCGAATGCTCAACATGGCGGGCATCCTTGGTGTCGATGCGGTCGATGACGTGCGCGAGGTACTCGAAGCGCAGGGCGTGCAGCCCGCGCCGCAAACAGACGGGGCCGCCGCCGCGTCGCCCGAAACGGAATGAGATCAGCCCGATGACCGAGACGACCATCCGCCCCGCCTTGCGGTTCATGCTGACCAGTGCGCTCGCGCTCGGTCTTTCGGCCTGCGCCGGAGGACTGTTCGGCGGCGGCGACAAGAAGACCACGCCGACCATCGGGGAACGCGAGCCGATCCTCTCGCGCATCGAAAGCGGCGCGAAGGTCGATCCCGCCCTTGCCGGTGTCGCGGTGACATTGCCGGCGGCCCAGCCGAACCCCAGCTGGGCGCAGACCGGCGGCACTGCCAGCAAGAGCTATGGCCATCCCGCCCTGGCCCAGAACCCCGCGCGGGCGTTCAGCGTCAATGTTGCCGGCAGCAGCAAGCAGCGGCGGCTGGCGGCGGCACCCGTGGTGGGCGGTGGGCGGCTATATGTCGTCGGGACCGATGGCCGGGTAAGCGCCTTCGACGCGGCGACCGGCGCATCGGTCTGGGCCTATCAGGCCGATCTTTCCGAAGATCTGCGCCCCTCGGCCTTCGGTGGCGGCGTCAGCTATGACGGCGGCACGCTGTATGGCACCGACGGGGTCGGCAACGTCTATGCCCTCAATGCCGAAACCGGTGCGCAATTGTGGAAAGTGAAACCCGCCGGCCCCTTGCGCGGTGCACCGACGATCGCGTTCGACAACGTCTTTGTGATGACGCAGGACAATCAGCTATTCGCGCTCAACGCCGCGAATGGCGAGGTCAACTGGCAGGAATCCGGCTCGACCACGCAGGCCGGGGTATTCGGGGTCGCGGCGCCGGCGGCCGGGCAGGGCACCGTGGTTGCCGGTTATACCTCGGGCGAGCTGGTCGCCTATCGCTACGAGAATGGGCGTAACCTGTGGGCCGATGCGCTGGCACAGACCTCGATCTCGACCCAGGTCGGCACGCTCAACGATATCGACGCCGATCCGATCATCGATAACGGCCGGGTCTATGCGCTGGGGCAGGGTGGACGCATGGCCGCCTACGAGCTCCTGAGCGGACAGCGCATCTGGGAACTGAGCCTGGCCGGCATTTCGACCCCGGCGGTCGCCGGCAACTGGATCTTCGTGCTGACCGATGACGGCCGCCTGCTGGCAATCGCGCGCGAGACCGGAAAGGTTCGCTGGCTGACCCAGTTGCCGCAATATCGCAATGCCGAGGACAAGAAGGGCGCGATCTACTGGCGCGGTCCGGTGCTTGCGGGGGGGCAGCTGTGGCTGGTGAACTCGCTGGGGCAGGTTTACCGGGTAGGGACCGAAGAGGGCTCGGCGAGCCTGTTCACCACGCTCGATCAGCCGATCAGCCTCGCGCCGGTTGTGGCCGACAATACGCTGTATGTGATGGATGATTCGGGCCGGATAACCGCCTTTCGCTAAGGCGGCCGGGGCCAGTCAGAAGGCGTCCCGGTAAACCTGGGCGATATCGCCCTGCCATTCGCCGGCATAGCGGTCGAGCAGGACCTGTGCCGGCGGCCTGCCCGAAGCGACGATCTCGTCGAGGGTCTCGAGAAAGCCGGTCTCGTTATCGCCGCTCGCATTGAGGCGGTTTCGCGCCGTCAGCCCGGCGCGCGCGATGGCCATGACCTCGCGCGCAAACTCGCCCAGACTCCGGCCGTCCGGCACGCGCGCATCGAGCGCGTGGCGGGGGACAGAACTACGTAGCGTCTCGCGTTCCTCCATCGACCAGTCCTTGACCAGATCCCAGGCCGCATCGAGCGCCTGCTGATCATAAAGCAGCCCGACCCAGAACGCTGGTAAGGCACAGATCCGACTCCACGGCCCGCCGTCCGCACCGCGCATCTCGAGAAAGCTTTTCAGGCGCACCTCGGGGAAGGCGGTCGACAGATGATCCCACCAGTCGCTCTGCCGCGGTCGTTCGCCAGGCAGCACCGCCAGCCGTCCGTCCAGAAAATCGCGAAAGCTGAGGCCGGCAGCGTCGATATACCGCCCGTCGCGGAACACGAAGTACATCGGCACGTCGAGGATGTAGTCCGCCCATCGCTGATACCCGAAGCCGTCCTCGAAGACGAACGGCAGCATTCCAGTGCGCTGGGGGTCGGTATCGCTCCAGATATGGCTTCGAAACGAGAGGAAACCGTTGGGTTGCCCTTCGGTGAAGGGCGAATTGGCAAACAGCGCCGTCGCCAGTGGCTGGAGCGCGAGGCCCACGCGGAACTTGCGCACCATGTCGGCTTCGCTCGAATAGTCGAGGTTGACCTGGATCGTGCAGGTCCGCAGCATCATGTCCAGCCCCAGGCTTCCCACCCGCGGCATGTGATGACGCATGATTTCATAGCGGCCCTTGGGCATCACGGGCAGTTCGTCCCGGCGCTTGTCGGGCCACATGCCGAGACCGAGAAAGCCGAGACCCAGCCTCTCGCCCACCGCTTTGACCTGCGCCAGATGGCGCCCGGTTTCGGCGCAGGTCTGGTGCAGGTTCTCGAGCGGCGCGCCGGAAAGCTCTAGCTGGCCGGCGGGTTCGAGACTGACGGTGCCGTCCGCCCCGCGCATCGCGATGACCTTGCCGCCTTCCTCGACCGGGCTCCACCCGAACTCCTGCAATCCCAGCAGCAGGTCGCGGATCCCGCCGGGCTCGTCATAGGTCGGCGCGCGGTGATCGGCGGTACGGAAGACCAGCTTTTCGTGTTCGGTCCCGATGCGCCACGCCGCCTCCGGCTTCTCCCCGAGGGCCATCGGCGCAATCAGCTGGTCGAAGCTGTCGATAACCGGATCGTCGGCGGTGGAGGTTTCGCGGGTGCTCATTGCGGCCGCGTTAGGAAAGCGCTCGCGCGGTGGAAAGCGAATTGTTCACGCCCCGCCGCCCCAGTCGCCGGCCAGTCCCATCCACAGCGCGATCGCCGCGATCGCCGCGGTTTCGCCGCGCAGAATGCGCGGCCCGAGCGAGATCGGCTGCGCGCAGGGATGGGAGCGGATCGCCATGCGCTCCGCTTCGTCGAACCCCCCTTCCGGCCCGGTCAACAGCCCCGCCGGAGTGACGCGCGCCGCGGCGAAAGATGGACCGGCGGGGGTGCCCCCCTGTTCATCGGCAAAGAACAGCGTGCGCGACGCCGGCCAGTCCGCCAGCAACCGGTCCAGCGGGACGACCGCTTCGAGCCGGGGCAGCGCGGTGCGCGCGCATTGTTCCGCCGCCTCGGTCACGATGGTTCGTGCGCGTTCGGGATTGAGGCTGTCGGCCACGCAGCGGCGCGTCACCACCGGTGCGATCCGGGCGACGCCAAGCTCGGTCGCCTTTTCGAGAACCAGATCGAACCGGTCCTTCTTGAGCAAGGCGGGGCACAGCCACAGGTCCGGCACCGCTTCGCGCGGGCGCAGATGCTCGGCCGGTTCGAGCAGGAGGTCTCGTTTGCCGGCCTCGACGACGAGCGCGGACCATTCGCCCGTCTGATCGTCGCACAGGATGACGGGAGAGGACGGCCCGACCCGCATGACGCGCAGCAGGTAATGCGCCTGGTTGCCCTCGATCCGGATCGGGGTGCCTGGCTCGATCCGATCGCTGACGAACAGGCGCGGCGCGCTGCGCGGCGGCCAGGCGGGGGTGGCGGGCATGGCTTTCCTGATGGCCGGGCTCCGACTAGGAAGCAAGCCCATGACCAGACCCGCCCGTTCCTCCGCCGATATCGGCGACGGCATCGTCCCCGACAGCGAGCACCGCGGGCTCGTCGCGCTGCTGCCGCCGCGCCTGCGCGACCTGGCGCTGCTGGCACGGTTCGATCGCCCGATCGGTTGGTGGCTGTTGTTCTGGCCCTGCGTCTGGGGCGTTTGGCTGACGGGGGCGGGGTGGCAGTGGGCGCTGCTCGGCCTGATGCTCGCCGGCAGCATCGCCATGCGCGGCGCGGGCTGCGTCTATAACGATATCGTCGATGCCCGGCTCGACCGGCAGGTCGCGCGCACCGCCAGCCGCCCGGTGGCGAGCGGGCGGGTGTCGAAGACACTTGCCTGGGCCTGGCTGGGCGCGCTGTCGCTGGTGGGGCTGGCGGTGCTTCTGCAGCTGCGCCTCCTGGCGCAGATGGTGGCGGTGGGCAGTCTGCTAGCGGTTGCCGCCTATCCGTTCATGAAGCGCATCACCTGGTGGCCGCAGGCGTGGCTCGGGCTGGTCTTCAGCTGGGGCCTGCTGGTGGGCTGGACGCAGCTGCGCGCCGATAACTGGGATGCGCTGGCAGCCATGTATCTGGGCAGCGCGCTGTGGGTGGTGGGGTATGACACCATCTACGCGATGCAGGACCGTGAAGACGATGCCCTGGTCGGCATCCGCTCGTCCGCCTTGCGATTGGGCCGGCAGGTGCGATCCGGTGTCGCGCTGTTCTACACCGGCGCTGTAGGGCTGTGGGCGCTTGCCTTCTGGCTGTACCGCGAGGATTGGGTGGCCCTCGTCGCCCTGATGCCCGCCGCCTGGCATCTCGCCTGGCAGGTCACCACACTGGACGAGCGCGATCCGGCCAATCCTCTCGCCCGGTTCCGCGCCAACCGCTGGACCGGGCTGCTGGTAGCTGCAGCTTGCTTCGTCGTCGGCAACGCCTGAGCGCGCCGCGTCAGGCTTTCTCCTTTGCGAACGCACCGCTTCGTGGCTAAGGGGCTGGCACATCCTTCGAGCCCGGATCCCGCATTCCCATGACCTTGCCCACGATGAACCGCGTCCTGTTGAAATTGTCGGGCGAGGTGCTGATGGGTGACCAGCCGTTCGGAATCGATCCTGCCTTCGTCACCGAACTGGCCAAGGAAGTGAAGACCGCGAAGGACACGGGGCTGCAGATCTGCCTCGTCATCGGCGGGGGCAACATCTTCCGCGGTATTTCCGGCGCGGCGCAGGGGATGGACCGGGCGCAGGCGGATTACATGGGCATGCTGGCAACGGTAAAGAACGCCCTCGCCATGCAGAGCGCGCTCGAACAGATCGGGGTGCCCACGCGGGTCCAGTCGGCGATCCAGATGGACCAGGTGTGCGAACCGGTCATTCGCAGGCGCGCCGAACGGCACCTTGAAAAGGGGCGGATCGTGATCTTCGCCGCGGGTGTGGGCGCACCCTATTTCACGACCGATACCGGCGCGGCCCTGCGCGCGGCCGAGATGCGCTGCGATGCGCTGCTCAAGGGCACCAGCGTCGACGGGGTCTACGACAGCGATCCCAAGCACAATCCGCAGGCCCGGCGCTTCGACACCGTCACCTACGACCGCGTGCTGGCCGACAATCTCAAGGTGATGGATGCAACCGCGGTCGCCCTGTGCCGCGACAACGACATTCCGATCGTCGTGTTCTCGATCCGCGAGAAGGGCAACCTTGCCCGCGTGCTTTCGGGCCAGGGGACGCAGACGATCGTTACCCGTTCAGGCGAATAGGAAAGAGGAAAGCCCGTCATGGCTAAATACGACAAGGCCGATATCGAGCGCCGGATGAAGGGCGCGGTCGAAAGCCTGCGAGGCGATCTTGCCGGCCTGCGCACCGGCCGTGCGAACACCAGCCTGCTCGACCCGGTGGTGGTGGAAGTCTATGGCGCGATGATGCCGCTCTCGCAGGTCGCCACCGTGTCCGCCCCCGAACCGCGCATGCTGAGCGTGCAGGTCTGGGACAAGGCGAATGTGACCGCGGTCGAAAAGGGGATCGCCAAGTCGAACCTTGGCCTCAACCCGATGATCGACGGTCAGAACGTGCGGCTGCCGATCCCCGATCTCACGCAGGAGCGCCGCAAGGATCTGGCCAAGCTTGCCGGCGAATACGGCGAGAAGGGCAAGATCGCCATCCGCAACGTCCGGCGTGACGGGATGGAGGCGTTGAAGGACGACGAGAAGAAAAAGGAAATTTCCGAGGACGAGCGCAAGCGTTCCGAAGATGCGGTGCAGAAGCTGACCGATAGCCACATTGCCGAAATCGACGAGGTCGTGGCCAAGAAGATTCAGGAAATCACCACCCAGTGACGCGGGGGGCCGGTCTTGCCGGGTGCAGCCCGGAGGCGAATTCCGCGTCGGCCCTTGCGACCGGCGGCCTTGCCCGCCGGAATGGCGATGCCGGATTTGCGCCTTGGAAGGTACGCGGATGAGCGCCGCCCGCCATGTTGCCATCATCATGGACGGCAATGGCCGCTGGGCCAAGCGCCGGCACCTTCCGCGCGCGATGGGGCATCGCAAGGGCGTCGAGGCGGTGCGGGCGCTGGTCCGGGCGTTGAAGACGATCGAGCTCGAATGCCTCACGCTCTACGCGTTCAGTTCGGAAAACTGGAAACGACCCGAGGACGAGGTCGACGACCTGATGGATCTGATGCGCCGGTTCATCAAATCGGACCTGCCCGAGTTCATCGAGCATGACGTCCGGCTGAAGATTATCGGCAACTGGCAGGCGCTTGCGCCCGATATCGTCGAAATGCTCGAAGACGCGCTGCGCCAGACGGAAAACGGCACGCGAACCCTTGCGGTGGCGTTGAATTACGGCGCGCAGGCCGAGATCGTCGAGGCGGCACGCAAGGCGGCGGCAGCTGGCGAAATCACGGAACGTTCGCTCGCCGCTCACCTCTACACGGCCGATCTGCCCCCGCTCGACCTGCTGATCCGGACCAGCGGCGAAGTGCGCCTGTCGAACTTCCTTCTGTGGCAATCGGCCTATGCCGAGATGCTGTTCACCGATGTTCTGTGGCCCGATTTCACCCCGGCCCATCTGCTGGACGCCCTTGAGCATTTTGCGGTCAGGGAACGGCGCTTTGGCGGACGCTAACGGCCTTGCACCCGATCGGCGGCGTGACCGCCTGAAGCGGCGGGCGCGGCGAGTCATGCGTGTACCGCTGTCCGTGCGCACGTCCGACCTGCCGGTCCGCGTCGCATCGGCAGCGGTCATGCTGGTGGTCGCCGGGGCGGCGCTGTGGGCGGGCGGAGTCTGGCTCGACCTGTTCGTGGGTTCTGTCGCCCTCGCTTGCCTGGCGGAGTTCGTGCGGCTGGTCTGGCGCGCGGCGCGCACCGCGGCATGGCGCGCAGCGGGAACGGCGTTTGCTGCGCTATACATCGGGCTGGCCGCGTGGTCGCTGGCAGAGCTTCCGGTCGGCGTTGTCCTGGGCGTCTTTGCGGTCGTGGTCGCGACCGACAGTGGGGCCTATTTCAGCGGGCGGACGATCGGGGGGCCGCGGATCGCGCCATCGATCAGTCCATCCAAGACCTGGGCCGGGCTTGGCGGCGGAATGCTTGCGGCTGGTCTGGTCTCGTTCGCGTTCTTCTATTCCAATGTGGGGGACCGGGCCTTTTCTATAATGGGGCTGGTTGCCCTCGTCGCCGGAGCAGGGCTCGCCATCCTCGCTCAGATGGGTGACTTTTTCGAAAGCTGGCTCAAGCGGCGCGCGAAGATGAAGGACAGCTCCAACCTCATCCCCGGCCATGGCGGCGTCTTTGATCGGGTGGACGGTCTCATCCCGGTCAGCATCGCGGCGGCCCTGTTGTGGTTCAAGGTGCACCCATGAGCCGCACGATCACCATTCTCGGCGCGACGGGTTCGGTCGGTGCATCGACGCTCGATCTGGTTCGCCGCAATCGCGAGCAATGGCAGGTCGGCGCGCTCACCGCGCACTCGCGGGCCGGGGAGCTGGCCTCGCTTGCCCGCGAATTCGGCGCGCGGCTCGCCGTCATCGCGGACGAGACGCAATTCCCCGCCTTGAAGGAAGCGCTCGCCGGAAGCGGGGTGGAGGCTGCCGCCGGCCGGGAGGCCCTGTGCGAGGCGGCGGCGCGTCCGGCGGACCTCGTCATGGCAGCGATCGTCGGATGCGCGGGGCTGGCGCCGGTCATGGCGGCGATCGAGCAGGGTCGCACCGTCGCGCTCGCCAACAAGGAGGCGCTGGTCTCCGCTGGCGAGGTGATGACCGCCGCGGTCGAGCGGCATGGGGCACGCCTGCTCCCGGTCGACAGCGAGCACAACGCGATCTTCCAGTGCCTGCAGGGCGGGCGGCTGGACGAGGTGCGATCCATCACGCTGACCGCGAGCGGCGGCCCGTTGCGGACGTGGACGCCCGCGCAGCTCGATGCTGCCACTCCGGCCGAGGCCATCGCGCATCCCAACTGGGACATGGGCGCCAAGATCAGCGTCGACAGTGCGACCATGTTCAACAAGGGCCTCGAGCTGATCGAGGCGCATCACCTGTTCCCGATTCCGCTCGAACGGATCCGCATTCTCGTCCACCCGCAAAGCGTCATCCATTCGATGGTCGAATACCGCGACGGCTCGACGCTGGCGCAGCTCGGGCCGAGCGATATGCGCGTGCCCATCGCCTCGTGCCTCGCCTGGCCCGAACGGATGGAAACCCCGATGCCTCCGCTCGATCTTGCCGCTGTAGGCGAACTGACCTTTTTCGAGCCGGACGAGGCACGCTTTCCCGCTACCGCCCTTGCGCGGCAGGCCGCGGAGGCGGGCGGGGCAGCGCCGGCGGTGCTCAACGCCGCGAATGAGATCGCGGTCGAAGCGTTTCTCGCCGGCAAGATAGCGTTCAGCCGGATCGCCCTATCGGTGCGGAGCGTTCTGGAAGCGGGCAACCTTCCGCCGGCCCCCCGCACGCTCGACGATGTGCTGATGATCGACGAAGCGGCGCGGGCGATGGCGCGCGAACGGCTGGAGGTACGCTGAACTTGGACGGATCGATCCCTTTCTGGATGTACATTCTCGGCTTCCCACTGTTGCTGGGGCCGCTGGTCACCTTGCATGAGCTTGGCCATTATCTCGTCGGGCGCTGGTTCGGGGTTCATGCCGAAGCCTTCTCGGTCGGCTTCGGCAAGGAACTGGCCGGTTTCACCGATCGCCGCGGTACCCGCTGGAAACTCAGCGCGCTCCCGCTTGGCGGCTATGTCCAGTTCAAGGGCGACATGAATCCCGCCAGCATTCCCGACCGCGCGGCGATCGCGCGGACCCCGCCCGCGGAACGGGCAGGCAATTTCCACCATGCCGCCTTGTGGAAACGGGCGCTCATCGTCTTCGCCGGGCCGGCGACCAATATCCTGGTTACCCTGGGCATCTTCGCCGCCTTTTTCATGACCTATGGTGCGCCCGGCACCGCCGATCCGGCCCAGTCCAATGTCGTCACCGGATTTGCCGAGAACTCGGCCGCACAGACCGCGGGCCTGCGCGAGGGTGACAGGATCGTTGCGATCGACGGCGAGCCGACACCCCGGTTCCAGGATATCCAGGACCGCGTCCTGATGTATCCCGAACGCCGCATCGTCCTTTCGATCGAACGCGAGGGCGAGGCCTTGCGCGTTCCCGTCACCATCGGGGCCAGTGTCGAGAGTGATCGTTTTGGCAACAGTTCGCGTGTCGGGCGGCTCGGCGTCACGTCCTCGCAGATGTCGTTCACCCCGGTCGGCCCGCTCGAAGCGGCGCGGCTGGCGGTCGATCAGTCGGCTGCGCTGGTGAAGATGCTGGTGACCGGGATCGGACAGATCTTCACCGGCGAACGGTCCGTCCAGGAACTCGGCGGGCCGATCAAGATCGCCAAGTTTTCGGGCGAGCAGCTCAGCATGGGGCCGTTGGCGTTCATCAACTTTGCGGCGCTGATCTCGCTTAACTTGGCATTCATCAACCTCCTGCCAATTCCCGCGCTCGACGGTGGGCATCTGGCGTTTTACGCGGCCGAAGCGGTCCGCCGCAAACCGCTCGACGCCCGCAGCACCGAGATCGCCTACCGGGCCGGGGTCGCCGTAGTCCTGGCGTTGATGGTATTCGTGACGGTGAACGATCTGGTGACGCTGCCCGTCTTCGGCAGCTGATCGTGGGGCTTGGCGGCGTGGACCGGGGTGGCCGCGTCGCTTGATTGGGCGGCCCGCTTGGTGCAGGGGGCGGGCGGACTGCCACAGGAGCAGTCGCCGCCGCGTCCCCGAGGCCGGCCGGTGTGTGGATTCAAGTGGACGGGAACCTCCTTGTCGATGACTCGATTTGCGACTGCCGCTAAGGCCGCTGATACTTCCATGGCGCGCCTGACGACGGCCCTGCTGACGGGGACCGCGCTGGCGTGTCTTGCCACGCCCGCGCTGGCGCAAAGCGTGCCGGATACCGGTGCGCAGCCTGCCCCGCAGTCGTCGCCCGCCGGGGCGCCGGT
>NZ_JBHWMI010000095.1:0-4744 GCF_043423005.1 Qipengyuania sp. | reverse complement strand
GTCGAGAACATGTTCGGCAGGCTCAAGGACTGGCGACGCATCCACACCCGCTACGACCGATGCGCCCACACCTTCATGTCCGCCATATGTATCGCTGCAACCGTCATCTTCTGGCTGCCGCAATGAGTCCTGAGCCTAGGTAAAGCCGCCTTGGTTCAGGCGAAGCCACGGCCGCAATGAACCTGAGGTCCGAAGATTGCATCTGCATAATGATTGGATCTTTGCAGTATAACCCAATGACCGCAATGTGGTCGTAAGCAGATCGTCCGTTTACGGACAGCGGGTGCAGCAAACCAGCCTCTCGTCATGCGCCATGTTTTTCCGCGCTTCTCGGATCAGCTTTCTGGCGACGTTCGGACCAGTTCCGCTTGGTGGCCGGGTAGAGTGAGAATAAGACGCTGATCGCGAACGGTCATCTGCGGATCACCCAATGCGAAGCGATGAAAAAGTACGTCATGCGGCTTAGGCTCGCATTCGACCAGTGTGCAGATCATCATGCGATCACGCGCGCCAGCGGGTTTGTCATCATTGAAACCGCAAGAGTTGCAGCCATCGTCAAAGCCGGTGATCTTGCCCCAATGCACGCCCAGTGCGTAGCGGTCGGCGGTGACATCCACCCCGTCGATTGTCACGAAACGCCAGCCCCCGTCCTCTTCGGGGGCGGCGACCAGGTGCCAAAGCGTCTGCCCGCGGGGCAGCGCGATGCCGCCGATGGCAAGCGCTGCGGCGAGCACGAGACCCGCCAACGTCACGCCTGCGAGCGCCCCGTGATGCTGTCGGTTAGCGGACGAACCTTGCGGTCGTGACCGGGCCAAGCGTCAGTTCGCCACCCGCCGCACCGGGACCGGGATGTTGCAGATGTCCGCCCCTCCGGCCGGCACGATGAAGAACGGGTCGCGGCGGTTGGCGCGGGCCTCGGCGTAGCGGGCGAAGGCCTCGCTCTCCGTCGAGAGGTACTGGAACTGTGGCTGCTGCGCCCCCGGCAACTCGCTGGCTAGGCGGACGGAGACGATCGGCGTGCGCTCTTCCGGCGTCTCGTAAAAGCCGAGATCGCCGGTCCCGCGCGGCAGCGCGGAGAGGTGCTCGATCCCCTCAACCACGCGCCCGACCAGCGCGATGTTGCGGTCGAGATGCCGCGGGGCATGGCCGATGACCGTGTAAAGCTCCGCGCCCGAGCCAGTGTCGGGCGAATAGTTCCGCCCCACGCCGACCATGCCATAGCAGTGGACGGGCCACATCGCTTCACGCGAAAATCCGACTGGCCACCCCGCCTGAAAGCTCGCCCCATCCGCATAGGGGTCCTTCTGAACCACCACCATTCCGGGGACGGGCTGTGAGATGAAAACGGTCGGCTTATCGGCGCGGGTGGCTTCAGTCGCCGAATTCTGCCCGGCCATGTTGCGCGCAGCTATCTCGGCTCGGGTTCGTGCCCGCTCTAGCAAGGCATCGCGAGCGCGAGCAAACGCGGGGTCGCCGCTGGCCAGCGCATATTGCGATGCAGGTACCGTTGCGATGCCGCCTGGCAAGGCTTTCGCCTTCGCCCGATCCTCGCCATCGGGATCGCCCCACTGGACGACGTAATTGTCCTGCACCCGCGTTATCGCCAGCCCGTCGTACCAGTGCGCGGCGGCGAGCTTGCGGATGTTGCTCACCCAACCCTGGCTGAAGGGCGGCGGCATCAGCTGGATTACCACTTCGCGCCGCTTCCCCCTCGCGTCGAGCGCGAGGGTCATCACCAGAAGGTCGTCGGGCGCGATAGCCACCCATTCCGAAGGCTCGGCCTTGGCGACGATCTCGTTCGGGCTGGGCGCGGGAGGTGGAGCATCCTCGGCGGCGAGCGGAGCGGCGCCGGCGAGCGCGGCGGCAAGGGCGAATGGGGCGAAGCGCGGGCGGGTGCGTGTCATGCCGCCGGTCTGCCACCGCCGCGCCCCGGAGACAATGCACGCGCCTTGCGAAGTGCCCGGCAGGACGCTAATGGCCCGCCTTCAGCCGATCAGGCATGCGGAGCGGTGGCCGAGTGGTCGAAGGCGCACGCCTGGAAAGTGTGTATACGGTAACCCTGTATCGTGGGTTCGAATCCCACCCGCTCCGCCATCTCAAGTCTTTGTTATCGCAACAAATCGCCCGGGCCTCCGAAGCCCGCAGGCCTGCGGATGCTTTGGAGGGCGGGCAGGCGACCGCGCTGGTCAGGAGGCGGTGCCGGGCAGATCGAAGAAGTCGACCTCGCCGCTGCCGAGCTTGTAGTAGGCGCCGACCACCTTCAGGCGGCCTTCGCGCTGCGGCTCGAGCATCAGCGGGTCGGTCTGCTCGCGCAACTGCTTCACCACCCGTCGCACGTTCTGGCGCACCGCATTCTCCAGCTTGTCGCCGGGCTGACCGCGCCTGGAGGACCGCCGGGATGATCGGTTCGATCATCGGGCCGATCGAGCCGGGGAACGTCGCATTGTCGCTGACCACCTCGGTGGCGGCCTTCACCGCCCCGCAGCTTTCGTGGCCCATCACCACGACCAGCGGCACATTGAGGACCGCCACCGCATATTCGATCGATCCCAGCGCCACCGTATCGACGGTGTTGCCGGCGTTGCGAATGATGAACAGTTCGCCAAGGCCGCGGCCGAACAGCAGTTCCGGCGGCACCCGGCTGTCCGAGCAGGTGACATAGGCGGCAAAAGGCTCCTGCCCTCCGGCAAGGGCCAGGCGCCGCTGCGCATTGGTGATCGCACCGGTTTGCTCGCCGCGAAGGAAGGCCCGGTTGCCCTGCCGCAGCAGGTCGAGCGCCTGATCGGGCGTCTGGTCCTTGCCCGCCGGCGCTATTCCCGCTGACGTGCCCTGCGCGGCGGCCGACGTTGCCGCCCCGCCGCCAAGCATTGCCGCCGCGCCCAGTGCGGTGGCGCCGCCGAGCGCGCCCCGCCGAGAAATTGTCGTCATTCGAACTCTCCTTGCTGCTTGTGCTGATGAATCATTGCGCTGCGATCGCGGCTGCCAAAAAGCCGCCATATCCAAGCACCAACGCCAGCCCGGCGGCGCGGCCGATCGGGCGATGCGCCAGGGCCAGCACCACCACCGCCAGGGCCGTTGCCACCATGAGGCCAAGATCGACGGGCCACAGCGTTTCCGGAACCGCGCCTGGCGCCAGCAGCATCGTCACGCCGCCGATGCCGAGGATGTTGTAGATGTTCGACCCCACGACATTGCCGAACGCCACCTCGGGCTCGCCCTTGCGTGCCGCGACCAGCGAGGTGACGAGTTCGGGGAGGGAGGTGCCCACCGCGACGATAATGACCCCGATCAGCGTCTCGCTTAGCCCGGCCACGCGGGCGAGGTCGATCGCGCCGCCAACCAGCATCCGGCCCCCGAACACCAGCAGGCCAAGGCCGGCAAGCGCGAGAAGGACGGGGGCGAACCAGCGGCGTCCAGCGGGATGCAGCCCGGGATCGGCCAGTTCGAGCGCGGCCGAACGGTCGTAGGGCGCGTTGTGGACGATATCCGGCTCGGCCACGCGCTCCTCGCGGTAGCACCAGGCGATATAGCCGGCGAGCGCGGCGATCATGGCGCCGCCCACCCATGCAGATGCTGCGCCAGCCAACGCCAGTGCCGCCAGCACCAGCGACGCGGCGAGCGCGACGCCGGTGTCGCGCACTGCCGGCCCGCGGCGCACCACGATCGGCGCCAGCAGGGCCGAGGCCCCCAGGATCAGCAGGGTGTTGACGATATTGGAGCCGACGATGTTGCCCCAGGCGATTGCCGGGGCGCCGATGAGGGCGGCCTCCACGCTCGTCACCAGTTCGGGAGTGGACGTGCCGAACCCGACGATCACGAGACCGATGACCAGCGGCGTGACGCCGGCGCGCTGCGCCAGGCCGACCGCGCCGCGGACCAGCAGCTCGCCCCCGACCAGAAGGAGCGCCAGCCCGGCGATCAGCAGCAGAAGGGTCGATGCCATCGCCCGGTTACCGGTTCAGGCGCCGGGCGGCTTGCGGGGCGGGGCAGGGTCTGCCCGCCGGTCCGCCGAAAGCCTGACGGCAGCGGTTCTCGTGAAATCGGGCACCATCGTCTCCGTGTCGAAGCCAAGTCGATCGGCCTATCGATGCACGTGAAGACCTGCGTGGAAACGGTCAGCCCTTGGCGCGCATCGGTAGTCCGATGCGGTCCGACATCGCGAGCGTCACAATGACGCCCGCCAGAGGGGCCCGGTCCGCGTCGTCATAATGCGGAGGGGCGAGGACGGTTCCGGACAAACGCGAAATCTGCATGGTCCGCCCGCCCCCCACCCGATGGCAGGACGCCGTCTGCAACTCGCGACCGATTCCAGCCTTTGACCCATCGTCGTCTGATGATAGCTTGAGCGGATGGAGAATCTTTCGGCAGCGATCGAGTTTCTCGGCGGCCCGGCGGCCATCTGGGTGCTGGCCGGGGTCTATTTCGGCAGCGTGATCCTCGAACGACTGTGGGCCCTGCGCGGCAAACGGGCTTACAATTATGGCCAGGTCCTGATCGTGTGGGACCGCCTGTTCGGCACCTATGTCGAGGTGGGCGAGGAACCCAATGCCGGACTCGTCAAGCCGACCTACGACTACAATCCGCTGAGCGCGCAGTTCGTCGGGTTGCAGCAGCTCAAGGCCCGCATGGATACCGCGGACAGGAGGCAGGACAAGCTGGCCTATCTGTGGTGCCCTCCCGAATGGTCGCATGACGGCGTATGCCGCAGCGATTGCCCCAAATACAATCTGGCGGAACTGGAGAT
>NZ_JBHWMI010000086.1:0-2696 GCF_043423005.1 Qipengyuania sp. | reverse complement strand
GGGCGCAAAGCTGACGCTTAGAATGAACTCGACTTCGCCTGAAGAGGAAGCATTGGTGTTCATGTGAATCGCGGTCCCGGAGGACTGCCGCCGCCCTGGCCGACATGATCGGCAGGGCTTCGGGTGGTGAGGCAGCAGTTGGGCTGCCTCGTACAGGAGACCACCCATGACAGATACAACCATTACAAAGCACAAGCGCCGGACGGCGCGTGAGCTGATGGCCACGCAAGCTGGGACGAAGGACAATGCCGTGGCGCAGGCTGAGAAGGGTAAAGAGAACACAGGCCCCAACCCTCTGAAGCCGTCAAAGATCGATGAGGTTCTCCAGCTTCTGAAGCGGACCGGCGGCGCCACCCTCGACGAACTGGTCGAGGCGACCAACTGGCTACCGCATACCGCGAGGGCGGCAATGACCGGGCTCAAGAGGAAGGGCCACACCATCGAGCGGACGAAGGTTGATGGTGTCAGCCGGTACGCGGTCGTGGAGCCAGGCACGCAATGAGCCGGCTGGATGACGAGCTTGGCGCATTGGCGAGTCTCTCGCCTGCGCAGCTGAGGGAGAAATGGGGCGCGATGGAGAATACGGCTCCTCCATCCGTTCCGCCTGCCCTTCTTAGGCAGCTGGTCGCACAGCGCCTGCAGGAGCGCCGCCATGGCGCCCTGCCGGTGCTGATTGCGCGTGAACTCAGGCGGCTGGCAATCGAGGGACCAGGTGCCGAGCCAGCCCGTCCGCGCGTCGAGCTGACACCCGGTACCCGGCTCGTGCGCGAGTGGAACGGTCAGACCGTCACGGTCGAGGTGCTGGAACAGGGCTTCACATATGCCGACCGGACCTGGCGATCGCTGAGCGAGATTGCCCGGCACGTGACCGGTGCCCACTGGTCGGGACCGCGCTTCTTCGGGCTGACCTGCAATGGCTGATAAGCTGCTGCGCTGTGCGGTCTATACCCGCAAGTCGACCGAGGACGGCCTGGAGCAGGAGTTTAACTCGCTGGATGCCCAGTACGAGGCCTGCTCATCCTACGCGCTGAGCCAGCGGCACGAAGGCTGGGTGCTCGTCAGGGACCGCTACGATGACGGCGGGTTCTCGGGCGGCAATATGGAACGGCCTGGGCTGAAGCGCCTGCTCGCCGATATCGAGGCCGGCAAGGTCGACATCGTCCTGCTCTACAAGATCGACCGGCTCACCCGCAGCCTCACCGACTTCTCTAAGATCGTGGAGGTGCTCGATCGCGCAGGAGCAAGCTTTGTCAGCATCACCCAGAGCTTCAACACTACGACCAGCATGGGGCGGCTGACGCTCAACATGCTGCTCTCCTTCGCCCAGTTCGAACGCGAGGTCACCGGTGAGCGTATCCGAGACAAGATCGCCGCCTCGAAGAAGAAAGGCCTGTGGATGGGCGGTCCGGTCCCGCTTGGGTATGAAGTGAAGGACCGCAAACTCGTTGTGACCGAGGACGAGGCCGAACAGGTCCGGCACATCATGCGCCGGTATGTTGCGCTGGGGTCGGTCCCGGCACTAGCCGAGGAGCTGGACCGGGAAGGCTACCGGACCAAGGTCCAGCAAAAGTCCAGCGGGCCGCATCGGGGCGGTTGCATCTACCGGCGCGGCACGCTCTACCACCTGCTCTCGAACCGCATCTACCGCGGGTTCATCGTTCATAAGGGCAAGGCCTATCCCGGGGAACAGGAGCCAATCGTCGACGAGCAGCTCTGGGATGAGGTGCAGGCATTGCTCGCCGCGAATGCGTCTGGCTCCTCGCGCCGCCAGAAGCACCAGCACCCGAGCCTGCTCTTGGGCAAGGTGATCGATGGTGAGAACCGCGCGATGACCCCGAGTCATGCCTCGAAGTCGCGCAGGCGCTATCGATACTACGTCACCCGTCCCGACCTGCTTGATCGTACCCGTGCATGGCGAGTCTCGGCTCATGACCTCGAACAGCTTGTCTGCACTAGCATCGCCGCGAAGCTGACCGACGGGGAGTTCATCATCGATCTCGCGGGCTCACAGCAAATGGAGGCAGCGCAACTCCAGCGTGCCCGTGATGAAGCCGACCTCGCTGCTGCAACATTGCGCAGCGGGAAGTCTCACGCGAAGGCAGAAACGCTTGGTGCAATCATTCAGCGCGTCAGCCTGCACGAGGATCGGGTCGAGGTCGAAATTGATCGCAGTGCACTTGTCCGACTGCTCGGACTGGATACCGTCTCAACATCTCCCAAGCCATTGATCATTACCGTCCCTGCAATGCGTGTTCGCCGGGGCCACCAGCTTCGTCTGATGATCCCCGGAACGGAGAATGCTAACGCGAGGCAGGTTCGACGCGATGGCAAGCTGGTGGCGCTGATAGCCGAGGCGCATCAGGCCAAGGACCTTGTGCTCGCAAATCCCGAAAAGTCGATTGCCAGTCTTGCCCGCGAAGAAGGACGGTGCCGGACTCGGCTTGGCAAGCTTGTTGCACTGTCATGCCTTGCTCCCGAAATCGTCACTGCCATAGTCGAAGGCAAACAGCCCGAGCAGCTTACCGCCGCGCGGCTCCTCGCAACGCCGCTCCCGCTGGCCTGGGCCGATCAGCGACGCGAGCTCGGCCTCTCCTGATCATCTCCACCTGCAGTCAGAATTCTTGGACCTGAGACGGCGGGCGAAATCTGCGCCAGATCTGCTTCGGAGAGTTGAGTCTCAGACTGCAGTTCACCAA
>NZ_JBHWMI010000081.1:0-20061 GCF_043423005.1 Qipengyuania sp. | reverse complement strand
AATTACCGCCGCCGCCGCCAAAGCCGCCGCCGCCACCGCCGCGATTGCCGCCACCGAATCGGTCGCCGCCGCCACCGCCGAAGCGATCACCGCCCCCGCCATAACCGCCACCGCGCTGTTCGAAACCGCCTCCGCCGGAGCCACCGAACGGATCGAAATTATCCTCTCCGAAACCGTCCCGCTTGTCCCGCCCCCGACGGCGTCCTCTGTCGTAACCCATAATTCCAGTCGTACCTTGTCGCAGTCCCACTACCCAAAGCTCGGCACGCGGACTGCTGGGCGCGCCGAGACGAAAGGTTGCTCGCAAAGCTGCCGGCCACCCCTCGCTCAAGGCAACGCATAACGCGAATTGAACGCGTAGGCGAACAGTTTAGCATCATGACGCCTTTTTCGTCGCCCTTACCTCAATCGACGACACCGGGAAGGGGCGGACAACCGCTTGTCTGGCCCGGTTGAAACGGGCAAGGGCCGCGCATGGATATCATGGCCCTGCTCAGCGACCCGGCAACCTGGCTCGCCCTTCTGACCCTGATCGCGCTCGAAGTGGTCCTGGGGGTCGACAACCTCATTTTCATCGCCATCCTGTCCAACAAGCTGCCGGTCGAACAGCAGCAGCGCGCCCGCCGCATCGGGCTGGCGCTCGCGCTCATCATGCGGATCGGTTTGCTGCTGCTGATCGGCTGGCTGGTGACCCTGCAAACGCCGCTGTTCGATCTCGGCATCACCGGGCCGCCGGTGGAGGGCACCAACAAGGCCAGCTTCGAGACGGCCTTTTCCGGGCGCGACCTCATCCTGCTGGTCGGCGGCCTGTTCCTGCTGTGGAAGGCAACCAAGGAAATTCACCATTCGATGGAACCCGAAGACAATTCGGGCGACATCCTCGACAAGACCCCGGGCATTGCCGACGCGGCGAAAGCCAGTTTCGGGGCAGTGATCGCCCAGATCATCGCGATCGACATCGTCTTCTCGGTCGATTCGATCCTGACCGCGGTCGGCATGACCGACGACATTCCGATCATGGTTACGGCGGTGATCATTACCGTCGGCATCATGATGGTGGCAGCCGATCCGCTGGCGCGCTTCATCGAGAAGAACCCGACGCTGGTGATGCTGGCGCTGGCCTTCCTCGTGATGATCGGCCTCGTGCTGATCGCCGATGCCTTCGGTTTCCATGTGCCCAAGGGATACATCTATGCCGCAATGGGCTTTTCGGTGGGGGTCGAAATGCTCAACATGGTGCAGCGCAATCGCCGGCTCCGCGAACTCGAGGAAAAGCGCGAGGCGAGCGCGGGGTGACGGCAGCGTCGCGCGCTGCGTATAAACCCCGGACATTGCACTAAACGCATTGCCCGGCGGCAAGGCGCGCAATACCGTCGCCTCGAGGAGAGGTGACATGGATGAATTCGACGTGGTCGTCATCGGCGGGGGCAGCGCCGGCAGCGCGGTTGCCGGGAGACTGGCCGAGGCGGGGCGCACGGTCTGCCTGCTCGAGGCCGGCGGGCGCAACACCGGATCCAAGATCACCGTCCCGGGCATGCTGGCGTTCCAGAACCCGGCGGCGAACTACCGCTACGAGACGGTGCCGCAGAAAGGCCTGAACGGGCGCCGGGGCTATCAACCGCGCGGCAAGGGACTGGGCGGTTCCTCGGCGATCAACGCGATGGTGTATATCCGCGGCAATCGCTGGGATTACGACAACTGGGCGGCGCTCGGCTGTCATGGCTGGGGCTATGACGATGTGCTTCCCTACTTCCGCAAGGCCGAACACAATGTGCGGGGCAGCGACGCCTTCCACGGTGACGACGGGCCCCTATGGGTTTCGGACCAGAAATACGCCAATCCGGGAAGCTACGCCTTTGTCGAGGCCGCCGCACAACTGCAATTGCCGCGCAACGACGACTTCAACGGAGAGCGGCAGGACGGTTTCGGCATCTATCAGGTGACCCAGAAGGATGGCGAACGCTGGTCATCCTCGCGCGCCTATGTCGAGCCGCTGCGAGGCTCACGCAATCTCGATGTGCGCATCGGCGTGACCGTTCAACAGATCGACATCGAAGACGGCCGGGCGGTCGGCGTGACCTATGCGGCGGGCGATCGCCGCCGGACCGTGAAGGCGCGCGGCGGGGTGGTCCTGTCAGGCGGTGCTTTCAATTCGCCGCAGATCCTGATGCTGTCGGGTATCGGCCCCGCCAATCACTTGCGCGAACACGGCATCGAACCGCTGGTCGACAAGCCGGCGGTAGGCTCTGACCTGCAGGACCATATCGATTATGTTTCGAGCTGGCAGAGCGAAAGCCAGGATTTCATCGGGCGGAGCATCGCCGGCACCCTGCGCATGGCGAAGGCCGTATTCGAACACCGGCGCCACAAGACCGGAGTGATGACCACTCCCTATGCCGAGGCCGGGGGGTTCTGGACGGTGATGGACGATGCTCCGGCACCCGACGTGCAATGGCATTTCGTCCCCGCAATGCTCGAGGACCACGGCCGCACCAGCGTGCGCGGCCATGGCTTTTCGCTGCACGCCTGCGTCCTGCGGCCCGAAAGCCGCGGAACCGTTCGCCTCGATAGCCGCGATGCCGCGCACGCACCCCGGATCGATCCCAATTTCCTCGACGACGAACGCGACATCGCCGTGCTGCGCAAAGGCGTTCGCCTTTCGCACCGGATCGCCAGTTCGCCCAGCCTCGCGCGCTACGATCCGCAGGACCGCTACCCGATCGACCTCGATGACGACGACCAGCTCGATGCCCTTATCCGCAACCGCGCGGATACGGTCTATCACCCCGCCGGCACATGCCGCATGGGCTCCGACAGGGACGCGGTGGTCGATCCCACGCTGGCCTCGCATGACATCGCGAACCTGTGGGTCGCCGATGCCAGCGTGATGCCGCGGGTGGTCTCCGGCAATACCAACGCGCCCAGCATCATGATCGGCGAACGCTGCGCGGATTTCGTGCAGGCGAAACTCGGCGCCTGACGACTAGGCGCCGTCCGCCCCCACCAGTTCGAGCATCGCGACGATCGGCAAGTGGTCGCTGGCGACTGCGGACAGCGCGGTATGATGGACCTGCGTCCTGATGCAGGACCAGTGGCGGGTGACGCAGAACCGGTCGAACGAGGCGATCGGTTGCCGGCTGGGATAGCTCTTGCCTGGAGTGATGACCTGCCAGCCATCGGCGAATTCGCGCATCGCGCCGGTCGCACGGCCCCATTGGTTGAAATCCCCCATGATCACGGTCGGCAGGCCCCGGTCGCATTCGCGCACTACCCCGATCAGCGTGCGGATCTGTTCGCGCCGGCGCAGACCCGACAGGTCGAGGTGAGTGCCGATGATGCGGATGCGCGCACCATCGACGGTGACCTCGCCGCAGGCCGCGCCGCGTGGTTCCAGCGTCGGCATGTCGATCGGCTCGCCCTGGTGGATCGGCAGGTCCCGCCGCACCAAGAGGGCATTGCCGTGCCAGCCGATGCTGCGCGGGCGCTTGGCGACCGGAACCAGCCGCCACGGACTGTCGTCGATGGCAGCGCGCGAAATCGTCGCCTCGCGCGCACCGATCCGCCGGTCGGCTTCCTGCAGGGCGATCACGTCGGCGTCGATCTCATGAAGGACCGACATGATGCGGTCGGGATCGCGGCGGCGATCCATCCCTACCGCCTTGTGGATGTTGTAGCTGGCAAAAGTCAGACGCACGCAGGGCTCAATGCGTTGAAGCGCGGGGGCGTGCCCGCCAAATCACAGAAAATCTGCGAGTGTCGCCATGAACCGGTCGAACTGATCGTGGTGCAGCCAATGGCCGGCATTCTCGAACTCGATCACTCGTGCGGTCCTGAAATGCGCCAGGCGCCCGTCGCGCTCGGGATTGGATGCCCAGCTGTCGGCGCCGTAGAGCAGCAGGGTCGGCGCGGTGATCGCCCCCCAGGTCTGGTGGAGAAAGTCGTCGGCCACATCCTCGATCGGCCAGACATTGAGATGCGGATCGAACTTCCAGCTGTAGGTGCCGTCCTCGTTCTTGTTGACCCCGTGGACCGTCAGGTGGCGCGCCTGGCGTTCGGTGAGATAGCTGTTTTCCTCGATCATCCGGCGAAAGGCCGCCTCGATGCTTTCGTATTTGCGGGGCGTCCGGGCCGAGGCGGCGCGTTTCTTGGCGATCCATTCGGCCATCCGCTCGGGATAGGGGACGGCGCGATCCTCCGCCTGGCGTTCGGGACTGGGGCCGAGCCCCTCGATCGCGACCAGCTTGCGTACCATGTCGGGAACGAAGCCGGCGTAGCGCAGCGCGACGTTGCCCCCCATCGAATGGCTGACGATCGTCACCGGCCCGCGCCCCAATTGGTGTACGAACTGTGCCAGATCGTAGACCATGTCGCTGACGACGTAATTGCCGTCACCAACCCAGTCCGAATCGCCATGTCCGCGGTGATCGAACGCCGTCACGTGCCATTCGCCGGCAAGGGCCTGCGCCACCCAGTCCCAGCTGCGCGCATGATCGCGCCCGCCATGGACCAGCACCAGCGGCGGCTTCTCGTTGCCAGCCGCGTCCTTCTTGCCCCAATCGAGGTAATTGAGGCGCAGGCGCTGGGAAATGAAGGTTTGCGAAGTCGGACCGTTCAGCATTGCGCGCCCATGCCGCGAAGCCATCGGGCTCGCAACCCTATCGCTCCTTGGTGGCCGAGAACGTGATGCCGGGATTGCGTTCCTGCTGATAGTTCACGTCCCACGGGCTCTTCGCCATGAAGACGAGGTCGCCATCACGATCCCGCGCGAGATTGGCACGATTGTAGGTCTCGAATTCCGCCAGCGCCGCCGCATCCCCCTTGAGCCAGCGGGCCGTGGCGAAGGGAGACGGTTCGAGCCCGGCCTCGACCTTGTATTCCGCCTCGAGCCGGGAAGTCAGCACTTCCAGCTGAAGCTGGCCGACGACGCCAACGATATGCTGGGCGCCGATCTCGGGATAGAACACCTGGATCACACCCTCCTCGGACAGGTCGTCGAGCGCCTTGCGCAGCTGCTTGGTCTTGGTGGGATCGCGCAATTGAACGCGGCGCAGGATTTCAGGCGCGAAGTTGGGCAAACCGGTGAAGCGTACCTGGTTCTTTTCGCTCAAAGTGTCGCCAACGCGCAGCGTGCCATGGTTGGGAATGCCGATGATGTCGCCGGCCTCCGCGGTATCGGCGATCTCGCGGTCCTGCGCGAAGAACAGGATCGGCGAATGGATCGCGATCGGCTTGCCGAGGCCGCTGGGCGTAAGCTTCATTCCGCGGCGGAACGTGCCCGAAACCTGGCGCATGAACGCAATCCGGTCGCGGTGGTTGGGGTCCATGTTCGCCTGAACCTTGAAGATGAACCCGGTCACCTCATCGCGGGTCGGTGCGATCTCGTCGTCCCCGGCGGGCTGAGGCCGCGGCGGCGGGGCATGGTTTGCGATGGCCTCGATCAGTTCGGTCACGCCGAAGTTCTTCAGCGCGCTGCCGAAATACACCGGAGTGAGGTCGCCGTTGCGGTATGCGGCAAGGTCGAATTCGGGATAGCCGATCTGCGCCAGCTCGACACTCTCGGCCACCTCGGGCGGCAGGTCGGCCGCTTCGCGCGTGCCCTGGAACTCCTTCGACGGCCCCTCGGGACGCGCGATCATGCCGGTGGAGAAATCGTAGACCCCCTCGAACTGGCCGCCCATGCCCACCGGCCATGCCTGCGGACTGACGTCGAGCGCCAGCATATCGGCGATCTCGTCGAGCAGCTCGAACACCGGCCGCCCTTCGCGGTCGACCTTGTTGACGAAGGTGATGATCGGCACGCTGCGCAGGCGGCAGACCTCGAACAGCTTGCGCGTCTGTGGTTCGATGCCCTTCGCGGCATCGACCACCATGATCGCCGAATCGACCGCGGTCAGGGTGCGGTAGGTATCTTCGGAAAAGTCCTCGTGTCCCGGGGTGTCGAGCAGGTTGAAGGTGATGCCGTCGCGCTCGAAGGTCATCACGCTGGAGGTGACCGAGATTCCGCGTTGCTGCTCGATCTTCATCCAGTCCGACCGTGCCCGCCGGGCCTGGCCGCGCGCCTTGACTTCGCCGGCAAGGTGGATCGCCCCGCCCTGCAACAGCAGCTTCTCCGTCAGCGTGGTCTTGCCGGCGTCGGGGTGAGAGATGATCGCGAAGGTGCGACGGCTGGACGTCATGATGAGGTTCCTGGTCCTCGCCGGTGCGAGGTGTCGTTGATTAGCGCAGCGGGATGCGCGAAAGCGGTCGTCGAAGGCCGGGTCAGCTGGTGCGGGAGATGCGGAAGCCGGCGAAATCCTGATCGACCGGCATCAGTTCGATACGGTTGACGTTGAGATGCGGGGGCAGCTCGGCGATCCAGCGAATGGTTTCGGCAATATCCTCTGCGGTCATCGGCTGGAAACCCGAATACAGTGCATCCGATGCATCCTGGCTTCCTGTCCGCACCAGGGTGAACTCGGTCTCGACCATACCCGGCTCGATGCTGGTCACCCGGACCCCGGTGCCGTGCAGGTCGGCCCGCAGCGCGAGGGTGAAATGGTTCGCGAAGGCCTTGGTCCCGGCATAGACATTGGCACCGGGATAGACATAGCTGCCGGCAACCGAGCCGATGGCGATGATCGCACCCTTGCGTGCGACGAGGGTCGGCAGCAGCGTCCGGGTGATCGTGACCATCGCAGTCACATTGGTATCGATCATGGTACGCCAGGCGTCGAGGCTGGCTTCCTGCGCCGGACCGAGGCCCTGGGCAAGACCGGCATTGTTGACCAGCAGGTCGATGCCGGAAAAGTCCTCCGGCAGGCGGGCGATCGCGGCTTCCATCGCCGCTGTATCGCGCACGTCGAACACCGCGGGATGGACCTTGTCGCTCCCGAGTTCGGCGACCAGCGCCTCCAGCCGCTCGGCGCGCCGGCCGGTCGCGATGCAGCGCCAGCCCGCGGCGACCAGCGTGCGGACCGCGGCAGCGCCGATTCCCGCGGTCGCGCCAGTTACCAAAGCAGTCTTCATGCCCGCAAACTCCCGCCAAGCTTGCCGGCCGCGGCGACGATCCGCTCCGAGATCGCGCGGATGTCGTCATCGGTGAAGCTCTTGGCTTGCGGTTGCAACACCACTTCCAGCCCCAGCGACTTCTGCCCCTCGGGCACCCCGGCCCCGGCGAAGATGTCGAACACGCGGGCATCGACGATCGCCTGCTTGTCGGCCCCGCGAACCGCGCGGACGAGATCGCCTGCGGCAAGGTCTTGCGGGACGAGGAACGCGAAATCCCGGGTCACGGCTTGCAAGGCCGGCGGGGCATAGGGCGGGCGCGCGAACACCCGGCCGCCCCGGCGCGGGGGGATGGCGTCGAGGAACAGTTCGGCGGCCATGACCGGCCCGGCCATGTCGAAGGCCTTGAGGATGCGCGGATGCAGCGCACCGAAGCGGGCCAGCACCGTCTTCGGTCCCAGCCGCAGCGTGCCCGACTGGCCGTGGTGGAATTGCGCGCCGGCCTCGCCCATCACCATCAGGTTCGCCGCCGGCGCCCCGGCAGCCTCGAGAAGGGCCATCGCTTCGGCCTTCGCGTCATAGGCGTCGAACCCGCACGCCTTCCCGCTCGCCCAGTCGCGCCGTGTCCGGTGCCCCGCCAGGACGAGGCCGAGCGTCGGCCGTTCATCGCTGTGTCCGTTCTCACCGCGCAGGTAGCGGCGGCCAATCTCGAACAGACGGCTTTCGGCGGCCCCGCGGTCGGCGTTGCGCTTGGCCGCCGCGATCAGGCCGGGGAGGATCGAGGGGCGCATCGCCTTCATGTCCTCACTGATCGGATTGTCGAGCACCCACAGCTGCGCGCCTTCGGCGAATTGCGCGGCATCGGCTTGCGGCAGGAAGGACCAGGTCACCGCCTCGTTCAACCCCCGGGCCGCGGCGGTGCGGCGCAATCGCCGCTCGGTCACCTGCAAGGGCGTCGCGGTCGGCCGGGCCACACCTTCGGCCCGGGGCAGCGCCACGCTCTCCACCTTGTCGAGGCCATGGATGCGAACCACCTCTTCGACCAGGTCGGCGGGCCCCTCGATATCGTGGCGGCGGGGCGGGCAGGTGACTGCCCAGTCCGCCGCCACCGCAAAGTCGAGCGCGATGAGGATCCGCCGCTGTTCGTTATCGTCCACTGCAACCCCGCCGAGCCGGGCGGTCAGGCCGGGGTCGAAAGGAATGACTTTCGCCTCGCACGGCGGTTGGCCGACGCGCACCACCTCGCTGGGCGTACCGCCGCAAAGGTCAACGATCAGGCCGGTCAGAAGGTCAAGCCCCTGATCGAGAAAGGCCGGGTCGACCCCACGTTCGAAGCGGGTGCGCGCATCGCTCGCCAGGCCCAGCTTGCGGCCTGTCACGCCGATCCGTTCGGGATCGAAATAGGCGATTTCGAGAAGCACATCGGTCGTCGTTTCGCCGACTGCCGAATGGGCGCCGCCCATGATCCCGGCGATATCGTGCACCCCCGTGCTATCGCCTATCACCGTCATGCCGGGATCGAGGGTGTAGGTCTTCTCGTTCAGCGCCTCGACGGTTTCACCGTCACGGGCGCGGCGTGCCTCGACCGGTCCGTCGAGACGGGCGAGATCATAGGCATGGGCCGGGCGCCCGTAGGTCAGCATCAGGTAGTTGGTGGCATCGACGATGGCCGAGATCGGCCGCTGCCCGGCCGCGACCAGCCGCCGCTGAAGCCAGTCGGGACTGGGGCCGTTGCGGAGGCCACGGATCGTTCGTCCGTAGAATGCCGGGCACCCCTCGGGATCGGCAATACGGATATCGGCGGCGCATGGGCCTGTGGCGGCAATCTGCGGCACCGCAACCGGGCGCAATGTGCCAAGCCCGGCGGCGGCCAGATCGCGCGCGAGGCCGTAGACCCCCATGCAATCAGGGCGGTTGGGGGTGATCGCCACGTCGAACACCGGGGACGTGCCATGATAGTCGGCAAAATCGGCCCCGACCGGTGCATCATCCGGCAATTCGATGATGCCCTCATGCGCATCGCCCAAGTCCAGCTCGCGTACCGAACACATCATGCCGTTGCTTTCGACCCCGCGGATGGCACTGCGCCGCAATTCAAGGCCGTTGGCCGGCACCACCGCACCCGGAAGCCCGAGCACGCCGGTCATCCCGGCGCGCGCATTGGACGCCCCGCACACCACGGTCAGCGGATCGCCCGAGCCGGTGTCGACGCTGAGTACCTGAAGCTTGTCGGCATCGGGATGAGGACTGGCGCTGAGCACCCGCGCCACCTTGAACCCCGTCAGCCGGCGCGCCGGATCGTCCAGCTCTTCGACCTCATGGCCGATGCGGTTGAGTGCAGCCGCGATCTCTTCGGCGGAGGCATCGGTCTCAAGGTGGTCTTTCAGCCATTCGAGCGAGAACTTCATGCCGCCGCTCCTACGCCTGCGGAGAGGGTCGGCTGGTCGAAGGCCGAAAACCCGTAATGCGTCAGCCAGCGCTGGTCGCCATCGAAGAAGGCGCGCAGATCGTCCATCCCGTATTTGAGCATCGCGAGGCGGTCGACCCCGACCCCGAAGGCGAAACCCTGCCACTCGGCGGGATCGAGCCCCGCGAACTCGATTACCCGCGCGTTGACCATGCCGCTGCCAAGCAGTTCCATCCAGCCATGCCCCGGTACATTGCCATCGCCGCCCAGGACCCGGCGGCCGTTCTCGATCGCGAAGCCCACATCGGCCTCCACGCTCGGTTCGGTGAAGGGGAAATAGCTGGGCCTGAGGCGCAAGACGATGTCCTCGCGCTCGAAGAAGGCCTTGAGAAAGGTTTCCAGCGTCCACTTGAGATGGCCGAGGTGGATACCCTTGTCGATGACCAGCCCTTCGACCTGATGGAACATCGGCGTATGGGTGGCGTCGCTGTCGCTGCGATAGACCCGCCCCGGCGCGATCATGCGCAAGGGTGCGCCCTCGGCAAGCATGCTGCGGATCTGCACCGGTGAAGTGTGCGTGCGCAGGAGCATCCGCCGTCCATCGCCATCGGTGTCGGGGAAATAGAAGGTGTCGTGCATTGCCCGGGCCGGGTGGGTTTCGGCCATGTTGAGCGCGGTGAAATTGTGCCAGTCGTCTTCGATCTCCGGTCCGGTCGCGACCGAAAAGCCGAGATCGGCAAAGATTTCCGCCAGTTCGTCCATCACCTGACTGACCGGGTGCACCGAACCGCGCAGCGCCTGCGGAGCGGGCAGCGTCAGGTCGAGGGTTTCCCCGGCCAGCCGTGCATCCAGCTCCTCATTTTCGAGCGCTGCTTTGCGCACGGCGAGGCTCTCGGCGACGTCGCTGCGCGCACCGTTGATGAGGGGGCCTTGCGCCTTCCGCTCTTCCGGCGACATCTGGCCGAGCGTCTTGAGCAAGGCGGAAATCGAACCCTGCTTGCCGAGATATTCGATCCTCAGCGCCTCGAGCGCATCGAGGTCGGAAGCGGCGGCGATGCGGGACAGAGCTTGGTCACGAAGGGACTGGGGAGTGGTCATGAAGGCACAACGATCGGATGGGGTACAGGAAGGCCTGCCGCCCTAGCGGCATCGCCGCCGGTCCTAAAGTCCTAGTTTGCAGCCGGTCCGAAAGGTGTGGTCTGGCCCAGCCTCGCGTTGAGAGGCTCGAACGAGGGTACGCCCGGCCCCCACACGCGATTGCGCTCGGCCATGAAGGCGCGGAGAATGGGGTGGGGAAGGCGTGCGTATTCGCTTGGACCCATGCCCATGAAGGCCTTGAACTCGCGAACGAAATGGGCCTGATCGTGATAATGCTGGTCGAACGTCTGGCGCCATGAGGTATCTTCGGACAGCATGAAGGACGCAAGGCTGCGCATGGCTCGCTGGCGCCGCAGCAGCGTCTGGGGTGGAAAGCCGAAGTGCCTCAGGCAGGTGCGCTCGAGTGTGCGGTTGGTCAATCCGACACGCTCGGCCAGTTCGCCGACGTGAGCGAGATGGGGATCGTACATCGCCTTCAGGATCGCACGAATGCGGGCTTCGTCGCGCGGGGGACCGGCCAGGTTGCGGAAGAACTCTACGGCTCGCTGATATTGTGCCTCGTCGTCGTTTTCGGGGCGGCAGAGGATTCGCACCAGCGGCGCAAAGCGGGCAAAGGCGCTGCTGCTCTCCCCCTGCTGGACGGTGTTGGCGTGTTCCGAGGCCGGCAAGTCGATGAAGCGCGCCCAGCCCAGCGGCAGGAAGCCGATGCCCCAGATGCGGGTGCGCTGAAGGCGGAAGCGGATTGCGCACGAACTCGGCCCGGTGGCGACGAACCGGCCGCTCACTTCGCGCCCGTCCTGCATGATCGCCGAGGGCAAGGTATAGCTGCTGAAGCGGATATTGGCCCATTCGGGGAGGAGGTAATCCTCGATCGTCCGCCCCTTCGCGGGGGTCACCTCGATCCGGTAGAAGATGCTGAAGCACGCCTCCAGATCGTCCGGCGGGACGAAGAACCGGACATCAAGTTCCGGTCCGGGTTCAAGAGGGGGCGATGCCATCATCCGATGCTACGCCGCTTCGGCGGCGGGGGCCAGCGCCGGGCACAAAAAGGGGCACCCTTTGCAAGGGGTGCCCCGTTTTCGTTCAGCTCGATATTCGGTCAGGCGGGAAGCGCGTTCTTGGCCTGCGCGATAATCGCCTTGAAGGCCGCACCCTCGTTCATCGCGAGATCGGCCATAACCTTGCGGTCAAGCTCGATGCCGGCAAGCTTGGTGCCGTGCATGAACTGCGAATAGGTCAGGCCTTCTTCGCGGACCGCGGCATTGATGCGCTGGATCCACAGGGCGCGGAAGCTGCGCTTTTTGACCTTGCGGTCGCGATAGGCGTACTGGCCGGCCTTCTCGACGGCCTGGCGCGCGATGCGAATGGTGTTCTTGCGACGACCGCGATAACCCTTGGCCTGGTCGAGCAGCCGCTTGTGCTTCTGGCGCGTGGTGACGCCGCGTTTGATGCGAGGCATATCCGTTTCTCCTTAAATCAGCGCGATCAGTCGAGGCCGTAAGGCGCCCACTTCTTCACCGCCTTCCAGTCGTTTTCGGACAGGACGGAGGTGCCGCGGTTCTGGCGGATGTACTTCGCATTGTGGCTGATCAGGCGGTGACGCTTGCCCGCGACACCATGCTTGACCTTGCCGGTGGCAGTGAGCTTGAAGCGTTTCTTGACGCCGCTCTTGGTCTTCAGCTTGGGCATTTTCATCTCCTGTCAGAGACACGTTCAGGCCGGCCCTGGCAGCCCGTGTGGCCAGGCAGGCGAGGAATCACGTGTCGGTGAAGCGGCGCGAAATAGCCGCTGCGCTTGCAAAAGCAAGTCAGAAGTGGGTCAGATAGCCCCCGTCGACCGCCAGCGTCTGCCCCGTGACATAGCTCGCTTCGTCCGAAGCGAGGAACGCCACCGCCCCGGCAATCTCCCCCGGTTCGCCCCAGCGGCCAAGCGATGTGCGGCGGGCAAGGTGCGCTGCGATCGCCGGGTCTTCGACCATGGCGGCATTGGCATCGGTGGCGAAATAGCCCGGCGCCACCGCGTTGACGGTGATACCAAGGGGGCCGAGCTCGGCCGCAAGGGCCCGGGTTAGGGCAGCAAGCCCGCCCTTCGACGCGGTGTACAGCACGTCGCCCCGGGCGATATCGGCCGCGATCGAGGTGATGTTGACGATCCGCCCGGACCCGCGGCCCGCCATCAGGGGCACCGCCCGCCGGGCAAGGTCGAACGGGGCGACGAGGTTGACCCCCAACAGCGCCGCCATGTCGCTGCGGGCCAGTTGCGCAAGATCGCGCCGGTCCCGCTGCCCGACATTGTTGACCAGGATATCGAGGCCGCCCTGTGCCAGGCGCGCGAACGCCTCGCCCGTCGCGCCATCGTCGGCAATGTCGAACGCCAGGGTTTGCACGCCCCGCCCGATCCGGGCCGCTGCCTCGCCGAGCGCCGCCTGGTCGCGGCCGTTCAGCCACACCTGCGCGCCGCGCGCAGCGAGACGTTCGGCAATCGCAAACCCCAGCCCCCGCGCGGCGCCCGTGACCAGCGCGATCCGTCCCTTAAGTGTCGTCTGCATGCCCGCCGCCTAGCCGATCCGCCGCCCCCTGTCGCCCGCTCGCTGCCTTCGCGCTTAAGCAACGTGAAAGCTGTTGCAGGGCAAGCGGGGTTCCTGCTCGCCCGAGGATCCGCCATGTCCCGCATTCGCCTGCCTGCCCTTGCCCCGCTTGCCGCCGCACCGCTCGCGCTCGCTGCGCCGCCTGCTGCGGCGGACGAGATCTATGGCGGCGTCTATGCGCACGGCGTCGACACGCCTTTCACCTTCGGCACGGGAGAGGGCGGGGCCGACCTCCAGGCGGGTTACCGCTTCGACGAGATCGACGCCCTCAGGGCGATCGGCCGGCCGCAACCCTATGTCTTCGTCTCCGTCAACACCGACGGGGACACCAATTTTGCAGGCGCCGGCCTCAGCTGGAAGGTCGAACTCGGGCCCGTCTACCTGCGGCCGGGCATCGGCCTGGTGGTCCACGACGCCCCGGAACGGCGCGTCGATCCGGCGACCGGCATCCGCACCGATCTAGGCAGCCGCGTCCTGTTCGAACCTGAAATCGCAGTGGGCCTGAACCTGTCCGAACGCTGGTCGGTGGAAGCGAGCTGGGTTCATATCAGCAATGCCCAGATCTTCGACAGTCAGCAGAACCCGGGCATCGACACGATGGGTATCCGGCTTAACTTCGCGCTTTAACCCATTGCCTCCAGCACATCGTCGAGCCGCGCCGGATCGCCCAGCGCGATGATCGTCCCGTCGCTCTTGTCGTCCAGCGGATTGCCTTGCCAGTCCGAGACCGAGCCCCCGGCCCCCTCGACGATGGGGACGAGCGCAGCATAGTCGAAGACCTGCAACCCCGCCTCGCAGACGATGTCGACATGCCCGCTCGCCAGCAGGCCGTAATTGTAGCAGTCCCCGCCATAGGCGATCATGCCCTGACGCGCATTGCCGGCGACCTTGTGGGCGAGCGCCATGTAGGCTTCGGCCTGGCCGGCATCAAAATAATGCGGGCTGCTGGTGGCAAGCGCCGCGTCCTCAAGCGCGCGGCACCTGCGGGTCCGCACGGGGCGTCCGTTAAGCGTGGTCGGCGCACCCAGACGCCCGGCCCAGCGCTCTTCGCTGATCGGCTGGTCGATGATGCCGAGGACGGGCCATCCATCTTCCAGCAACGCGATCAGCGTGCCGAAGATCGGCCGGCCGACCATGAAGCTGATGGTCCCGTCGACCGGATCAAGCACCCACTGGCGGCCCGAACGGCCCTCGGTGACCCCGTATTCCTCGCCTACGATCCCGTCCTGCGGCCTTTCGACCTCGAGAATCCGCCGCATCGCCGCCTCGGCCGCGCGGTCGGCTTCGGTGACCGGCGAGGCATCGCTCTTGCGCTCTGCCAAGACCCCCGAACGGAACAACGGCGCGATTTCCCCCCTCGCCGCGTCGGCCAGCCGGTGGGCGATGGCGAGTTCGGCGTCGAAGTGCGCGCTCAATCGAACAGACTCGAGACCGAGCTTTCGTCGGCGATGCGGCGGACCGCTTCGCCGATCAGGGGGGCGATGGTGAGGATGCGGATGCGGCTCGAATCCTTGGCCTCGTCGGTGGCGCGGATCGAATCGGTAATGACCAGTTCCTTGAGCGCCGACTTGTCGACCCGGGCCACCGCGCCGCCCGAAAGAACGCCGTGGGTGATATAGGCGGCGACGCTGCTGGCCCCCTGGTCGAGCAGAGCCTGCGCGGCGTTGCACAGGGTGCCGCCCGAATCGACGATGTCGTCGATCAGGATGCAGTGCCGCCCGCCGACCTCGCCGATGATGTTCATGACCTCCGATTCGCCGGGCCGGTCACGACGCTTGTCGACGATCGCCAGGGGGGCGTTGTCGAGCCGCTTGGCCAGTGCCCGCGCGCGCACGACGCCGCCCACATCGGGCGAAACCACCATCAGGTCCTGCGCGCCATAACGGGCCTGGATGTCGGCTGCCATCACCGGCGCGGCATAGAGATTGTCGGTCGGGATATCGAAAAAGCCCTGGATCTGACCTGCGTGCAGGTCGACTGCGAGCACCCGGTCGGCGCCGGCCTCGGTGATGAGGTTGGCGACCAGCTTTGCCGAGATCGGCGTGCGCGGCCCGGGTTTGCGATCCTGCCGCGCATAGCCAAAATACGGCACCACCGCCGTGATCCGCCGGGCCGACGCGCGCTTGAGCGCATCGATGCAGATCAGCAATTCCATCAGATTGTCGTTCGCCGGATAAGAGGTCGACTGGACGACGAACACGTCTTCGCCGCGGACGTTCTCGTGAATCTCGACGAAGATTTCCTCGTCCGCGAACCGCCGCACCCCGGCATCCACCAGCGACGTTTCGAGATAGCCGGCGATGGCCCGGGCCAGCGGCAGGTTCGAATTGGCGGCCATGATCTTCATGCGGAAGCGATTCTCCGTCAGCGGCGACCGCCCCCGCCTAGCCGAGAGGCGGGGATATGCAACACGAAGGGCACCGGCTGTCCCCGCCGGCGCCGGCCGTCAGTCGTGGCGATGTTCGCCCCTGATCCAGCGCACGGTACCCGAACTGGCGCGCATCACGACGCTTTCGGTGGTCATCGTTCCGCCGCGGCGGTACTTGACCCCCTCGAGCAGCGAACCCGAGGTCACCCCGGTAGCAGCGAAGATGCAATCGCCCTTCACCAGATCGTCGCGGGTGTAGATCCGGTCGAGATCCTCGATGCCCCATTTGCGCGCGCGGGCCTTCTCGTCCTCGTTGCGGAACACCAGCCGGCCATTGAACTGGCCGCCGACACAGCGCAGGGCCGCCGCCGCCAGCACCCCTTCCGGCGCGCCGCCCTGGCCCATGTACATGTCGATCGTGGTGTCCTCGTCGGTCACCGCGATGACCCCGGCGACGTCGCCATCCCCGATCAGCACTACCCCGCAACCGAGCGCGCGCAGTTCGGCGATGAGGTCGGCATGGCGCGGGCGGTCGAGGACGCAGACCATGATGTCTGCCGGGTCGACGCCCTTGGCGGCGGCGACGGCACGAACGTTGTCGGCCGGCGACTTGGCCAGATCGATGATGCCTTCGGGATAGCCCGGACCGACCGCCAGCTTGTCCATATAGACGTCGGGCGCGTTGAGCAGTCCGCCTTCGGCAGCCGCCGCCAGCACGGCGAGCGAATTGGGCCCGGCCTTGGCGGTGATGGTCGTCCCCTCGAGCGGGTCGAGCGCGATATCGATCCGCGGTCCGGCCCCCGGCGCCCCGCCGACCTTTTCGCCGATGAACAGCATCGGCGCCTCGTCGCGCTCGCCCTCGCCGATGACCACCGTGCCATCGATCTCGAGCGTGTCGAACGCCTTGCGCATCGCCTCCACCGCGGCGGCATCGGCCGCCTTTTCGTCGCCCCGCCCGATCAGCTTGCTGGCAGCTACCGCGGCCGCTTCGGTGACGCGGACGAATTCGAGCACCAGCACACGGTCGAGTGGGTTCCGGGAAGGCGAGTTCATAAGCGGTTCAGTCCTCGAAGGGTTGTCTGGAAAAGCGAGATAGCGCGGCTGCGTATTCGTATGCGAGGCGGCGCGATAGACATTGGAGGGGGGCATGTCGAGGCAGGTGAGGGACGCTGTCCCGCCCCGCTCCGCCTGGGGGCGGGTCGGCTGGTTGCAGAGGGTCGCCCTTGCAGCAATGCCGGCCGTGCTTATCGGCCTGCCCGGCGCGGCCTTCGCGCAGGATGGCGATGCGGTAGCCGCACCGCCCACCGTAATCGACATCAAGGTCGACACGACCCCGCCCGATGCCGACGAGCTGCGCGAGTGCACCCCGCGCGAGGAGGATGCCGCTGCGATCTCGGGCGAGATCGTCGTCTGCGGCCGGCGTGCCGGGTCCGAACACCGCCTCTACAGCGCCGACGATGCGCGCGAACGCTATGCCCGCGAGACGATGTATGCCGGCGATCCGCAAGCCCCCGACGTCGCCGGCCCGGGTATATTCCGCGGACCGGCGACAATTTCGGGCCTGTGCATCATTCCGCCGTGCCCCCCGCCGCCCGCTTATATGGTGGACTTCTCGCAGCTACCGGCAACCCCGCCCGGATCGGATGCCGACCGGATTGGACGTGGACTAGCCCCTCTCGGCGACAGACCGCCCGACGCGAAGGGACAGGACGGCGAGGAAGACCCCGCCGGGGTCGACCCGGCCTCGCCGCCCGATGTCAGTCCGACAGGATCGGCATCACCAGAGGCGCCTCGGTAAGGCTGGGCGTGTCGCGCAGCAGTTCGAGCGCCATGGCGACACAGCGTTCCGGGCCTTCATGCGTCACCATCGCCACCTGCACCGCCTCGCCCTCGGCAGCGCGGCCGCGCTGGATCAGGCTTTCGATCGAGACATCGGCATCGCGCATCGCCGCGGTGATCTCGGCAAGGACCCCGGGACGATCAGCTACGGTGAAGCGGATGTAGTCGCGCCCGATGCGATCGCCCGGATCGGCCGGCGGACAGGCGGCAAGCGCCGAGACCGGCACCGAGAACGGCGCCCCGCATTGGCCGCGGGCGATCTCGATCAGGTCGGCGACCACGGCGCTGGCAGTCGGCCGGTCACCCGCTCCCGCCCCCTGGAACAGGAGGCGGCCGGAGAAGTCGCCTTCAGCAACGACCGCGTTGGTCGCCCCGGTCACCGCAGCCAGCGGATGGCGAAACGGAACGAGGCAGGGGCGCACCCGCTGCAACAGGCGCGAGGTGCTGTCGGCCGCCGGTTCGAGCGCGGCGACACCCACCAGCCGCACGACATAGCCCAGCGTATCGGCCTGGGCGATGTCGGATGCCCGCACCCGCGCGATACCCTCGGTCCGGACGGCGGCAAAATCGATGCGCGTACCGAAGCCGATTGCCGCAAGGATGGCGAGCTTGTGGGCAGCATCGACGCCGTCGATGTCGAAACTGGGATCGGCCTCGGCAAAGCCCTTGGCCTGGGCTTCGGCCAGCATGGCGCCGAACTCGGCCCCGGTCCGCTCCATTTCGGAAAGCACGAAGTTCGAGGTGCCGTTGAGGATGCCGTAAATTCTGGTCAGGGCATTGGCAGCCGTCCCCTCACGCAATCCCTTGACCACCGGAATACCGCCGGCGACCGCCGCTTCGAAAGCGAACGGCGCGCCCGAGGCGGCGGCAGTCTCGGCGAGGTCGAGGCCATGATGGGCGACCATCGCCTTGTTGGCGGTGACGAGGCCCTTGCCCTGCGTCAGCGCGGCGCGGGCGAGGTCGAGCGCGGCCCCGTCCGCCCCGCCGATCAGTTCCACCACCACGTCGACGTCCGGGCGGGCGGCAAGCGCCAGCGTATCGTCGGCCCAGGCGTAACGGTCGAGGTCGACGGGACGCTGGCGAGACCGGTCGCGTGCGGTCACCGCAACGATCTCGACCGGGCGGCCGGCGCGCGCCGCGATCATGTCGCGATTGGTTTCGATCAGGCGGACGACGCCGGTGCCGACCGTGCCGAGACCGGCGATGGCGACGCGCAAGGGGTGGCTCATGCCGGGCGGCCTAGCGTGCGGGGCTTCGCTTGCAAAGCGCAAGGCAAGCGCAGGATCGGGCGTCAGCCGGTCGACCGCTCGCACGGGCCGAGGGCATCGATGACGAAGGCATAGTCGCGCATGGCAAGCGCGCGCGCCTCACCCTCGTCGGCGACCACCGCCGACGCCGGCAATTCAGGTGGGAGGGCGCAGGCAAGGCGGTACCAGCCAAGCGTCCCGCGAGCCGGGGGGCTGGCCGCCTGATCGACGATCTCGCTCCACGATACGCCCCAGCGCGGCTCCTGCCCGGGACGCCGGACCACCGTGACCGAAACCGGGGTCCCGGCTGCGGTGGTGAGGAACAGCTGGGTTTCGGATTCGCCGGCCAGCGTACCCTCGACCGCCAGCGCCTCGGCCACGCCGGTGATCGCCGACGGTGCGGTGGGCGCAAGCAGTTCCGCAAGGATCGGCCGCAGCCGCGTTTCGAGTGCCGGAGTGTAGGGAAGCTGGGCATCGGGGGCGACCAGCTGCACCTCTCCCGGCCGCCCGGCGACGGGTCGGGCGAAGAGGACGACGTCGCGCTTGGCAAATTTGGGAACCTTGCCCCGCGCGGTCAGCGGCACATCGACCAGATAGCGCAGGCTTTCCCCGACCGGAACGACCCCGGAGAGGAGCGAGCGGGTTTCCGCCTGGACATAGAGGCGGGCATGACCCGGCGCGAGCCCCGGGGCGCGTTCCGGCTCGACCACGGCCTGCCGGCGGACCTGCGCATGAATGACCAGGGGTGCACCATCGGCAAGGGCGACCAGATCGGCATAGGTCGGGCCCGCCGCTTCTGCAGTCACGGTCCGCGCATCGCCGGAGCCTGCCTGTGCCAGGGCAATCGGCGGCATCGCTGCAAGGGCGGCGAGCAAGGCGGCAGCAGAAGCGGATCGAATCATCGTCAGAAAGGCCTTTTCAAAGAACTGCTCGAGCTTCGGCAGACACCTGATCGCTGTCGCGTCAATACAGCCCGCGAACCGCGAAACGTGCCGGCAAACCCGTGAATCCGCTGTTAACCGATAAAGCGTTTGCGGGCATCCACCTTCCTAGCTAAGGCTTGGGAGAGGCGGCAATGTTACATTATTGCCTCAATGTCGCTTGTGTGGTTACCTTATGCAATGCCGGCCTGGGTCCGGACATTGTTTCGGCCCCCGAGCCGACGAAACGAACGTGCGGTGCCGCCGAAGGGTCGAAACCCGTCTTGCCGCCGGCACCTCGATCGCCCGGTCCCCGCCGGGTAGGGAATGGAGTGATGCAACCGAATGGCTTATGCTGACCAACAGATGAGCGGCAGTCGCGTCGTCGCGATCATCATCGTTGCCCTCATCCATATCGCGCTTGGTTATGCACTCGTCACCGGCCTGGCCTATGAGGCCGCGCAGCAGCTTGTCGAGCGTGTCACCACCGTCGATGTGACCGAACCGCCGCCGCCGCCCCCGCCACCGCCGGACGAGCCGCCGCCGCCGCAGGATGTCCCGCAGACGGTGCCGCCGCCGATGGCGCCCCCGCCGCCGATCAACATCGACGT
>NZ_JBHWMI010000079.1:0-28369 GCF_043423005.1 Qipengyuania sp. | reverse complement strand
CCGAAGTAGTTGAGTTCACGCGATTGCGTGGCAAGAAATTCGCGGGCGAGGCTGAGCTCGCGATTGACGGTAATCAAACGGCTCTCGAGCTGGGCCGACTCCTGCCCCAATGATCGCGCGATGCCCGCAAACCGGGCGGCTTCGTGGGACGAGCTGCGCACGACGAGGAGCCATACGGTCACGATGAGGAGAACCGGAATTGCCCAGGTCCCGATCCAGTCGACCCATTGGCCGAGGTCCGTCAGCGAACTCGTCTGGCCTGACTGGCTCCAGACGTAAAGCCCGGTCCAGGCGGCGATCAGGGCGATGAACACCCGGCTGAGGTAGCGGCCCGGCCCGGTGCCGGCGGACTCATACTCGTCAGCGTAAGGCGGAGCCGGTTCAAAAGCTGCGGAAATGGCCCCGTACGGGTCACCGTGGGCGTCGGCGCTCGTCGTTGCGACGGGAGCGACACTCTCCTGAGCCGACAGATCTTCCCCCTCGACGGCCTTGATATGCGATCGGTTGTCCATGCCCGATGGCTACCCGCTTTGCCAAACCGCTTAAAGAGATATTAAACCGCAAAGTGATGGATCGTCGTGAGCTCGCCTTGGCAGACGGTCGGATTTGGGAGGTGCATCTTTGCGCATCGGTTTGATCTCGCTGCTGGATAATGATGCGGGGCGCGAGTTGCCCCGCACGGCATTGATCCGGCATTGCGGTCTGCCAGTTGCGGCGCATCAGTCCGATATGGCGCTGGCGGGTGGGTGCGAAAAGTTGATCTACGTGATCGACGATCAGACCCAGGCCGATGCGGAAGCCTTGAAACGACGAACTGCTGATGCGGGAGTGACCGTCGTCTTCCTGAAAAGGGCCAGGGACTTGCGCGCGCATGTTACCGCGTCCGATGAACTGCTGGTGCTCGCGGCCGGCCTTCTGCCCGGACCGCGCCTGTTTCGGCAGATTACGACAAAACCGGGCGTGGCGACTTTTCCTGCGGATTGGGCCGTTCCGGCAGGATTCGAACGCATCGATCGCGAAGTTGCATGGGCCGGTGTCCTCGTCACGCGCGGTGCGGTGGTGGAGGGCTTGTCCGAACTTGATGACGATATCGACCTTGTCGCCGCCTTGCTCCGCCTGACATTGCAGTCAGGTACTCAGTGCCGGAAGCTGGACGAAACCGAATTCGAAGAGGGCGACTGGCTCTTCGCGAACGATGCGGACGCCTTGGCCGCGAGAGAGGCTCGCTGGTACCGCGGCAATGCCGACGCGATCGATTTTCGCGCGCCCGGCATCGCCATCGCCGAGACGGCCGGGGCTCGACTGGCGAGGGACATCATCGGGACGCGCTACCAGACCCTGCCGAGCGTTCTGGCAATCTCGATGCTGATGGCCGCATTGATGGTATCGGCGTTCGGCTGGCTGGTTGCGGGATTCATTCTTGCCGGGGCCGCCTTCCTGTTCGCCCGCGCCCGGCGCGCCGTGCATCGGCTGACGCACCCGGTCGGCGGGAAACGGATTGATGCGCCAGTACCCGTTCTCGAATATCTCTGCGACGTGACCTTAGGGGTCCTGCTTATCCAGGCAGGCAGTGAGACCGTGGGCTGGCTGAGGGCTTTCGTACCCGTGATGCTTTTTGCAGCGCTCTACCTTTTCCGCGTGGGCAGGACGCGCGGATGGCGTTTGCTTGTTGAGGATCGTTTCGTTCTGTCAGCAGTGCTGGCGGGGACACAGTTATTCGAAATGGCTTTTGCCGCCGCAGCTGCGATCACGTTCGTAACCATGATGATCTCGCTATGGGAGCAACGAGCGGAAATAATGGCGGATTAACGCACCGATGCTACGACTGGCGTGATGATCGTTCAGAAGCACAGCCGAAAGGGACCGAACGCGCCGGCGCAGCTCTCGCTTGGCGAGGCGTTGGCGGCAGAGACTCGGTGCCAGGATGAGGCGACCGAGCTCCTGCGGCTCGAGTTGTCCAACCCAGATCGCGGGTTGGTGAATGATGAGATCGTCGCGCGGATCAAAGGCATGCTGACCGACCTCGCTAAGCAGATCGTCCTCACCGAAACCGCAGCCAGCGGCCAGCGGGGCGTTTTGCGCTGCGATGCTACCAGAGTTGGAAGTGTGCGTGCCGCAATGGATCAGGTTCCCGGGCTGCTTCAGCACTGCCATGCCCTCGCCATCGAATACCGGCTGACCCGCAAGTTGGAGAAGGCCGCTGGCATCGATCCGGTGTTGTCCCCCCTGCTGCAGGCGCTCATCGGCAGCGATACCCCTGGTGTCGCCGAAGCGGCGATGGCCGGGCTGACGGCGCAGGCCCGGTTCGGTCAGACCCAGTCACGCATGGAACTGCCGCTCAACGAATTGCCTGCCGATCTTTTCCATGCCGTCCTGGTGGCGTGGAAGGACGCATCGCAGATGCGCGGATCGGACACGGCGATCAGGGCCGAGGCGCGCTTGCGCAATGCCTTTGACGAAGGCCAAACCCGTTTGTCGCTGTTATCGCGGCTGACGGTCGGGTTATGCGAACAGTCCTCTCCGATGCCCGACGTGATCGAAGCCGGAGTGGCTATCTTTCTGACAGTTCTTGCCGGGCGCTCGCAGCAGAGCCGTGACCGAACGGTCCTGTCGAGTGCGAGCCCGCAAGCCTGTCGCCTCGCAATCGCTCTGCGAGCGACCGGCCTTGCGCCAGGAGACGCGCAGCGCGTGCTGCATCAGCTCGATCCTCAGGCAGAGCTCGCCTGCGAGATCGCCGCGCTCGATCCTGCAACCGCACGCGCGTTGCTGGCGGAGCGGGTCGTACAGCGCGCCGAAGTCTGAGCCCCCGGCCGTGGACCATCACGAACCTGTCAGCGGCGTCGTCGACGAACGCGATCGCCTTGTCTCGGCGGACCCTCCCTTGCTGGCGTTGCAACGGGCCTGCGGCGGCGATGTGGGGACGACGATCGCCATTCCGCAACTGCTTGCCCTGATCGTTCAGGCGCGAAGCCTGGGGCTGCGCGTCGCACGGCAGTTCTCGGCATTCGACGGGGCCAGCACAGTCAGCGGGTGGGCAGAAATTACCCCCGGACCCAGCGAGGCGGACACCGGCGACGGGGCGCGTATCGTCATCAGTAATTGGAACGTTGCTTCAACCGAGCAGACGGATGAACAGGAGGAAAATGCGCTCGTTCGCGAGATCGAGCGCGGTATCGCCGAATGCGCAATGCGCCTCGATGCCGAACAACGCGTCCTGTCGTTCGAGGTCGACGCGGTGGACTTGATCGAACTGGCCGCCAGCAGGGAAACGCTGATCGGATCGCACTGGTCTTCGGTCATTACATTAGAGGGATCGGGCGAAACGCAGCTTCACTGGCGGCTTGTCGACGGGGCGCCCTGCCGCATTGCGGGATCGGAACGGGCATGGACCGTCCATCTCGAGCCGTTGGCGGAGTGGAACGGCAAAATTCCCGGATTCGTGCTCTACCTTACCGCCAGTGCGCCGCTTCCGCAGGACGAAACCGAGGAAGAGGACGGTGCCTACGCCCCTTCGCTGGGCCGCGATCTGACGCCGGTCCTGCGCCAGCCGATCAATCGCATCATCGCCAATGCCGAAACCATCAGGGCCAAGCTCGCCGGACCGCTCGACGATGGGTACAGCACCTATGCACAGGACATCGCCAACGCCGGCGAGCACCTTTTGGGCCTGATGGATGACCTGTCCGATTTGGAAGTGGTGGAGTCCCACGGGTTTACCACTGCGCCAGATCGGATCGACCTTGCCGATGTCGCGCGCCGCGCGTGCGGTATCCTGGGTGTTCGCGCACAGGAAAAGCGCATCACGCTGGTGCCCCCTGCCGATGGCGAGGCGCAGATTGCGATCGCCGAATTTCGCCGGGTCCTGCAAATCCTCCTCAACCTCATCGGCAATGCGATCCGCTATGCGCCCGAAGACAGCCAGGTGTGGGTACGGCTCGACGGGATCGGGAATCGGGCAATGGTCACGGTGGCCGATCAAGGCCACGGGCTGGATGTCGATCAGCAGGACAAGGTGTTCGAAAAGTTCGAGCGGCTCGGCCGAAGCGGCGATAACGGCTCGGGGCTCGGCCTGTATATCTCGCGCAAGATCGCCCGCGCGATGGACGGTGACCTGACGGTCGAAAGTGCGCCGGGGCAGGGGGCCCGCTTCACCCTCAGCGTGCCAGCCGCGCCGCAATAAAGAAAAGGGGCGCCGAAGCGCCCCTTGTGTTCATGCGTCCCGCGCAGCGGATCAGCGCTGGTCGAGCTGAACGTAATCGCGTTCGGTCGGACCAGTATAGAGCTGCCGCGGACGTCCGATCACCTGATCGGGATCGGAAATCATCTCGTTCCACTGGGCGACCCAGCCGACCGTGCGGGCGAGGGCGAACAGGACGGTGAACATCGTCGTCGGGAAGCCGATCGCAGACAGGATGATGCCCGAATAGAAATCGACATTGGGGAAGAGTTTCTTCTCGCGGAAATAATCGTCGTTGAGGGCGATTTCCTCGAGCCGGAGAGCCGTCTCGAACACCGGATTGTCAACCTTCAGAGCATCGAAAACCTCGCGCACGGTCTTCTGCATCACCGTTGCTCGAGGGTCGTAATTTTTGTAGACGCGGTGCCCGAAGCCCATCAGGCGGAAGGGGTCGTTCTTGTCCTTCGCCCGCTCGATGTAGTGCGGGATCCGGTCCGGAGTCCCGATCTCGTAGAGCATGTTGAGCGCCGCTTCGTTGGCCCCCCCATGGGCGGGGCCCCACAGGCACGCGATACCGGCGGCGATGCAGGCGAAGGGATTGGCGCCCGAGGACCCCGCCAGTCTGACCGTCGAGGTCGACGCGTTCTGTTCATGATCGGCGTGAAGGATGAAGATCCGGTCCATCGCCTTTTCGACCGCCGGGATAACCTCGTAATCCTCGGCCGGGACGCCGAAGGTCATGCGGAGGAAATTGCCGGTATAGCTGAGCGAATTGTCCGGATAAAGGAACGGCTGCCCGACCGAATACTTGTAGGCCATCGCCGCAATCGTGGGCATTTTCGCGATCAGCCGGTGGCTGGCGATCTTGCGCTGCTCCGGGTCGGAGATGTCGGTGCTGTCATGGTAAAACGCCGACAGGGCGCCGACAACGCCGCACATGATCGCCATCGGATGCGCATCGCGCCGGAAACCGCGATAGAAGCCGGCCAGCTGCTCGTGCAGCATCGTGTGGCGGCTGATGGTATAGCTGAATTCATCGAGTTCCTGGCGGCTCGGCAGTTCGCCGTTCAGCAGCAGGTAGGACACCTCCATGAAGCTCGAATGTTCGGCAAGCTGGCCTATCGGATAGCCGCGATGCAGCAGCACGCCTTCCTCACCATCGATGAAAGTCAGTGCGCTCTCGCAGCTTGCGGTCGACTTGTAGCCCGGATCGTAGGTGAAGGTGCCGGTCGTTCCGTATAGCTTGCGGATGTCGATAACGTCCGGGCCGCAGCTTCCCTTGATGATCGGAAAGGTCTGCGCACCGTCGCCGGTGTCGAGAGTTGCCTGCTTGTCGGCCACCAATGTCTCCTTAATCTAGTCTGTCGGCTGCTTGGAGGTTGTCTGCGCGTCAATCCGCGCGAGCGCTTCATCCTTTCCAAGCAGAACCAGCACGTCGAAAATGCCGGGGGAGGTCGTCGTCCCCGTCAAGGCTGCGCGCAGCGGCTGCGCCAGCTTGCCAAGCCCGAGACCGAGCCTCTCGGCATAGGCCTTGGTAGTGGCTTCGAGCGCTTCGATTGTCCAGTCATTTTGCGCGTGCAGCAATTCGCTCAGACCGCGCAGGCGTTCCCGCCCTTCGGCATCGAGCAGCGTTTCGGCCTGGGCGGTCAGGGCAAGAGGCCGCTGGACGAAAAGAAAGCGCGCATTATCCGCCAGTTCATTGACGTTCTTCGCTCGTACCTTGAGGACCGGCATGGCCTTGACCAGCAATCCCTCGTCGACATTTTCGCCCAGGTTCGGAGCGATCAGCCCGGCCAGTCGGCGATCGTCAGCCTCGCGAATGTAGTGACCGTTGAGATGAGCGAGCTTCTTCGCATCGAAGCGCGACGGGCTCTTGCCGACACCGTCGAGATCGAACAGGGCGATCGCCTCATCGCGACTCATCTCCTCCCTGTCGCCATGCCCCCAGCCAAGCCGGAGGAGATAATTGACGAGGGCTTCCGGCAGCACTCCTTCCTCGTCGCGGTAGGCTTCAACGCCTACTGCACCATGTCGCTTCGAAAGCTTGGCGCCATCGGCCCCGTGAATGAGGGGGATATGAGCATAGACCGGATCAGGCCATCCGCCTTCGATCGTGTTCATCGCCCGGATCAGGGGCAGCTGACGGAAGGCGTTGTTGAGATGATCGTCGCCGCGGATGACGTGCGTCACCCCCATATCGTGATCGTCGACCACCACCGCCAGCATGTAGGTCGGCGTGCCGTCGGCGCGCAAAAGGACGAAATCGTCGAGTTCGCTGTTGGCGACCGTGACGGTTCCCTGGACTGCATCCTCGATCACGGTCTCGCCATCGAGCGGCATCTTGATACGGACAGTGTATGAAGCGCCCGCCGGCGCATCGCCGGGCGCACGGTCGCGCCAGCGACGATCGTAGCGCAGGGGCTGGCGAGCAGCGCGCTGGTCCGCCCTCATGGCCTCCAGCTCTTCCGCCGTCGCATAGCAACGATAGGCATGGCCTGCCTCAAGGAGCGTGCGTGCAACCTCGACATGCCGCTCTGCGCGGTCGGACTGAAACACCGGCGGCCCGTCGTAATCGAGCCCGAGCCACGCCAGGCCATCGATGATCTTGTCGATCGCATCCTGCGTCGAACGTTTCTGATCGGTATCCTCGATCCGCAACAAGGCCCGGCCGCTGTGATGACGGGCGAAAAGCCAGTTGAACAGGGCGGTCCGAGCGCCGCCGATATGGAGATATCCGGTGGGCGAGGGGGCAAAGCGGGTCACGACCTCCCGCGGTGCGGACAGGTCGGGATTCACACTTTCGCTAGGCATTTGCAGTAGGGTCCTTCCGATGCCCCAACACGCCCCGGACATGACGGCGCGCGCTGCGTTCGCCAACGCCGTCCGGGGAGCCGATGGCTTCCGGCGGCGCCCTTGGCGTATCCGCCCGCGGTTGTCCAGATTGGCCGACCGGTGCGAACGCTTCCTCGCTGAGGCAGGGTTCGATCGCGGCCCGTGGATCACCGTCGCGTTCGCAGCCGGAATAGGAATGTGGTTCGCCTTGCCGCGGATCTTGCATTGGTTGATGGCGATGGGCCTCCTGGCGGCGGCAGCGGGCATTGCCCAGACGGCATGGGGCAAGCGCGACGACCGGGCCATGCTGCGGATCGCCGTCACGGCAATCTCGACGATGCTGATGGTCGGACTGGCACTGGTCTGGGCGCGATCAGAGCTGGTGGGCGCGCCGCCGGTCGCTCATCCCATGATGCAACGGATGGAAGCCCGCATCCTGTCTCTTGACGAACAGCCTGCCGAGGGGCGGGTGCGGATTGTCATCGCCGCGCGCGACGCGGAAACGGGGGCGGCGGTCAAATATCGGATCAATGTCCCTTACGAGCGGGTGGTGCCGGGTCTGGAGGACGGGGCACAAATCCGCCTGTCGGCCCGGCTGATGCCGCCGTCACCGCCGCTGTTGCCCGGGGCCTACGACTTCGCCAGAGCCGCGTGGTTCCAGGGTTACGCCGCGACCGGCAGCCTAGTGGGCGATATCACCATCGTCCGCCGCGGTGAGGATGATCAGGGTTCGCTCTCCCGATTGCAGCGGACGCTCGCCGGGCATGTGCGGTCGCAGATCGAGGGTTCGTCGGGCACGATCGCCGCAGCGCTCGCGAGTGGTGATCGCGGTGCGATTGCAAGGGCCGACGAAGACGCGATGCGCGACGCCGGACTGACGCACCTTTTGTCGATCAGCGGGCTTCATGTCAGCGCCTTGATTGGGGCGGCTTATATTATCGCGCTCAAGCTTCTTGCGCTTTCGCCCTGGCTGACCCTGCGGATACGGCTGCCCCTCGCCGCCGCCGGGTTTGGCGCCCTTGCAGGCGTGGCGTATACCCTTCTTACCGGGGCCGAGGTGCCCACAGTGCGCAGTTGCATCGGGGCGATCCTGGTTCTGGGAGCCCTGGTCCTCGGCCGGGAGCCTCTGTCGCTGAGGATGGTCTCGGTCGCCGCAGCCCTGGTGCTTGCCCTCTGGCCCGAGGCGCTGGTCGGACCGAGCTTTCAGATGAGTTTTGCAGCCGTGATCGCCATCGTGGCGTTGCATGGCAGCGATCCGGTCCGGCGCTTTCTCGCGCCCCGTGAGGAACCCGGGGTCGCCCGGCTATGTCGCCGGATGGCGATGCTGTTCATTACCGGCATCGTCATCGAGCTGGCCCTTACCCCAATCGTCCTGTTTCATTTCCATCGCGCCGGGCTTTACGGGGCGTTTGCCAATGTCGTGGCGATCCCGCTGGTGACGTTCGTTTCCATGCCCCTGATCGCCCTTGCCCTTTTTCTAGACCTGATTGGCGCCGGGAGAGCGGTCTGGTGGCTGGCTGGCGGATCGCTCGATCTCCTCCTTGCGATCGCGCACTTCACGGCAGCCCAGCCGGGAGCGGTCAAGCTGGTCCCCTATGTCGGGCTTGGTCCGGTTCTGCTGTTTCTGGCCGGGAGCGTCTGGCTGGCCTTGTGGAGGGGGCGGCGGCGTCTCTGGGGTGCCGCGCCGATGGCATTTGCCGCAGCGCTCCTCGCCACAGCGCCGGTGCCCGATGTCCTCATCACGCGTGACGGAAGGGAACTCGGCCTGACCGATGCCGGGGGGCGGCTCTATCTGCTTCGGAACAGCGAAGGGGGCTATGCGCGCGATAATCTGATCGAACTGGGCGGCTCGGAAGCTCAGCCGCTGACCATCAGGCAATGGCCCGGCGCACGCTGCACATCGGAATTCTGCAGCCTGACGATGACAAGAGGCGTGCAAGACTGGCACCTCCTCATTGCCCGCAACCGGCACCGCATCGACGAGCGACAGCTCGCCGCTGCGTGCGAAAAAGCGCATGTCGTCATCGCCGACCGCTGGCTGCCGCGCAGCTGCCGCCCGTTATGGCTGAAAGCAGACCGCAACTTCCTCGCCGATGCCGGTGGGGCCGCACTGTTTCTTGAAACGGAGCGGATCCATTCGGTCAGGAACGGGCCGACCGATCATGGCTGGTCGGCACACGATCCATCAGAGCAAGCAGGCAGGCGCAGACGAACCGCACCCGCCAACCAATCGCATCAATGATAGCGGCGGAGGAGGCCGGCAAGCTTGCCCTGGACCTGGACCCGGCCCGGGGCATAGACCTGCGCATCATACGTCGCGTTGGCGGGATCGAGACGGATCATCCCGCTTTCCTTGCGCAGGTACTTGAGCGTCGCTTCCTCGCCATCGACCAGCGCCACGACGATTTCCCCGTCACGGGCCGTATCGGTCCTCCGCACGAGCGCAAAATCCCCATCGAAGATACCGGCCTCGACCATCGAATCCCCGGATACCTCAAGCGCGTAATGATCGCCGGGGCCGAGGAGGGCCGCCGGTACGGGCATTGAGGTCTGCCCCTCGATCGCCTCGATCGGCGCCCCCGCCGCGATGCGCCCGTGAAGCGGGATTTCGATCACGTCGTTAGACGCCATCGGAACCGTCCGCGTATCGCCCTTTGGCATGATCGGCGCCGGTGTAGAGGCAGGCGTCTTCATTGCGGCAGCCGCCACAGTAACGCTATGTTCGGGAAGCTTGACCACTTCGAGAGCCCGTGCCCGATTGGGCAGACGGCGGATGAAACCGCGTTCTTCCAGCGCCGAGATCAAGCGGTGAACGCCCGACTTGCTCTTCAGGTCGAGCGCCTCCTTCATTTCCTCGAAGGACGGAGAAATTCCCGTCTTTTCCAGCCGCTGCTGGATGAAGCGGATCAGTTCGTACTGCTTGGCGGTCAGCATCGCGGCATATACTCCCAATACGTCCCTCTCGGAACGAATAAGGAACAATTAGGAAACTATTATGCAATAGTCAACTGAAAGCCGTGCCCTAGGTAGTCGCACCGGTTCACTGCTTTACCCGGTGGCCTCATCAGATGCACCGCCGCGCTTCTCAATCAAGGTAATGCCACCGATGGTTATCGTCTTGTCGAGGGCCTTGGCCATGTCGTATATCGTCAGCAGAGCCACGGACACTGCCGTCAACGCCTCCATCTCCACGCCAGTCCGGCCGGTCAGGCTGACTGTTGCGACAGCGACGATCGCATCTCCCAAAAAACTGAAATCCACCGTGACCGCGTCGAGCGAAAGAGGGTGGCACAGCGGAATGAGTTCGCTGGTCTTCTTCGCCGCGAGGATGCCGGCGATACGAGCTGTCCCCAGCGCATCCCCCTTGGGACCCGAGCCGGCGCAAATCGCCGTCAGCGCCTCGGCAGACATCTCGATCCGCCCCGAAGCCCGCGCTGTGCGGACCGTTTCGGCCTTGCGGCCGACATCGACCATCCGCGCGGCGCCGCTATCATCAAGATGCGTCAGGCGGGGCATGCGTCACCGTGCAGCAGGCGGTGTGTCGCACCGCGAAGATCCGCCTCGCGCATCAGACTTTCGCCGACAAGAAAGCTCCGCACGCCGGCATCGGCAAGCCGGCGGCAATCGTCATGGCCGGTAATTCCACTCTCCGCGACGAGGTGGGCTTCCTTCGGAGTCAGCTTGGCGAGCCGCTCGGTGATCGCGATATCGGTGACGAAGGATCGCAGGTCGCGGTTATTGATCCCGATCATGGGGGATCGCATGCGCAAAGCGCGTTCAAGCTCGCCTTCGTCATGCACTTCGATCAAGACATCCATCCCGAGGTTGAGCGCGATCGCTTCGCATTCGGCCAGCATCGGGTCGTCCAGTGCGGCAACGATCAGCAGGATGGCATCGGCGCCCAAGGCACGGGATTCGGTGACTTGCCACGGATCGACGATGAAATCCTTGCGCAACGCCGGCAAGGCACAGGCATCCCTTGCCTCGATCAGATATTGGTCAGACCCCAGGAAATAGCGCGTCTCGGTGAGGATCGAGAGGCAGGCGGCGCCTCCCTCCTCATAGGATTGCGCATGAGCGGGGGGATGAAAATCTTCGCGGATCAAACCTTTGGATGGCGAAGCTTTCTTGATCTCCGCGATCAGGGCAAAGCCCGATCTCGCCTTCACTTGCAACGCGTTCAAAAATCCGCGAGGCGGACTTGCCGCCGCTGCCTTGGCCTCGATTTCCGGCAATGGCGTGCGAGCCTTCAATTGCTGCACCTCGGCAAGCCTCGCTGCACAGATTTCGGTGAGCTTGTTCATTGCGCCATTTCGATCCAGTCTTCGAGCAGCCGCGCCGCCGCGCCGCTATCGAGTGCTTGTGCCGCCTTTTCGGAACCTTCTTGCCAGTCTGCGGCACTCCCGGCCAGTAATAGGACAGCGCCTGCATTGAACAGGACCGCATCGCGATAGGCACCCCGCGTTCCGGAGAGGAGAGCCTTTAGCTCGATCGCATTATGCCGCGCATTGCCGCCCCTGATCGCGGTCACAGGTGCATGGTCCAGCCCCGCCATCGACGCGTCTACCCGGCGCATCTCGAATGAATTGCCGGTTACGTCGGCCAGTTCGTTACCGCCGGCGAGGCTCAATTCGTCCAGCCCCTCATCACCCGAGGCAATGAAGGTTCGCCGGGTTCCGAGCCGCGCCTTGGCCTCGGCGTAGATCGGTACATAGGCCGGACGGGCGATTCCGATCAGCTGGCGCTGCACACCAGCCGGGTTGGACAGCGGCCCCATGAGGTTGAAAATCGTCCTTACCCCCAGCCGCTGGCGAAGGGGCTGGATGCGACCCATGGCCGGATGATGATTGCGGGCGAACAGGAAGCAGATTCCGAGCTCGGCCAAGGTCTTCTCTGCCGTGCGCCCGGCCGCTTCCATGTCCAGCCCCAGCATCTCGAGCGTATCGGCCGCGCCGGCCTTGCTGCTCGCTGCCCGATTGCCATGCTTGGCCACCGGAACCCCGCTGGCAGCAACGACAAGGCTGACGGCGGTGGAGACATTCAGCGTATGATGCCCGTCGCCCCCGGTCCCGCAGCAGTCCACGGCATCGGCCGGGGCATCGATCGGGATGAGGCGGGCCCGCAGCGCGCGTGCCGAGCCGGCAATCTCTTCAGCCGTTTCGCTCCGCTGCGAAAGGCCGACGAGGAACGTCCCGATAGCCTCCTCGTCAGCCTCTCCATCGAGGATCCAGCCGAACACTTCCTCGGCCTCTTGCTCGGTCAGATGATCGGAGAAATGGGGTAGTGTCCTCATGCCGCTACCGCCCTTTGCGGCTTTCCGCATATCGCGAGAAAATTCGAAAGCAGGGCGTGGCCATGCTCCGTCGCGATGCTTTCAGGGTGAAACTGGACCCCGTGGATGGGCAGGGTGCGGTGCCGCAATCCCATGATACAGGTGCCGTCCAGCCCGGGGGTCTCGCTGGTGGCATTGATCAGCAGGCAGTCGGGCACGTCCTCGACCACCAGCGAATGGTAGCGGGTCGCCCGGTACGGCGTGGGCAGGCCGGCAAAGACGCCGGTGCCATCGTGAGCCACGTCGCTGGTCTTGCCATGCATCAGGCCGCCGCGCACCACCTTGCCGCCGAAATGCTGGCCGATCGCCTGATGGCCGAGGCAGACACCGAGCAGCGGCATCGCCGCCGCCTCGCATTCCCGGATAACGGCAAGGCTCACGCCCGCATCGGACGGAGTGCAGGGGCCTGGCGATATCAGCACCCCGTCATACGAGCCCGCAACTGCTTCGGCAGCTTCCAGCGCATCATTTCGCCGCACCTCGACCACTGCGCCCAGTTCGACGAGATAGTGGACGAGGTTGAAGGTGAAACTGTCGTAATTGTCGATCAAGAGGATGCGGGGGGAGGGGGGCATGGCGCGTTGTCCGACGAGGGGGTGTGCGGCGATCAAGCCTGATTGGATGTTCGTCAATCGCCGGTACCGGCAAACCTGTCGGTCGCGCGCACGAGGCCATCGACAATGCCCGGCTCACCCGCGCTATGGCCTGCATCATCGACGATCCACAGCTCCCCTGTCGGCCACACTTTCGACAGATCGTACGCAGAAACAGGAGGCGTGCAGATGTCGTGCCGCCCCTGGACGATGATCCCGGGGATCTGGGCGATCTGACCGGCTTCACGCAGAAGCTGGCCTTCCTGAAGCCAGAAATCGGCCTTGAAAAACTCGGCCGCGATGCGCGCCATCGGAACGGCCTTGGCCGGGTCGGCGAAATCATCGAGCAGGGCGGGATCGGGTAGCAAGGTCGCCAGCACGCCTTCCCACTGCGACCATGCCCCGGCGGCGCGCGCGCGTTCGGCCTCGTCCGATCCTGTCAGCCGCCGGTGATAGGCGGCCACGAGATCATCGCGCTCGGCTGGAGGGATGATTGCGCTGAACGCCTCCCATGCTTCGGGCATGATCTGGCTGGCGCCATGTTCGTACAGCCAGCGCTTTTCCGCCCGACGGGCAAGGAATACGCCGCGCAGGATGAGTTCGGTTACCCGGGCAGGATGGGCTTGCGCATAGGCAAGGGCAAGCGTCGCCCCCCAGCTGCCGCCGAACACCTGCCAGCGGGCATGGCCGGCCATCTCGCGCAGCCGCTCGATATCGTCAACGATGGTCCAGGTATCGTTCGCCTCGAGCGAAGCAAAAGGGGTCGACCGGCCGCATCCGCGCTGATCGAACAGCAAGACGTCGTAGAGGGCCGGGTTCCATTGACGTCGATGACTGGGACTCATTCCGCCGCCGGGACCGCCATGAAGAAAAACCGCCGGCTTCGCGCCTTTTGTCCCGACCCGTTCCCAGTAGAGGGAGTGACCGTCGCCGACATCCAGCATTCCGCTGTCGAACGGTTCGATCTCGGGATAGAGTGTGCGGCGGTGCTGGTTCATTCGCTGACCTCCTCGACCCGCTCGACCACCACGATCGGACCGATGGGCGCTCCGGCGTCGAGCCGCTCGGTGGAAGGGTTCCACAAGGCCGAGACGTTGCCATCCAAGTAGAGCGCGTTGGGGGTCTTGAGTTCGTCCCGCATGAACCGGGCCAGCTTGCCGAACGACAGTGGCGCGTTCGAGATGACGAAATGCGCGCGCCCCTTGTCGTCTACCCCGACCGCGTTGCGAATGAGCTTGGAAGGCCCGTCCCCAGTTACCTCGGGATGGATCTTGCCGTCGATGACCAGCATCGGCCCCGATTGCGTGCCAAACTCCGGACGGTCGGCAACATCGGCGAGAAAATCCTCGGTCGTCTTGATCGCCCAGCTGTCGCCCGTGCCGTAGAAGACCCCATTGGGCTTGAGATGGAAATTACCGTCGCCATCGTTGGTGTTGAGAGTCTGCAGGCGCTCCGACCCTTCCACATAGTAGCCGATCGGCTTGCCTTCTTCGTCGAACATTCCGGCGTTCATCGCAAAGGCCACCCTGCCGCCCTGGCGCGCGCTGGCAAGGGCGGTCAGGCTGCGATAGGGTTCGCCGCCGTCCGGCCCCAGATCCATCGAAATGCGATGCCGCGCAGGAACCGCAAGACAGTGGGTCAGCGGCGTATTCTCGAAGATGATCGAGCGGCAGGCCGATTGCACCTCGGGCGATACCGCCACCCCGGGGGTGGGCGACGGCGTTGTCGGCATCGCCTGCCCGTCGATCCGCGCACGCGTGACCGGTTTGCCTTCGGTCGGCTCGTCGCAGCCCGCAAGAGCGACGAGCGCCAGGAAGGGGAGAAGTGCTTTCATATCTCGTTCCAGGTTTCACCGGCCAGACGCAGGGCTTCGCGGGCGGCCGCAAACAGCGCCCCGGCCTTCGCCTCGCATTCGCGCTGCTCGTAGGCCGGATCGCTGTCCGCAACGATGCCTGCGCCCGCGCGAACGTGCATTACCTTGTCCTTCACCACTGCCGTGCGCAAGACGATACAACTGTCGATCGAACCATCGGGAGCGAAATATCCGACCCCCCCGGCGTAAGGCCCGCGGGCCTCGGGTTCGAGTTCTGCAATGATCTGGCATGCCCTCACCTTGGGGGCACCGCTGACCGTTCCGGCCGGGAAACCCGCGAACAAGGCGTCCACCGCATCGTTACCTTCGGCCAGGGTCCCGGTTACCGTACTGACGATGTGCATCACGTGGCTATAACGCTCGACCGTGAAGCTGCTCGCAACGTCGACGCTGCCGCCGGCGGCGACGCGGGCAACATCGTTGCGACCAAGGTCGAGCAGCATCAGATGCTCTGCACGTTCCTTGGGATCGGCAAGGAGGGCCGCTTCTGCCTCGGCGTCTTCACGTGCGGTTCGCCCGCGGGGTCTGGTCCCGGCGATCGGGCGAACCGTAACCTCGCCCTCGCGCACCCGGACGAGGATTTCCGGGCTCGATCCAACCAGGGCAAACCCGGGGAGATCAAGGAGGAAAAGGAAAGGCGACGGGTTGATCCGCCGCAGGGCGCGATAGAGCGCGATCGGCGGCAAGGCGAAAGGCGCGCTGAACCTCTGCGAAAGCACCACCTGGAAGACATCGCCGCCAACGATGTATTCCTTCGCCTTGTCGACCATACGCGCGAAATGTCCGGGCGTGGTGGCCGATTGAACTTCGATCGGCGGCTGTGCCGGCGGCGGGGCTTGGATAGCCGTGGCGGGCGAGTTGAGGGAAGCAAGCGTGCGGTCGATCCGACTCTCCCCGTCGGCTATCGCATCCGCGGGCAGACGAGGCGACGGCCACAAGGGCGCAATGACGAAGAGGGCATCGGTAACCCCGTCGAAGACCAAGGTAACGGTTGGCCGGACGAACAGCATGTCGGGCAGACCAAGCGAACTGGGTGCGGCGCGGGGAATTTTCTCGATAAGGCCGATCGTCTCGAAACCGAAGTAACCGACCAGACAGGCCAGAGCCGGAGGAAGTTCGGGATCCGTTTCCATCCGGCACTCCGCCAGCAGTCCTCGCAGCGCCGCCAGAGCATTTCCGGTCGCCGGCTCGAAGACGTCCCTCTGATCGCTCCAGGTCCGATTGATCTCGGCCCTCTCTCCGCTCGCCCGAAAAACGAGATCGGGCGCAATGCCCAGCACCGTATATCGCCCGCGCGTATCGCCGCCTTCTACGGACTCCAGCAAAAAATCTCCGCGGCCCTCCTCGAAGAGAGTGAGGGCTGCCGCAACCGGGGTCAGCCTATCGGCGACCACCTTGCGCCAGACGAGGCCCGGGCGCGCTTCGGTCAGCGCGCGCAGCGCCGCATCGCGTCCGTGCAGCATATCGTGCAAGCGGCCCTCAGTTCTCGCCGAGCAGCTGCCGGCGGACTGCCTGGATCGCATCCGCATTGCGTTCTACGCCGACTTCCTTGCGCATCGCCGCGCCAAGCTGCTCGCCGTATTCAGCACCCCAGATCTGCCCGAGTTCGGCCTGCGCCTGCGCGATCAGCGGATCGTTCGGAGCGAGATCGTCGAGGGTTACGTTCTCAAGATTGACGACGTACCAGCCGCGGTTGCCGGGCACTTCCAGGGTCTTGACCGACCCTTGGGCCATGCCGAACAGCAGGGCGATCGACGGCGGCACCCGCTGCCCGCCTAGACGCGCCAATTCCTCGCGGCTGAGGCTCACTTGCTCGACCGAGGCGCGGGCCTGCTCCGCCGCGATGGCCTGGGCGACGGAACTGCCGCCCTCGACCCGCTTCACGATGCGGTTCGCAACGTCCCGTGCCCGGCTGGCCCCCATTGCCTGTCGCCACTGCGCGGTGACCTCGTCGCGGATTTCTGCAAGAGGTGCAGTCGCCGCGGGGGTGATTTCGGTGACCTGGTAGACAAGATAGGTCTCCCCGCCGGACAGGGCGCTGATTTCCGGCTCGCCTTCCTCCATCTGGAATGCCACGTTGAGCACGGGTTGAAGCAGTGCCGGCGCACTCTCCTGCTGTCCGTAGATCTGGCCCGTGGCCAGAAGCGGAGCAGTGGTGGATACCTGTGCCCGCCGTCCGCTCGCGATCTCCTGCAGGTTGGCACCCTCGGTAATCTGATCCTCAAGCTCGAGAGCGAGGTCGGAAAGCAGGCGGGTGCGCTTTTCCTGACGAATCCGTGTGGCAAGTTCGCCGCGTACCTGCTCGAGCGGGCGTGCGGCAATCCGGTCGACCGATCGGACCTGCGCGATGTGCCAGCCAAGCGGGCTGCGGGCGGGCGAGGTAACTGACCCTTGCGCTGCTGCGAAATAGGCATTGGCTACGGCTTCGGACGCCTGCCCGCGGATCTCTTCCCGGCTCGCGCCGTCGAACTGGGTAGTCCTCAATCCCCCGGCCTGCGCCGCGGCGGTCAGGCTTTGCCCTCCCGCGACGCGCTGCGCGATAGACCTTGCCGCATCCTGCGTCGGGACGATCAGCTGGGTGAAGCTGCGTTCCTCGCTCGCCGCATATTGAGCCGCATTCTGACGGTATGCGGCAGCGATCTCGGCCTCGGTCGGCTCGACCGCATCGCCAAGCGAGGCGACATCGAACTGCGCATATTGGATGACCCGCCGTTCGGGGCGGACGAAACGGGCGCGATTGTCGTCGTAATAGGCCTGAAGCTGAGCCGCGCTCGGAGCGGATGCGGGGGCGAACGCATCGGCCGACAGCAACGCGATCTCGCCCGTCCGCCGTTCCTTGAATACGCGGGCATAGGTGCGCGCGATTGATGCCGGAATGGTCGCGCCGTAGCTGACCGGAACGATCGTCTGCTGAGCGACCAGCCCGGCCCCGATCAGCTCGCGCAGCCGGGCATCGGACAACTGCTCGCGCGCAAGGAACGCGCGGTAGGTGTTCTCATCGAAGGCCCCGCTCGGTCCGGCGGCAGCAGGTATCTGGCGGATTTCGCTGTTCACCAGGTTCTCGCCCGCACGAAAGCCATGTTTTCGAGCCCATTCGACCAGCGCCGAACGATTGATAAGATCGTTGAGCGCCTGTTCCAGCCCGCCGCCTGCCAGCAGGCCGGCCATCGTCAGCGTCGGGTTCTGCTGCCGCTGGCGATCAAGCTCGTCGGTGGCGGCCCGGGCGAGGTCGGCGGTCCCGATCTTCTCGTCTCCGACCACAGCCACCCGATCGCCGCCCGCAATCCCGCCGATGGTGGCGGTATTGGACACGTCCATGCTGGCGAAGGCAAAGCCCATCAGCGCGAGGAAGGCGAGGACCAGTGCCAGTCCGATCCGGGTCTTGAAAAAGCTTCGAAAAAAACTGAGCATGGGTTGCGAAAACTTCCGGTGTGCTGCTTACGCACGGCCACCTCGAGGGCGACCGTATTTCACGGCGCCTTATCTGTCATGGGGCTTACCCGCAACAGGTGCAGGCGGCCTTTCGACGCTTTGCGATCGATAGCTGGCGAAGCGCAATGGGCAGCCTATATAGCGGCTCGCCGCAACAGTGCTGAAAGTGGAACCTGCAATGGCCGACCGGCCCTATATCGTTGGCAATTGGAAGATGAACGGCACACGTGCCATGCTTGCCGAAGCGCGGGCGATCGATCGCGGGGCACAGCGTACGATGACGGTCGAGGTCGCCCTCGCTCCTCCGGCAACGCTGATTCACGCGGTGCACAAGGAGGTCGAGCAGATCGGCGTCGGGGCACAGGATTGTCATCCCGGCGAATTCGGCGCGCATACCGGCGACGTTTCGGCAACGATGCTTGCCGATGCCGGTGCGAAATTCGTCATCCTGGGCCATAGCGAGCGGCGCGGTGGCCATGGCGAATCCAACGCCCTCATCGCCGACAAGATCGACAGCGCGCTTGCTGCGGGCCTCGACGTCATCTTGTGCTGCGGAGAGGATCTTTCCGTCCGTGATGCGGGCGAGGCGGAAGCCTTCGTAACCGGACAGCTTCGCGGCTCGCTTCCGCAGATCGACAGTGCGGGCGAACGCCTCACTATTGCATACGAGCCGATCTGGGCCATCGGCACGGGGCGCACGGCAGGAAGCGAGGAAATCGGTGCGATGCACGGCGCGATCCGAAAGCTGTTGTGCGAACTTTACGGCGCCGACCAGGGTGCAGCGGTGCGGATACTGTACGGAGGTTCGGTCAAGAGCGACAATGTCGCGGAAATTCTCGCCAGTCCCGAAGTAGGCGGCGCGCTGGTCGGCGGTGCCAGCCTCACGGCCGAAGATTTTCTTGGCATCGTCGTCGGCGCATCCGAAACCGTCGAGGCGTAAGTGCGCCATTCTTGCCCTGTCGGCCCGCCTCGCCTAAGGGCGCAGGCCGAAGGCAAGCTTTTCGCATAATTCAGGCAGTCACCCAGCAATGTTTCTTTTTCTCACCGTGGTCCAGGCGATCGTCGCAGCGGCGCTGGTCGGCGTCATCCTCATGCAGCGCTCCGAAGGGGGCGGGCTCGGCATCGGCGGCAGCCCGTCGGGTATGCTGGGTGCGCGCGGGGCGGCGGATTTCCTGACGCGCTCGACCAAGTGGCTGGCGGTGCTGTTCGTTGTCCTGTCGATCGCGCTGGCAGCAATCGCAGTTGAAGGCGGCGGGGGCGGGGCAATCGAGTCGACCCTCGATCGTTCGGCTATCCCGGCACAGCAGACGGACCCGCTGACGCCTTCCGCGGCACCGGCTGCTCCTGCCCCGGCGGCGCCTGCCGGCACTACCGATCAGACGGACCCGCTCGGCAACGCTGCCGGCTGACACTCAATCCACAGGCCGGTTGCAAGGGGAAGGCTCGGTCGGCGCCCAAGGCCCTTGCGCCGAATCACACCCCAAGCGTAAGGCTCCCCTCCCATGGCGCGGTATATATTCATCACCGGCGGCGTGGTTTCCTCGCTCGGCAAGGGTCTCATGGCGGCATCGCTCGCAGCGTTGTTGCAAGCGCGGAGCTACAAGGTCCGCATTCGCAAGTTCGACCCCTATCTGAATGTCGATCCGGGCACGATGAGCCCGTATCAGCATGGCGAAGTCTACGTCACCGATGACGGGGCCGAAACCGACCTCGACCTTGGTCACTACGAGCGTTTCACCGGCGTATCGGCCCATCAGGGCGACAACGTGACTTCGGGACGGGTCTATCGCGACATCATCGCGCGGGAACGGCGCGGCGACTATCTCGGGGCGACGGTGCAAGTCGTCCCGCATGTCACAGATGCGATCAAGCAGTTCGCACTGGCCGATCAGGGCGATCACGATTTTATCCTGTGCGAAATTGGCGGGACCGTCGGCGATATCGAAGGCCTGCCGTTCATGGAGGCGATCCGCCAGCTGCGCAACGAACTCGAGCCGATGCAGACCTTGAGCGTCCATGTGACGCTGGTACCCTATATCGCCGCGGCGGGTGAGATGAAGACGAAGCCGACCCAGCATTCGGTGCGCGAACTGGCGAGCCTGGGTATCCAGCCCGATGTGCTGCTCTGCCGTGCCGAACACCCGATCCCGCATTCGGAACGGCGCAAGATCGCCCAGTTCTGCAATGTCCGCGCCGACGCAGTGATCCCAGCCCTCGATGCGCCATCTATCTATGCGGTGCCGCTGCAATATCACCGCGAAGGACTGGACCGGGAAGTGCTACGCGGCTTCGGCATCACCGACGCCCCCGAACCCGACCTGTCGCGCTGGCAGGATGTCATGGAGCGCCACGCCAATCCCGAAGGCGAAGTGACGATCGGCGTCGTGGGCAAGTATGTCGGCCTGCAGGATGCCTACAAGTCTCTCAACGAAGCACTGGTTCACGGGGGGCTCGCTCACCGGGTGAAGGTCAACGTCAGGTGGATCGACGCCGAAATCTTCGAGCAGGACGACGGCGACATTTCCGCGCAACTCGAACCGATGCACGGGATCCTGGTGCCCGGCGGGTTCGGGGAGCGCGGGTCGGAAGGCAAGATCGCTGCGGTTCGCTTTGCGCGCGAGAGAAAGGTGCCTTTCTTCGGCATTTGCCTCGGCATGCAGATGGCCTGCATCGAAAGTGCGCGGTCGGCGGGCTATGGCGGGGCGTCCTCAACGGAATTCGGTGAGACCCAGGAGCCCGTGGTCGGCGTTATTACCGAATGGATGACCGAAGAAGGTCTGCAGACCCGCGAGGCGGGCGGTGATCTTGGCGGAACCATGCGTCTGGGCGCCTACCTCGCGCGGCTCGAGCCGGGTAGCAAGGCCTCGCAGGTATATGGAAATGCACTGGAGATTTCGGAGCGCCACCGTCATCGTTACGAAGTCAACAGCCATTACGTCGACGCGCTGGAAGCGGATGGCCTGACATTTTCGGGAATGTCGCCTGACGGCCTGCTGCCCGAGATTGTGGAGCGATCAGATCATCCCTGGTTTATCGGCGTCCAGTTTCACCCGGAACTGAAGAGCAAGCCCTTCGATCCGCATCCTCTGTTCGCATCCTTCATCGGTGCGGCGCTGGATCAGGCGCGTTTAGTCTAAAAACGATGAGAGCATTGGCTTGCAAGCCATTGTGATGGTTTAATTAATCTGTTCAAACTTGTATCTGAACGACAGTTCACGTTGAAGTGGCGCCACCAAGCATCTTTATCTTAGTATAAGTTCGGTTCATAGTCCGTCCGAGGGGCAGGGGGCTGCCGCACGTTGCGAACCCTTCTTGTCCAAGAACTTGTTTCGAATTCGGCCGTCTTCTGCGACCCGGACGGCGGAGTTCGAAGCTTGGCGGCGCCCGACGTCGCGGGGGCGAGGCCATGCGGTCTCGCCCCTACGGTAACGATCAGGCGTCAGGCTGCTTCACTTTCGCCATTGCTGTCCTTGACGATCTCGAGCGGGGCCTGCCCACCGATCGCGATCTTCTTGGGACGCATCGCCTCGGGCACTTCACGCACCAGATCGATGATGAGCAGCCCGTCGCGCAGGTCGGCAGCTTCGACCCGGACATAATCGGCTAGTTCGAAACGACGCTCGAAGCCGCGATTGGCGATGCCGACGTGAAGCATCTCGCCATCATGACGCTCTTCACGCTTCTGGCCCTGGATGGTCAGCAGGTTCTGCTGTGCCGTGATGTCGAGGTCGCCCTCGCGGAAGCCGGCGACAGCCAGCGTGATGCGGTAAGCATCCTCGCTCCGCCGCTCGATATTGAAAGGGGGATAATTGTCCCCGCTAGCCGTCCGGGCCTGACGTTCCATAAGGTCGAACAGGCGATCGAAGCCGACGGTGGAACGACGGTAAGGGGTAAAGTCCATACGGTTCATATGACAAATCCTCTTGTGAGCAATTTGATAATGGCAGCGCCCCTTGCGGGCACGCTGCACCGGGCGGACCCGGTACCGAGCGAGATAATCCTCGGCGGGGTCCTTTCAAGCCCCTCGACCGTTAGGTAGATATATCCTTCTATCGCAACGGAAACACACCTTCATGGCGACTATCGATATCTACACCAAGTTCGGCTGCGGTTATTGCGCAAGGGCCAAACGCCTGCTCGATGCCAAGGGCGCCGAGTACACCGAACATGACATCACGATGGGCGGTCCCCTTCGGGAGGAAATGCTGGCCCGCGCCCCATCCGCCCGAACGGTCCCGCAAATTTTCATTGGTGACCGGCATATCGGCGGATCGGATGAATTGGCGGCCCTCGAACGGGCGGGTGAGCTTGACGTGCTCCTCGCGGACTAGGCCATGCGTATCGGCGTTCTCCAGATGACCTCGGGGATCGATCCAGCGGTCAATGCCGAAACCATCGCGGATGCCGTCGCTGAAGCGGCGGCGGGCGGCGCAGTGATGCTGTTCACGCCGGAAATGTCAGGTCTGCTGGATCGTGACCGCGAGCGCGCAGCCTCGTCGATCGTTCCAGAAGAGAATGACCGTGTCCTGCATAACGTTCGCGCCGCCGCGGTACGTCATGGCCTTTGGGTAGCGCTGGGGTCGCTGGCCGTCCGGGCCGGAGACAAATACGCCAATCGCTCGCTGCTGATCGACGATCGTGGAAACGTCGCCGCGCGCTATGACAAGATGCACATGTTCGATGTCGATCTGGCGGGCGGCGAAAGCTGGCGCGAATCGCGCAGCTATCGCCCGGGCGACGCGGTAATCACCGCGCAGACCCCGCTTGGACTGCTGGGGATGACTGTCTGTTATGACCTGCGATTTCCGGCGCTGTTCGATGCACTCGGCAACGCAAACTGCGACGTCCTCGCCGTGCCGGCCGCCTTTACCGTCCCGACCGGGTCGGCGCATTGGCATGTCCTGCTTCGTGCGCGCGCCATCGAAGCCAGCGCCTTCGTTGTCGCCGCAGCGCAAACGGGCGAGCATGAGGACGGGCGGTGCACCTATGGGCACAGCCTCGTGGTCGACCCGTGGGGGGACGTCCTTCTCGACATGAAGGACAAACCCGGGCTCGGTTTCGCTGACCTCGATCTGGCACGTATTGCGGAAGTGCGCCGGCAGCTTCCCAGCCTTGCCAACCGCCGCCCGATCGCCAGATAAGGCCTGATGATCGTCTACGACCTCCATTGTGCCGCGGGGCATGCGTTTGAAGGGTGGTTCGGCTCGTCGGCCGATTACGATCGGCAACGGGCCGATATGTTGTTGTCGTGCCCCCTTTGTAACAGCTCCGACGTCAGCAAGGCACCCATGGCACCTGCGCTTGCTTCGGGCGGTCGACGCGAAAGTGCGCGAGTGCCCGCGGAGCCGTCGGTCCCGGTCGCCAACGTTGCCATGCCGCCAAAGCTCCAGGAAGCCTTCCGTCAGCTCGCGCAGGCGCAGGCTAAGGCCCTTTCGCAAAGTCGCTGGGTCGGTACGCAATTCGCCGATGAAGTGCGTGCGCAGCATTACGGGGAAAAGGACGAAGTGCCCGTTCACGGCAAGGCCAGCGCCGACGAGGCGCAGGCTTTGGTGGACGAGGGCATCATGATCGCGCCGCTGCTGATACCGGTCGTCGATCCCGACGAACTCAACTGATTGCGCGGGCAGGGCGAACAGCTATAGGACGCTTGGCACGCGCCCGTAGCTCAGCAGGATAGAGCACCAGATTCCTAATCTGGGGGCCACAGGTTCGAATCCTGTCGGGCGCACCACCCTCCTCTTCGATCCATTCGCCCTAAGGCGCGGTCCGGTTTTCGGCGTGTTCCTGACGAGCGATAGCGTGCAGCCAATCGGCATGACGCGGCGCCTTCTTGGTTTCGCTCCACTCGTCCAGCATCGGCATCGCTACGCGCTTCAATTCCGCGTATTGTTCCTCGGTACCGATATCGGCCGCCAATTCGACACGGTGGCCGTTGGGGTCGAAGAAATAGATCGATTTGAAGATGCCGTGATGCGTCGGGCCGAGAACGTCGATGCCCAGTCCTTCGGCATGAGCTTTGGCCTGCAGCAGTTCCTCTTCGCTGCCTACCTTGAATGCGAGATGCTGGACCCACTGCGGCGTATTTTCGTCGCGGCCCATTTCTCTCTGATTAGGCAATTCGAAGAACGCCAGGATGTTGCCGTTCCCGGCATCGAGGAATACGTGCATATAGGGATCGTATTCCCCGGTCGACGGGACCTGATCCTCGCTGAAAGCACTGGTATATTCCATGCCCAGCACCTTTCGGTACCAGTCGACCGTCTCCTTCGCATCCTTGCAGCGATAGGCAACGTGATGAACGCCCGCCAGATTGACGGGATGCGCCTGATCGTCGGTCATTCCGCCGGCTCCTTCTCGACCGCCTGGCTTTCATCGACGGCAAGGACACCGCGGCGGATCTGGTCGCGCTCCATGCTTTCGAACAAAGCCTTGAAATTGCCTTCGCCGAAGCCCTCGTCGCCCTTGCGCTGGATGAACTCGAAGAACACCGGGCCGACCTGCGCTTCGGCGAAGATCTGCAACAACAGACGCGGTTGTCCGCCTTCGGTGGTCCCGTCGAGGAGAATACCCCGCGCCTGAAGCTCGGATACCTTCTCGCCGTGATCGGGGAGGCGTTCGGACAGCATCTCGTAATAGGTCTCGGGCGGCGCCGTCATGAAGGGGACGCCGAACTTCTTGAGGCGGTCCCACGCGGTGACCAGATCGTCGCAGATCAACGCGATGTGCTGAATTCCCTCGCCATTGAAGTGCCGCAGGAACTCCTCGATCTGCCCCTTTCCGCCTTCGCCTTCCTCGTTGAGCGGAATGCGGATCTTGCCGTCCGGGGCCGTCAGGGCCTTGGACGTCAGGCCGGTGTATTCGCCCTTGATGTCGAAGAAGCGGATTTCACAGAAATTGAACAAGGTTTCGTAATAGTCGGCCCAGTACGACATCCGCCCATTGTAGACGTTGTGGGTCAGGTGATCGATGCGTTCGAACCCTGCGCCTTCGGGAAAACGTTCGACGCCATCGAGATATTCGAAGTCGACGTCATAGATCGAAAGCGAGGTGTCCCCCTGATCGGCATAGCGATCGACCAGATAGATGATCGCCCCGCCGATGCTGCGAATGGCCGGCAACCGCAGTTCCATCGGCCCGGTGGCAACTTCGACCGGCTCGGCACCCCTCTCCAGCAAATATGCATAGGCATGCGCCGCATCCTTGACGCGAAACCCCATTCCGCAAGCACTGGGCCCGTGTTCGCGCGCGAAATACCACGCGGCGCTGCGAGGTTCGTAGTTGGTGATCAGGTTGATATTGCCCTGTCGCCAAAGCTGGACATCCTTGCGACGGTGGCGGGCGACTTCGGTGAAGCCCATGGCCTTGAAGACCGGTTCCAGCACATTCTTCTCGGGCGCACAGAACTCGACGAATTCAAACCCATCAAGGCCTACGGGGTTTTCGAACAGATCGGCCATGGCAGTCCTCTCGCAAGGGTTAGTTTCATCGGTAACCAGTTAAGGCCAATACAACCTTTTTGTCAAGAAAGACGGGCCTTGATCATTAGGGGATGGCCGGGAGATTGCTCTTGCCGGAACGACAAGTCATGAGAATGCCCATGCAGACCCAGGCTCCGTCAGAAAGCTTCCTCGACATTCGCAGTGCCGTGAAGGCTCTGTGTGATGATTATCCAAGCTCCTATTGGCAGGAGAAGGATCGCGAACGGGCTTATCCGAGCGAATTCGTTTCGGCGCTGACCGGGGCGGGGTTCCTCGGTGCGCTGATTCCCGAGGAATACGGGGGCAGCGGGCTCGGGCTCGATGCGGCTTGCGCGATCATGGAGGAAATCCAGGCAGCAGGGTGCAACGGTGCTGCCGCTCATGCGCAGATGTACGTGATGAATACCCTCCTGCGCTATGGTTCGGAAGAGCAAAAGGCGCGGTTCCTGCCGGCTGTGGCAAGCGGCGAACTGCGGCTTCAGGCATTCAGCGTCTCGGAGCCGACAAGCGGCACCGATACGCTGAGCTTGCGAACCTTTGCCCGCAGGGACGGGGATCATTACGTCGTCGATGGGCAGAAGATCTGGACCAGCCGGGCGGAGCATTCCGATCTGATGATCCTTCTCGCGCGTACCCAGCCGCGCGATCAGGCGCCGAGCAAGACCGCCGGCCTGTCGCTCTTCCTCGTGGATATGCGCGAAGCGGTGGGCAACGGGATGACGATCAAACCTATCCGAACCATGATGAACCACTCGACGACCGAGGTGTTTTTCGACGGACTTTGCATCCCGGCCAATGCCCTGATCGGCGAGGAGGGGCAGGGTTTTCGCTACATCCTGTCAGGCATGAATGCGGAACGCATCCTGATCGGGGCGGAGTGCATCGGCGATGCGAAGTGGTTCATCGCGCGCGCCAGCGCCTATGCCAAGGAGCGACAGGTGTTCTCCCGTCCCATCGGGCAGAATCAGGGGGTGCAGTTTCCCATCGCCCGAGCCTACGCACAGATGCGCGCGGCCGAACTGATGGTCTACCATGCCGCCGGTCGCTACATGGATGGCGGGAACGTAGGCGAGGAGGCGAACATGGCAAAGATGCTCGCCAGCGAAGCCAGTTGGGCGGCGGCCGACATGTGCGTGCAGACCTTCGGCGGCTTCGGGTTTGCGGAGGAATACGACGTCGAGCGCAAGTTCCGGGAGGCACGATTGTACACCGTGGCGCCGATCAGCACCAATCTCATCCTGAGTTATCTGGCCGAGCATGTCCTCGGCCTGCCGAGATCGTACTGAGGCTCCCTGTTTTCGTCTTGCTAACCCTAACGGTTCGTGGTTTCTGGTCGCCATGAAGCGCAAGGCACGATACCGCCAGCAGCAGGATGACCGCACCCTCCGCCGGGCCGGGGTCGCGGCGCTGTTCGTGATGGGCGGCATCGCGCTTGCCGGGCCGTCCGGTCTGCTCGCATGGAGCGAGAACCTGCGCCTGCTGGATCAGCGCCGCGCCCAACTTGCCGCCATCGAAGATGAACGTGCCGCCCTTGAGAACAAGGTCGCTCTCCTCAATCCGGACAATGCCGATCCCGACATGGTGGGCGAGCTTTTACGCAGTCAGCTCAACGTCGTCCATCCGGACGAAGTCGTCGTAAAGCTCGAGGATCGCCCCGAAGGGGAGTGACGGCAGCGGCCGCGTTTTGCGGTTGCGGGCTGCGGACCGTGTTGCGCCAGCGGCGCGGCTGTGCCTATAGCCGCGCAAACACGCCGACAGACAAGGATACTTTTCTTGGCCAAAGCCCAGGCAGATAACCCGACGTCCTCGGACGGTGAGGACAGCCGGTTCACCCTTCATTCGCTGCAGGAACGCTTTGCTGCTGCGCCGCGGTACGAGGCGAGCACGGACGAAATGCGGCGTTTCTACGAACAGATGCTGCTTATCCGCCGCTTCGAGGAACGCGCCGGACAGCTTTACGGTCTCGGGCTCATCGGCGGTTTCTGCCACCTTTACATCGGTCAGGAGGCGGTGGCGATCGGCCTGCAGACCGCGCTTGACAAGGATCGCGACAGCGTGATCACCGGCTACCGGGACCATGGGCACATGCTCGCCTACGGGATCGAGCCGCGCATCATCATGGGCGAGTTGACCGGACGGCAAGCCGGCATCTCAAAGGGCAAGGGCGGGTCGATGCATATGTTCTCGACCGAGCACAAGTTCTACGGCGGGCATGGCATCGTGGGCGCGCAGGTGGCGCTGGGCGGCGGGCTCGCGCTTGCGCACCAGTACAACGAGGACGGCGGGCTCTGCCTTGCCTACTTCGGCGACGGCGCGGCTAATCAGGGGCAGGTGTACGAGACGATGAACATGGCGTCCTTATGGAAGCTGCCGATCGTTTTCGTGGTCGAGAACAACCAGTACGCCATGGGCACTGCGGTTACCCGCAGTTCGGCCGAAACCGAATTCTATCGGCGCGGCACGGCATTCCGGATTCCGGGCATGGATGTCGACGGGATGGACGTGCTTCAGGTCCGCCAGGCCGCCGAGGTGGCCTTCGCCCATGTGCGCGAAGGCAATGGCCCGGTGCTTATGGAGTGTAGCACCTATCGCTATCGCGGACATTCGATGTCCGACCCGGCGAAATACCGCACGCGCGAGGAAGTGCAGGAC
>NZ_JBHWMI010000061.1:0-38649 GCF_043423005.1 Qipengyuania sp. | reverse complement strand
CGGCTCATCACATCCTGGGGCTGGAGCAGGTCCCAAGGGTTTGGCTGTTCGCCAATTAAAGTGGTACGTGAGCTGGGTTCAGAACGTCGCGAGACAGTTTGGTCCCTATCTGCCGTGGGCGTCGATACTTGAAAGGAGTTGCCCCTAGTACGAGAGGACCGGGGTGAACGTGCCTCTGGTGTACCTGTCATCCTGCCAAGGGTGCCGCAGGGTAGCTATGCACGGACGGGATAACCGCTGAAAGCATCTAAGCGGGAAGCCTCCCTTGAGATTAGGTATCTTCGAACCGTCATAGACCATGACGTTGATAGGCCGGGTGTGGAAGCGCAGTAATGTGTGAAGCTAACCGGTCCTAATAGTTCTTTTCGCGCTTGTTGAATCCCACCATCAACGACAGTCCTGCGGGCTGTCCGCGACGGAGGAAGCTCTCGAGCCGGATAACGCCCGATCAAAGTGCATCGATTTAACCCATGTCCGCCAGCTCTATTGCTTGGTGACCTTAGCGTCTGTGACCCACCCGATCCCATCTCGAACTCGGACGTGAAACCGGACAGCGCCGATGGTACTAGTGCCTAAGCACTGGAAGAGTAGGTCGTCGCCAGGCATTACAGCCGGCGGGCATGGAAACCCATTCACAGGTCAAGGCCGCTGCCGGGAAGTCCCGAGCGGCGGCTTTTTCTTTGCCGGGTCTCGTATCCGGTCGCGTCCGTGCCTCGCTTGGCGTGGTCGCGGGAACGCTAGGGAAGCTTAGTGCGCTCTTGTCGTTCCGGGGCGCAGGAGCGTCCGCCGGTGACAGGCCGGCATCTGGTGCCGCGGGGTGGAGCAGTCCGGTAGCTCGTCAGGCTCATAACCTGAAGGTCGTTGGTTCAAATCCAACCCCCGCAACCATCCACCAGCTATCCCATGCAAGGCTGGCCCCTTACCGTCGGCCACGCTCGACGCGTCGCGCCAGCACAGGGCGGCGTGCGCTACCCTAACCCATGTCAGCTTACGGACCGATTTGCCGGGTCACTCGTCTCTCGAGCAGACTTGTTCGAAACGCCGGTAGGAGCGACGATTCCTCCGCTCGAAGACACGATAGGGACTGCTTGCCGATGATCCGCTTTCTTCAACCTCTGTGCAACCGTAGGGGGCAAAGTACATGAAGCCCGGTATGCTTGCCGTGGCGGATGATGTCGCGGCGGAGATCGAGAGCGGTTTCCGAGCGAAGATCGCGCAGCCGGAATTCCCCTGTGTCGGTGCGAAGTCGGCGCAGGCACGGGGCACGCTCGACCTACTGATTGCCTTCGACATGCGCAGCAACTGGGACGACCTGCGGATCCACGATCGGCTGATCGACTGGTCCGCCCGCTACCGCGACGACCCGGAGGGGCTGCGGAGCTTGGCGGTCGTCTTCACGCATCCGGGCGATCTGACAGAGGCCCAGTTCGAGCGGTTATTGTGGGAAAGGCTGCAATCCTTTGCCGACAAGGATAATTGGCTGGGGCAGCCTTACGATCCTCGAGTCAGTCCCGATCCGGACGATCCCCATTTTTCGCTCAGCTTTGGCGGCGAGGCCTATTTCGTCGTTGGCCTGCATCCCAACGCCTCCCGCCCCGCGCGTCGTTTTCCCAAACCGACAATGGTGTTCAATCTTCACAACCAGTTCGAGGCCTTGCGCGACGCCGGCCGCTACGAGCGCATGCGACAAGCCATTCTCGAGCGCGATCGCGCTCTGGCAGGCAGCTGGAACCCGATGCTTTCCCGCCATGGCGAGACGAGCGAGGCTCGCCAGTACAGCGGCCGAGTCGTCGACGAGACATGGAGCTGCCCGTTCAAGGATCCGCGGCAGGATCCCTCGTGACCCGGATAGACCCACGCAGCGGCGTTGCCTTCCGGCTCCCCGCCGGTGCCGTGCTGACCGTGATCGACCCCCAAGGTGGGCAAGTGTCCGATCTTGTCGCCTATAATGCCGAAGACGTGCGCGAAGTGGTATCGAACGGTCGGACGTTCGACTACGAGGAGACGATCCGGCTGGGCGAGGGAAACATGCTGTGGTCCAACCGGTCGCGGCCGATGCTGAAAATCATCGAGGATACGGTCGGCTCGCATGATTTTCTTCTGACCCCGTGTTCGGTCGACACGTTCCGCCATTTCTACCCCGACAAGCCGGTTCATCGTGGGTGTTTCGGCAACCTTGCGCATGCGCTTGAGCCGTACGGCGTCGCGCCTGACGACATCCCGACGGCATTCAATGTCTTCATGAATGTGCCGGTCGACGGGCCAAGCGGCGTCCTCGCCGTCAAGCCGCCGCTGAGCAAGGAGGGCGACCGGATCAGGCTGAAGGTGCAAATGGACCTGATCGTCGGGCTGACGGCATGTTCGGCCTATGCGTCCAATGGGGGCACCTTCAAGCCGATCGACTACGAAGTCACCTCGCCCTGACCTAGTCCCAGTCTTCCTTAACCTTCAGCGGCCCGGGGCCGTACAGGTAATCGGGATCGAACCTGGCGAAGCGTTTCAGCGCAGACCAGTCGTTGGTGTACAGATCCCCGCGGCGGATTTCGGCAATGCCGAGTTCGCGCAGCTTTCCGACAGCGCGATTGGCATGGATGGCGCTGACGCCGCACATATCGGCAAGGTCGAACTGCGTGAACGGCGTGCGCAGAGCGCGCGTCACGGTGCGGCCGATCAGATCCAGACGGGCATGCAATTCAGCATAGAGATGCGCGATCCGCTGCGGCGCATCGAGCTGTTCGAGGGTCTGGATCCATTTGCGGTGGATCGCCGAATCAAGCAGCGTCGCGAACCACATGGCGCGCGCAATGCCCGGCCGCTCGTGCATCACTTTCTGCAAGGTCCGATGGCTGACACAGCCGACCGTGACCGGCCCCGCCGCATCGATATTGTGATCGAGCCGCTTGAGGGCGAAGCCGTGCAGATCGACGAAATCCCCCGGCACGTGAACGCCGGTGATATAGCGTTTGTCCGCCACCTCGATCGTGCGCAGGATGTAGCCTTCGACCAGGATCGTACTGCGATCGGTTTTCCGGCTGCGCGCGAGCAGGCGATGCCCGTCCTCATGCTCTTCTACAGCTTCGATCAGGTCTTCGATGTAGGACAGATCGTCGCGGGTCAGGTTTTCGCGCAACCTTCCGGCGAGAAAATTCCCGGTCAGCGGATACGAAACTGAACTCGTTATGTCCGCCCTCACGTCCATTCTTTGCCGGTTAATCCAGTTGACGGCTTCCGGTCTATTGACGGATGTTAGCTTTCTGTTCTTTTTGCCGCGGGTGCTTGCGCAGCCATCGAAAGCTCAATCCAATGCTTCGAGCACGGCTTTGCGGACACTCCCCAGCGGGTGGCGGCACACGGGCGTGAAGGTGGTGGTCGCCCCCCCGGGCAGATAACCCCAATCCGTCAGTTGCCGCGCAGAGGCTCCGTCCACCGCCGGCTCGATCGCATAATCTGTATTGCCATCGCGCAGCCTATCGTTTGCGGGCGCATCGGGCAGCTGGAGGAAGGCGAACAGGGCCCGGCGATACTGCTCGGGCTGGCGCACCAGATCCTCGTAGCGCAGCACCAGCGCGCTGTGCAGATAAGGCAGATCGCCGCGCAGGATTTCGTAAGCATCAAGCCCGTAGCGGGTCAGCCGTTCGGGGGGATCGTCGACCCACTTGCCCAGCGCTGCGGCCATCACCTGCGGGTGCCTCAGGATGATGACGAACTGAGCCAGCGGGAAAAGCTGCTGGTACAGCCGCGTCCGTATGAGGTTGACCGGCGATTTCTCCAGCCACCAGGGCTTTGCCGGATCGAACCAGGGCGACCAGTCGGCAAGCATCCGGTTGCGGATCTCGAGCCTGTTGTACGCCGAACCTTCGTCCATGTGCTGGGCCGGATCGGTCGCGAAATGGCCGGGACGTCCATCAAGAGCGGTATGCGGGATCGCGCCCTGAAGGTAACAGCCTTCGTTTTCGGGCACGGGCGCGTCAGCGATGCCGCTGACGTCGGGATGCCTGGCGATAAGACGCGCAAGCAGGCTGGTGCCGCTGCGGTGAAGACCGGCGACGAATACGAAACGCGCGCCCGTCAACGGGTGGCTTGCCTCAAGGTTACCGGTGCCTCGGCATGGGAACCGTAGAGGTAGGTCGGGTCGAACTCGGCAAAGCTTTCCAGCACGGCCCGGTTTGCCACCCGCACCTCGCCCCGCCGAAAATCGGCGATTCCGTCCTTGCGCAGTTGCATCAGGGCGCGGTTGACGTGGACCGGGGTCGCACCGCACATATCGGCGATGTCGATCTGGCGCAGCGGCGTCTGGAAACCGTCGACAAAGGCGCGGCCGACCATGTCCAGCCGCGCCCAGATTTCGGCGAAGACGTGGGCGATGCGCTTGGGCACCGGCAACTGACCCAGCGTCATGATCCATTCGCGATGCATGGCGGCATCGAGGAGGGTCGAAAACCAGAACAGCCGCGCGAGATGCGGATGCTCGTTGACGATTTCCTGTATCAGCGCATGCGGCACGAACCCGACCCGCGCAGCGCCGACGCACTCGATGTTGTGATCCAGCCGCCCGAGCGGGAACGAGTGGAGATCGACGAAGTCCCCCGGCACATGGAAGCTGACTGCATGACGGCGCTCGGAATTTTCGAGCGTGCGCAGCATGAACCCGTCGATCAACATCGTGGTGTTGACGCAAGGGTCGCCCCGCCTGACCAGCAATTCGCCATCGATCAGCGTGCGGGTTTCGGTCACCAGCGATTCCAGCTTCTGCTTTTCCGCTTCGCTCATGTCGTGCCGCAGGCGACCCGCAAGGAAGCGCCCGGTCAGTGGAAAGCGAACGAAGTCGTCGGTCGGGTCCATAATGCTGTTTGCCATCTCCCATCGACAGCGCAAGCGCCGTCGGCCAATATCGTCCCATGTTAGCACTTCGCGCCCCATGCGGGCACCAGCATTGCCATATCATGCCTCTGCGGCGTCTGCTTCGCCGGTGAGGATCGCCGTCCTCGCGCATATCCGGCACGCGATTGCCGAACCCTTCAGCGGCGGGATGGAGGCGCATTGCGCCATGCTGTGCAAGGCGCTGCGCGCTGCCGGCCACGAGGTGACGCTGTTCGCCGCCGCGGGGTCTCGTGATCCTGGCCTGTTTCCGATCTGCGATGCGCCCTACGACGAGGTGCTGCCGTGGAAGGTCTGGCGCGGCACGCCCGAGCTTGCCGCCTATCAACGCGAGGCGTTCGAACGCGCGCTCGCGGAAGTTCGCCGGGGCGGGTATGACGTGGTTCACAACAATTCCCTGTTTCCCGACATCATCGGCTGGTGTGCCGACGAGGCACGGCCCTGCGTCACCTCGCATCACGTCCCGCCATTCGAGAACCTGCTGGATGCGGTCTGCGACAATGCCGGGCGGCCCGGTATCGCCTTCACCATCGTCTCGCACCAGCAGCAGCTTTCCTGGTCGCAGAGGGGCGGGCCGCAGATGCATATCGTCCGTAACGGGGTCGATACCGCCTTCTGGTCACCCGGCGGGGACGGGACGGGCGAGCACTTCACCTGGATCGGACGGATCGTGCCCAACAAGGGCGTGGCGCACGCCGTTCGCGCCGCGCGCGAGGCAGGGGCGGAGCTGCGGATGTTCGGCCCGGTCGAGGACGAGACCTATTTCGCCCGTGAGGTCGCACCTCATCTTGGTGACAAAATCAGCTATCGTGGGCACGCCCCGGCCGGGGTCTTGCGCGACGAGGTGCGGACAGCGCGCGGCGCGCTCGTCACTCCGATGTGGGACGAACCGTTCGGTCTGGTCGCGGCCGAGGCGCTTGCCTGCGGCACCCCGGTTGTGGGGTTCGACCGCGGTGCCTTGCAGGAGGTCGTCGGCGAGTGCGGCATTCTGGTGCCCGGCGGGGATATCGAAGCGCTGGCGGGCGCGATGGATCGTGCAGCACTGACTGATCGCGACGCATGCCGCCGCCGCGCCGTCGCCCAACTGTCGAGCGAGGCGATGATCCGCGGTTACGAGGCGTGCTACGCCGCAGTCATCGCCGGTGCGCGGGGGGAGGCGGGCGCCATGCCCGCTTCTCCTTCGAGCTGCGCCAGCACCAGCGCGCTGCTGGCAAAGGGTTGATCTTCCTGCTGGCGTGTCAGCGCCAGTTCACGTTCGCCCGGTTCGCGCAGCTTTAACCAGCCGCCCCGCCCGTCGGGCTCGATCAGGCCCATCAAGCGGAAGGCGCGCAGCCAGTGTTGCATCGTCGGCTCGCCCCACTTCGCGGCGAATTGCGCCGCATTGGCCAGCACGCTGTCGAGATGGTGGACCGGCGGCATGTGATGCTTGTGATACTGATGATAGGCCTTGGCCCCGCGCACCCATGACAGCGGGATACCGTGCGCCGCGATCATTCGCCCGAAATCGGTATCCTCGCCGCCATAGCCGATATAGCGTTCGTCGAACCCGCCGACCGCGGCGAAAACCTCTGCCGTAAGGGCGAAGTTCAGCGACCAGAAGCAGCGGTAATCGCGGCACAGCCCGGTCTGGCCGGGGGGCGGGCCGGCCCTTTCGCTATGCTTGACGCAGATTTGCTCGAAGGCGGCAAAGTCAATCCCGTCGTCGGTCGCCCCCTTGGGCAAATAGCCGACTTCTCCCATCAGCACGCCGGGGCATATCGCGTGGGCGGCGGCGTAATCCGCGATGAGCCCGGGGGCGGGAATGCAATCGACATCGAGGAATACCAGCAACGTCCCCTGTGCCGCGAACGCCGCCGCATTGCGCGCCCGGGCCAGGCAGATGCCGGCATTGCCCAGCATGATCTGGCGCACCGGGAAACCGGGATCTGGCAAGGCATAGGGTTCCTGCTGCATCACCCCGATCACCAGCTCGGACGGCGGCAGTTCGCTCATCGCGAGGCCGAGGACGAGGTTGCGCAGATGATCGGCGCGGCCATGCGCCAGCGTGCAGACCGAAACGCTCACGCCACCGCCTCGAGATGGGGCGCGCGGCTTGCATCGTGCCACAGGCGGGCGATCAGCTGTTCGAGCCAGCGGGCGGTGCCTTCGGCGCAATCGGGATCGATCAAGCGGCGCTGATGCTGGACGTCGATCGCGGACGCGCGCTGCCACAGTTCGTCCCACGCGGCCGGATGCGAAGGCCAGTGCATCGATACCGCGGCAAGACCTTCGCGCTCCAAGACCAGAGCCTTGTGCACCTGTTCGTCGAAATAACGCCATTCCGGGATGACGACCCACGGCTTGCCCGCCGCCATCACCATATGCACGGTGGTGTTGCCGCAGGATGATACCACCCGGTCCGCCGCTGCGATCCACATATGCGGGTTGTGGACCCAACCGCGATGATCGAGATTGCCGGGCGGGGTTTCGTGCCATTCGCTACGGATGGTGCCGATGGTGATCCAGCGGCTGTGAGGCTCGGCCCGGGCGCCCAGGGTGAGGGGCGCGCTGGGCGTGCCGTCCCCGCCGCCGCCGGCGATCACCAGCACGAGATCGTCGTGCGGGTCGATGTCAAGCGCCCGGCGCGCCTCCGCCTTGTCGGGAATGATGCCGCAATCCACCCCGATGCCGGAGGCGTAGTGGGTCTTGGCGCGCAGCGCCTCGCCCCGATCATCCTGCTCGAGCGCCGCGGCATAGGGCGCCAGCAGGCCGACAGTGCTTTCGTAGGCGGCCATGTGCCCCGGATCGCTGCGCACCCCGTGCTGCATCACCGCGACGTGCGGAACCGAGCACAGGCGCGCCAACTGCCCCAGTTCGGCCGAGACATCGGTCACGAACAGGGCCGGTCGCTCTTCGGCGAACCACTGCGCTATGCGGGCGAAAGCGGCGGTGATGGTCGGCCAGCCGAGTGGCGCGCAGTGCACCGTCCGCGGGGCGGGCAGGGCCGCCATCGCCGGAGCCTCGCGACCAGTCGGCTCGAACAGCGAGGGGATCGCAACGACCGTGACGTTGGTGGCGAGCGGGGGGAAGATGTCCTCGCGCGCCGAGAACAGCGTCACTGGTCGATAAGGCGCGACGGCATTGGCAATGGCTGCGGCCCGTTCGGCATGGCCGCGCCCCTGATGGTGGACAAAATAGCCTAGCGGACGATTGTCGTTCACTGGACCGACCTCGCGCCGCGGCGTCGCCGGGCCAGCTGGGCGCGGTGATGCACCAGCACCCCTTCGAGAGCGCCGGCGGCATGTGAGCGCCGGGCGAGATAGACGTTGCTGCGCTGCGCCAGCGCGGCGACCTCTTCGGCATGATTGCCGACCAGAATGGCGTTCTGGCAGGCGCTGAGCATATCGGCGTCGTTGCCGCTGTCACCGATGGCGAAGACACTGTCGCCCGGGATGCCGAAATGATCGGCGACATGCGCCATCGCCGCCGCCTTGCCCGCGCGCGGCGGCAATACGTCGAGCAGGCGTTCGTGGCTGAACACCACTCGCCCGGCGATACCTTCCTCGGCCAGCCGTTCCTCCACCTGCCGGGCGATATGCGCGCCGGCGGCATAATAGCTGCGCTTGTAGGGGCGCTGTTCGTACACCGGCTGGGGCGCGAGCCCCGCCATCCCGTTGAGCGCGCTATCGACCGCGGCCGGATCCCATCCGTGCAAAATGCGCGCGGCAAATGCCTTGTCGAGGTTGAGCCCGTCAGGCCCGGGAAGGTAGATCTCCGTACCGACCGAAGTGATCCAGGCAATCGGATCGGGCAGGCGCCAGTCACGCACCAGACGGCGCGCCTCGACGATCGAACGGCCCGTCGCGACGACGAACCCGAAGCCCTCGCGGCGGCGGAAGAAATCGGCGATCCGCCGCGCCCCGCGGTCACATCCGGTGAGCGTGTTGTCGAGATCGCTGACCACCAGCTGCAACGGGGCCGGACGCTGGCACGCATTCTCGCCCAGCACTTCATGCGCGATCCGCATGAAACCGTCGGCATAGGCATCCCAACTCATGCCGGTGCTTCCCCGCAGGCCGTTCGCAGCGCATTTCTGCCACTGGCGCTTGTCTTCGATCAGGGTCTGGATAGCGCCGCCAATGTCGGCGAGATCGAGCGGATCGACCAGCAGGCCATGCTCCAGTTCGGCAAGGATGTCGGGCGGTCCGCCGACCCGGGTGGCGACCACCGGCACCCCGTGGGCCGCCGCCTCGACCAGCGTAAGGCCGTAGGGTTCGATCAGCGCCGGATTGACGAACACGCCGCCGGTCCGCGCGGCCAGCGCATACATCGATTCCACCAGTTCGCGCGAATGGGTCTTCGGATAGGCGACCTTGCCGTAAAGCTCGTGCCGGTCGATCGCATCGGCCAGTGACGACAGCACCTCGTGCTGCTCGGGCTCGCCGGATGACAGGGCCTCACGCTGTCCTGCAAGGATGACGAGGTTGCACCGTTCGCGCAGTGCCGGAGTAGTCGCGAATGCCTCGACCAGGCGGACGAGGTTCTTCTTGCGGACGGGCCGGGCGATGGCGAGGATCGCCGGGCGCAGGGGCTCGCGCACGAAGGGGGTGATGGCGTCGACCGCCGCAGCCATGCCGATTCCCGCACGGGGGCGGTCCATTCCGGGCACAAGCCGGTGGATCCGCCCGATCCGGGCCGAGGGATAGGCCATCAGCTGGCGTTCGCATTCATCGCGCGATGACCCGATGACCGCGCGTGCCGAAGCGATCGCGCGGTCTTCCTCGGCCAGGCGGCGCTCCATCTGCGGGCCCGGGCTGGGCAATGTCGCGCGCTTGTCGTGACCGAGCGAATGGGCCGTATAGACGAAGGGAATGCCCAGTACCCGCTCGATCTCGCGCGCTACGTCGGCGGCATCGGCGAAGTGTGCATGGATGAGGTCGGGCAGGCGGGGACGGCGCCGCAGTTCGGCGATCACCGCCGCGATGAACGCCTTGCGGTCCGCGATAAGAGCTTCCTTCGCCAGATAGCGGCGGTCCCCGCTATCGATCCGGCGGATGACGAGCTTGGGCCCGAGCCACTCTTCGGCCTGCGCATGGATCTCGCCCAATTGCGGTGCATCGAACAGGCGGGTGATGATTTCGGCGCAGGTCACGTCGGCGCGGCGGGCCAGCGCCTGCATTTCGCCCAAGATATAGGTAATATGGCCGCCGGTATCTTCGGTTATGCCGTACCGAACGGGTTCACCCCGTAAACAGCCCCCGAGCGCGATCGAAACGATATGCAATAACGGTCCCCTGCAAGTCTGCATTACAAAGCGGCGAACCGGCAACGCCTCGCCGGAACCAATCAATGTTAACCAACGATGATGGGCCAATTCACGAAACTGCGCAGGGGCGCGTTCGTTCCAGAATGGGACGATAATCGCACGCTCGAAAAGGCAACGCCCGCCGCCGATTGAGGCGACGGGCGCTGACATGCCCGAGCGGCGCGCGTGATCAGCGCAGCAGCGACAGCACGCTTTGCTGGCTCTGCGCGAAGGGGCGGCGAAGATCGCCCGCATTCGCCAGCTGGTGGAGCAGCGCATGGCGGCGGACCGGCGCCTCCAGCGGCTGATGCGGCAGGTCCGGATGGTCGAAACCAGCGACGGGGTACAGATCGATCTGGTCGACGATGCGGACTTCTCGATGTTCGCTTTGGGGACGACGATCCTTACCGACGAAGCCCGCGCGCTGCTCGGCCTGATCGGAGCCAGAATCGCGCAGGATCGGGGGCGGCTGGCGGTGCGTGGCCACACCGATGCGCTTCCCTATCGCCCCGGAGCGCGGGTCAACAACTGGTCGCTGTCCGCCGGGCGGGCCGAGGCGACACGCCAGGCGCTGCTTAGCGAAGGGGTGGCCGCGGCGCGGTTCCGGCGGATCGAGGGCGTCGCCGAGACCGAACCCCTGATCGGGGGCGATCCCGCCGACCCGCGCAATCGGCGCATCTCCATCCTGCTGGCCGATTAGGCACGGCTTGCGGGCGGGGCCTGTTCCGTTAGACATGGTTGCCTGTCACCCCGCATGGAAGGATCGGCCACGATGACTGCCGAGATGATCGTCTGCCCGCACTGCGCGGCCACCAACCGCGTCCCTGCCGAACGGCTCGCCGAGACGCCTCATTGCGGATCGTGCAAGCGCCAGCTGTTCACGCCCCATCCGCATGATGTGACCTCTGCCGTGCTCGCGAAGATGATCGCCCGCACCACGCTGCCGATAGTGGTGGATTTCTGGGCCCCATGGTGCGCCCCCTGCCGTTCGATGGCGCCGGCCTATGCGGCGGCCGCGGCGAAGCTCGTGCCCCATGCCTTGTGCGTCAAGCTCGACACCGAGGCGCAGGGCGAGGCGGGGGCGGCGCATCGCATTCAGTCGATCCCGACGATCGCGGCCTTTCACGGCGGCCGCGAGATCGCCCGGCGGGCAGGCGCCCTGCCGGAAAGCGCGATCATCGCCTGGGCCCGGCAGGCGATCGGGGCGGGCTAGGCCCAGCCGGGTTCAGTGCGCGAGAAGCAGCGGAACGGGCGGCGCACCCAGCAACGAACGGCTGACCCCGCCAAGAATGAATTCGCGCAGCCGCGACCGGCCATAGGCCCCCATGACGATGCACCCGGCGCCCTCAGCGCAGGCAAACGCGGCGATGGTGGCGGCAACGCCTTCCTCTCCTGCCGGCTCGTTCGCCGGCCGAACGGGTATCTCGTGTCGCGCGAGGTAGGCTTGCGCATCCTCGGCGGCGAGAAGCGGGGCATCGCCGGCCTCCTCGATTGTCAGCAGGACGACGTCCTTCGCCCGGCGCAGCAGAGGCAGAGCCGCGCGCAGGGCGTTGGCCGCCTCGCTCGATCCGTTCCAGGCGATCACGACGGGGGCGGTAACATCGAACCCCTGCGCGGTCGCGGGCACCAGCAGGAGCGGGGTCCGCATGCCGATCGCAAGATCCGCGGCAAGCGAGGAATAGGTGCCTTCGCTGCGATCGTCGGCACAGGCACCCATCACCACCACATCATGCAACGAAGCCAGACGCGGGATTGCGGTGTGGGGCCAGGAATATTCGATTGCCCAATCGCGCGGCGTATCATCTTGCGCCCATGCCCGGCTGAGACTGTCGCGCAGATCGTCGGCGTTCTGGCGCAGGCTCGGGATGATCTGCGCCGGCAACCCCATGTCGAACTCGCCATAGGCGACATCGAGCGGGACCGCCTGCAGGCAGGTGACGTGCCCGTCTAGTGCGCGGGCAAGTCCGAAAGCTGCAAGCCGGGCGGCTTCGAGGCAGCGATCGTTACGAACGTGAAGCAGTATCGAACGCATATGTGCGCTCCCTCACAGGTCGATGACCGGGTGAGGATTGCGCACGGCGAACAGCCTGTCAACGCTGCGCCGGGCCGGCGGCGGGGCGGGGTCTGGTCCACCCCGCCGCCAGCATCATGCGAGGCGTTGATCAGTCGATCTTGACCGTCCGCAGGTAGGGGCGGATTGTATTGAAGCCCTGCGGGAACCTGGCCTTCGCATCGTCGTCGGAAACGGATGGCGGGATGATTGCGTCCTTGCCGCGGGTCCAGTCAGCCGGCGTCGCAACGCCATGCTTGTCGCCATACTGGAGCGCATCGATCACCCGCAGGATTTCGTCGAAATTGCGCCCCACGCTCATCGGATAGGTGAGGATCAGGCGGATCTTCTTAGTCGGATCGATGATGAACACCGACCGGACCGCTGCCGTCTCGCTTTGTTCCGGGTGGATCATGTCGTAAAGCTTGGCAATCCGCAGATCCTTGTCGGCGATGATCGGGAATTGCAGATCGGTGCCTTGCGTATCGTTGATGTCCTCGATCCAGCGGGAATGTTCTTCTGCGGTATCGGTCGACAGGCCCAGCGGCTTGACGTTGCGCTTCTCGAATTCGCCGGCGAGCTGCGACGTGCGGCCCATTTCGGTCGTGCAAACGGGGGTGAAGTCCGCCGGGTGGCTGAAGAAGAAGACCCAGCTGTCACCCGCCCAATCGTGCAGGCTGATCTCGCCCCGCTGCGTGGCGACGGTGAAATCGGGGGCAGTATCGCCGATGTGAAGGCTCATTCCTTGTCCTTTCATGAGTGTGCCGAGCGCGCGGCAAAGGGATTGTCACGCGCCTAGATAGGGACGGGCACCGGGCAGACAATCCACCGCGGCTCGTGCCCGGCCAGCGCCGGGCGCCAGACCCGGTCGTGGTCTCCGTTCAGTTTTTCAACCACAGGCGCAGTACGAATGCGATCGTCCCGAGAACGAGGATGCTGGCAGCCCATATCGCGATCATCCAGCCCAGACGCTGCCACAAGGGGGTATCGGGCTCGCCCTCGCGCATCAATGATAGCCCTCGTCGCCGACCTTGCCGCGGAACACCCAATAGGCCCATGCGGTATAGCCCAGGATCAGGGGCAGGGTGATGGCGACACCGATCAGCATGAACACCTGGCTCCTTTCCGGCGCGGCTGCCTCCCAGATGGTGAGGCCCGGCGGCACCACATAGGGCCACATGGTCACCCCCAGCCCCGCCATGCCCAGCAGGAACAGCAGCAGGCTGAGCCAGAAGGGCTTGCTGTGTCGTTCGACTGACAAGGCGCGGATCAGCGCGAGGGCGACCAGTCCGGTAAGGATCGGGACGGGCGCGGCATAGTAGATTTCCGGGGCCGAAAGCCAGCGCTCGGCATATTCGGGATTGAGCAGCAGGTTGTAGAGGCTGACCGCGCCCATCAGCACGAAGGTCGCCCAGGCGGCGCGCTTGGCGAGCTTGCGGGCGTGGTGCTGGCTGTCGCCCTCGAGCTTCCATACCAGCCATGTCGCACCCAGCAGGGCATAACCCGCCACCGTGCCGAGACCCGTCAGGAGCGTATAGGGCGTCAGCCAGTCGAACCAGCTGCCGGCATAGGCGCGGCCGACCACATCGATACCCTGCAACAGCGCGCCCAGCGTCATGCCCTGCGCCATCGCCGCGACCAGGGAGCCCCCGGTAAACGCCGCGTCCCAGAAGCCGCGATGGGCCGGGTCGCGCCAGCGATACTCGAACGCCACACCGCGGAAGACGAGGCCCAGCAGCATGGCGATGATCAGCGGATAGGTCGCCGGCAGGACCACGGCATAGGCCAGCGGAAAGGCCGCCAGCAGCCCTCCGCCGCCCAGCACCAGCCAGGTTTCGTTCCCGTCCCACACCGGAGCGATGGAGTTCATCGCCCGGTCGCGCTCTGCCCCGACTTCGAAGGTGGGGAAGAGAATGCCGATGCCGAGATCGAACCCGTCCATCACGACATAGGCGAAGACCGCGAAGGCGATGATGAAGGCCCAGATGACGGTCAGGTCGAAATCAACGCCCATCGGTCGCCTCCTCGTGGTCGGCAGGCAGCGGGCTGGGATCGCCGGGGTTCTGCGTTGGCCCCGGCGTGATCCCGGCGGTGCGGATCGGCCCGCTGTCGCCGCGCTTCACACCGCTCTCGCCGGTATGCGGTTCATGGCTCATCAGCCGCAGGATGTACCACGTGCCGACCCCGAACACCGCGAAGTAGACGACGACAAAGGCCAGCAGCGAGGCCCCCACGGCCGGCGCGTCGAGCGGGCTGACCGCATCGGCGGTGCGCAGCAGGTTGTAGATCACATAGGGCTGCCGGCCGACTTCGGTCGTGATCCAGCCGGCGATGACGGCGACGAACCCGCTCGGCCCCATGATCAAGGCCGCGCGGTGAAGCAGGGACCAGTCGTAGAGCTTCCCGCGCGCCCGGGCGATCAGGCTCCACAGGCCGATGCCGAGCATGGCGAAGCCGATCCCCACCATGATCCGGAACGACCAGAAGACGATCCCCACCGGCGGTTCCTCGTCGTCGGGAATGGTGTCGAGCCCGGCGAGCGGGGCATTTGGGTCGTGCTTGAGGATGAGCGACGAGGCCTTGGGAATCTCGATCGCGTATTTCACCCGCTTTTCCTCGCTGTCGGGAATACCGAACAGGATCAGCGGGGCGCCGTCGGGATGGCTTTGGTAATGGCCCTCCATCGCCATGACCTTCTGCGGCTGATGCTCGAGCGTGTTGAGTCCATGCATGTCGCCGGCAAAGATCTGCACCGGGGCGACCAGCGCCGCCATCCACATCGCCATCGAGAACATCTTGCGTGCATGGGGGCTCGCCCGGTCGCGCAGCAGATGCCACGCCCCGACCCCGCCGACGACGAACGCCGTGGTGAGGTAGGCCGCGACTACGGTGTGGACGAGGCGGTAGGGGAAACTGGGATTGAAGACGATGTCCCACCAGCTGTCCCCCGGCAGGAACTGGCCGTTGGCACCGATCTCGTAACCGACCGGGGTCTGCATCCAGCTGTTGACCGACAGAATCCAGAACGCCGAAACGAACGTGCCCAGCGCCACCATCAGCGTGGCCGCGAAGTGCAGCTTCTTGCCCACCCGGTTCATGCCGAACAGCATGACCCCGAGAAAGCCGGCCTCGAGGAAGAAGGCGGTCAGCACTTCGTAGGCCATGAGCGGCCCGATGACCGGCCCGGCGCGATCGGAAAAGACCGACCAGTTGGTGCCGAACTGATAGCTCATCACGATCCCGCTGACGACGCCCATAGCAAAGGCGATGGCGAAGATCTTGAGCCAGTATTTGAACAGGTCGAGGTAGAGCTGCTTGCCGGTCTTCAGCCACAACCCCTCCAGCACCGCGAGGTAGCTGGCGAGGCCGATCGAAAAGGCCGGAAAGATGAAATGGAAGCTGACCGTGAAGGCGAACTGGATGCGGGCGAGCAGCAGGGCATCGAACTGGTCGAACATGGCGCCGTCTTACGCTGTCGCTCATCATTGCGCCAATGAAAGCACTGCAAGCGATGTTGCGTCTTTCATCGCGAATGTCGGGAGCGGTCGTCGGCTGTCGAGCAACGAGAGCCCGACCGGCCGCTATCTCATGTCAATCTGCGAGGTATCCGCGAAGGCTTTCCAGATCGTATCCGGCGCGGCCAGCCGCCGCGATCCGCTCATCCGCCGTGAGTCCTTCCGGATTGGCGAGGACATACAATGCAGCAGAGCGGGTTCCGCTGCGGCAATAGGCAAGGCTGCGCCCCCCGGCCGGATCATGCGCCGCAACGAGGGCCGTCATCGCGGAGGGCGAGAACATGCCCCCCTGCACCGGGATGTGATGGAAGGACAGGCCCGCGTCTTCGGCGGCCCGCCGCATGGCGGCGGCATCCGGCTGGCCCGCCTCTTCGCCATCGGGACGATTGCAGACAATTGTGGTGAACCCGGCCTCAGCCAGTCGCGCCATGTCCGAAGGGACGATCTGCGGCGCCACGGCGAAAGCGGGTGTCAGTTCGGCGATCACAGTCATGCAGTCTTTCTCGCGAACAGCCGCCTTGGGATAGTTTGGCAGCGTCATACGACATTGACCGGAAACCGGCCCCCGGCCGTCAATACCCGCTGGCTTGCCCGTCCTTGCGCATCTCGGTCGCGCCGACATAAACCCCGGTGACCGGATCGCGGGCGATCGCCTGATACCCGCCGAAGGGAATGCCGGTGTTCTCGACCTCGACCTTGTGGCCCATGGCGCGCAGCTTTTCGACCGTGGCGGCCGGAATGCCCGGTTCGACGAACAGCGTGCCAAGATCGTCGATGGCAGCGGTATCCGCAGGCGACCCCGCGAATGCGTCGGTGGGCTGACGTCCGCCATCGTGCATCAGCCGCGCGGCATCCCCGGCTTCCTGCAAATTCATGCCGTAGTCGACAAGGTTGATCAGCACCTGGACATGGCCCTGAGGCTGCATTCCGCCGCCCATCAAGCCGAAGCTCATCACCGGCTTGCCATCCTTGCGCACGAAGGCCGGGATGATGGTGTGAAAGGGCCGCTTGCCCGGTGCGTAGGCGTTGGGGTGGGCCGGATCGAGACTGAACAGCTCGCCCCGATCCTGCAGCATGAAGCCCAGCCCGTCGGGCACCAGCCCGCCGCCCATGCCGCGATAGTTCGACTGGATGAGGCTCACCATCATGCCGTTCCGGTCGGCGACCGTCAGATAGGTCGTGTCCCCCGGCCCCTCCAGCTTGAGCGCCTTGAGCGCGCCCGGCGCGAAGGCCGGCGTGGCCCGGGCCGGGTCGATGAGGGCAAAGCGCTGCTTGCCGTATTCCTCGCTCAGCAATTCTTCGGGAGCGGCGGTGAAGGCAGGATCGGCATAGAAGCGCGCAACATCCTCGAACGCCAGCCGCTTGGCTTCGGTGATGTAGTGGATCACCTCGGGCGATCCGCGATCCCATCTCGACAGGTCGACGTTCTTGAGAATGTTGACCATCTGAAGCGCTGCGAACCCTTGCGAGTTGGGCGGCAGTTCGCACAGGTCATAGCCCTTGCGATACTCCACGCAGGCCACATCGACCCATTCGCTGGTGTGGCTGGCGAAGTCCTCCAGCGCGAAGCGGCTGCCCTGACGGCGCAGGTAATCGACCATGGTGCGGGCGGTTTCGCCCCTGTAGAATTCGTCGCGCCCGTTTTGCCCGATCCGTTCCAGGGTGTCCGCAAGGTCGGGGTTGCGGAAGATCGCGCCCGCCTGCGGGGCACCGCCGGCGAAATAGGTCGCACGGGCATTGCCGAAATCGAGCTCCCCCGCCGCCGCGACCCGTTCGTAATTGCGCAGGGCGCGCTGCATATACATCGCCACCACCGGCGCGACGGGATGTCCTTCGCGGGCATAGCGGATGGTGGGGGCGAGGATCTGCGCCATCGGCAGCGTGCCGTAACGCGCGTGCATGGCGAACCAGGCGTCGACCGTGCCCGGTACGGTCACGGGGAGGGGGCCCATGGCAGGAAGGGCAGTGGCGCCGGGCCGAAGCTTTTCCTTGAGCTGCGCCAGCGTCTGCCCACGCGGCGAACGGCCCGATCCGTTGATGCCTTGCAGCGTGCTGGTCCGGGGATCGTAGATGATGGCGAACAGATCGCCGCCGATGCCGTTCCCGGTCGGCTCCATCAGGCCCAGCGCCGCATTTGCGGCAATCGCGGCATCGACCGCGCTGCCGCCCGCCTGCATCACGTCGAGCGCGATCTGCGTCGCCAGGGGATGCGCGGTCGCCGCCATGGCGTGTGGGGCGATCACGGGACTGCGGCTCCACTGCGCGCCTACCGGCCGGGCGCCACGACCGATGCCCTCGGTGGCCGTCCCGGTGCCGGAGGCGAAAATGCCGCCCCCGCCGGCGGCCTGCTCGGCCGCTTCCGCATTATCCTGGGCGGCGGCCGGCATGGCAATCAGTGCCATAGAGGCAAGAAGCGGGGCAAGAAGGCGGGCAGGCGTCGTCATCGGTGGCTTCCGATCGGAAAGCGGCCCCGCGACCTCTGGCCGCGCAGACCGGTTGGGGGTTTCAGTAGCGGTGCAAGGCCGCGTGGCGCTCGGTCAGAAAGGCGCGGCTGCCGTAGCTTTGCTCGAGCACCCGGGCACGCTTGAGATAGAAGCCGACGTCGTATTCATCGGTCATCCCGATCCCGCCGTGGAGCTGGATGCCCTCGTTGGTGATCAGTCGCAACACGCGGTTGGCCTCCGCCTTGGCCAGGGTGGCAGCGGCGGGAATGCCGGCCCCGGCATCGAGCGCGACCAGCCCGCCTTCGACCGCCGATCGCATCATCGTCAGGTCGCCGTACAGGTCGGCCATCCGGTGCTGCAGCGCCTGAAAGGTCGCCAGCACCTGATTGAACTGAACCCGCTGCTTGAGGTAGGCGAGCGTCATATCGAAGACCTGCTGCGCCATGCCCAGCATCTCGGCGGCGATCAGCACCCGCGCCCGGTCGAGCACCTGATCGAGCAGGTCCGCCCCGCCGGCTTCGAGCTTCTCGGCCGGGGCGTTGGCAAACTGCATCTCGGCATGGCTGCGCTCGTCCACGAGGGTGCGGGCGGAAAGCGAAACGCCCTCGCCCGGTTCCACCAGATACAAACCGTCTGTCGCCGCGACGACGAACAGGGATGCGCCATGCGCCTCGTGGACGAAGTGCTTGGTGCCAGTCAGCCGGCCGCCCTCGGCACGCGCCGTAATGCCGGCGGGATCGTGCCGTGGCCCCTCGTCGATGGCGAAAGCGCCTGTCGCCTCTCCGCTGGCGAGGCGGGGGAGCCACCGCGCCTTCTGGGCATCGGTGCCGCCCAGCATGATTGCGGAGGCGGCCACCGTGCTTGCCACAAGCGGGCTTGCGGTCAGCGTCTTGCCCAGTTCCTCCACCACCAGCCCGGCGGACAGCCAGCCGAAGTCCGATCCGCCATGCTCTTCAGGAATGACGATTCCGGTCCAGCCCATTTGCGCCATCGTGGCATAGGCGGCCCCGTCATAGGCGCGCGGGTCACCGCTGGCGCGGACCTTGCGCCACGCGGACACCGGGCTTTCGTTGATCGCCCAGTCGCGCGCCATGTTGCGCAACATTTCCTGTTCTTCGTTCAGCAACGCCATGTGATCACGCGCCCCTATTGATGGTCGAGCATGCCGAGCACGCGCTTGGCGATGATGTTGTTCTGGATCTCGGTCGAGCCGCCGTAGATCGTGGTCGCCTTGCCGAAGAGCCACGCGCGGGTCGCATCGAGCTCGCTTTCGCTGAAGCCTTCGCCTTCCCAGCCAAGGGCTTGCGATCCCTTGATGTCGATCAGCAGTTCCGCCCGCTCCTGCCCGAGTTTGGTGCCGAGCTTTTTCAGGACCGAACTGATTTCCGATACCCCGCCCTGCGCCTTGCTCTCCTCGACCGCCCGCCGCGCGGTTAGGAGAAAGGCGGCCCAGCGCAGTTCGAAATCGGCAATCCGGTGGCGCATCACGGCATCCGCGATCCGGCCCTCGGCATCGGTTTCGAGGTAGCCTTTGGCGATATCGCTCAGCCGTTCGCCCATCAGCCGGGCCATGCTGCCGCCGCCCGAAAGGTTGGTGCGCTCGTGCTGCAACAGGCGCTTGCCGATGGTCCAGCCCTGGCCTTCCTCGCCCACGAGATTGCCCTTGGGCACCTTCACGTCGGTGAAGAAGGTCTCGCAGAACGGGCTCATCCCGCTGATCATCTTGATCGGGCGAACCTCGACCCCGGGGGCGTCCATGTCGATCAGAAGAAAGCTGATGCCGCGGTGCTTGTCGCTCTTGTCGGTGCGGACGATGGCAAAGCACTTGTCCGCCCATTGCCCGCCGCTGGTCCAGGTCTTCTGCCCGTTGACGAGATAATGATCGCCCTTGTCCTCGGCAAAGGTCTGGAGATTGGCGAGGTCGGAGCCTGCGTTGGGTTCGCTGTAGCCCTGGCACCAGCGCACCTCGCCGCGCACGATCGGCGGAATATGCTCGCGCTTCTGCTCCTCGCTGCCGTATTCGAGCAGGGTGGGGCCGAACATCATCACCCCCATGCCGCCGATCGGGTTCCAGGCCCCGGCGCGGGCCATCTCTTCGTTGAGGATGCGGGCCTGTTCGCGGGTGAGCCCGCCGCCGCCGTATTCCTTCGGCCAGGTCGGCGTGCCCCAGCCGCGTGCGCCCATCGCCTCGCGCCACTGGCGCATGGCCGGGGTTTCTTCCGCCGGCTCCTCTACACTCGACAGGGCGTTGCCCCGGCCCTTGAGCTCGGGGGCGAAATGATCGGCGAGGAACTGGCGGACCTCCTCGCGGAACGCATCGGTCTCGTTCTCGGCTTCGCGCGCCGGGCTGGTTGCCATCGCTCGTCTCTCCTTCTGGCCGGGCTGAACCGCGGCACTGTCGATTGCGTTTCCGCCTGTCACGCCGCCCGAGTCAAGAGCGCGATCTTGACGCTGCTGCCATTCCTGCGCAGTCCGCGGCATTCATTCCTGCACCCTGGGGACCATTGCCATGCCAGCCGACACCGAACGATCCCTGCCGCCGATGCGTTCGTGGCTGTTCGCGCCGGGCGACAGCGAACGCAAGATGACCAAGGCCGCCGAAAGCGAGGCGGATATCGTCCTGCTCGACCTCGAGGACGCGGTGACGGCCGAAAACAAGCCCGCTGCCCGGCAGCAGATCGCCGGCTTCCTGGGCGCGCAGGACGCCGCCGCAAGGGCGCGGCTGTGGGTGCGGATCAACCCGCTCGACGGCGATCAGGCGCTGGCCGATCTCGCCGCGATCATGCCGGGGGCGCCGGGCGGAATCATGCTGCCCAAGGCGCGCGGGCGCGAGGATGTAGAGCGGCTCGACGCCTATCTGAGCGCGCTCGAAGTGGCGAACGGCGGGGCGCCGGGCACCACCCCTGTCATCCCTCTGGTGACCGAAACCGCGGCTGCGATGTTCACCACCGGTAGTTACGCCGGGGCGCCGCGGCTGGCGGCGATGACATGGGGGGCGGAAGATCTCGCCGACAGTCTCGGCGCGCAGGCCAACACCGACGACAGCGGCGCCTATACCCACACCTTTGAATTGGCGCGCAGCCTGTGCCTGCTGGGCGCGGTCAGTGCCGAGGTCGCGCCGATCGAGACAATCCAGGCAGATTTCCGCGATCTCGAAGGGCTGGAGAAGCGCGCCCGGCAGGTACGGCGCCAGGGCTATCGCGGGATGCTGGCAATCCACCCGGCGCAGGTGCCGGTGATCAACGCCGCCTTCACCCCGAGCGAGGAGGAACTGGCCGAAGCGCGCGAGATCGTCGCCCTGTTCGACGCCAATCCGGGGGCCGGCACGTTGGGCTGGAAGGGCGGAATGCTCGACCGGCCGCACCTCTCCCGGGCCCGGCAGTTGCTGGCACTGGCGGGTTAGGACAGCGCCGCGACTTCGGCCAGCACGCGATCGGCCAATTCGGGGCGGCAGATCAGCAGGTCAGGCATGTAGACGTCAGCCTGATTGTAGATCAGCGGGCTGCCATCGATCCGGCTGGCATGAAGCCCATGAGCAAGCGCGACTGCGGCAGGGGCGGCGCTATCCCATTCGTACTGCCCGCCGGTGTGAAGGTAGATTTCCGCCTCTCCGCGGACCACCGCCATCGCCTTGGCCCCGGCGCTGCCCATGCCGACCAGTTCGGCACCAATCGCCTCTGCCACCGAAACCGCCTCTGCCGCAGGGCGGGTGCGGCTGACGACCATGCGCGGCTTGCCTGCCGCCGGGAGCAGGGGGGCTGGCGCATCGGTGCGTAGTACCGCGCCGAGGCCCGGCAGCGCCACCGCGCCGATTTCGGGCCGGCCGCCGATGCACAGGGCGACATGGACCGCCCAGTCGGTGCGCGCCTCGCCATATTCGCGGGTGCCGTCCACCGGATCGACGATCCAGACCCGCTCCTTCGCCAATCGCTCGCTCGTATCCTTGCTCTCCTCGCTCAGCAGGCCGTCATCAGGGCGCTGATGGCGCAGGGCATGGACCAGGAACTGGTTGGCCGTTTCATCGCCCGCCTTGCCCAGTGCCTTGCCATCGAACATCGCGCTCCCGCGCACAGTCAGGAGAATGTCGCCCGCCACCTTGGCAAGGTGGGCGGCCAGGTCGGCATCGGTCATGGGGCTGGAATTCCGGTAACTACGAGTGGGAAGGATGATCAGGCGGCGGGCCGGCGGGCATAGAAGCCATAGGCGAGGATGACGGCATAGCACAGCGCCGGCAGGATCAGCGCGGTGCGCAGGCTGCCGCTCGCATCGGCAAGCATCCCGGTCAAGAGCGGGATCACCGCCCCGCCGAAGATCGCGATGTTGATGATGCCTGATCCGTCCGCCGCCCGTGGCCCGAGTTTCTCGCAGGCGAGGCTGAAGATGGTCGGGAACATGATCGAGTTCATCAGCCCGATCGCCAGCAGGCTGTACCCGGCGACCTCGCCGGTGCTGTTGGTCGATATCAGCAGCAGCGTGATCGCGCCTGCCGCCACCCCGGCAAGGATCAACCCTGGACTGACGAGGCGCAGCAGCGCCGAGCCGATCAGCCGCCCGACCAGCGCCCCGCCCCAGTAATAGGCGATCATCTGCCCTGCGCTTTGTTCGGGCAGCGCCATGACGCTGTCCTGCATGAGGTAATTGACGATCAGCGAGCCGATCGCCACCTCCGCTCCGACGTAGAGAAAGATGCACAATGCCCCCCACCCGAACCTGGGGCGGCCCAGCAGTTGAAAGCCGCCGGTGAACGAGGATTGTTCGTGCCGCTCGCCCTTCAGCCGGTCGCGGAAGCTCCACACGACCGCCGCGATGATTGCGAGCGCAACGGCAAGGCCGAGGTAGGTCCTTACGATGGCGGCACTTTCGGCCGAGCGATAGGCATCGAGCGCCGGACCGGAAAGCTCCGCAGCGGTGACGGTGGCAAGGCTGCCGAGGATCAGCGTTGCGCCCACCAGCGGAAAGACCGTAGTGCCGAGGCTGTTGAACGCCTGGGCAAAGGTCAGCCGGCTATGCACCGTCTTCTGCGGGCCGAGCAAGCTGATCAGCGGATTGGTCACCACCTGCACCACCACGACCCCGCTCGCGAGCACGAACAGCGCGAACAGGAACAGGCCATAGGTCGCCGTCTGGCTGGCGGGAATGAACAGCAGGCATCCTGCCATCATCGTCAGAAGCCCGACGACCGCACCGCGCATGTAGCCGATCCGCTTGACCAGTTGCGCGCCCGGGATGCCGATGATCAGATAGGCGGTGAAGAAGCAGAACTGCACCAGCATCGCCTGCGTGTAGTTGAGCGTGAACAGCTCCTTCAGCTTCGGCAGGATGACATCGTTGAGCGAGGTGATCCCGCCGAAGATGAAGAACAGCGCGAAGACGAAGTATTGGAGGCCCGGCGCGTCGACCGCCGGGGCGTCGGCAGCCAGCGGATGGGGATCGGTGCTGCTCGCTACCTCTGGTGCCACTTGCATCGTCGTCCCACTCCCGTCTGGTCTTGTTTCCGCCAGCTTGCGGCCGCCGCCGGTGATCCCCAAGCCGAATACGAATGCAGGGCGCTGCGCAAGTCCCTTCCGCTGCCGGTGATGGTGCCGTCACGCGCGATGTGCGGCGCGGTTGCTGGCGCGCGCAAGGCGGAGTAGCGCACGGGCCGATGTTCGATTCCTCAGCCTTTCGCAGCGCCCTTGGCAGTTTCGTCACCGGAGTGACGATCGTGACGGTGCGCAATCCGGCAGGCGAGCCGATGGGGCTCACCGCCAACAGCTTCAATTCGGTCAGCCTCGATCCGCCGATGGTGCTGTGGAGCCTGTCCCTTCGCTCGCGTTCGCTGGCTGATTTCCGCGTGGCGGACAGCTGGGCCGTGCACGTGCTGGCGGCCGATCAGCAGGAGATGTCCGACCGCTTCGCCTCGCCCGACATCGATCGCTTTTCCGGGCTCGAGGTGCGGGACGGACCCGAGGGCGCCCCGCTCATCGAAGGGTGCGCGGCGCGGTTCGGGTGCCGGGCACGGTTCGAATACGAAGGCGGCGATCACGCGATCTTCCTTGGCGAGGTAATCGACTTCCATCGCCGCGAGACCGAACCGCTGATCTATCACGCGGGTCGCTATGGCCGGGTGATGGGGGAAGCGGGGCGCGGCGATCTGGAACGGTTCGGCTATGCCGAGCGGGCGGGGGACGGCCTGCGGCTGACGGAGCGCGGATTGCAGATGCTCGACGCGCTGAAGGCCGTCTCGCAGCCCTAGACGAACGGCGGAGCGGCCGATACCCATCCCTGCCCAGCTGCACTTAACGACCGCATCATGACCGAAGCCGACGCCCTCATCCGCCAGCGCCGCCTTGCCGGCCTGCTCGCCTAGAAGGACCCGCACATGCTCGATACCTCGCGCCGTACTGCCTACAATGCCGCTCACGCCGCTTTCCGGGATACCGTGCGGCGGGTGTTCGCCGAACACATGACCCCGCATCTCGACCGGCACGAGGCAGAAGGCATCGTCGGCCGCGAGGCGTGGCTGGCGCTGGGCGAAGCGGGGATGCTGTGCCCCACCGTCAGCGAGGAATACGGCGGGCTCGGGCTTGACTTCGGGTTCAACTGCGTGGTGACCGAGGAACTGGCCTATCTCGGCTCGTCGGCCGGCTTCACCTTGCAGAACGACATCACGGTCAATTATTTCGAACGGCTCGGCACTGAAGAGCAGCGTCGCAAATACCTGCCCGGCATGGTCAGCGGCGAGATCATCACCGCCATCGCCATGACCGAGCCTGGCGCCGGGAGCGATCTGCAGGGCATTCGCTCCACTGCCGTCCTTGAAGGGGACGAATGGGTCGTCAACGGATCGAAGACCTACATCACCAACGGGCAAAACGCCGACTGCGTGATCGTCGTCGCCAAGACCGATCCCAGCCAGGGCGCAAAGGGCACTTCACTCATCCTCGTCGACGCCGGTACCCCGGGGTTCGAGCGCGGGCGCAATCTCGACAAGATCGGGCAGCATTCGGCAGATACGTCCGAATTGTTCTTCAATGATTGCCGGGTGCCGCGGGGCAATTTGCTGGGCGGGGAAGGCCGCGGCTTCATCCATCTGATGGAAGAACTGCCGCAGGAACGCCTGTCGATCGCCGTCAGCGCGCAGGCGGGGGCGCAGCGCGCGTTCGACGAGGCGGTCCGTTTCGTCAAGGAACGCACCGCCTTCGGCAAGGCGGTGATCGAGTTCCAGAATACCAAGTTCGTCCTCGCCGATCTCAAGGCCAGGCTGCAGGTTGGTTGGGCGCATCTCGACTGGGCGATCACCCGGCACCTCGCCGGCGAACTCTATACCGACGAGGCAAGCGCGGCCAAGCTGTGGCATACCGATCTGCAATGGGAATGCTGCGACAAGGCGCTGCAGCTGCATGGCGGGGCGGGCTACATGAACGAATACCCGATTGCGCGGCTGTGGCGCGACGCGCGGGTCCAGCGCATCTATGGCGGGACGAACGAGATCATGAAGGAGGTCGTCGGCCGCTCCCTCTGATGGCCGCCGCTCGCCCCCCCCTTTGCCTGTCCGTCGAGCCGCTCAGAACTTCAGCGCGGCACCCAGGCTGAATTGCCGGCCCACCTCGTAGGAATTGATTTCGATCCGCCGGGTGCCGTTGGTCTGATACTCCTCGTTATCGCGCCCGGTCAGGTTGCGCGCCTCGAAGGTCAGCTCGATCTCCTTGCCCATCACCGGGATCGCCTGCCGGGCGACAAGATCGATGGTCAGCCCCGGGTCCTCGATGATGTCGGGGAGCGGCCCAGCCCCGCGGCTGGAAACGCGATTGCTGGCATAATTGACCAGCAACGTGACCTGGCTCAACCGGTCCATATTCTCGAGCGAAAGCTGGAAATTGGCGAGGTGATCGCTTTGTCCCGTCAGCGGTGCGCCGTCGTTGAACAGATCGGTCGCAGGCTGGGCGGGCGCGCCGACGATTGGGGCGACATCGCTTTCGCCGACCTTCACGCTCGACTGGGTATAGGTGTAATTGGCGATCGCCAGCAGCCGCTTGTTGGCGAACCAGTCGCCCAGACCCATCAGATCGTGACCGTACTGCAGTTCGAATTCCGCACCATACAGTTCGGCCTTGGGCGCGTTGGCGAAGCTGCTCACCTGTTCGTTGTCCGAAAAGCTCGAGAACACCTCGATCGGTCGGTCGATAGTCTTGTAGAAGCCGGCGATGCTCGCCCGGCTTTCCCGGTCGATGTAGTATTCCAGCCGCACCTCGGCGTTGAACAGTTCGCTATCCAGCAGGAACGGGTTGCCGTTGTAGCGGCGGTTGTTCTCGGGATCGAAATAGGTCTGGAAAATCAGTTCGCGAAATTGCGGCCGGGCGATGGTTTTGGAAGCGGCCAGGCGCGCCTGGAGGTTGTCGCCGAATTCATAGGTAAGCGTGGCGGACGGAAGGACATACTCGTTCTCGAGGAAGGTCGAACTGGTCGAGCCGATCGGATCGGCAAAGACCTCGATCGGGGTGATCGCCTGCTCGGCCGTTTCGTAGCGCACCCCGACGTCAATCGACAAAGCATCGAAAGGTGCCAGCACCACCTTGCCATAGCCGGCATGGATGGTGAGATCGGCCGCGAAGGCCGGGTCCGACTGGGTCGTCTCGAAGATCGTATAGGCGAAGGGGCCGATGCCGGCCGCCGCCTGCGCATCAGGATCGAAGCCCAGCGCCAGCAGACTGCCGCCGAACAGGCGATCGGGGCGCAGAGCCCCGAAAGCGTCGGGAAAGCCGGTGGATGCGCGAATATCGAACTCGCGGCGGCTCGATCGGCGGCTGGTGTCGGTATAGGCATAGCCCACGGTCGCTGTCAGCCAATCGGCAAGCGGATAGCTTGCGTCGATTCCGCCGTAATAGAGGTTTTCTTCAAGCTCGGAGAAGGCCACGGTGGCCCCGCCGCGCTGGGGGTCGAGCGTGTTGAGATACCGGTCGCCCAGCGGATCGTTGGGATTGTTGGTGCGGGTATAGCGAAACCGCCACTCGAACGGGGCCTCGCGCCGGGTCTGGGCGTATCCTGCACGCAAGTCGAGCGCGAGTTCGCCGAAGCGCAGTTCGGCCACGCCCTGGGTGTTGAACAGCTGGCGCTCGAACCAGCCGGTTTCCTGCACCAGATCGCTGTCGTCGTTCTGGAAATCCTCGCCCTGCGACAGCGCTGCACGCTTCAGCGTGTCGTGAATGTAGAGGTTGGTAAACCGCAGCTTGTGCTGGCCAACCTCCAGGCCAAAACCGAGCAAGCCGTTGACCAGCATCCGGTTGTCGGTGACGAAATCGCGAAAATCGGTGTCGAGTTCGAGTTCGGCATTGGCCGCGCTCTGCGAAACGATATTGCGATTGCGCCAGCTGTTGCTCATCGAGGCGGTGGCAATCACGCCAAGCTGGCCGTCGCTGAACACGTCCATCGCTGTGCCGGCGGTGATCCCGGCCGACCAGTTGACCGGCAGATCGCCGATTTTCTGCAGCAGGATCAGGTTGGGATCGGAGAGATCGGCCAGGATCCCGCGGGTGTCGACCCCCTGATCGTTGATCCGCGCACCGCTGTCGAAAAAGCCCTGCAGCGCCGCGCGCGAGCCGATGTCGCGGCGGTTGTCGGCATAACCGGTCCAGTCGTAGTCGCCGCCGTAATAGGTCAGGCCCGAACTGAACGTCGTCTCCGTGTCCCCGCTCACCGAGCCGCTGACGGTGACGAAGCTCTTCGTCGGGATGGCCCGCGTGGTGAGATTGATCACGCCGCCCCCGAACTCGCCGGGGAAGTTCGCGCTGTAGGTTTTCTGGACCAGGCTCGAGCTGATGACGCTGGTCGGAAAGATGTCGAGTGGGACCACGCGGCTCAATGGCTGGGGCGAGGGGAGGGGCAGGCCATTGAGGAGTGCCAGCGAATAGCGGTCGCCCAGCCCGCGCACGTAGACAAGCCCGTTGCCCGCCGTCGAAAGCCCCGTCACGCGGGTGAGCGCACCGGCGATGTCGCCTTCCCCCGTCCGCGCGATGCTCTCGGTATCGAGCAGGGACACCACCTGGCTGGAAGAGCGGACGGGATCCCTCGAGCGACGGCCGGAAACGACGATCGTGCCCCCGGGAACGGATACGTCGGGTTCCTCGCTCGCCTCGCCCTGCGACGGATCGCCGAGAACGACGCCGCTCTCGATCGGGGCGGTCTCGTCTGCGGCCCGTTGTGCATGGGCCAGACCGGGAAGGGTCAGCGCAGTGGTGACGAGAAGCAATGACGAAAGGCGCTGGCCCTTGTGCATGGTGAACCCCTTGATGGTCGGTATGGGTAATCTGAAAAATGGCGGGGGCGCCGCGGCAGACGGCAGCCCCCAGCCGTGCGCAAGCCGCGATCAGCTCGAGTAGACGGGCAGACGCGCACAATCGGTGACGGCGCTGTCGAACACCACGGTGGCGGAGTTGCAGGTCCACCCCGTGACCCATGCGGCGTTGCTGTCGTACACCGCGCCGATCCGTTCGGGCCGGTCGAAGAACGCGCCCCACTGGCTCGCGTCGTAGATCGGCACGCCGTTCTCGTTTGACCCGTTGCGAAACAGGCCCTGAAGCGTGGCGACGAAGGTCGAGCGGTTGTTGGTGCCGGCATCGAACACCGCCCTCACGTCGGCCGCGGTTGCACCCGAACCGTCGCGGAAGGGGTTGGCGCAGGCCAGCGCCACGCTGTCGAAGGCGACCGGCCCGGCTTCGTCGGGGCCCGAGGTCCGGGTCAGCTCTTCCTGTCCGTCGACCCGCAGGCAGGCGGTGCCCTGGGCCGAGACGATCACCGTGTTGGCAAGCGCATAATCCGCAAAGCCGCGGATGCGCACGACCTGGTCGATCGCGTTCTGGTGGACGAAGGTGGCGTTCGAAATGCGGGTGTTCTGGCGCGGGGTCGAATCGTTGAAGGCGTTGTCGGAATCGGCCTCGATGATCGTGTCGCCCGCACCGGGGCGCTGGATCGCGATGACATATTGCATGTTCGCCTTCACGCCGGTGTCGGTATCGAGGCTGTCGTCCTCGGCCCCCACCACGATAAGGTTCTTGACGTTGACCCGGCCGCCGAAGAATTCGACGCCATCGTCCGAGCTGTTGTAGCTCATGATGTGATTGAGGACGGTGCCCGAACCGATGCCGCCGGTGGTGAGCGACTGAAGCTCGCTGTCGCCCGACAGGACGAAGCCCGAATAGCGGATCTGGACATAGCTCATGCTGCCCGAACTGTCGGTCGGCGTGGCGCCGCCGAACAGCGCGGGATCGGCCACGCCCTCGACCTGGCGCTGGCAGTTGACCGTGCCCGGCGCGGCGTTGGCGGCGATGCAGTCGGTCACCGGGGCGCGCCCCGAAAGGACGACACCGCCCCACTGGCCGGACGATGACTGGCCGTTGAGCCCCTGCACGTTGTCGCGGCTGGTGAAGATGATCGGGCGCTGGGCGGTGCCGTTGGCACGGATGGTGTTACCGCGATTGACGTTGAGGAAGCTCGCCCCGCTGGCGAACAGGATCACGCCGGGCGCAATCGTCAGCTGGACATTGGTGTCGGACAGGCCATCGGCATCGCTTGGGCTGGGTCCGCCATCGGTGCCGACATCGACTCGCCCGTTCAGACGGTAGAGGACGCCCGGCAGGTAGGGCAGGGTCGTGCTGGCGTTGAACCGGGCGGGCAGGGTGCAAACGCGGTATTCCCCGGTCGGTCCGGAGATCGTCCCGCTGTCGGCAAGGCCCTGGGGGTCCGCAATGGTCGGGCAACCGGCGGCCGGGGTCACGAGCGCGCCGGTCGGCGGGGTGGTGGGGGTGCCGGTGGGGGGCGTGGTCGGATTGTTTATGATGATGTCACCGCCAGTCCCGGGCGAGACGATCTCGTCGCCACCGCAGCTGGCGAGCGCCAGTGCCGAGCATCCGAGTGCGAGCGAACGAATGGTATTGGTCACGCAGGTGGTCCCCTCAATGGTCCGGTGAGATGGTGCGAGTCTGATGTCGCGACTCGTCCGCTAGACCACGCGTGTGACAGTTTTTGCCGCTTCGTTACGGCTATGTTTCAGACGGCCTTCGCAACTGGCCTCGGGCGGGCGCATCCACGGTAAGGACGTGACCGGGCTTGGCAGTCGATGCGACTTTTGCGGGGACTCGTGCGCCATCTGCGCTGGCTGACGGGAACGGGAACAGGGTTAATATTCCTGTCACGCGGGTGTCATGTAGAAGGGCCACTCGGGATCCCATGGAGGGTAGTTTGATGATTCGCGCACGCGGTGCGCTGGCCGTTGCCATGAGCTGCTGTGCGTTCGTGGCATCACCGGCCAACGCCGACGTGATGGAAATCGGGGCCGACGGCGCTCGCTGGATTGCGGGCGGCGATGCGGTGGCTGAAACCGGCATCGTTCCCCCTGTCGAGGAGGCTGCCGACTGGCAGCTGCTCGCTGGAGCAGAGCCTGAGCCGGCTGCAGGCGCCGACTTTCCGGCCGAGCTTTCCGTGCCCGAACATATCGTTGCGCGGACTGCAGATCATTCGCAGATCGTTCCCGAAGCCTATCGGCGCAAGGTTGCCGAGCTGGCGGCGCGGTTCGATCTTAGCCCCTCGCTGATCGAGGCGATGGTCTGGCAGGAAAGCCGCTGGCGCGCCGATGCGGTTTCGCCGGTTGGCGCGCGGGGGCTGGCGCAGCTGATGCCCGGTACCGCACGCGAACTGGGCGTCGACCCACGCGATCCCTTCGCCAACCTGGAGGGCGGGGCACGGTATCTGCGTGCCCAGCTCGACCGGTTCGACGGAGACGTCGAAAAGGCGCTCGCCGCTTACAATGCTGGCCCCGGGCGGGTGATCCGGGCGGGCGGCATCCCGCGCATTCGCGAAACCCAGCTGTATGTCGCCTCGATCATGGGCCGTCTGTCCGATCCTGCGCGGCCCGCCAACTGATACGAACGGAGTACCTGAGTGAAGTCGACTTTTTCGCTTGCGGGCGCGCTGGCGCTGATGGCCATGCCGAATGCCGCGCTTGCCCAGGGGCAGGATCCGGCGGGCTCGGGCCCGATCGTCGCCGCGCTCGGCTGGCTGCAAGGCACTTTGCTGGGCAATGTGGCGACGGCGGTTGCGGTGATGGCCGTGGCAGCGATCGGCTTCATGATGCTGACCGGGCGCCTCAACTGGCGTTTCGGTGCGACCGTCATCATCGGCGTCTTCATCCTTTTCGGCGCGGCGTCGATCGTCGCCGGCATCCAGGGCGCGGCGGCCTGACGCCATGACGGCTCTGGTCCGCCATCCCGTTCATCGTGCGCTGACCCGCCCGCAAATGTTCGCGGGCGTGACCCTGAATTATTTCGTCATCAACGGTGTGGTGACGACCGAAGTCTTCCTCATCACCGGCAGCTGGCTCGCCTTGCTGGCCGCCGGGGTGATGCACGGCGTCGGCTACTTCGCCTGCCTGCGCGAACCGCGCATCTTCGACTTGTGGCTGACCAAGGTTTCGAAGTGCCCGCGCGTCAAGAATTACAAGCGGTGGGGCTGCAACAGCTACGCCGCCTAGAGCGACCTGGAGGGTCGAGCATGAACAAATGGATCGGGGCCGCCTCGTGGAGCGCGAAGGAAGCGCGGGCGGGCGACCGCCTGCCTTATGCGCGTCTGGTGGACGAACACACCGTGCTGCTGCGCGACGGCTCGGTGATGACCGCGTTGCAGGTCCCTGGCCTGCTGTTCGAGACCGAGGACAGCGATGCGCTCAACGCCCATGCCGCGACCCGCGAGGTGATGCTGCGCTCGACGCTGGATGCGCGGTTTGTCATCTATCACCATGTCATCCGCCGCCGCGTCTCGGTCGAGCTTGACGCGCAGTTTCCCGATCCGGTCAGCCGCCACATCGATGCGCGATGGAAGGAGCGCCTCGGTTCGGGCCAGCTGTTCGTGAACGATCAGTTCATCACGCTGATCCGTCGTCCTGCACGCGGCAAGGCAGGCTTTGTCGAGCGGGTGGGCAAGACTGTCCGCCGCCAGCGGGCGGGAGAACGGATCGAGCCCGATCCGCGCGACCTGCGCAGCCTCCGCGCCGCGGCCACGGGGCTTGCTGCCTCGTTGCAGGCCTATGGGGCTGCGCTGCTCGGCGATTACGTCGGGCCGCAGGGCAATACCAACTCTGAGATACTCGAGCTGCTGTCGGCGCTCTACAACGGCGAGATGCGGCCCGTCCGGCGCCCGGCCGATGAGGTCGATCTTGGCCAGATGCTGCCCTATCGCAGGGTGTCCTTCGGGCTCGACGCGCTGGAGCAGAAGGGCTCCGGTGCGGCCGATTTCGCCGCCATCCTCGGCCTCAAGGATTATCCCGAGGCGACCAGCCCAGGCCTGCTCGACGGGCTGTTGCGGCTCCCGTTCGAGATGGTGGTCAGCGAAAGCTATGCCCCTGCCGAACGCCAGACCGCGCGCGAGCGGATGGACCTTGCGATCCGCCGCCTGAAGTCTGCGGATGAGGAAGCTGTGGCCGAGCGGGCCGACATGCTGTCGGCGCGCGATGCGCTGGGCAATGGCGCGGTCGGCTTCGGCGATCATCACCTCACCGTGATGGTCAAGGAACGTGATCTTGCGCGGCTCGACGATGCGGCCGCCGCCTGCGCCGCCGCGCTGGCCGATACCGGCGCCATCGCCGTGCGCGAGGACACCAACCTGGAGCCGGCGTTCTGGGGCCAGTTCCCCGGGAACGAAAGCTATCTGGTGCGCCGCGCCCTGATCTCCAGTGCCAATATGGCGAGCTTCGGCTCGCTCCACGGCTTCGCACTGGGGCAGGCGCAGGGCAATCACTGGGGCGACGCCGTCACCCTGCTCGAAACGACCAGCGCGACGCCGTTTTTCTTCAATTTCCATCACGGCGATCTGGGCAATTTCTCGGTCATCGGGCCGTCGGGTTCGGGCAAGACCGTGGTGATGAACTTCCTCGCCGCGCAGGCGCAAAAGTTCAGCCCGCGCACGATTTTGTTCGACAAGGATCGCGGAGCCGAACTGTTCGTGCGCGGCATCGGCGGGCGCTATGACAGTATCCGCGCCGGCGAGCCGACCGGCTTCAACCCGCTGACCTTGCCCGAAACAGCCACCAACAAGGCATTCCTGCGCGATTGGTTCGCGGTGCTGCTGAAGGCCGAAGGGCCGGAGGAGCTGGCGACCATCGCCGGCGCGGTCGATGCCGCCTATGCGAACGATCCGTCGCTGCGCCGGTTGCGGCATTTCCGCGAACTGCTGTCGGGCAGCCGCCGGCCGCAGCCGGGCGACCTTGCCGATCGCCTTTCCGCCTGGATCGGCGAAGGCGAGAACGCCTGGCTGTTCGACAATGCGCGGGACGAGCTCGACCTGTCCGCCCGCGTGCTCGGCTTCGACATGACCGCGCTGCTGGAAAACCCGCGGCTGCGCACGCCGACGATGATGTACCTCTTCCACCGGATCGAGGAGCGGCTGGACGGCAAGCCGACGATGATCCTCATCGACGAGGGGTGGAAGGCGCTCGACGACGAGGTGTTCGCCGCACGCATCCGCGACTGGCTCAAGACCCTGCGCAAACGCAACGCGCTGGTCGGGTTTGCCACGCAAAGCGCGCGCGATGCGCTGGAAAGCCGCATATCCACCGCGCTGGTGGAGCAGACGGCGACGATGGTCTTCATGCCCAACAGCCGCGCCCGGCGAGAGGATTATTGCGACGGCTTCGGCCTGACCGAGCATGAACTGGCGCTGATCCGCACGCTGCCTGCGCGCAGCCGGGCCTTCCTCGTAAGGCAGCCCGATGCCAGCGTCGTGGTGCGGCTGGACCTGTCCGGTGCGCCCGAGGTGCTAACTCTGCTGTCGGGCCGGGAAAGCTCGGTCCGGCGGCTCGATCTGCTGCGCGGCGCGCTGGGCGATGCCCCCGCCGACTGGTTCGCACCCCTGACCGGCGCGGCCTGGCCAGGCGGAGCGAACGACACCGATGAGCGGTTCGAACTGGGGATGGCGGCGGAATGAGCGCGACCGCCTGTCAGACCGCAGCCGCACAGGCCGGCAACGGCGTTGCCGCGGCCCTGCGCGGGGCCGACTGCATCGCGGGCGAGGCGTCGGCCGCCGCCTTCGGCCGCCTGTTCGCGCCCGGCGGCTCGCTCGGCACGGTGCTGACGCTGGTCCTCACGCTCTATATCGCGATCTTCGGCTTCATGCTGCTGACCGGACGCACCAATCTTGGCGTACGCAGCCTGGTGCCGCGGATGATGACGCTGGGCCTCGTGCTGACCTTCGCGACCAGCTGGCTCGCGTATCAAAGCGTCGTCTGGAACCTTGCGGCGGGCACCCCCGATTACCTTGCCGGCATCCTCACCGGCACACGCGGTTCGGCCACCGCGGTCTTCGCGCAGAAGATCGACGTGGTCTTTGCCGCAGTGCAGCAGGCGGGCGGCGGGAACACCGATGTCGATGCGCTGTCGCCCGAAGGGATGATGTGGCTGGGCGCGATGCTATTCATGCTCGGCACCATCGGTCTTCTGGTGACGACCAAGATTGCGCTCGGCGTGCTTATTGCGCTGGGTCCGATCTTCGTCGTCCTGGCGCTCTTCAACGGCACTCGCGGGCTGTTCGGCGGCTGGGTCAAGGGGCTTGTCCTGTGTGCTCTGGCACCGTTGTTCGCGGTCCTTGGCGGCAGCATCATGCTCGAGCTTGCAGTGCCGGTGCTGTCGGCACTCGTGGCGCAACCGGGGTTTGTGCCGGCCGAGGCCGGGATGGCCTTCTTCATGATCGGCGCGGTCCATGTCGCGCTGATGGCGCTGGTGCTGAAGGTTGCGAGCGCGATGGTGGCGGGCTGGACCGTGTTCGGGCTGGCGCCGTCCAAGGAAGAAAAGGCAGCGGCCGCGGCGCGGGCGGCAGTGCCGGTGCCCGCCCCTGCGGTATCCGCGGCGCAATTGGCGCAGGCCCAGGCGGCGACCCAGGCGAGCGCGCAAGCACGCCGCATCGACGTGTCGGCTCTGCCCATCGGGATGGCGGCGAACGATGGCGGCAGCTTTGCAGGGGCGGGGGCCGGGCGAACGACTCACGTCTATGCGACCAGCCATGCCGGCGCTTCGACGACGCCGCAGGGAACATCGCGCAGCCGGGTGCAGGGGATCGGCAGCCGCTTCAAGGCCGCGCCGCCGCGCGCGCTCAAAAGTTCGACGGAGAAAATGTCATGACCCGCGCGTTTGCACGCCCCCTTTCCCTCGCGACGGCGCCGCTGCTTCTTGCCGCGATCGCCGCTCCACAGCCCGCGCTGGCTGATGCCCGCCTGTCCCAGGTGATGTACGACGAGGGCAAGGTCTTTCGCCTCGAAGGGAAGCTCAATGTCCAGGCCAGCATCGTCTTCGGCAAGGACGAGGTGATCGAGAATGTCGCGATTGGCAATTCGCAGACCTGGCAGGTCACGCCGAACATGCGGGCGAACATCCTCTTCGTGAAACCGCTCGAAGCGCGGGCGACCACCAATCTCACCGTCGTGACGAACAAGCGGACCTATCTGTTCGATCTCGTCGCCAGCCCATCGGCGCGGCCGGTCTACGTCCTGCGGTTCGATTACCCTCCCGAAACCGAGACACTCGCCGATGCGCAGCTGGCTGCCAGCGATCCGGCGACGGCCAGTCCGTCGGCGCAGGTCGATCCGGGCGATCTCAACTTTGCCTGGAAGGGCGAGGGCGACAAGAAGCTGCTGCCCCGGCAGACCTTCGACGATGGCAACGCAACCTTCCTGACCTGGCCCGAGGGAACGGCGGTGCCGGCGATCCTCGTCACCAACCCCGATGGCGAGGAAGGCCCGGTCAATTTCTCCGTCCGCGACGATGTGATCGTGATCGAGGGCGTTCCGCGCACCATCGTTCTGCGGGCAGGCAAGAACAGCGCCACTCTCGTCAACAGCGGCCCCGAGCGGGAAGCCGGCTCCGTTTCTTCCGGCACTGCCGCCGCCCACGCTTCACGAAAGGCCGACTGATGCGCCTCGCCATGAAACTCCCCGAAAAGATCGGGTCCGCCGGCACGGTCGCCAATGATGTCGACCCGCGCGACGAGACCGCGGCCGAAGTGATCGATCTGGCGCAGCGCAATGCCTTCCCGGCCGTTGCCCGGCCCGGCGGCGGCAAGTCCGACGCGCTGGGAATGGTTGCAGGGGTCGCCATCGTCGCCGCGCTCGGCGCGGTAACCTTGTGGAGCATGAACTCCGCGCGCCTCGATCCGCAACCCGCCGGTATCGGGGGGCAGCAGGAGGCGGCCGGTCAGCCGGCGCAGTCGCAGCCGTTCGGGCTGGCCGAGGCGGTTCCGGTAGTGCCCGCCGACGAAATGGCCGGTGGCATGCCGGACGATGCGCAAGGGTTTGCCACCTATCCCGATCCCTCTCCCGCGCCGGTCCTGTCGAACATGCCCGCCGGCATGAACGAGCCCGCCGTCAATCGCTACAACAGCCCCACCGTGGTGTTCGATGCGGGCAGCGCCCGATCGGGCGCGGCGGGAACCGCTGCTGCACCCGCCGGCGATGCCGCCGCGAGCGGGAACGATGCGTCGGACTTCGCCAGCCGGGTGGGCGGCGTCGGCGGGGCACCTGCACGAGCGACGGCGATGACCAATCCTTCGACCACGGTGACGCAGGGCACCCTGATCCCCGCCGTGCTCGAAACCGCGATCGACACCAACGTGCCGGGCTTCGTGCGCGCGGTCGTCAGCCGCGATGTGCGCAGCTTCGATGGCAACCGTGTACTGGTGCCTCGGTCGAGCCGGCTGATCGGGCAGTACCAGTCGGGCATGCAGAACGGCCAGCGCCGGGCCTACGTCATCTGGACGCGCCTAATCCGTCCGGATGGGGCGTCAGTCAATCTCGGCTCGCCGGCGATCGGCTTCGACGGCACGACCGGGCTCGAGGGCAAGGTGTCGGGCGCCGGTTTCTTCAAGCGCTTCGGTTCCGCGATGCTGCTTTCGGTCGTGGGCGGCCTGGGCCAGATCGCATCGGGCGGGGCCGGCGGGGTGATCCTCAATGGCGCCGGCAGTTCCGCCGCCTCAAGCGCGGCCGAACAGGACGGCAAGCGCGGCCCCACGGTGCGCGTGCGGCAGGGCGAGCCGATCCGCATCTTCACGGCGCGCGACCTCGACTTCTCGACCGTAAGCTGAGCGGCACGATACCGGCATGATCGCGTCAGCCGCCCCTCTCATGTCCGGCGAGATGGACGAAGCCCCCCGGGTCGATCTTCCGGGCGAGCGGAGCGTCTACCTCGAGGCCTATCTTGAACCGTTCCGCGAATGGCTCGAGCGCGATACGGTGACCGAAATCCTCGTCAACGGGCCGGGCGAGGTCTGGGTGGAGGATGCCGCCACGGGCGGGGCAATGCAGCGCGTGATGCGCCCGGGCATCGACGATCGGCTTATCCAGCGGCTGGCCGAGCAGGTCGCCCGGGTCAGCCACCAGGGGATCAACCGCGAGCATCCCTTGCTCGGGGCGACGCTGCCCGACGGCGCGCGGATCCAGTTTTGCGGCCCTCCCGCCGCGCGGCGGCACTGGGCCATGGCAATCCGCCGCCACCGACGCCTCGATCTGCCGCTCGACGCCTACGATACCGGTCCGCTGGAAACCGGCATCGCCGCGCCGATGCCCGATCCGCAGGCCAGTCCCGTCGCCTATCTGCGCGAAGCGGTACGTCAGCGACGCACCATCCTCGTCTCGGGCGGCACCAGCACCGGCAAGACCACCTTCCTCAATGCCATGCTCGGCGAAATCCCGGTGCATGAGCGCGTGATTCTCGTCGAGGACACGCCCGAACTCAAACTGCCGGGCGCGAACGGAGTGGGTCTCGTCGCGGTCAAGGGCGAGCTGGGCGAAGCCAAGGTCACCGCGAACGAGCTGCTTCAGGCGGCCTTGCGGCTGCGCCCCGATCGCATCGTGCTGGGCGAATTGCGCGGGGCGGAAAGCGTCAGCTTTCTGCGCGCCATCAACACCGGCCATCCCGGCAGCTTCTCCACCATCCACGCCAACAGCCTGCGCGGCGCGCTCGAGCAATTGGCGCTGATGGTGATGCAGACCGGCATCGGCCTCACCCGCAGCGATACCATCGCCTATGCTGCAAGCGTCATCGACGTGGTGGTGCAACTGAAGCGCGATGCCGATGGCCGCCGCGGCATCGCCGCGATCGCCGACAGCGGCTCGTTGCTGCACCTGTAAGGGGCGACGCCCTTTCACGATCCGCGATTGGCGAAGGAGCGTCGCGGCTGTATGGCCCCAGCCGGCGCGCGCCCGTAGCTCATCTGGATAGAGCGCGAGACTTCTAATCTTGAGGCAGCAGGTTCGAGTCCTGCCGGGCGCGCCAGCCTGATGTGCGGTTGCATTTACGTTGAACCGTCGACGCAGATCGATGCACCGCATCACCTTCCTTCGCGCGGTCGATTGTTGGTTCAATCTTACCCTGCCTCCAGTAAACCTGAGGGGCTATCACCCTTGGACGTTCTCAACGGACCTTAGGCGCGGGCGGTGAAAAATGCTTCTTCGCCAGATGATGACAC
>NZ_JBHWMI010000051.1:0-50789 GCF_043423005.1 Qipengyuania sp. | reverse complement strand
ATACTGAGGACAGGGGCACCACCACGCCGGTCGAGGAGACGATCGGCAGGGCGGCCAGGCTGGTTGGATCGTTGCGGGTCGCCTCGGGCAGACGGACGACAACGTCGAAGCGCCGATCCCCTTCGAAGATGCGTCCAGCCTCTGTTCCGCCGATGGCGGTGGAGACCGCCTCCGAGACGTCCGCCGCCGACAGGCCGTAGTTGGCCGCCGCGAAGCGGTCGACGCTGACCGTCAGCGTCGGCAACCCCGACGCCTGTTCCACTCGAACGTCGGCGGAACCCGGTGTTTCCTCCAATGCGCGAGCCACCTGCTCGCCGACCCTCTGCAGGGTGTCGAAGTCGTCGCCGTAGACCAGCACCGCCAAATCGGTCCGGACGCCGGAGATCAGTTCGTTGAAGCGCAGTTCGATCGGCTGGCTGAACTCGAAATTATTGCCGATCTGCTGACTAACCGCCTCCTCAATGCGCTCGATGAGCGCCTCCTTTTCGAGGCCCGGGTCTGGCCAGTCGCCTCGGTCCTTGAGGATGATCACGCTGTCGGAGATGTTACGCGGCATGGGATCGACGGCGGCCTCCGCCGTGCCGGTGCGCGAGAACACCAGCTCGACCTGCGGGAAGGTCTCGAGCCGCTCCTCCACCCGTCTCTGCATGGCGAGCGAGCGCTCGAGCGAGGTCGACGGTATCCGCAGCGACTGCACCGCGATGTCTTGCTCGTCCAGTTGCGGCGTGAACTCGCTGCCGAGGAAAGTGAACACGAAGGCGGCCACGGCGAAGATGCCGGCACCCGCTCCGATCACCGGCCAAGGGCGTGCGATGGCGCGACGCACCGCTGGGCCATAGCGTTCCTTCGCCGTGCGGACAGGCTTGACTTCCTTCTCGGTCAGCTTGCGATTGAGGAGCACCGCGATCATCGCCGGAACGAAGGTCAGCGACAGCACGAAGGCGGAGGCGAGCGCGAGCATCACCGTGATGGCCATCGGCGAGAACGTCTTGCCCTCGACACCTGTGAAGGTGAGAAGCGGAGCGTAGACCAGCAGGATGATCGCCTGACCGTAGACGGTCGGCTTGATCATTTCCTGCGCGGCCAGCCGCGTCTCGGTCAAGCGCTCGCCAAGGCTGAGCAGTCTGCCTTCCCGGTGCTGTCTGGCGGCGAGCCGAGCGACGCTGTTCTCGACGATGATGACCGCGCCATCGACAATGAGCCCGAAGTCCAGCGCCCCCAGGCTCATCAGGTTGCCCGAAACGCCGAGCCTGTTCATGCCCACGGCCGCCATCAGCATGGATATCGGAATGACCAGCGCGGCGATGATCGCTGCACGGACGTTGCCGAGCATGAAGAACAGGACTGCGATAACGAGGAGCGCACCCTCGACTAGGTTCTTCTCCACCGTCGCGATGGTCGCATCGACCAGAGACGAGCGGTTGTAGACGATCTCGGCGACCACGCCGGCAGGTAGCGAGGCGCGCACCTCGTCCAGCCGCTCCGCCGCGGCTGCCGCCACGGTGCGACTGTTCTCCCCGCTACGCATCAGGACGGTGCCGACGACCGCCTCCTCACCATTGAGCGAGGCGGCGCCAGTCCGCAGATCGCCGCCGATGCGCACCGTGGCGACATCTCCGATCCGGATCGGAACGCCCTCGCGGGTCGTGACGACGGCCTGTTCGATGTCCTGCGTGCCACCGAGACGCGCATCCACGCGGACGAGCAGGGCCTCCCCGGCACGATCGACGAAGTTGGCGCCCGCAGCGAGGTTCGCCGCCTCCAATGCCTCGATCAGTGAGTCGAACGACAGGCCGTAACCAGTGAGACGGGCGGGGTCGGGCTGCACGAGGAACTGCTTTTCGTAACCGCCGATCGAATCCACGCCTGCCACACCATCGATCGAACGCATCAACGGGGCGACGACCCAATCCTGGACCGTGCGCAGGTAGGCTGCCTTGGCGACCTCGGTGTCGAGGCGTTCACCGCGCTCGGTGATGAAGCTCCCGTCCGACTGCCAGCCAGTCCGGTCACCTACCGGTGCGCCGCGACCTCCAGGATACTCGTATTCGATCGTATACATCAGCACCTCACCGAGACCGGTAGAGATCGGCCCCATCGTGGGCTCCGCCCCTTCCGGCAGGCTTGCGCCGATCGGGGCAAGCCGTTCGTTCACTTGGCTGCGCGCGAAGTAGATGTCGGTGCCTTCCTCAAAGATCGCGGTGACCTGACTGAAGCCGTTGCGCGAGATCGAGCGCGTCATCTCGAGCCCCTCGATCCCGGCCAGACCAGTCTCGATCGGAAAGGTCACCTGTGTCTCCACCTGCGAGGGTGAGAGCGCGGAGGCGCTGGTGTTGATCTGCACCTGGGTGTTGGTGATGTCAGGCACCGCGTCGATCGGCAGGCGCAGGAGGTTCATGGCCCCGTAGATTGCAGCGAAGACGGTCAAGACGATGACCGCCCAACGGAACCGCACGGCGATGTCGAGGATCGCCCCGATCAGACCGTGGCGATGGCTGCCCGTATCGGGATGGGTCTCCACATGAGGCGCGGGCTCTGTCTTAGTGTCCATGGGTCGCGCCCTCCTTCTCGAGTTCCGCCTTGAGCAGGAAGGCGTTGTCGGTGGCGATGCGCCATCCCTCCTCAAGACCGGAGAGGATCGTCACCTGCCCGGCGGACCGGGTTCCGACTTCGACCTCGCGAGCCTGGAAACCGCTCTTGGTGCGGACGAACACGACGTCGCGTCCTTCGAGCACCTGGACGGCGTCCTCTGGCACGGCGATACGGGTGCGATCCACTTCGCCCGAAGGTCTTATCCGCGCCTGGAGGAAAGCGCCCGGTTGCAGGCCCGGAACGCCGCGCGAGAGCGACAAGACTGCGGTGGCACTGCGGCTCTCCGGATCGAGCGAGGGCGTAACCGAACGCACCCGGGCCCCGATCTCGCGGCCATCGCCGACGATCAGCACGGCCTCGTCGCCAGGTTGGATGCGGGAGGCTTCGGCCGAAGGCAGCGCCACTTCGACCTGCAACCCGTTCGGATTGACGACGCGATAGAGCTCCTCGCCGGCATCCACGAAGGCGCCGAGCACGATCGGTGCGGCGGTGATCCTGCCAGCCAGAGGAGAGGTGACCGCCAGCGAACGCCCGTCACCGCTGACGCCGGCTGCCGCTACCGCGGCCTGCGCTCGCTGCAATTCCGAGCGCGCCACACTGAGATTTGCCTGCGCGGCCTCCAGATCCTGGCGGGCCGTGACATTCGCCTCGAACAGGCGCCGTTCGCGATCGTAGGCGGCGGACAGCTCGGTGACCCGAGCGCGCGCCGCGCTGAGCTGCGAGGCGAGAGCGGCGGCATCCGCGCTCTCGATGCGGGCGACGGTCTCGCCGCGCGAAACGTAATCGCCCAGCGTCTTGCCCACGGAGCGGACGACACCCGAGGCGCGGGCGTCGATACGCGCGGAGGCGGTGGGGCTCGCTGCGACCGTCGCCGGGAAGACGAGCTCGACAGCGGCTCCAGACCGCACTGCGGCCAGCTGTATCCCGGCCTCGCTGATCTGCTCGTCGCTCAAGGTGACTATACCTTCGGGTGTTTCGGTCTCTGCCTCCTCATGCGCATGGCCCCTCTCACCCGCATGATCGTCGACATCGGAGGTTGGCCAGAATATCAGCGCGAGAGCGCCGATCGCGATCACGATACCGAAGAGGATCGCCAGCTTTCTGCGTGTCATGGATAGATCCTTCACTGTGCGGCCAGCCCGATGAGTTCGGCGGCGGCCTGGCCCCGCTCTTCGCGGGCGGCGATGAGCGCCTCGCGGATCGTGTCGCGTGCCTCGGCGGCAGCGAGCACCTCGATCAGGGGAAAGCGTCCATTGCGATATCCGATGCGGACGAGGCGCAGCGCCTCCTCCGCCTGCGGGAGCGATGTCTGCGAGAGTGTCTCGACCCGGGCCTCGGCCCCAAGATATCTCGCGCGAGCCGCGGCTACCGATTGCTCGTAATCCGCGAGCGCGACGGCTTCGCGCGCGTTCGCCGCCCGCAAACGGGCTTCGGCAGCGGCGATGTTGCCCTGGTTCCGGTCGCGGAAGGGCAGAGGGATCGACACCCCGACCAGGAACGCGTTGTCACCGCTCTCCTCGAAGCGCCGCACGCCGGCGGAGACCGTCGGATCCGGTATACGCAGGCTTCGCTGCCGCTCGATCTCCGCCGCTGCGGCCGTGCTCTCGGCGCGTGCGACCTGATAGGTCAGGCTCTCCGTTGCCTGGGACATCAACGATGGGGGCGGGACGATGTTCGGAAAGTCGGCCGGAACTAGCGGTGCCTCTGATGCGGCCCACAGCGAGGCGAGCGCCGTGCGAGCCGCCAGACTCTCTGCCTCGGCCTCCACCAGATGCGCACGCGCCTCCGCCAAGGCGGCATCCGCACGCAACGCCCGCAGAGGCGGCTCGCGGCCGACCTCGACCAGGACACCTGCTATGCGGGCGAGTTCCTCATTGCGCGCGACCACGTCCCGCGCGAGTTCGACCCGCGCGGCTGCGGCAACAGCAAGCAGGTAGCGCTCGCGCACCAGTCGGCCGAGTTCGACCGCAGTCAGATCGGCTCTAAGGGAAGCCAGATCCGCCTGGGCCTGGGCCGCACCAACCCGTGCGGAACGCTTTCCGCCCAGCTCCAAGCGCTGGCCGACAGAGAGCGTATACTCGGTCGACTCGAGGCCGGAGAACGCGCCGCTGCCGGCGACGTTCTCGACTTCGAAGGACACCTCCGGATTAGGACTCAGGCGAGCCTGGTCGACCAGAGCCGCCGCCGCGTCGGTTTCCGCGCGGGGTCCCACGAGGCGGGGGTTGGTGACGGGGGTGTCGGCTTGCTCGGCGACCCCGCTGAGTTCGAGCGCATCATCGAGCGTGACGATACGCGGGTCCTGCGCGCTGGCAGGTCCCGAGGACAGGGCGAGTATCAGCCCCCAGAAGGGGGCCGCTCGCCACGATATGGCGAACATGGATGGGAATCCCTCTGCTGACGTTCAGTTCGGCGTCGGAAAAGGGTTCCGACGCGCGGCGAACGTCAGGCGCGAGGAGGGGGTGTGATCAGTTCCGCTGGACCGGAAGCGAACCAGGGTTGGTCTGCGGCGTGGAGCACGCTCACAACCGATCTCGGGGCAAAGGGCTCAGAAAACCTGCCAACGGCCTGCGATGCATGATGGCAATGACCATGTGCACAGGCACCGTGCTTCTCCGGTCCCCTCTCGCCATTCCCAGGTTCGTCATGCTGCTCGAGCTGGGAGGCTACCGGAGGCTCGTCCGAACATTCGGCCGCTTCTGCCACCGGCGCCCACAGGATACTGAGAGCAGTGCACAGCGTGACAAGCTGCAGCAAGAAGGAGCGGGCGAGGAGCCGGGTCATCGGCCGTCCGCTACCAGCAGAAGCTTCGCGGCGAAAGAACAATCTCGACAGACGAAATGTGATTTCATAACAAGAAGATCGATCTATGCGACGGTGTTCTGAGACGAGCGATCACTTCGACTTGCCGATAGGCCGAGCACGAGTCTGATCTCCGGCTCTATTTCCATCGGGGCGAAGGGGCTGACATTCGAGCGCCCGCTGTTTCCGACCGGGAGGCTGCCCGTGAGGTTGCCCAAGGGGGCAAGGGCAAGCCTGACAACCTGACCCCGAACCTCCCGCCAGTCCCGCAATCGCCAGGCAAGCCGAAGCATCCGCAGATGGGAGCCGCAGTGCGGTCCCAAGCGGACCTGTGCCGCGATGTGGGCTCGCTCGAGGTGATGCCATGCGCTGCCGATATTCCCGGCACGTCTCGCAGCTTCTGACCGATGATATTCCTCGGCAAGGAAGGCGTCCATTCGGGCGATGGCGTCGCTATTCATGAGCCAGCTCCTGACGCGCTTGCCCGAATACCTCGATGCTGCCCCAGAACGCGAGGCCGGCCATGACCGAGGCGACTAGCAGGTCGGGCCAAGCCTGTCCCGTGCCGAAGACGCCGAGAGCAGCCCCCAACACCGCGAGGTTGCCGATCGCGTCGTTGCGCGAGCAGATCCAGACAGATCGCATGTTCGCGTCGCCCTCGCGGAAGCGGAACAGCATCAGCGCAACGATCACGTTGGTCGCCAAAGCCAGGGTGCCGACCACACCCATCATCGCTGGCTCCGGATCGGCACCCGCTATCAGGCCATAGATGGCATAGCCGATCACCCATATGCCAAAGCCAAGCATGGTCGCGGCCTTCACCAGCGCAGCTCTGGCTCGCCAGGCGAGCGCCATTCCTGCAACGCCCAAGCTGATCGCGTAGTTCGCGGCATCGCCGAAGAAGTCGAGCGCATCCGCTTGGAGCGCACGGGAATCGGCAGCGACACCGGCGACCATCTCCACCATGAACATGGCCGCATTTGCGATAAGCGCGATCCAAAGGACGCGGCGCCAGCGCGCATCGTTGTGCGCGGCGGTGTCGGATTCCGGTGTCTGGCAGCAGGACTTCGCCATGCCGCTCTCCTTGCAACGTTCGAGTCGCAGCTACATATGCACCTTGTAGCAACTACAAGGTCAAGCGATGCGTATCGGAGAGCTGGCGAGAGCCACAGGCACGAAGGCGGAAACCATCCGCTACTACGAGCGTGAAGGGATATTACCGGCCGCGGACCGCACGGACAGCAATTATCGCGATTATTCCGACAGCCATCTGGCGACACTGACTTTCGTGCGCAGGGCGAGAGGACTGGGCTTCAGCATGGCGCACGTTCGCCGATTGCTCGCTCTTTCGGAGCACGAGGAGAAGCCGTGCACGGACGTCGACCGCCTCGTGAGGCAACAAATGCAAGAGGTGGAGGAGAAGATCGCCGATCTCACATCCTTGCATAAGGAGCTTCGAGATTTGATGCGATCCTGCGAGGGGGATCTAATCAGGGACTGCCGGATCGTAGAAAGCCTGTCTCATCGACGACCACGATAGGGGCGATCGGCGCCGGCAGAGACATTGACCTACGTTTTCGAAGAATACGACACGATAGTCGCTGCGGCTCCGAAGCGATCAGGGCGTTCGCGCAAAGCTCGCAGAAGGTTCGCTTCAACGCGACTTGGATTGGGCCCGTCGCAAAAGGTCTATCTGATTGATCAGAACACGGGCGTTATAGCCATCCGCCAGATATGCCTCGCAGCTCCTTTTCGCGAGCTTCGTATCCCTGACCTCCCTTTTGGGCTTCACTCCCTTTAGAGCCGATCGCCTGCGCCGGGGTACGCCATCGCGGTCTCCAGCCTCTGCTCTTTCCCCCGCGTTCGCACACAAAGCCGCGTGACGTGACAGATACGCATCAAGTCGGCGCACCCTCGGAGTGACGCGCTTCAACGATCCCCGTTTCGCTCTCGAGATGAACGGCTGATCTACCTCGATCGCTTCGGCAATGACCTCCTGACGGGGAAGGGCGCGGTCGGCCAGTCGCGCGCGAACGCGGTTGAGAATTTCGACTGCCTCATTCTCTTCCATCTTGATTCGCTTAATCGCATAACGCATAACACATATGCAATATGCGTTTTGTTGATCTCTTTTCGGGCGCGGGCCTTTTCAGCGGCGGTTTCGTGCAGCAGGGCTTCCGGCCGGTCCTCGCGATCGACCTGTGCAAGGACGCCATCGCCAGCTACGAGCGCAACGTCGCGCCGGTCGGGCGTTACGGATCTGTTGCTGACCTTGAGAGGCTGCCAGACTGCGAGGTGCTCATCGCGGGCCCGCCGTGTCAGGGTTTCTCCACGCTCGGTCGGCGCGACCCCCTTGATGCGCGTAATGCACTCGCCTTCGAGGTCGTCCGACTGGCCGCCACCAATCCTCCCAATGTCGTGGTCATCGAGAACGTCCCACCGTTCCTCAGGTCTACGGCATGGGCGCGAATAAAGGGCGCTCTCGAGGAATTGGATTACTTCGTGGTCGCGTGGGAACTCGATGCGGCAGACTATGGGACCCCGCAATACAGGAAGCGCTCGTTCACGATCGCCAGTCGCGTTGGGATACCCGAAGGACCCGAGCCCACCCTCGGGACCATCAGCGCCAAGACGGCTCTCTCGCGCCCCATCGATCCGGACGACCCAATGCATCGATGGCCGCTCCCCAGCGATCTAGCCGCAGCCCGGATGAGCCGGATTCCGAGCGGTGGTGACAAGCGTGACCTCATGCGAAGTGCGCCAGACCTATGCCCCCCGTCATGGAAGTCAGTTGGCTGCCAAGCGACAGACGTCTGGGGCCGAATCGATGCCGACAAGCCGGCGAACACCCTCCGCTGCGCATTCCAGAACCCGTCGAAGGGCCGCTATATCCATCCGATGGCGAACCGGGTCATCTCCTTGCGGGAAGGGGCGCGGCTACAGGGTGTGCCTGATGACTGGCAATTCGTCGGACGAAACTATCCGGTCGCGCGCCAGATAGGGAACGGGGTTCCGATTCCGTTGGCGGGAGCAGTCGCGGGTTCAATCCGTACCCTGCTGACGCAGAAGATCCGCGCCACCGCCTAAGGATATTTGCTTGGGACCGCGCAGCTATGGCAGAATACTTCAATTCCGGTCGGCTTCCTCGAACTCGCACCCTGTCAGGGCAGACAGAGACCGCAGGCAATCAGCAGCCACTCTGAATTGGAGGAGTTTAGGCGGGAAGGTGGTAAGCCGGGGCGAAACGGGCATAGTCGAGGGATGAACAGCCCGAAGTCGATTCGCCACCAAGGCCGACCCGCCGAATTTCCGCTCAAGATCCAAGGCGGAATGCTCGAGGCGCTTGGCATCAACATGTATGCCACGATCGGCAAATGCTTGGTCGAATTCGTCGCCAACGCCCATGACGCCGAAGCGACCCGCGTAGACATCTCGATCCCCTTCGACGCGATCGAGGAAGCGCGATCGAAGGCGCGCGAGATCGCCAAGGCGCAGGTCAAGACTGGAGACCGTGACCCGTTCACCGTCCTGCTCACGCCACTGCCTGAAGATCTGAAGATCACGATCAGCGACGATGGGCACGGCATGTCACCTGAGCAGATCGAAGAGCGCTTCCTGCCCGTCAATCGGAAGCGCCGGGAGGACGCGCATGGCGAAGAGACGGTGCTCACCTCGGAGAGCGGCAAGCGACACGTCATGGGGCGGAAGGGCCTCGGCAAGCTCGCGGGCTTCGGCGCAGCGACGAAGGTCGTGATTGAAACCAAGAGGGAAGGTCAGGACTTCGCGACCATCTTCACGCTCGACGACGCGGTGATCCGCGAAGCCGAAGATATCGGCGAGGTCCGCATCCCTGCCAAATACATCGAAGGACGTCCGACTGAGCAGAGGGGAACCACCGTCACGCTCTACGGCTTGAAGTCGGATGCCGTGCGCTATGCCTTCGACACCATCGCCAAGCAGATACGCAGTGCGTTCTTCGGCATACGGGCCGACGAGATGGCGATCCACATCAACGAAACGCTGATAGAGCAACCCAATCCCGATTTCGTTTTCGTTTACCCGGAAGGCGCGTCGGAAGACGATCTGGCGGACGACGAGGTCCAGATCGGCGAACTCGCCACCATGCCCGTCCGCTACATGGTGGGCTTCCGCAGACAGAACCTGCCCACCAGCCAGCGCGGCGCACGGATCTACTGCAACAAGCGGCTCGCGGCCGGCCCCTCGCTCTTCGGGCTCCCCACCGGCATGCACAACTTCCACAGCCAGAGCTACATGGAATGCATCGTCCAGGCCGACGAACTCGACCGGCATGGCATAGACCTCATCAACACCAATCGCAGCCAGCTGCGCGAGGACAACGAGATCGTCGCCGCACTGCTGGAGTTCGTGGAGGAGCGGATGCGACGCGCCCTGGCCGCCCATGCGAAGTGGAAGGAGGAGGTGGTCGACGAGGAGATCACTAAGGCGCCGAAGGCCCGTTTCGCCATGCAGATGACCAGCACGCTGGAAGGACCCGCAAAGGCATCGGCACGCCGGTTGCTGCGTCGGCTCGCGATCGAGCACGGAGCTGACTCACGCGAGTTCGAGGAACTCGCGCCGCTGATCGTCCAGACGATGAACACCGGCGAGGTGCTGATCCGCCTCAGCCATCTCAAGACCAACGTGGAGACGATCCGGCAGGTGGCGCTTAATCTCATCGAACTGGCGGATATCGAGAAGAGCGACGCGCTCAAGATCTACCGGGGTCGCCGCGACGCCATCAATGCGCTGCTCGCGCTGGTTCGCAAGGGCGAGCACGAATTTTGGAAGAAGAAGGGGATCGAGAAGGAACTGCACCAGCTCCTGAAGGAGGAGCCGTGGCTCATTCGCCCGGAGTTCAATCGCTACCTGACCAGCGACGAGCGGTTGACGAACGTGTCGACCATGCTCGCCGAGCATCTCGGTGTCGACACGCAGGCGGCGCTCGACGATCCCAAACGACCGGACCTCGTCTTCGTGATGAGCGATACCGGCCAGCCCCACCGGATCATCGTGGTGGAACTCAAGTCGACCAGCCTACCGCTGAAGCACGAGCATCTCGTCCAGTTGAAGGGTTACATGGCCAAGGTTGAGACCTACTGCCGGACCGAACTGAACCGACGGGTGACCGTCCACGGTTATCTTATCGGCTCGATGCCGGATGAGAAGACCATCAATGACGACGAGCGTCTGCTGCTGCACGAGATCGAGAAGCAGGGTCTGAATTCCGAATGGTCTGTCATGGGCACGCGCTCGATGCTCGAATACGCGCAGGTTGCGAACGGACACGCGATTGCGGCGATGGAGAAAGATCTCGCCGATCTCGATCAGGACGACGAGAGCGAGCGGGATGAGAAGGACGTTGCAGCCTGAACCTGAATTCACCCCAGAACGTCCAAGAAACTAGACCAATGGGCCGAGCCGTGACCGCGGCCGTTTCTCCGACCTGGAATATGCCAATTCACCAGCGCCCCCGAGCCGGCGGCATGAAACCGCGACCGGGCTAGGCTAAAGCCGAGTGTCAATCACTGGTGAACTTCTGACCGATAGAAATGATGCGATGAGCGATGTGAGCCTGCCCTCGCAGAATACATCATCGTTCTTTCCACCGATACTCCCGGACGAGTTGCTGCTTTCGGCGGTCGCGCGCTTCTCGTTCCTCTCACGTACAGACACCTACACGACGAACGAAACGCTTTTTGGGCGACGTAAGATTCGTTTCGCTTACGATCTTCCCATAGGGGTCGTAAGCCTTGCCCGAGCCATTGGGGGCTCGGATCCGGCGCAACTGGTCCGCGAGCACACCCTCTATCCCTTCTTCGTTGCACTTCTGGAGAGCGAACAGCGGGAGGAACTGATGCGCGCGATGCTCTCCGACCGTAAAGTGCATAACAAGCTGTTCGGTCGGATATCGCAAGTCCCGCGTCCCGAATTCCTCCGCCACTGTCCTGCCTGCGATCGCGCCCACGAGGCGAACTTCGGTGTCCGATACTGGCAGAGGCGGCATCAGCTCCCAACCAGTCTGGTGTGCGTCGAACATCGCATTCCGCTGCGGGCCTCCTCGGTGGCCACATCGTCCGGCGTCCAGCGATACGAACTCGTTTCGGAACCCCAGGTCCAGGGACCGCCCCTGCTACCAGAGATGGGTGAACCTTCCCTCGAAAGATTTCTCCATCTCGCCTCCGTGGGTCATGACCTGTTGAATTGGCAGGGAGAAGCTCGCCCCGAATTCGAGCAATCGCTTCGGACCATGGTTCTCGAAACGGGATATCGCAGAGGTCCTGCGGACGATGACATTGAGAACATTCGTCTGGCAGACGAATTCCGACGAGATAGTCCGGACCTCATCCGGTTATGGCCGTGGTTGAACAAGGCCATCGATACCGCAGGCCGGCTAGGATGGATCCGGATGCATACAACCAGAGATGCGCCGCCATCGCGGGTGACGTTCACCTATGCGGTTCTGCGGTCCTATCTCCAGCTCAAGAGGAGCAGTTTCTCCTTTCCCAGCCAGACGCGGGATTGGACTGGCATTCATGTCGACCTCAGTGCGGTGGAGAGGCGGAGGAGGATGGAGAGCCTGACGGAAAAAGAGCTTGAGAAGCTGGTTTCCACAGCAATCGACCAGATACTTCTTGAGCAGCCCCCTGTTCGAGCGCTCCCGACAGAAATCTTTCGTCGCTCGCCAGCGATTGCTCATGCTTGGCGCATCGATCTGGGTGGACGGTTTCGTTCACTGCTGACCGACCGAGCCGAAAGTCTGGACAGTTTCCATCTCCGCGTTATCCGCTACGCTCTGACTGAGGCATTGAGAAGCGATCAGACACTTTCCGACAGTGCATTGCTGCATCTGGTTGGCAAGCGAACAATTGAGGAGGTCAGAGCATTGCGAGCGGAGGCAGAGAGACCCGCCTTAGCGGGTGATCAGGACGGGTCTCGACAGCGGACAGATAGATCGAGGTGTTTGAGTGTCAGAACCTTATTCCCGCAAAATCGGGATTGTTAGGATTCGGTGTCAGAACCTAATTAACGCGAGACACGGAATTCCAATGCCATAGATGTCAGGACCGAATTAGATTTTACCAGCGCAGTTCGTTAACTATTGAATTGGTTTGCATTTTTCTCCCTGAAGCGGGGTCTGCGTTTACACCGGAATAACCTTTCCCCTCTACCCCGCTGGGCATGAGCGAACCGGTTCCAAACTACGCGACGATGGTTTCATCATTGTCGGTCAAACAGGTTCTGGGACTGACACCGATCGACGGTACGGACTGGGCCGGGCTGCATGGTGCCCGCTATGTGTTCCCGCGCAGCCGCTCGTTCCTGCGAGTCGGGCTGCACGTTCTCGGGTTCCTGATGGTGCTTATCCTGTGCACCGGCACGGTGAGCCTCGCCGTGCTGACGGCTTGGGGCGTGTCGCTGGGGATGGGCGTGGCAATCGCCCGCCGTCTCGACGTGCAGCTGTCCGACGCCGACGGGCGTCATGTCTCCTCTTGCGAGATGAAGCGCCATGCCACGGCCCATGCGATAAAGGGTGCGATCTGGGCGGTGGCGGTGGCCATCGCTGCCAGCCAGCCGGACCCTCACCTTGCCGCGCAGGTATGGGCCGTGGGCGCGATGCTGATCCTCGCCAATGTCACCGGGACCTATTCCGTTCCTCTCAATGCGATTTCCTTCAGCGTGGCGATGTGCGCGGGCAGCGTGATTGCCGCGGTTGCGACCTTGCAGGTCCCACTCGCCATCGCGATCATCACGACCGCGGCTTCGGCGACGCTCGGCTCGCTTCATAACGCGCGCGGGGGTATCCTCGCCCGGCTGGCGCAACGGGGCATTCAGGAAAAGAGCGAGACCGTCTCGCTGCTTCTGCGCGAGTTCGAGGAAGGCAAGGCCGACTGGCTATGGCAGACCGATACCCGGCGCCGCCTGCTGGCGGTCAGTCCGCGCTTCGCCTTCGCACTGGGCAAGGATCCGGCGGAACTGGAGGGGCACTCGCTGTTGCAGGTGATCTCCGGCGATGGCTGGAAAAGCGGGGAATTCCCTATGAGCCTGCACGATCTGGCTGAACGGCTGAAGCTGCGCGAAAGCTTTTCCGACCTCATTGTCGAAGGCTTCGTTGCCGGAGAGCGGCGCTGGTGGGAGCTTTCGGGCACGCCGATGCTGGGGGAGGACGGGAGCTTTTTGGGGTACAGGGGCGTAGGTTCCGACGTCACCAAGCAGCGCGAAAGCAACGAAAAGATCGCTTTCCTGGCGCGCTACGACGCGCTGACCCAGCTGCCCAACCGGCTGATGCTGAACGAGGCACTGGGCGAGGCGCTGGCCTACTCCCGTCAATGGCGTACCCGCTGCGCCCTGCTGATGATCGACCTCGACCGCTTCAAGGCCGTCAACGATTCGCTCGGCCATCCGACCGGCGATCGTCTGCTGCATGAAGTCGCCGGCAGGTTGAAGGCCCTGGTCGGGGAGGGCGAGACCTGCGGCCGGCTCGGCGGGGACGAATTTGCCATCGTCATTCGCGATATCGCGGACCGCCGGCAGATCGAGACGCTGGCAAAGACGATCATTGCGGCGCTTTCGGCCCCCTACAAGATCGACCACCACGTGCTTTATGTCGGCGCCAGCGTCGGCTCGGCCATCGGGCCGAGGGACGGGACGACGGTGGAGGAACTGCTGCGCAATGCGGACCTCGCGCTGTACCGGGCGAAGGACGATGGCGGCGATCTCTATCGCGAATACCTGCCCGCTCTTCATGCGAATGCCGAAGAGAAGCGCCAGCTCGAATTTTCCCTGCGCAGCGCGCTCGATCGCAACGAACTGATCCTCCACTATCAGCCGGTGGTGGACGCGACGCACGAGACCGTGGTCAGTTTCGAGGCGCTGGTGCGCTGGAACAGTGCCGAGCACGGTTTCGTAAGTCCGGGCAAGTTCATTCCTTTGGCCGAGGATACGCGGCTGATCGTTCCGATCGGAACCTGGGTCATGCAGGAAGCCTGCCGCGAGGCCGCCGCGCATTGGCCGGCACCGGTCAAGGTCAACATCAATGTTTCGCCTGAACAGCTTCTCGAGCCCGATTTCGCCGCGACCGTGGTGCGCGCCCTGTCGCATAGCGGGCTCGACCCGCGGCGGCTCGAAATCGAGGTCACCGAAAGCATCTTCCTGCGCGATGCGAGCGTCGCGCGAAGGGCACTTGAACAGTGCATCGCGCTTGGCTGTTCGGTGGCGCTCGACGATTTCGGGACGGGCTATTCGTCGCTCGGCTATCTGCGCAAGCTGAAGTTCACCACGATCAAGGTCGACCGCACCTTCGTTCAGGGCGCGGCGCAGGACAGTCCGGAAAGCCTGGCCATCATCCGCGCCGTGGTCGCCATGGCCGACAGCCTCGATATGACGACCACCGCCGAGGGAGTCGAGAACGAAGAGGAAGCGGCCCTCATCCGGCGGCTTGGCTGCACCAAGATCCAGGGCTTCCACTTCGGCCGCCCGATGCCCGCGGAAGACGTCCGCCGCATTTTCGCGCAGCAGAACGCCTGGCGGCAGATCGCCGGCTAGGCCGTCGCCAATGCGGTCAAGGCGCTTTTGAACAGCGCCAGGCCGTCAGTTCCGCCGTGCGCCGCGTCGACTGCGCGTTCCGGATGCGGCATCATGCCGAGGACATTGCCGGCGCCGTTCAAGATGCCCGCGATATCCCGCCGCGAGCCGTTGGCAGCGCAGGCATAGCGGAAGGCAACGCGCCCTTCGCCCTCCAGGCGATCGAGCGTTTCGTCATCGGCGAAGTAATTGCCGTCATGATGGGCCACCGGAATGCGGATCCTGCTGCCGCCTGCATAGGCCGCGGTAAAGAGCGAGCTGGCGTTTTCGACCGTCAGATCGACCTCGCGGCAGATGAACCTCTGACCTTCGTTGCGCAGCAAGGCACCGGGCAGCATCCGCGCCTCGGTCAGCACCTGAAAGCCGTTGCATACGCCCAGCACCGGCACGCCGCGATCGGCCGCGCGGATCACGTCGCGCATGATCGGACTGCTGGCCGCCATCGCGCCCGAACGCAGATAATCACCGTAGGAGAAACCACCGGGCAGGGCGATGAAGTCGAGCCGGTCAGGCAGCACGGCATCGCCGTGCCATACCCGCAGCGCCGGTTCGCCGCTCGCCAGTTCGAGGGCAACCGCCATGTCGCGATCGCAATTCGAGCCCGGAAAGGTGATAACCGCGGCGCGGAACGCCATCAGTCGAGCCTTTCGATGCGATAATTCTCGATCACGGTATTGGCGAGAAGCCGGTCGCACATCTCGGTCAGCGCAGCGTCGCTGGTGGTGTCGGCGACGTCCAGCTCGATGGCCCGGCCAACCCGCACACTTTCGACGCCTGCAAATCCCAGACCCTCGAGCGCATGATGCACCGCGCGGCCCTGCGGGTCGAGCACCCCGGGCTTGAGCGAAACCAGAACGCGAACCTTCATCTATGTCAGCCTTCCTGCCCGCCGTCCGGGCGCGGGGCGCATATGCCGCGTGGCGCGCCTTCAGGCAAGCCGGGCGCGGCTATTTGGCGGGACCGGACGCAAGGCTTTCATGCACGATGCGGATGGCCAGCGCGTTGCCGGGGACGAGATAGCGCGCCGCGACGATCCGCAAGGCTTCGGGGGTGACGGCACGGAGCCGCGCCTCATAGGTGCGATAGCGATCCAGCCGGTCGGCGCGCAGCTGCGCCTCGCTCAGCAGGCCGAGCCAGTAGCCGTTGTCCTTGCGGCTCATCGCCAGCCGTTCGATCATCGGCCGCCGGGCCCGCTCCAGCACGTCGTCATCGACTGGGGTCGTTGCCAGGCGGTTGGCGATGGCCCGTATCGCGCCGAGCACTGCATCGGCATCGTCCGGCGCGACCAGGGCCGACGCGGCGAAAGTCCCGAACCCCTTGAAGGTATCGGACATCGCCGCCGAAGCGGATGGCGAATAGCTGGCGCCGAGTTGCTCGCGAATTTCCTCCGCCATGACGAGACCCATGACCTCGGCAAGCAGGCGCACGCTCGCCTCCTCCTGCGCATCGTCATCGTCGGTCAGCGGCCAGTAAAGGTGGACGAGCGCCTGATCGGGCTGTCCGGCGTGGGTCAGCACGATCTCGCCGCGTTGCCCGGTGAAGGCAGCCTGCCGGGCACCGGAATGCAGGCCGAGAACGAGCTTGCGCGCAGGCAGCGCGCCAAAGGTGCGCGCGACGGCGGCGATGACCTCGGCCTCATCAATGTCGCCGACCACCGCGATTTCGATCGGCGCCACGGCAAATTCGCGCGCGACGACCGCTTGCAGATCGTCCATCGTCACCGTTTCGAGCAGCGGGCGGGGCGGGGTGCCGAACCGCGGATTGTTATCCGTCAACAGCGCCGGAACCGCGAAGGACGAGGCCGCCTGGGGGCTGGCATCGGCCCGGGCGAAGAACGACGGGAGAAAGGCGCGAAACCGTGCCAGGGCCTCCGGCCGATAGCCGGGATCGGTCAGATAGGCGCTGCTGACGGCCAGTTGCAGCGGCAGGTCGGCCCTTGTGGTCGATCCCGACACACCGAAGCGATCATTGCCGACGCCGATTCCGTAATCGACGTTGCGGCCCGCCATGATGGCCCGCAGCTCGTCGAAGCTGTGCCGGCCAAGTCCTCCTTGCGCCATCGCGTTCGACATCAACGTGGATGCGGCCATCCGATCGTCCGGGATCGCCAGCATGCCCGAACCGATACGCACCGTATAGCGCACCCGCCCGGGCTCGAAATCGGTCCTTTTGAGGTTGAGGCGCACATTGTTGGCGAAACGCAATTGGCGATAGCCGAAGCCCTCGATCGTGAGATCTTCGGCCAGCAGGCCCGGCTGGCCAAAATCGTCGTAGGCGAAGGCCCGAGGGGGCGCACTTGCGGGAGGCTCGACAAGCTGCCTCCGCGATGCCCGGAACGCGGCGAGGATGGCTTCCGGCCCGCCCGCGATGGCGGTTGGCGTGCTGACTTGGATCAGAGGATCGCCGTCGTTGCCGAAGACCTCTCGGAAGGCGTAATTCACTGCTTCGAGCGTCAGGTCGGGTTTGATCTGCTCGAACATCGCCAGGCGTGTCGCCGGCGTCACCACGAGCCGCTCGTTCTTCGCCGCGGCGAGCAGGGTCGATGCCAGCCCCTCGTTGCGCCGGGCCGCCGCCTGTTCGGCCGACGTTCGATAGGTAAGCCCGAAATTCGCAAGCTGTTCGGCAAGCTCGGCATTGGTGAAGCCATGGAGGATGGCCCGGCGCCATTCCTGCTCCGCCGTAGTGATCGCACCGGCCCATTCGCCGTCCCGCGCCTGCAGGGTGAGGCTGGCAAAGTCTGCCAACTCGAAAAAGTCGGACAGGCTGGCGTTCCCACCAAGGATCGGGGCGCCGGGGTCCGTGGCGATCCGCTCCAACCTGCGGGTGAGCATGGAGGTGCCAAGCGAAACCAGCATCCGCCGGCGGGTATCCGCGATCGTATCGACAGGCTGCGAGTAAGGCGCGAACCGGCCCATACGCACGATATATTCGCTGTCGGGATCGACGAAATTCGCGGCCTCGCCGCGGCGCGATACATCGATGCGGCCGTTCTGGGTCCGCGACATTCCTTCGCCCGGCGCCTGCCAGTCGCCGAAATGGCTGGCGATGCGTTCTTCGATGCGGTCCGGGTCCACTTCGCCGACGACGACGAGGAGGGCATTGTCCGGCCGGTAGAGGCGGCGATAGAACCCGGCAAGATCGCTGGCGGCGGCCTGCGCCACATTGGCGCGCACCGCGGGATTACGGAACTGACGGGCGAATACCGTGCCCGGCGCCAGGAACTCGAGCTGGTGGCGGGTGCGCCGGGCGGCGTAGGTCTCGCGCGTCCGGGCCTCTGCGGCAAGAACACCGCGTTCCCGTTCGATCGCCTCGGGCGCGAGCGTCAGCTCGGAAGCGGTTTCGCGCATCAGCATGAGCGCCGTGTCGATCAGCGCCGGATCGCTGCCCGGCAGGTCGAGCCGGTAGATCGTCTGCTCGAACCCCGTGGATGCATTCGTATCCGCCCCGAACGCCAACCCCTCGCGTTCGAGCAGCTTGACCATTTCTCCTTCGGGAACCCGGGCCGAGCCGTTGAACGCCATATGCTCGACGAAGTGGGCCAGCCCCAGTTCGCTGTCGCGTTCATCGATCCAGCCGGCATCGATCGCGAGGCGAATGCTGACCGCGCCAGGCGGGCGATCATTGGGCAGGATGGCATAGCGCAGGCCGTTGGCGAGCAGCCCTTGGCGCACCGCAGGATCGGGCGCGATGTCGTGGATCGCGACGCCCCAATCGGTCTGCGCGGCGGGGGCCGCCCCCTCTTGCGCCGAAGCGGGTGAGGCAACCAGCACAAGCAGCAGAGCGACGAGCGATATCCGCCGCGCGCGCCATCCCGATTGCCGTCCGACCCACATCACCTGTGCGGTAGCCGCCCGCCGCCGTCCCGCCTAGAGGAAAGGGCGTGGCTCGCATCGACCTGATCTTCAACCCCGTATCCGGCAGCTTCCGCCAACGCAGGCTGGACGCCATCGCGCTGGCCCTGAAGGACGAAGGCTTTGCCGTGACGGTCCTTGCCACGACTGCCGAAGGAGTTCGCTTTTCAGGCGCTGCGGATATCGTCGTCATTCACGGCGGCGATGGCACGGTCCGCGATGTGGTTGGGGCGCTGGGCGAGCGGGCGGGGGATGTGGCGCTGGCCGTCGCGCCTTCGGGGACGATCAATCTCGTCGCGCGCGAACTGGGCTTTTCGCCCGCACCGGCAACGTTCGCGCGCGACCTTGCCGCAAGCTGGCGGCGGGGAGCGCACGGCATACTGACCTCGCCCCTGTTCCGGGTGGGCAGGGTGCCGATGGTGTCCTGCCTTTCGATCGGGCCCGACAGTCATGCAGTGGCGAAGGTTTCGGGCGCTCTCAAACGGCGGATGGGACGCTATGCCTATGTCGCCGCGTTCCTGCGGCAGATGCGCGACTGGCCGCGCGAAAGCATCGGCATCGAAGGCCAATTGTCCGACGGGACGCCGTTCGAATGCGAGGCCGAGGCGGTGATCGTCTCGCACGCCGCGCTGTACGCCGGCCCCTTCCGGCTGAGCCCTGATGCGGCCCTGCACACGGATACGGTGGAGCTGATCACGCTCGACCGATCTACCCGCTCGCGGATGATGCGCCTGTCAGGTGCGGCGATGATGGGATTGTCGCTGCAACAGCGGGGGCTTGCGGAAATTCGTACCTGCCGGCGCATCGTGTTTGATCACAGCGTCACCCCCATGCAAGTCGATGGCGATCCGATGCCCGCCGCGGGAAGAGTCATCGAGGCCAGCGGACTGAGCTTGCGGTATCTCGTCCCGCGGCGCCTTGCTATTTCTTCGGCGGCTTGATCGACGCCCGCAGCCGCCCGCGATGCGCGCTCATGTCGAGCACCTCGCCGGGGCCGCTGTCCTCGTTCTGCAACAGCCCAAGCCGCCGGGCGACCTCCTGATAGGCTTCGCTCTCTCCGCCAAGATCGCGGCGGAAGCGATCCTTGTCGAGCTTTTCGCCGGTGTTGATGTCCCACAGGCGGCAGCCATCGGGGCTGATCTCGTCCGCCAGGATCACCCGGCTGTAGTCCTGATCCCAGATGCGACCGAATTCGAGCTTGAAGTCGATCAGGCGGATATTGATCGCGCTGAACATTCCGCAGAGGAAATCGTTGATGCGGATCGCCATGCTCGACATATCCTGCATCTCTTCGTGGCTGCACCAGTTGAAGCAGGCGATTTCCTCTTCGGAAACCTTGGGATCGCCAAGGCTGTCATCCTTGTAGCAATATTCGATCAGGGTGTGCGGCAGCAACTCACCCTCTTCGATGCCGAGGCGCTGGCTGAGGGAGCCTGCGGCGACATTGCGCACCACAACCTCCAGTGGAATGATCTCCACCTGCCGCACCAGCTGTTCGCGCATGTTCAGGCGCCGGATGAAGTGAGTGGGGATGCCGATGTGCGACAGGCGGGTGAAGACGTATTCGCTGATCCGATTGTTGATGACGCCCTTGCCGTTGATGGTGCCTTTCTTCTGGGCGTTGAAGGCGGTGGCATCGTCCTTGAAATACTGGATGATCGTGCCCGGCTCCGGCCCTTCGTAAAGGATCTTGGCCTTCCCTTCGTAAATCTGGCGGCGGCGGGCCATCGGCATCGTTCCTTCGGAAGCATGGGGCAAAAACGGTGGCGCCCCGGCAACCGGGATCGACGGATCCGCAGAGCCCGGGGCGTTGCTCTGGCGCATACAGACTAGCGCCGGGCTAGGCAATTGCTCTTGCCTGCGGGTGCCGCTAGGTAAACCGCATGGGGGTAGAAATAAGGCCATTGCGCGGTGGGGAGATGCGGGCGCAGCTCGATGCGCTCGCATTCCTGCGCATCGCTGTGTTCGAGGACTATCCCTACCTCTATGCCGGCGACATTCGCTACGAACGCAACTATCTCGCTCGTCTGGCGAACGCTGAGGGAGCGGTGGTGATCGGTGCCTTTGCAGCCGACCGGCTCGTCGGCGCGGCCACCGCTTCGCCCATGCGTCAGCAGGGTGACGGGTTCTGCGATACGGTGGAAAAGGCAGGCTATCGTCCCGATGCCTTGTTCTGTTTCGGCGAGAGCGTGCTCCTGCCGGAGTACCGCGGACAGGGCATCGGCCATCGCTTCTTCGACGAGCGGGAGCGGCTCGCGCGCCAGGCTGGCACGACCCACACGGTCTTTTGTGCGATCGCCCGGAAGGACGATGACCTTCACGCGGCGCGGCCGGGCGCATATGTCGCGCCCGAAGGGTTCTGGCGCCGGCGCGGCTATGCCCCGATTGACGGGGCAACGATGACGATGGCCTGGGAGGAGCATGGCGGCGAGATGGTCGATCACACCATGCAATTCTGGGCCCGTCCTCTCTGACGATCTACGGGCGCGAAGTGCCTGCCCCGCCGCCCTTTCATTACGACCATTCGGGGCTGACGATCGCAAGCGCCTTCGAATTGCCCGAATGGCAATGCTTCGCCGGTTTGCCGATTGGCGCGCCCGATGTTGCGATCAGCGTCGGGGCTATGGCAGGCGGGGCGGCAAGGCCTGATGGCGAGGTCGAACGGGTAAGCAATAGCCTGGAGTTCGCCATCGACGGGATAGCGCGATGGCGCATTTCGGAGGGTCGGATCATTAAGGTACAGCCTTTCCCCGATGCCGATTGGCGGGGAGTCAGGCTGTTCACGCTGGGCAGCGCCTGGGCAGCCTTGGGTTACCAGCGCGGATTTGCGGTCTGGCATGGCAGCGTGGTTGCCCGGGGCGGGCGGGCCCTGTTGCTGTGCGGTGCCCCCGGGGAGGGTAAGAGCACCCTTGCCGCCGCCCTCGCAGAGTCGGGCTGGGTGCTGGTCGCCGATGACCTGTCCCGAGTGGAGGCAGGGGCTGGCGGCGCCCGGGTCTATCCGTCCAGCGACGGGGTAAGGTTGTGGCGCGAGGCCATTGCCCATCTCGGATGGCAGAATCGGGCGATCGCCCGCGATTGGCTGAGGGAAGACAAGTATCGCTGTGCCGTGCCCCGGACAGCGGCCGGGGGTTCGCCGGTTCCCCTCGCAGCGGTGGTGGTGCTGGAAACCGGCCGGGACCTGATGCTCGAACGGCTTTCAGGGTCCGACGCGCTGGCTGCGGCGTTCCGCGGAACCCTTTACCGCCCCGGCATGCTCGATGCGCTTCAGGCTTGGGGGCAGCAGGCGAATCTGGCGGCCCAAATCGTGAGAGATACGCCGGTCTTTCGGCTGACCCGCCCGCGCGACCTCATGACAATCGCCGAAAGCAGGGACGCAGTGGCGCAGCTCGTCACGCCATGAGTGGAGCGGGGGGAGAAAGTCGCCTATCGCGGCGAGGTACTAACTCACGCGCACGTATGGACGGCCAGGCCGGACCCGTTGGCGATATCCTGATTGACGCGGCTGCGCACGTTGAAGGCACTTTCGTGGCGAATGCGGCCGACGTCGAGCCAGCCCCGACCTATCAGTGGCTGGTATTCGTACGTCACCTCGACGAACATCACCGCGGTTTCTGCCGCAGCCCTGATCTTGTGACCGGTCGGACCCATTCCATCTCTCAGCGTGTTGTCGGTGCGGCCCTTGCCCTGAATCCCGTAGGACGGGGCGATCGCAAGCTTTCCCCAGCACCGCTGCCAATGGATCATCTGCCCCGCGGTGGTGCCAGTCCGCCCATTGTTCTGGAGCGAGGACAGCACCACCCGGCCATGATCCTCGAACGTGATATCCTGGCCCAGGACCCGGGCACCGGCGAACACCTCATAGATGTTCGCCTCGTCCACGGCGACAGGAATACGCCCGGCATTATCAGCCACGGTCACCGCGATTTGATTGACGCGCATATGGGCCAGCAGAAAGTTCGTCAGTTCGACCCCGCCAAGCATCAGTGTGAGCAACAGCGGCGCTGCAAAGGCGAATTCGATGAAGGCAACGCCGTGTTGATCGCGGATCAGGCGGCGGACGAGTTTGCAGTTGTGCATCATCATACACCGCACCGTACGGGTGGAGTGGCTTGGTCACCGAAGGGCTGGTTGCGCATGGCCGCAGCGGCCTTGATCGTGATCTTGTCACCGATCGGCACGAAGACGTGGATCGGAATCAGGCGCGGCATGGTGAGGGTCATTTCGTAGAAGGCGACATCGTTCGCGCCGCCCACTCCGGTTCGACCGGTATCGAGATCGTATTTGCCGTTGTCGTTAAGATCTTCGAAGCAATCGTTGTGGGACCGGTCATAGGTGCCGTCCTTGTCGACATCGCGGACAAGTTTCTCGGGATTGCCGATACCGCTGAAGTCAAAGAAGTTTTCGATCTTCAGATCGTAGGTCGCACCCGGCGCGAGCGGATCGACCTGCTCGCGAACCGTGTTCTTGATTCGCTCCTGCAATGTGGCCCCGGCGGCGGAGAAGATCGGATCTTCGACTCCCGCCCGCCGCGCACTGTCCGACAGGGCGCCCTGCATCTGGGTCTTGATCCACATCCGATGGGCAAGGTCCATGCCGCCGAACAGCATCGTGCAGAGCGGAACGAGGATCAGCGCGAATTCGGTGATGGTGGCACCGGCGGTATCGCGCAGGAGTGAGGTGCGGGCGCTCATCGTGTCAGCCTCAGATTGCCGATGCCCTGGCCGATCTGCTCGAAGACTTCCTCGAGGTCATCGCCATCGCTCGTGTAAAAATGGTCGCTGCTGGTGGCGCAGGGTTCGATATCAGCGGTATTGTCCTCGTCGAGGGCGATGACCCAGACGGTGACGCCCATCGACCGCACCACGTCGCAGATCGCGAGGAACCGCGCCGTGTGCTTGGCATTGGTGGTGCCGCTGCCGGTCATGCGGTTCTGGAAGCTGTTGATCCCGAATGCGGAATACAGTGTGTCGCCGGTGTCCAGGTCGCCGTCGGTCATGAAGACGATGTGCTGGTTGATCGGGATGTCGCCAACATGGGTGGGATTGTCAGCGGAGAAATAGCCGGTTCGGGAAATGAACCGCGCGCCCCACAGCATCCCGATATCGTGATAGGTGCCGCCAGTTACTCGCGCGGTGGCGTTATTGATGGCGGTGTTGAACGCGGCTTCGCTGGCATAGGTGCGCAGCTTTACCGCCTCCGATGGGCATCCCGTCTGAACCCAGGTTCCGCCAATCTGATAGAACCGGACGCCGTTGCTCGTGGTGTTGCCGGTGTTGGTATGAGCCGGTGGATCGTAGCGACCGTATTGGCGGACGGTGTCGGTAGAGCTTGTAGCCATGCGATCGATGTCGTCGCGAATGACAGTCCGTCGCAGGCGGACCGGCGAAGCCGCCTCGCCAATGCTCGGACGCTCCTCGATGCAGCCATTGCCGCTGGTCCGGAACGAGGTCTTGTTGGCTTCCTCGTTCGTGCCGTTGGAATTCCAGCTCGACTGGTTGATGTGCACCGTCTTCTCGGCGCGCCAGACCCCATCGGAATCGCGTACCCGGTGAACGTACTGCTGCAAGCGCAGGATATCGTTGTTCCGCAGCGAACGCGCCACATTCACCGTGTGCGAATAGGGCACGATGCCATAACGGGTTTGCGAGTTGGGATCGTTGCCCAGCGCGCGGTACAAGCCCGCCGCCCCCGTGCGCAGCGATGCGATCTTCGTCCGTCCGCCTCCCGATGGCGGACTTAGCATCGATCCGGTAACGTCCAGCACCAGCACGATATCGTTGTTGGCCTGATCGCGCCGGGCATTGCACTCGACCGAGATCGGAATGGTATCGAAACCGAAGATGTGCATCAGGGTGGTTTCGACATTCGCCGACGCGTTGCCGAGCAGTTCCTGTGTATCGGTCGGGTTCTGCTCGATCTCGAACACGATATCGCGCGACAACGAGGCGCCGGCCTCGTAATTGAAGTCGAAGAACTTCTGGGCCTCGGCGCGATTTCCCAGATTGAAGGTCATGCCGAGCATCGACTGCCGGCCGGCGAGAACTGCGGAATCGCACGCATTTTGCAGCTTCGTGCGGGCCATGTAGGCCGCGCTCATATCCACCGCGCCGCCCACCAGGATCAGCAGCGGTATCAGTGCCGCGGCCGATAACATGAGCACATTACCGCCTTCGTCCCGGACCAATCGGTTAAACAGCTTACCCACCCGGACCTCCGCAAACCCCGCCGCACGATGAATCGGACGCGGATAGCGAACCGTACGTAGAAGTTCTTAAGACAAGGTTTCCGGCGCTGACTGGTCGGCTGGTTGCGACAGGTTGACCGAGCAAACCATCTACAGGTTGCTGTCGTTCGGGACGTTCACGAGGGGGATGGTGCCCGGGGGCGGAGTCGAACCACCGACACGACGATTTTCAGTCGTCTGCTCTACCACTGAGCTACCCAGGCGCACTGCATCGGAACGGGCCATCGAATGGCCGGACCGGCAATGAGGAGGCGCCTATGGCGAAGCCCTTGCCGCTTGGCAAGGCACTATTTCAGTCGTCCCTGTCTGCCCCGGTCAGTTCGGCAGCGATCTCTTCCGGCGGCGCCGGGCGGCCGGGCACCGCATATCCTTCGCCGAACCATTGCGAGAGATCTCGATCACGGCAGCGACTTGAGCAGAACGGCGCAAAGTCCGGACTGCGCGGCTTGCGACAGATGGGGCAGGGGCGGGACGTCGTCATGAGGAAAGCACTTGCACATGACTGAGATCGTAAGCCAGGGCGCTTTCGTCAACCTCCACCCGGGCGCACCGCCCGGTGCGCCTGACCAGCTCGGCAAGCCATTCGGGCGCGATAGCTGCGGCAATGTTATGCGGTGCTGTGATTACGGAAACGCCCGGACCATCCAGCGCCTCGGCCTTGCGCAGCAGCCAGCGGGCATAGGCCCCGGCGCGGTCCGACTGCAGAAGGTTGAGCAGCGAAGGCCGCTTCATCCGGGCTACCAGCTGGACGAACCCGAAGCCGTTCATCGCCGTGCGCTCGTGCGGCCAGTCTGCCAGCGCCCCGTTGAGCCGCGTGTCGATCGCGCGGCGCAGCGACCTGTCCGGCACGGTGGGAAAGTCGACGCCGATATTGCCCCCAAGGCCGAAGCGCCTGATTGTTCTCGCGAGGGCCGGCACCGCTTCCAGTGCCACTTTATCTGGCCGCGCCCCGGGCTCGCCGTCAACGTCGATCAGCAGCATGGCCGGGGTGGGATAGAGCTTGAGCGAGCCGCCGGCAAATTCGACAGATTGCTCAACCGCCTCCGCCCACAATTCATCCCAGCCGAGTGCGTTGTCGAAGCGCCGCACCACCTGCGCAGTCTCTCCGGCAAGGGCGAGCTGTTCCGCCAGCGAGGGGCCAGGGCGCAAGGGCGCATCGCTCGGGCGGGTCTGCGCCAGCTTAAGCCTGCCGGCTTCCCAAATTTTCGGCCGCGTGACCTCGACGCGGATGGCCGCACCCTCGCTTGCATTGGCGGGCAGTCGATCGACCTGCGCCCTCTCGCCATTGGCGAACAGCACGACCCCGCGCCGCGATCCGGCTGGCTTGCTGACAAGCTTCGCATCCTCGACCTGGCCCGTGGCGAGGCCGCCGGGCCAGTGAAGCAGTGCCGCCGCGATGCCATGAGGGCCGGGGCGGATCGCGCGATGTTCGCCGATCCCCTCCTCGACCAGCCACTCAGCCAAGCGCGAACCCCGCCGAAACGAGCAGCGCGCGAGTTTCGTAGAGCGGCAGGCCCATCACCCCGGAATGGCTCCCGTCGAGCCGCTTCACCAGCCCTTCGAAAGCGCCTTGGATGGCGTAGCCGCCGGCCTTGCCGCGCCATTCGCCGCTGGCAATATAGGCGTCCATCTCCTGCCCGGTAAGGCGCTTGACCTGAACCATCGTGTCGGAAAGCCGCTCGCGAATGGTGCCGTCCGGCGCGCGCAGTGCAATCGTAGAAAGCACATGATGCCGCCGACCCGACATCAGCTCGAGGCAGCGCCGCGCAGTCGCCTCGTCCTCGGCCTTGGGCAGGATGCGCCGACCGACCGCGACGACCGTATCGCCGGCGAGGACATAGGACCCCGCATTGGCGGCGGCTTCGGCCTTTTCGCGCGCCATCCGCACGGCATAGGGGCGCGGCAATTCGTCCTTGTGCGGGGTCTCATCGATATCGGCGGACAGCACGTCAGCAGGCACGACGCCGAGCCGCGCGAGCAGTTCGCGGCGGCGGGGACTGGCGGACGCGAGGATGAGTGTGGGCGGGCCCACCGGCGCTTATTGCGGGCCGGGGCCGCCGCGGCCGGGCATGAAGCGGTAGGTGATGCGCGCCTTGGTCAGATCGTAGGGCGTCAGTTCGCACAGCACCTCGTCACCGACCAGCACGCGGATGCGGTTCTTGCGCATCTTGCCGGCCGTGTGCCCCAGCACTTCGTGACCATTCTCGAGCTCCACCCGGAACATCGCGTTCGGTAGCAGCTCGACCACCTTGCCGCGCATTTCGAGGAGTTCTTCTTTGGCCATCCGTATCGCTGTTCCGTGCTGTTGGTCGATTGGTGTCGCGCGCCCATAGCGGGGGGCCGGATAAAAGGGAAGGCTTACGCGTAGGGGCCTATCGCGCCAGTTCATCGGCGCGCAACCGCTGCATCACTAGCCGGGGTCACCGTGCGTATTCATGATCTTTCCCCCCTTCCGTTCATTGCCCTGATCCTTGCCGCGCCGGTGGCCGCGCAAGCGCAATCCGATGCGCCCGTTGTCGCGCAGCCTGATGATCAGCCCGAAGAGCCGGACCTGGAGGACGAGGACACCGCGACGATCATCGTCCAGGGTACGCGCATCCGCGGGCAGCTGATCGTCGACGAGCCGCCGATCGCGGAATATGACGAGGCGGATATCGCCGCGCTCGGCGCCGGGTCGATCGAGGATCTCCTCGAAGCGATCGCCCCTGATACGCAGAGCAACGCGCGCGGGAGCCGGGGCGGGGGGCGGCCGGTCTTCCTTATCAACGGCCTTCGGGTATCGAGTTTTCGCGAGTTTCGCAGCTATCCCCCCGAAGCGATCGCCAAGCTCGAGGTATTTCCCGAATCCGTCGCACAGCGGTTCGGCTATTCCCCCGATCAGCGCGTCGTGAATATCGTTCTCAAGCCGAATTTCCGCGCGGTCACGGCCGAGGTCGAATACGGACAGCCCGGCAGCGGTGGCTATTCGCGCAACGAGCAGGACGTCACCTATCTTCGCATCGCCGAGGCCGGGCGGCTGAACTTCACCGTCGATGTCGAGGACAGCAGCCTGCTGACCGAGGCGGAGCGCGGGCTTGCAGTTGCGGGCGAGGAGGACGCGGCGCCGTTCCGCAGCCTGTTGCCTGATACTTTCGGACTGGAGGCGACGGCAAATTACGCCCGTGCCTTCATCGACAGCGGGACGTCGCTGTCCCTCAATGCGACATACGAGCGAGCACAGACCCGGTCACTTTCAGGGCTGGGCGCAGACGGGTTATCGGCGCTCGAGCGGCGCGGCAGCACCGACAGCCTTTCGCTGGGCGGCAGCGTCAACCGCCGTCTTGGCGACTGGACGGCCACCCTCACCAGCGACGGGGTGTACGAAGAGAGCGAGACCGAGATCGATCGCCGGGCCGGGGACGGGTTCGACATCGCGCGTTCCCGCGTCACCACCCTCGTCAACAAGGCGACGCTGGTGGGTTACCCAATCGACCTTCCGGCGGGCGAGGTGACGACGACGCTCGACCTCGGGCTGGACTGGAAGAATTACCGTAGCAATGATTCCCGGGCCGACACGGTGCTCGATCTGACCCGCCGGCGCCTTGCGGGCGGGGTCAACCTCTCGATCCCCGTGGCCCGGCGGGGTGGCCACTGGGGGGCGCTCGGCAGCGTCAATGTGAACCTTTCGGGCGGGGCGGAAGACCTCTCGGACTTCGGCACCCTGCCCAACTGGACCGCCGGTCTGAACTGGCAGCCGACCGAGGCGCTGTCGCTGTCCGCCACCCGCATCTGGCGCAAGGTCGCGCCCGGTCTTACCGATCTCGGCCGGCCGCGGGTCGACGAGTTCAATGTCCCGGTGTTTGACTATCTTACCGGCAATACGGCGCTGGCGACCATCATCACTGGCGGCAATCCTGGTTTGCTGGCCGAGACTCAGGCGGACTGGCAGTTCGCCGCCAACTGGAAGCTGCCGTTCTGGGACGATGCCCGGCTGCAGGCTGATTACGGCATCAACCGGTCGCGCAACGTCACCTTCACCCCGGGGTTCAGCGCGGCTTTCGAGACAGCCTTTCCCGATCGCGTCACACGCGACGCCGATGGATCATTGTTGACGATCGATCGCCGGCCGCTGACCCTTTTCGGCACCCGCAGCCGCATCCTGTCCTTCGGCCTCAGCGCCCGCGGGCAGATCGGCAAGGCGCCGGAACGCCCGGCCGGCCGCGAAGCCCGGCGCGGGGGCGATGGCGCCGGCGGCGTGCCCAATCCGTTCGCCCGCGGACGGGACGACGGAGATCGTCGTCCGCGCTATTTCGCGAGCCTCAATCATACGCTCACGCTCGACAACGAAATCGAGCTTGCCGCAACCGGGCCGGTATTCGACCAATTGGATGGCCAGTTGCTCGGCAATACCACGGTGCCGCGCCATTCGACGCAGGTCGAAGGTGGGTTGTTCCTGCGCGGATACGGGTTCCGCGTATCGGCCCGCTACACCGGCGAAGCGACCATTCGCGGCTTCGACGGGGCAGGGCAGGGTGACCTGTTCTTCGGCGACCTGGCGACGGTGGACCTGCGCCTGTTCGCGGAACTCGATGAGGTGCTGAAGCGGGAAGACGGCTGGTTGGAGGATCTGCGGCTGTCGCTGGTCGTCGACAACCTCTTCGATGCACAGCGCCGCGTCACCGATGCCAGCGGCGTCACGCCGGAGGCTTACGATCCGCGGCGGCTCGATCCGGTAGGGCGGTATTTCGGCATCGATCTGCGCAAGGCGTTCTAGCGCGCGCCGATCGCATCGCCTGCCGCAACCCCGCTCGCCCAGGCCCACTGGAAATTGTAGCCGCCGAGCCAGCCCGTCACGTCAACCGCTTCCCCGATGGCGAAGAGCCCGGGGACGCGCGTGGCCTCCATCGTTCGCGAGGACAGCTCGCCGGTAGCGATCCCGCCGGCCGTGACTTCGGCCTTGGCGAACCCTTCCGTGCCGTTGGGGTGAAAGGTCCAGCGCCCAAGCCTGTCCTGCGCCTGGCGCAGCGCCTTGTCGCCAAGATTTCCGAGGTCGCCCGCCAGCCCGAGCCGCTCGGTCAGGATATCGGCAAGGCGTTGGGGCAACAGGTTCCGCAGTACAGCCTTGACCGTGGTCTGCGGAGTTTCGCGCTTGCGTTGCAGCAGCCAGTCGCCTGTCTGGCCAGGCAGAAAATCGATCGTCAGGGCGGAGCCCGGTTGCCAATAGGAACTCGCCTGCAGGATCGCCGGACCCGATAGCCCGCGATGGGTGAACAGGGCGGCCTCGGCAAAGCTGGCCTTGCCGGCGGTCGCATGGACCGGGGCCGCCACGCCGGAAATATCGCCGAACAGGACTTCCTCGCCGCCCAGGGTCAGCGGGACGAGCGCGGGGCGCGGCTGGATCACCTTCAGTCCGAATTGCCGGGCAAGGTCATAGGCAAAGCTGGTGGCGCCCAACTTGGGGATCGACGGACCGCCGGTCGCGATCACCAGCGCGGGGGCAGAATACCGGCCGCGATCGGTCGTGACGTGAAAGTTGCCTTCGTGCGAAACCCCCCTGATCGTTTCGCCGCAGCGAATGTCGACCGCGCCCCCCGCGCATTCCGCCAGCAGCATGTCGACGATCTGGCGCGCGGACCCGTCGCAGAACAGCTGACCGAGGGTCTTTTCATGCCAGGCGATGCCGTGGCGCTCGACCAGATCGAGGAAATCGCGCGCCGTGTAGCGGGCGAGCGCGCTCTTGGCGAAATGAGGATTGGCCGAAAGATAGTTCGCCGGACTGGTGCCGATATTCGTGAAATTGCATCGTCCGCCGCCGGAGATGAGGATTTTTCTGCCGACCGTTTCGGCCCGTTCTAGCACCACCACCCTCTTGCCCGCCTGTGCAGCGCGCGCGGCACACATCAGCCCTGCCGCGCCTCCGCCGAGGATGATCGCGTCATGTGCGGCCATCGTATCAGGCCTGTTCGATGGGAAATTCCGGCTCCTGCCGGGCGGCTATCCAGTATAGCAGGGCGCCGCCCGCCAGCAGACCGCCGAGGACGATCCACGCCCGCGGCTCGGCCTGGAACGCGATGAAGATCGAGGATGCCACCGCGAACAGTGCGCAGGCAAGGTGAAGCGGCACGATCCGCCCCTCGCGGTGCTCGAGAACGGGCAGGGCAAGGCTGACGACGATGTAGGTGATCAGGCGGATCAGCGTCCCCGCCACCGCCAGCAGTTCGAACCCTTCCCACAGTCCGAACAGGATCGCCATCACGCCGTAGAACAGGATCGAGTTCGACGGCGTGAAATAACGCGGATGAACATATTCGAACCAGCGCGGCAGCAGTCCGCGTTCAGCCATGCCGTAAGACAGGCGCGGCAAGGCGATGCCCGCGGCAAAGCTGTTCGCTCCGATGGAGAAGCTGGCCGCCAGCACGATCGCGAGCGCGCCGATGGGGCCCATCGATGCGCGTGCGGCGCCGGCCAGTGCATTGGTCTCATCCGCGGTTTCCGGTCCGATCAGGATGAAGGCCCAGATCATCGCCATGTAGAGCAGCGTGACCGTCATCACCATTGCCACGATGGCCCGCGGAATGTCGCGCTTCGGATTGCGCATCTCTCCCGCCGTGTCGACCACCACTTCGAAGCCGATGAAGGCGTAGAAGGTGAGGAGGATGACGCTCTCCACCGCACTGAACTGCGGCAGAGTGATCCGGCCGAGATCCCCGCCAGCGAACAGTGCCGAAATCACCAGCGCACCCAGCGGCAACAGCTTGATCGCGGTCAGCAGGCCCAACGTGCCGACCGAGGCGCGCATCCCGAGGATGTTGATCACGGTGATCAGCGCGATGACGAATGCCACCGCAAGCGATGCGGCGACCGGTCCCTCCAACGCCGGAAAGAGGGCGGCAAGATAGGCGATCATGACATGCGCGTTAGCCGCCGCGGTGACGATCCCGCTCGCATACCGCGCCCAGCCCGCCTGAAAGCCGACGAAACGCCCGAATGCGGCCTCGCCATAAAGCACCGAGCCACCGCTGTGCTCGAAACGCCCGGCCATCCAGGCATAGCACAGCGCCAGCGGCAGGAAGAGGATGCCGCCGATCAACATCAGCCACGGCGCGAACCCGCCGACCGCGGTATAGAGTACGGCTGGCAGGGCAAAGATGCCGGCGCCGATCATGCCGTTCAGCGGGAACAGCGCGGTGCCGACGAAGCCGACGGTGCGGGGCGGCTCGATCCGGGACTGATTCATCGCCGGGCGGTGCCCGCAAACGACGGCCCGTGCAAGCACTTGCGGACCGCTACCTCGCCGAGCCTCTCGTCCCCGCCCATCACCCCGCTGCGGGGCTGGCATCGGCGCGAGATCGGCCCTATCTGCCGCCCATGTCCCGCACCAAGGCAGGTTCCCCCCATCATCCCCGCGGCGAGGAGCGTTTCCACGAAGCAAACGCAACGCAGACCGTTGCCGGTGCGCAGCCCGATATCGAAGCCGGCGTGGAGGCCATCCGGGCGACGGTACGCACGCTGAAGCCGCGGCCCGGGGTGTACCGGATGCTCGATGCGCGGGGCGATGTCCTCTATGTCGGCAAGGCCCGCAGCCTCAAGGCGCGGGTGGCGAACTACACCCAGGTCAAGGCCCTCTCCAACCGCCTGAAGCGCATGGTCAGCCAGACCCGGCGGATGGAGATCGTGGTCACCAATTCCGAGGCCGAGGCGCTGCTGCTCGAGGCGCAGCTGATCAAGCGCTACCGGCCGCCGTTCAACGTCCTGTTGCGCGACGACAAGAGCTTTCCCTTTATCCTGCTGCGCGCCGATCATCCGTTTCCGCGCATCCAGAAGCACCGCGGCGCACGGCGGGCGAAGGGCGAATATTATGGTCCTTTCGCCAGCGCCGGTTCGGTCAACAAGACATTGAACGCCTTGCAGAAGCTGTTCCTGCTGCGCAGCTGCACCGACAGCTTCTTCAACAATCGGGACCGTCCGTGCCTGCTTTACCAGATCAAGCGCTGTTCGGCCCCGTGCGTGGGGCGGATCGACGCGGCGGGCTATGCCAGTCTGGTGGGCGAGGCGAAGGAGTTCCTGTCGGGCAAGTCCAGCGCCGTCCAGGCGCGGATCGAACGGCAGATGGCGACCGCTGCGGAGCAGCTCGACTTCGAGACCGCGGCGATCCTGCGCGACCGGTTGCGCGCGGCGACGTTCATTCAAGGCAGCCAGGCGATCAACGCAAGCGGGGTTGGCGATGCCGATATCTTCGCGCTCGCGGCCAAGGGCGGACAGATCGGGGTGCAGGCCTTCTTCGTTCGCGGCGGGCAGAACTGGGGCCACCGCGCGTTCTTCCCCCGCAACACCGGCGAAGTCGACGAGGCCGAGGTTCTGGCCGACGTACTTCTCCAATTTTACGAAGAAGTCCCGCCCCCGCGAAACATTCTGGTCGACCGCGAACTGCCGGAACAGGACCTGATCGCAGAGGCCCTGTGCGAGAAGGCGGGGCACGGGGTGGCGATTGCGATCCCGCAGCGGGGCACCAGGCGGCGGTTGATGGCGCAGGCGCAGCGTAACGCGGTCGAGGCACTCGACCGGCGGCTGGCCGAAAGCGGCACCAAGGCGACCATCATGCGGGAAATGGCCGAATTTCTCGAGCTCGATGATGTGCCGCAGCGGATCGAGATCTACGACAACAGCCATATCCAGGGCGACAAGGCTCTGGGCGCGATGGTGGTGGCCTCGGGCGAGGGGTTCGAGAAGGGCCAGTATCGCAAGTTCAACATCCGCACCGCGCAAACCAACGATGATTTCGGCATGTTGCGCGAGGTCATGGCGCGGCGGTTCCGGACGCTTGCCGAAAAGGATTTCGGCGATGGCGGGGCGGGAGGCGTGGACCTGTCAGAGGGCGCCGTGACCCCATCTGAGCCTACGCCGGCGCGCAAGGCCGCCCGGCAGCCGGGGCATGAGACTGTCTGGCCCGACCTCATACTGATCGACGGGGGGAAGGGCCAGATGTCCGCCGTCCGCGATACGCTCGCGGAAATGGGGATCGAGGACGTGCCGCTGATCGCCATCGCCAAGGGGCCGCATCACGGGCGCGAAGGGCGCGAGGTGTTTCACTTTCCCGACGGGCGGGAAAAGACGCTGCCGGTGAATTCACCGGTGCTGTTCTACCTCCAGCGCCTGCGTGACGAAGTCCATCGCTATGCCATCGGCGCGCATCGCGCCAAGCGCAGCCGGGCGATCAGCGCAAGCCCGCTCGACGAAATTCCCGGCATCGGTCCTTCGCGCAAGCGTGCCCTGCTGCTGCATTTCGGCACCGCCGGCAAGGTGCGCGCCGCCGCGCTCGACGATCTCAAGCGCGCCCCCGGTATCAGCGAGGGCGTGGCGCGCCAGATCTACGATTTCTATCACGCGGGCGGGTAGGCGGGCCCACCCGGCGCGGCGGTATCAGAACAGCAGGTCGGCGCCGGTCAGGTGATCGGGTAGCAGGCTCAGGCTGCCCGGCGCCCCGGCGGCCGTATCGAGCGCACCCGACGGTTCGAACGCGGCATGGCCGGGGGCCGACGACAGGCTGTCCGCCCCGCTGCGATCGGTGAAGATGAGGCTGTTGACCAGCGCCGTCCCCGCGCTGATGGCCGCGCCAAGGTCGAGCACGCCCAGAAGCGTCAGCTTGGCACCCTTGTCGAATTGCAGCGTAAGATCGAGCTTTCCGTCGCGGTCGACATCGGCAAGCGACCAGCTCTTGATCCCGAGGTGGTCCGGATTGCACAGCGAATCCTCGCCCCACGTAAAGTCGGTAATGGTGTCGTGTCCCGAGGCCTGATCGATGACGAAGACGTCCGCCCCGGCGCCGCAGGTGAGCGTGTCGTTGCCCCTGCCGCCGTCGAGCCAGTCGCGCCCCGCGTCGCCGCGCAAGGTATCGGTACCGTTCTCGCCGTAGAGGCGATCATTGCCCGCCCCCCCCACCAGCAGATCATTGCCGTTGCCACCGCGCAGGACCAGGTCATCGGCGACCCCGTCGATCGTCACCGCGACACGGGCAGTATGGGTGGCGCCGCTTTCGTCGCGCACCGTGTAGGTAAAGGTGTCGAGCAGCGTGTCGCCCGCGCCGAGCCCACCGATGGTGGTGCCTTGTGCGAAATAGCGCAATGTCTGGCTCGCCGCATCGAATTCGACCCGGCCGGCCGTGCCGGTGCCGTCGACGCTGACGATGACCAGGCGCCCGCCATCTGGATCCGTATCGTTGCCGAGGAGGTGGGCAGTCAGGTTGGTGCTCGCCATACCCTCGCTTATGCGCAATTGGTCTCCGCTGGCGACGGGGGCATCGTTGGCATCGGTGACCGTCACGTCCAACCTCGCCGAGGCGGAGAGGCCGGCGCTGTCGGTAACCTGTCCGGTCACCTCGAAGCGCGAAAGGCTCTCGTGATCGAGCACGACCAGCGTGGTGACGATCCCGGTCACCGGATCGACGGCAAAACGCCCACCGGCATTGTCGAGCAGGCTGAAACGCAAGGTGTCGCCCAGCGTGTCGTCGGCCATGAGACGGCCCACGACGGTGCCGACCGCAGCGTTTTCGACCACGGTATTGCCCGAGAGGCGGACGTTTTCCGGCGCATTCGGAAGATAGAAACGGGTTACCTGCCCGTCGGCCGGACCGTTGCGACCAAGGCCTGCAAACTCGGAATTGAAATGCACGATATCGTATTGCGCGCGTCCGGCGAGCCCGCCGCTTACCAGCGTATTGTCCGACAGCTGCGCATTGCCATCGACAATGCGGCTGTAGCGTTCGGTTTCCGGTAGCCAGGTGGCAAGGTTGGTCAGCAGGCCGTCATCGGTAAGCCGAGCCTGCGCGGGCTCGAAGAGATAGCCGCCGAAGCTGCCCGTCAGCATGACATTGCCGGACGGATCGGCCGAGAGCAGATCCTCGATGTATTCATCCACCGCCGCGATTTGGCGGGTGCGCATGATCGTGCCGGCGTGGTAGGGGTTCTGTTCGTCCCCCCATAGCGGATCGCTGCCGAAGCGGGTGGTGAAATGAACGTTCACCGTGGTCACGTTTTCGCCATTGAACTGCCATGTGGCAACCAGCGGGTTGCGCGTTCCCGCGAACACCGGATGGTCGATGGTGTGGAGGCTGCCCTCGATCAGTTCGACCCGGTCCGCGCGGTAGAAATAGCCGTTGCGAACGTTGCCGTTTTCCTGCCCGGCGGTTGAGTTCGCAGCGGCCGGTGCGACCTCGACATAGACGTAGCGGATGCCGCTTTGCTGGAAGATCGCCTCGATCAGCCGGTCGGCCGTCGGGTGCCCGGACAGGTCGCTGCCGGTGCCGGTGCCATCCGGATCCTGCAGCCGCTGGACCGCCAGCACGTCGGGCGCGCCGAGATTGCCGACAATGTCGCTCGCGACCAGCGCGAAGCGCACGTCGTGCGGATCAAGGTTGGAGAGATCGTAGCTGGCGACGGTAAGGTGATTGGCATCGCCGGTCAGCCCCGTAACCTCGCGCGTCAGGGTGACGTCTGCTGTAACCACCGCGGTGCCGGTCGCGACCAGTTCGTAGCGGTCGTAGCCATAGCCGAGGATGCCGGTGACACTATCGAGCCGGTCCCCGATCGTGAGGAAAGGCTGGTCGAACAGGCGGTCGTCGAGCTGGATCATCTCGGGGTTCCAGTCGCCCGCCGAGATCGTCAACGCCCCGCGATCGGACAGGCCGGTACTGCCCGCGCCGTGCGAAACGATCAGCTCCGTTTCGCCGAAGCGATCGGTATTGGTGATCGCCTGCGGGGTCTCCAGAGTGACCCGCATCCCTTCCAGCGATTCCCAGAAGTCGAGGCCGTCCGTCGTTGGATCGAAGGAGGTCAGGCCATCATCCTCGATCGTTTCGGTGGGCGGCAGGATGCCATGCTCACCGATCACGACGGCATCCGGAAGCGTGTTGCCGTGGCTTTCGATCGTCAGGCCGGTTGCATTGAGGGTCGTGATCGTGAGGCCCGCACCGCGGACCGCCTCGCTGACCGTGCCGGCGACCTGCACCGCATCGCCGATTGCGATCCGGGCCGTCGAATGGGCGACGAAGATTGCGTCCGACGTCGCGGCGTTGCCATCCCCCTGTGCCGCCTGCAGCCAGAAGCCACCCCGATCGATCGCCGTGACGATGCCGCGCGTGACGACCGCGGTGCCGGCATAGGCCGATGTATGCCCGGCGCCCTGGATCTCGTAAATGGCCAGCGCTCGCGCGCTTGTGCCGCCCGCGGCGAAGGCGGGAGCAAACGAGGCTCCGAAAGAAAAATCCTTGGGGGCGAGAGTAAATCTTTGGGCGAGGTCTTCGTAAACCATTGCCACCCTGTTCTGAGATACCCGCATTCGTCGTCCCCGTTCGTGTGTCGGACGTCGAATAGACGAGAGGGGTTAACGGTTACCCTAGTGAAAACCCCGATAAGTGGTGTAAATCCGGTAAAGTATGCTGTGTAAGGCAGTATCGGCGTTACCCGGCGTTTAACGAACAGAGTTAACGGTTTGCGGCGGGGCCGCAGTATTTATGCGCGGGCTGTCCAGCATTGCTCGGGTGAAGAGGGCGCTTGCAGCGAACGGGCCAGCGCACCGCAGGACGCGCAAAGGCGACCGCGTCGGCAATAAAGAGCGGGGCGGCGGATGCGCCCGTCGCGCACCTGCCGCCCCGCCATGGGGGCGCGCCCCCGGTTCAGCCCGCTGCGAGAGCGGCCAGCAGCAGCAGCGCGACGATATTGGTAATCTTGATCATCGGATTGACGGCCGGGCCTGCGGTATCCTTGTAGGGATCGCCTACGGTATCCCCGGTCACCGCGGCCTTGTGCGCCTCGCTGCCCTTGCCGCCGTGATGGCCGTCCTCAATGTATTTCTTGGCATTGTCCCATGCGCCGCCGCCGGCAGTCATCGACAGGGCGACGAACAGCCCGCCGACGATCACGCCAAGCAGAAGCGCGCCCAGCGCGGCGAAGCCGTTGGCCTGGCCGGCGATCATCGTGATCGTGAAATAGACCACGATCGGCGCCAGCACCGGCAGCATCGAGGGCAGGATCATCTCCTTGATCGCCGCCTTGGTTACCAGATCGACTGTGCGGGCGTAGTTGGGCTTGCTGGTGCCGGCCATGATGCCGCTATCGGACGCGAACTGTTCGCGCACATCCTTGACCACATCGCCAGCGGCACGGCCTACCGCCGTCATGCCCATCGCGCCGAACAGATACGGCAGCAGGGCGCCGAGCAGGAGACCGACGATCACATAGGGATTTTCGAGACTGAAATCGACGTCGATATCAGGGAAGAACTCGCCCAGGTCAGTGGTGTAGGCGGCGAACAGCACCAGTGCCGCAAGCCCGGCCGAACCGATCGCATAGCCCTTGGTTACGGCTTTGGTGGTATTGCCCACCGCGTCGAGCAGGTCGGTTTTCTCGCGCACGCTGTCATCCAGCCCGGCCATCTCGGCGATGCCGCCGGCATTGTCCGTCACTGGTCCGTAGGCGTCAAGGGCGACCACCATCCCGGCCAGCGCCAGCATCGCAGTCGCGGCATAGGCGATTCCGATCAGGCCCGCGAACTGGAAGGCGACGATGATCCCCGTCACGATGACAAGCGTCGGCAGCGCTGTCGATTCAAGGCTGATCGCAAGCCCTTGGATGACGTTGGTGCCATGGCCCGTTTCCGAGGCTTTGGCGATCGAGCGTACCGGGCGGAAATTGGTCCCCGTGTAATATTCGGTGATCCAGATGATGATCCCGGTAATCGCTAGGCCAAGCAAAGAGCAGAAAAACAGATCCCAGCCGCTGAAGCCGATCACCTGCTCGGCCAGCCCTTCCTCGGCGATAGGTTGTCCGCCTGCGACATCTTCGAAGCTGGGCAGGATCGTGGTATCCATCCCGCCCAGCGCGAAGTTGATCGCCAGCCAGATCAGCGGGATCGACAGCAGCGCGGTGACGAGAAAACCCTTGTACATCGCCCCCATCACGTTCGGTCGGCCACGCCCGAGGCGGACGAAATACGTGCCGATGATGCTGGTCACGATGCACGCACCGCCAATCAGCAGCGGCAGCGCCATCATGGGTAGCAGAAGGTCGCCCACGCCGCCGAACAACAGCGCGGTTAAAACCATCGTCGCGCCGACGGTCACCACGTAGGTTTCGAACAGGTCGGCCGCCATGCCGGCGCAGTCTCCCACATTGTCGCCCACGTTGTCGGCAATGACGGCGGGGTTGCGGGGATCGTCTTCGGGAATGCCGGCTTCGACCTTGCCGACGAGATCCGCGCCGACATCCGCAGCCTTGGTGAAGATGCCGCCGCCAAGCCGCGCGAAGATCGAGATCAGCGAGGCGCCGAAGGCTAGCCCGACCAGTCCGTCGATCACCGGGCGGCTGTTGGGGGCGTAGCCGGCGACGCCGACGAGATAGCCGAAGAAGGCGGCGATCGCGAGCAGGGCCAGCCCGGCGACCAGCATCCCGGTGATGGCACCGGCGCGAAAGGCGAGGGTCAGGCCCTGTTGCAGCCCGCTCTGCGCGGCAGCGGCGGTGCGGACGTTGGAGCGGACCGAAATGTTCATTCCGATAAAGCCGGCCACCCCCGACAGGATGGCGCCGATCACGAAACCGATGGCCGGAATGGAGCCGAGGAAAACATAGACCAGCACGGCAACCACCACGCCGACCACGGCGATGGTGGTGTATTGCCGCTTGAGATAGGCCTGCGCCCCTTCCTGGATCGCAGCCGCGATTTCCTGCATGCGCGCATTGCCCGCGCCGCTGTTGAGCACCTGCCGACTGGTGACGAAGCCGTAGACGATCGCAAGCAGTCCCAGTGCGATGGAAATCAGCACAAGATCCATGAAAGCCTCCCTTTGCTGGCTTCCCCTTGGCCAACCACGGGCGCGAGGAAACTCTATATTATGAACGGGAGGTATATAGAGCGAATGTTGCGTGGCAAGGGCGCTTGATAAGCGAGTGTGTCCAGCCGCTAGTGAATATAGCCGAGCCGATCGATCCCGGGGTCTTGGCCGTCCAGCCTCAGGGGGTCTGCGCGGGTCGCGATCACCGTGCCTATCCGGTGGGCGCCGACCGGCAGCGAGGTCCGCTTATCGGCGGTAAAGAGTAGCTGGTAATCGTCGCCCCAGGTCATGCATTCCTGCGCGCGCCCGGGATCGGCCAGCGGGATCCGACCGGCGTGAAGATCGAAGGTCACGGCGCTGGCGCGTGCCATCCGTGCCGCATCCAGCAGCAGGCCGTCGGAGATGTCCATCATCGCCGTGACGACCGGGGCCAGCGCGCAGCCTTCCGCCAGCAGCGGACGGGGGCGGCGATAGGCCAGATCGGCCGCGCTGCCGGTGCCGCGCTCGCCTTCGGCAAGGCCCAGCATGGCCAGCCCGACTGCGCCGGTGACATAGATCGCATCGCCTTCGCGTGCCCCCGTGCGCGCCGGGACCGGCGTGTGGGCGGCGCGTCCGATTGCGGTGCAGCTCCACGCCCGCGGCCCTTCGGCGCGCACGGTATCGCCGCCCAGCAGCGGGACATCATAGGCCGCCATGACCTCGCCGAGCCCGGTGACGAAACGGGCATCGCCAGCGCTGTCTCCAAGGCTGTGCGTGAGCAGCAGGCCGAGCGGAACCGCGCCCTTGGCGGCTAGATCGGAGAGGTTCACGGCCACCAGCTTCCATGCGATGTCCGCCGGATCCTCATCCCGGCGGATGTGAACTCCCTCGCACAGTGTATCGTGGGTCAGCACGAGTGTTTCGCCGCCGACCTCGAGGACTGCGGCATCGTCCATCAGGTCCCGTGCGGCGGGATGGTTCGCCAGGGACCGCAAGGCAGCGATGAACCCGAACTCGCCCGTCATCGCCTTTGTGCGGCCCCACCTTTGCTCATATGGGTAAGGCGCATCGCATGGAGATTGCGGCATGTCACCAGTCTTGCGCATCCTGATCGCCCTCACGATGGGATTGGCGTCGCCCGCATTCGCCCAGAGCGATGCCCCGCCCCGGCCCGCCGTTCCGACGCCGTCCAGCGGCACCATCGTCTGGTGGCCGGACCATGCCCCCGCCCGCGAGGTCGGGGTGACGGATATCTGGGTCTGGCTGCCAGAAGGTTATGCGCTGCATCCGGAACGGCGGTTTCCGGTGGTCTACATGCACGATGCAGAAAACATCTTCGATCCGCGATTATCGAACTTCAACAAGGAATGGCAAATCGACGAGGCGGTGACGCGGATGGCCGCAAGGGGCGACCTGCGCGAATGGATCGTCGTCGGACTTCGCAGCCCGGCAAACCGCTACCAGACGCTGTTTCCGCAAAAGCTGATGGAGCATCTGCCTGCCGAGATCCGCGAGGCGGTCAGGACTATCGACGTCGAGGGTATTAAGGCAGGTCCGGCGCTGCGAGGCGATCGCTATGCGGCCATGATCGCGCGCACGCTCAAGCCCCGGGTCGACGCCGCCTTTCGCACGCTCCCCACAGCCTCCGATACCGCCGTCATGGGTTCATCGATGGGCGGCTTGATGAGCATCTACCTGATGGCGGAATATCCCGATGTGTTCGGGCAGGCCGCCGGCCTGTCCACCCACCTTCCGCTTGCCGCGCCCGATCAGGGTGAACCAGCCAGACGGGCGGCGCAGGTGGCGGATGCATTCGCCAGCTATTTCGCGCAAACCCGGCTCGATCCTGCCCGCAACCGGATCTACATCGATCACGGCACCGCGACGCTCGATGCGTTCTACCCACCCTTTTTCGAAGCGTTCGACGCGATGATGGCGCAGCGTGGGTGGCGCGGACCGGCCTATGAAAGCCGGGCGTTCTTCGGCGCCGAGCACGAGGAAAATGCGTGGGCGCAGCGGATCGATATTCCGCTGACCTTCATCGACCGCGCCGATCCCTAGTCTGCGGGGGCGATATCCCGCGCCACCGCATCGAGCACGCCATTGACGAACTTCGCCTCGCGATCCTCGAAAAAGGCCTTGGCGACATCGACATATTCGCTGATCGCGGCAGCCCTGGGGACGTCGGGACGGGCGAGAAGTTCGTAGGTGCCGGCGCGCAATATCTGCAGCATCGTCCGGTCCAGCCGCGCAAGCGCCCAGCCTTGGGCGAGATGGCTTGCGATACGCTCGTCGATCTCGGACCGGCGCGCCTCGACGCCGCGCACGACGTCGTCGAAGAAGGCAACGTCGGCGGCCGCGAACTCGGTATCCTCGATGGTCTTGCCCAGCCGGTGCTGGTGAAATTCATCGAGTAGTCGCGCGGTCGGCGTCCTCTCCATCTCCAGCTGATACAATGCCTGAACGGCGCCCAGGCGGGCGGCGCTACGGGCCTGAGAACGGGGATTAACGGTCACGTAAGCCTCTTTGCAATGGACAGCGCATGGGCAGGCAGCCCCTCGGCCTCGGCCAGCCTGATGGCGGCTGGGCCGACTGCGGCCAGCGCGTCCGGGGTCGCCCCGATAAAACTCGTGCGCTTCATGAAATCGAGCACCGACAGCCCGCTGGAAAAACGTGCCCTGCGGCCGGTGGGAAGGACATGATTGGGGCCGGCCAGATAATCACCGACCGCCTCGGGCGTATGCCGCCCCAGAAAGACGCTGCCGGCATGACGCAGGCCGGTAAACAGCGCCTCGGGATCGGCGACTGCCAGTTCCACATGCTCCGCCGCTAACCGGTTGGCGAGGGGGACGGCATCGGCAAGATCGCTGACGACGATGATCAGACCATGCCTTTCCCAGCTTTCCTGTGCAATCCGGGCCGAGGCGAGACGCACCATCTGCACGTCGATGGCGTCCTCCACCTGGGCGGCGAAGGCGCGGTCGTCGGTGATGAGGATGGATTGGCTGGCAGGATCGTGCTCGGCCTGGCTGAGAAGGTCGGCCGCAATCCATTCGGGATCGTTGTGCCGGTCGGCAATGACGAGGATTTCGCTCGGCCCGGCAACCATGTCGATCCCGACCACGCCGTAAAGCTGGCGCTTTGCCTCTGCCACCCAGGCGTTGCCGGGGCCGGTGACGACATCGACCGGTGCGATCCGGCGGGTGCCGTAGGCCAGCGCCGCGATCGCCTGTGCGCCGCCGATGCGCCACACCTCGTCGACGCCGGCAAGATGTGCCGCCGCCAGCACGAGCGGGTTGGCCTCGCCCTTGGGAGTGGGGGTGGTGACGACCAGCCGCCCGACGCCGGCAACCTTGGCGGGAATGGCATTCATCAGCAGCGACGAGGGATAGGCCGCCCTCCCGCCGGGGACGTAGAGCCCCGCCGCATCCACCGGTCGCCAGCGCGCGCCGAGGCGCATTCCCACATCGTCGGTATAGTCGCGGTCCTGGGGAAGCTGGCCCCGATGATATGCCGCGATGCGTCCTGCGGCCAGATCGAGCGCATCGCGCAGCGCCGGCTCAAGGCCGGCATAGGCCGCTGCACATTCCTCAGGCGAGACCGACCACCCGCTCTCGGCCCCGAGGCGATGACCGTCGAGCCGCATCGTATATTCGACTAGCGCTTCGTCACCGCGCTCGCGCACCTCGTTGAGGATTGCCGCGACGTCGCGCGATACGTCGGCATCGCTTTCCCGCCGATCGCGCACCACGCGGTCGAAGGCCTCCGAGAACCCGGGATCGCCCGCCGTCAGGAAGCGCATTGCAGCGTATCCGTCTGAAGACAGGTTTCACGGAACGCCTCGACCAGCTGGCCCACGCGAGGGTCGGTCTTCCAAGCCGCGCGGTTCACGATCAGCCGCGCCGATACGGCGAGGATGCGGTCGGCCTCGACCAGTCCGTTCTCGCGCAAGGTCGTCCCGGTGCTGACCAGATCCACGATGCGTCCGGCCAGGCCCAGTTCGGGGGCGATCTCCATCGCGCCGTTGAGCTTGACGCATTCGGCCTGGATGCCCTGCGCCTCGAAATGGCGGCGGGTGATGTTGGGATATTTGGTCGCGACCCGCAAATGGCTGGCACCTGCGACGGCGTCGTCGCCGCGCGGATAGGCGACCGCAAGATGGCAATGGCCGATGTCGAGATCGACGGGCGCGTACAGTTCGGCATAGTCGAACTCCTCGATCACGTCGGACCCCACGATCCCCAGCTGCGCCGCGCCATGCGCCACAAAGGTGGCAACGTCGAACGCGCGCACGCGGATGATGCGCATGTCTGCGCGGGTGGTTTCGAACGTGAGCGCGCGGTTTGCCTTGTCGTGAAAGGCGGCATCCGGCACCACTCCGGCCCGTGCCATCACCGGCAGCGCCTCATCGAGGATACGCCCCTTGGGGACGGCAAAGATCAGCGGGCTGGGCATGGCGAAGCGCGCAGATAGGCACGGCGGCCGGAAAGGGCAACGCATATGGATCAGCGCGGGGTCATGGACACCGTATCGGTCGCGGACGCGATCGCATGGCAGGCGGACCATGCAGCGCGTAACGGCGCCCCGGGAACAGCGCGTATCATTCGCGCGATGCTCGCATTGGAGGAAGGCAGTTCCGTCACCGCACGGCGGATCCTGGGGTGGGAGGGACTCAGCCTGCGCGACGCGATGCCCCTGCGCATTGCCGGCGGCCTGCATCACCTCATGCTGACCGGCGATGCCCCGCAGCTGGAGCGGGTCTATGACGGACAGCTGACCGATCAGGCCGATATCGATGTACTGGTGGGCGACCTCCTGAAGCGGTTCGACGCGCGGCTGCTCCCCTGGCTCGGCAGTCCGCTGCAGACCAACGAGGCGGGGCGTTCAGCGAGCTTCATGGCGGCGCTCCTGTGGCTTGCCGATGGGCGGACGACGGCGCGTTTCAGCCTCCTGGAAATCGGTGCGATTGCCGGGATCAACACGATGATGGGCCGCTATCGCTACCGCCTCGGCAAGACGGTCGTCGGCCCTGTGCAGAGTGCCATGCACATTGCGCCGGAATGGCGCGGTGCTTCGCCCCCGGCCAGCGCCCCCTGCATCGCGGATGCAAGGGGCTGCGATATTGCCCCAGTCGATCTGAGCGATCCCGATCAGGCACTTCGGCTTAAAGCCTACATCTGGCCGGACGCTCCCGAACGCATGGCGCGCATGGACGCCGCCATCGCGCTGGCCCGCGAAACCCCGCCCCGGATCGACAAGGCGAACGCCGCTTCCTGGCTCGAAACCATGTTTCGGCAGCCGCAGCGGCCCGGCATTACCCGCGCGGTCATGCACTCGATCATGTGGCAATACATGGAGGATGCCGAACAGGCCCGGTGTGTCGCCGCCATCGAGGCAGCCGGGGACAGAGCGGGTCGGGATAGCCCGCTCGCCTGGGTCGCGCTGGAGACCAACCGCCAGACCTTCGCTCACGAATTGCGCGTTCGCTACTGGCCGGGCGGCGAGGACGAAACGCATCTGGCGAATGCGCATCCCCACGGACGGTGGGTAAAATGGCTGGGCGGCTAGTAGGCCGTCGCCTCAAGAAAGGCATCGAGCGCACGGTTGACTTCACGCGGGGCCTCCCACTGGACGAAATGCCCCGCTCCCGGCACCTCGTGTACGATGAGATCGTCAATGAGCGTGTCGAGCCCGGCGATGTTGGCGGGCGGAAGCGCGCGGTCCTCCATACCCCAGATCACCAGCGTGGGAATTGTCAGGCGCGGGGCGGCATAGGGCGCGAAGCCCGGGGGGAGGGCATAGGGCGCATCGGGTGCAGGCACGTCGACCGGACTGGCGCGATACCAGTTCAGCATCGCGATGGCTGCCTCGCGGTCCTGCCATTGCCGTTCGAGGAGCGCGCGTTCGTCCGGTTCCATCCGCGCGGCCGCGTCCCAGCTGATCTCGCGTTCGAGCAATGCGCCGAGGCCCGCTTGCTCCACCAGTGCGTCGCTCGCCGGATCGCGGAAGGCGCGCATGTATTGGCTCGCTTGTCGCTGCGCCGGGTCGGTATAGAGCAATCGCTGGAAGATGGCCGGGTGCGGGGCGTTGGCGATCACCGCCCTGCCAACCTTACCATTCGCCTGACCTGCCATCGCCACGCCCCACGCTATGGCGCCGCCCCAATCGTGACCGACGATGGTGAACCGTTCGACCGCCAATTCGGCGGCGAGCAGGAAGATATCGCCCACCAGCTGGTCTGCCCGGTAGCTCCCCACCCCCGCAGGTTTCGACGAACCGGCATAGCCGCGCTGATCGGGCGCGATACAGCGGAACCGGTCGGAAAGATGCGCGATCTGGTGGCGCCAGCTGTGCCGGTTTTCGGGAAAGCCGTGCAGGAAGATCAAGGCCGGCGCATCCTGCGGCCCCGTATCGGAATAGTCGAGCGCGATGCCGTTCGGCAGTTCGAACCGCTGTGCGCCATCTGCGCTCATCGGTCCGCTTTCAATCGATCCATGTAGCCGCTGGCGACCATCGCCGCGACCTGGTCTAGCAATGCCTCGGGTGTGCGGCGCGTCTCGCCCATGGCCTGCTCGAACCCGCGCGCGACGATGATCTCGCGCTCGCCCCGCAGGATCGCATCGAGCATCTCCCGGGCAGCCTCGCCTGGCGGCAGCCCGCCATCGATCGCCTTGTCGCTGACCCCGCGGCGCGAACCATCGGCCTGCAAGGCGTTGCGGCTGACATCGGTCGCGACCGAGCCGGGGCACACGACGTGGACCGAAACGCCGCTCTGGCTGAGTTCCGCGCGCAGCGCATCGGCGTAGCCGATAAGCCCATGCTTGGCCGCGCAATAGGCCGTGCGCAGCGGCACCCCGACCTTGCCGGCGATGGAACTGATGAACACCAGCCGCCCTTCACCGCGTGAGGCCATGTGGGGCAAGAGCGCCTGCGTCGCCGCGATCTGCGCGATGAGATCGATCTCGATGATATCCCTGTAAACCTGCGGGGCGGTTTCGAGCGCGGCGCTACGCTGCGAAACGCCGGCATTGGCAACGAAGAGGTCGACGCCGCTGCGCCATGACGTCGCCGCCCGCGTGGCTTCGTGCATCGCGTCGGTGTCGCGCACGTCGAACGGCAGCACCAGCGCATTTCCCGGCAATTCGCCTGCCACCTCTTTCAGCCGGGCGGTATCGCGGCCCGAAAGGATCACGGCCGCACCTCGCGCCGCCGTTTCGCGGGCCAATGCTGCGCCGATGCCGCGCGATGCACCGGTGATCCATGCAGTCTTTCCGTCCAGTTGGGCGGGCTCGACGCTCATGGATAGGTGACCGTCTTGGGTGGGCCTTCGGGCAGCGGGATGCGTTCCTCGGTATCGCCCGGTACCAGCGGGAAGCGCTGCTCGCGCCAGTCGGCCTTGGCCTGTTCGATCCGCTCGCGGCTGGAACTGACGAAGTTCCACCAGACGTGACGCTTCGTCTCGAACGCTTCGCCGCCCAGCAGCATGATTCGCCCGCCGTCCTTGCTTGCCAGGGTCATCTCGCGGCCGGGGGCAAGGACCGCCAGCTGATACAGCTCGAGCGCATGGCCATCGACGCTCGCCTCCCCGCCGACGAGCATGACTGCCCGTTCGTCGGCATCGTCCTCGATCGGCAGGCAGCCGCCGGGGCCAAGGACGATTTCGGCATAGATGGTGTGGGAATGGGTGGTCGTTGGCGCGCGCTCACCCCACAGTTCGCCCATGATGACGGTGGCGCGCGAACGGCTGTCCTCGACGATGGGGAGGTCGGTCACGGCCTCGAAGGCCGGATCAATCTCCTCGCGCCCGTCGGGAAGGGCCAGCCACGTCTGCATCCCGTACAGCCGCGGCCCGGCTGCACGTTCGGCGCCGGGCGAGCGTTCGGAATGGACGATCCCGCGCCCCGCAGTCATCAAATTGACCTGCCCGGGCCGGATGGTCGCATGGCTGCCGATGCTGTCGCGATGGTCGATCGCGCCTTCGAACAGCCAGGTGACGGTGGCCAGATTGATATGCGGATGCGGGCGAACATCCATCCCGGCCCCGAGATCGAGCTGTGCCGGACCGAATTCGTCGACGAAGATGAACGGCCCGATCATTCGTCGCGCGCGGGCCGGAAGCACCCGTCGGACCTCGAACTGGCCAAGATCGTGGGTCGTCGGGGTCAGCAACAGGTCAAAGGGGCTCATGCGGTGTTACGCTCCTCGTGGCGGCGGATCATGCGCTGCATGGGTTGAAAGGCATTCCGCCGCCGCTGTCCAGAGCCGCGTACTGTCGCGCCGGTGCAAGTTCGGCTCAGGACTTCGGTGCCGAGGCCTGGATCGACAGGGCGTGCACCCGCTCTCCCGGGATATCGCCAAGTGCGCGATTGACCATCCGCTGCCGTTCGACGCGGTTGGTTCCGGCGAAGGCGGGTGCCTCGATCACTACGGTGAAATGCGATTCGCCGCTGCCGTCGTCTCCCGCATGTCCGTGATGACGGGCGCTGTCGTTGATGACTTCGAGGCGGGTCGGGCGGAACGCCTGGATCAGCAAACGCTCCATCTCCTGCTGCACGGGACCGGTCATCGGGCAAATTCTCCTGCTGGCGGGGTTTTCTCGGGCGCCGTCGCTCCCCATCCTACAACGAATGCGCCAGACAAAGTTTCACGGACGGTATCAGGACAGCGGGCGGGTGTGCGAGCATCCTCTCTGCGCCGAACCGGGTGAATATCGCGCGCCGGGCACTGCGGCCCACGGCTTCGACGGGCCGGGCGAATGGCGCTGGATGTGCCTTGAACATGTGCGCGAATTTAATGCCGGATACGACTGGTTCGTGGGGATGAGCGCCGACGAGATACTCGAGGCGCAGGCGCCGGCCATGGGCTGGAGAACCGAAAGCCCCGGTTTTCGCGCTGGCGCCGGCGTCGACGGGCTGCCCCGGTGGGCGGATTACGACGATCCGCTCGACGCGATCGCGGCCCGCGCACGCGGTATCCGCAGCCGGGCCGCACGCGAGGCCGAGGTGGGGCAGGGCGGCCGTTTCAGCCGCGAGGAGGCCGAGGCTTTGGAAATGCTGGGCCTCGGCAGCGATGTCGATCAGCGGCGGCTGCGGCGGCGCTATACCGAGCTGGTTCGCCGCTATCACCCCGATCGCAACGGGGGCGACCGATCGCACGAGGCGCGGCTTGGCCGGGTGGTCGAGGCGTATCAGTTGCTGCGCCGATCGCGCGCTCTCGCCTGACGGACCGCATGGCGGTGACCTAGGTCTGGCGGAATGCCCACCGCAGAGTGCGCCCGACGCCCCAGGTCGCTGCGCGTGCCGGTATGCCGCCCATGACCGGGCGTTCGAGGGCCAGCATCGACCGGGCAAACGGGGGCAGCAGAGAGATCGCCTCGCTCACGATCGCGATCTGAAGCGCGGGCGGGGTGCCTTCGGGGCGGACGTTGGCGACGAATTGCGCCACCTCGCGCGCTTCGACGCTGCCGCGCAATTCGCCGCGCATCTCGCGGAACAAAACCTCCGCTTCCCGCCGGCTGGTCGGCACCGGGTCGGCGTTGAGCGCGCGGGCGATGACGGCGAACTGGCGATAGTATTCGTCTTGTTCGTACCCCGGCATATCGGGGCGGGTGACGCGCATGTAACCGGCCAGAAAACTCGTCGCCTCGGCCACGTGAACCCAGGCGAGGGTTCCGGGATCGGTCGCCGAATAGGGCGTGCCGTCGGGCAAGGTGCCATTGATTTTGGTGTGGATACGGTTGACCCGCCCGATCGCCGCCATCGCGTCGTCCCGGTGCGCGAAGGTCGTGTCGGCGATGAAGCGCGCCGTACGGCTGAGCCTTCCGCGCATGTCCTCGCGAAAGTTCGAAAAATCGAGCACCCCCTGCAAGGCATGGGGATGAAGCATCTGCAGGAACAGCCCGCGGATGCCGCCGACCATCATTCCGACGATATCGGCATGAACCTGGCGGATCGGGCTGTCGCGCTCGAACAGCGCATCGTCCGAGGGCGGCCGGGAGGGCGGATCGGCATTGCCTTCGTTGAAGGTCGCGCGGACGCTGCCGACGATCTGCTGACGCAGGAATTCGATCGGATCGGGGGGAGCCATCGCGGCGATATAGGCTTGGCGCGCCTGCGTTTCATCCCTAGGTCGCGAACGCGATGAACGAGATGACCGACAAGAGCTTCGACGCTGCCGCGAAAACCGTCCTGCCTGCGCCCGATATCGAACTCGACGTGCGGGAAACCTTCGGGATCGATGTCGACTGGAAGGTGCCGGCCTTCAGCAAGCCCGACGAACGCACGCCCGACCGCGATGACAGCTACGTCTTCGATCCGGACACCACCCTCGCGATCCTCGCCGGCTTCGCGCATGATCGCCGGGTCATGGTGCAGGGATATCACGGCACCGGCAAATCGACCCATATCGAACAGGTGGCAGCGCGGCTGAACTGGCCGTGCATCCGCATCAATCTCGATGCCCATATCAGCCGGATCGACCTGATCGGGCGCGACGCGATCGTGCTGCGCGACGGATTGCAGGTGACGGAGTTTCGCGAAGGGCTGCTGCCCTGGGCATTGCAGCATCCGGTCGCGCTGGTGTTCGACGAATACGATGCCGGGCGGCCCGATGTGATGTTCGTGATCCAGCGGGTGCTCGAGCAGCAGGGCAAGCTTACCTTGCTCGACCAGAATCGCGTGATCCGGCCGGATCCCAACTTCCGCCTGTTCGCGACCGCCAATACCGTGGGGCTTGGCGATACCAGCGGGCTTTATCATGGGACCCAGGCGATCAACCAGGGCCAGATGGACCGCTGGAACATCGTCGTCGGCCTCAACTACCTGCCTGCCGCAACCGAAGAAGCGATCGTCGGCGCGAAAAGCGAGGGCGCCGATCCCAAGCTGGTTGCCGACATGGTCAAGGTTGCCGAACTGACCCG